>DAPJ01000041.1 GCA_002502095.1 Euryarchaeota archaeon UBA62
TGAAGGTGCATGGAGGCGAACAATTGTGAGCGAGGAAGAGGAAGGGGCCCCAGATAGAGTTGAAATCATCGAAGAGGACGAAGTAGAGCAATTGAAAGGGAAGGTTGCGGAGCTTGAGAAGGAGTTGCAATATCAAGCCGCAGACATGGCCAATCTTAGGCAGAAATCGGCAAAGGAAAGATCCGATTTAATTAGGTACGGTTCATCTTCTCTCGCAAGAAAAATACTCCCTCTGCTGAGCGGGATGGAGAGAGCAATATCTCAATCTGAGGGAGAGAATAGCGAGGGATTTCTAGAGGGGACTAAGATGACTCTAAGGGGGTTCAAGACTGCTTTAGAATCGGAAGGAGTTACTCATATCGAATCCATGGGGAAGCAGTTCGATCCCACTAAAATGGAGGCTGTAGCAATGCTACCTGCACCCGATGGAGTTGAATCAGGGGCTGTAATTGAGGTTATTGAGGAGGGGTATATGCTTCACGACAGGGTCCTTAGAGCATCGAGAGTTGTAGTTGCAGACTCAGACGAAAATCAGTAGGATCTGGCTTGAATTAAATTCATCGAACCATACTATTAACTAAATATCTTATCAGCTTCGTATGTTTGTGTATGAACGCGGGTATGTCCCAATCTTGATTGTATCAATGATGCTGGTGAGTAGTCTAACTACCACTGTAACTGCTCAAGATGAGTCTAATGAAGACGAGTATTATGACTTCCATACCATCGCATCACTGGGAGACAGTACTCTAGGTTCCGATCCTACTGGTTACCGAGGCCCGTTTGCATCCATACATGCTGCCAGCCTTATGGATTTGGACTACTATGAGGGAGCAGTTGGAGGAGACAGGTCCTGGACTCTAATTGAGGCGGGAAGACATACTACCATTGCTGAAAACTACAGTGAAGGAACTCTAGTGACCATAATGATTGGAGCCTGGGACTTCATTGATTCTGATGCTCAGATAGTCAAAGGTGACTACTCATTTATAGAAAATCTTGAAGAAAATATGACTATAATTTTAGATACACTAACTGAATCTAACATCGATGTTTTGGCTTGGACCCTGCCCAACATGTCATTCCTACCATTCTTGACTCAAATTTTCCCTACCGAGAAGCACGTCTACTTCACTGAAGCCAGTATCTTGTGGGCAGATGCCCTGAATAGAATGGCCGATAGTTATGGCGATAGCGTACAGGTTTTCGACCTGCTGAACGCATCTGATGACTTGCTTCAAAATCAGGAAGCGCGAACTATCGCTGGAAATGAAGTAGTTGCCCCTCCTGTGATGTGTGATAAAAATTGTATAATGATTGACTCGTTACACCCAACTTCAGTTGGTCAGGGACTTCTTGCCAACTACATGATGGAGGCAATCAATGAGAAATTCCCCTCATCTACCGGAGAATATCCATTGTTGAGTGAGGATGAACTGATGTCGTTGGCAGATTTTAATTCGTCCTCTGAAGAGGCCGTCAAACAAACTATTGAGGGAGACTTAACTCAAGCTTGTTTCGATTGGACTAATACTGGATACAGGGACATGTATGTAACAATTACAATTGATGGCCAAGATGTCGAAATTCCCAGTTATGTGGGCTTCAATACAGAACAATGTAGCCAGTCAACTCACGTAATGTATACTGGCTCTAGGGTGATCAATGTAGTTACTGATATCACAAATAGTCTGACACTGAATCACTTCTTCAGCATATGGGGCGAGAACCTGTCTTCGACTCAGATTATGGATTATGAAGTCGAGGAGGGTGATTCGCTTACCCTCATAATCGACTTAGTTGAATACGAAGGAGATTGGGAAAATATTCCAGTAGAGGGAGCCATATCAATTGAAATCATTTACAACTCTGCACAGGCAACAGAAGACTCCACTGAAGATAGTGATTCTGTTCCTGGATTCTCTGCAATTATTACTCTCATATCCATAATAGGGGCGATAGTTGTCTCCCGCAAGGACGAATAGCATCATCGGGATTCATATCTTGACCCCTATTGCGAAAGTCATGGATTTGGGCAGTAGGAAAATTCTCGCCAGTATCATTGTTTGCTCTATGCTTCTAGCCGGTTGTACGACTGAGCCAAGCACAGATAGCGATGATCAGGGCGAAGAAATAGTGGATTCGTCGGATTTTGAAAATGATAATAATTCAGAACCAGACTCTGAAGAAATTATGGAAGTTGTGGGCAGTGATTACTGTGATGATACCAATCAAATCCATTGTATGCTTCCTTTCCCATCTGGAGCCTTCCTTGAAAGAGATGAGTCTCGGACTACTGGGTATAGCCTGAGTATTGACGGTCTTGCGATTCCTGACACTCAATCCTCGATCAGTGACAACATGGTGATTCTCGATAGGCTAGACGGTTTCAGTCCCTCGACTCAGATTTTCACGGCGTTTGGTGAAGTCCCAAATATTACTGGGATGGCCTCCCAGTTTGATATTGGCATATCTACAATGGATGGACATAAGAGTGTCCTTGTCAATATGGATACGGGGGAAAAGATCCATCACTGGATAGAATTAGACGCGCGCGTGCAACAGGGCGAGGAGACAATTCTATTTCTCAGGACAATAGAGGGTTTAGATCATGACGCCTCATATGCGGTTGGATTCAGGGATCTAGTTAGCGAAGATGGGGCAGATATAGCGCCATCAGATGGCTTCAAGGCAATCAGAGATGACATTAAGACTGACTCTGAAGGTATAGAGGAACAGAGAGGTGATTATGAAAATGTATTCGATGCGCTAGAGTCCGTCGGCTTCGAAAGATCCTCTTTACAATCGGCTTGGTGGTTCCACACTGCTTCAACTGAGTCGATACTGGAAGACATACTGATAATGAGAGATGATGCGGAGCAGAGATTGGGTGATGACGGAATAGGCTGCACTATCTCAGAGGTCGAGGAGGACTTCGGTAACGACGGGACCTCCCTGAGATTAATCAGAGGTACAGTGACTACTCCTCACTATATGGAGAATGAGTTTGCGAGATCTCCTTTGATGAGAAATTCCTCTGGAGATCCAGAATTCGTAGAAAACAGGGAGATAGACTTCACAATGCTAATCCCTAGTTCACTAGCAGAGAACAATACATCAGGGCCTTTGACCGTATTCGGGCATGGTCTTTTCGGAGACGGTGACTCATATGCCATGAATGCCAGATCAATTGCTAATGAATACCAAACCGTAGTAATAGCGACTGATTTCAAGGGATGGAGCTCGGATGGGGATCTGGATGCCATGACTTTCGCATTAATGGATCTGAAGGAGTTCCAGTATCAGCAGGAAAGACAGATGCAGGCAGTGATAAATCATATCTCAATGGTTAGGACGATAACTGGTATTTGCTCTGATATTGAGCAGTTCAAGCACAATGGAACAAACATGATTGACATTGACACGGTTAACTACATCGGCATATCACTGGGAGGCCTGAGGGGGCCTTCGTTGCTAGCCTTTGTCCCAGAGCTTGAGTGGGGCGTACTTTGGGTTGGTGGTACTTCGTTCACTCATCAGGTGGAGAGGTCTACTCACTACGGGTCGGAAGAGTTCCCAGGACAATTCTTCGAGCTTCTTTCTAGTGAAGTTTCCCTTCCATCGAGACTTGATAGAGCGGTTTCAATTGCGCTCTTGCAATCAATATGGGATTCTACCGATGGAGAGACATACTTGCCCTTCAGAGAGACTGGTTATGGAGATATTTTGAAGCCGTTCGATATGTTCTATCTCACATCAATGATGGATGCCCAGGTTACGACTCTTTCTGCCGACAGAGCTGTGAGAACTGGTGACGTCCCAGTAGTGACTGGTTCGGCATATCACCCATTTGGCGTCGATGTTGTTGATGGGCCCATTAATGGCTCGTCTGCGGCTTATTTCGATGGAGAATTCCCAGAGCTTCCGACTGGAAATACAAATGGACCAATGTGGCACCACTCTCTAGCTCATAATCTGGTTCTCGAGGTTCCGGAGGCTAAAATGATGGCATATGGCTACTTGATTTCTGGAGTCCTAGTCGATTACTGCGAGCCTTCGTGTACATTTGAGGGAGATTGGTGATCATCCAACTGGCTCGCCCCCCTCTCCCAGAAATGCGAGTCTCCTCAGATAACCGTTCTCAAACATGAAGCTGACAACAGACTCTGGAATGGTTGGTGAGAGAACCTCTGAAACCGCACTCGCATCATCGATAGTAGACATCATTCTTGCCGTCTCTCTGACTCTCCAACCTTCTAATCTGTCCCTTTCCTCCATGGGTATCTCGACTACTGGCCAATTAGATTTAGAATATAGTTCCAATGAATCAATGTCACTAGAAAGGAAGATTCCTGCCTCACCATGATAGGATTCTGCATGGGAGACCCAGTTCGGTGGGTCGTCGATATCAGGTATCGAAATGATTTCCGGAATGATCTCGAAATCATTAGATCCTATCCAATGGCTAATCATCTCCTCTCGCTCTTGATAGCTCCACGGATTCCTGAGACTCTCTGGCCTGTTGGAAGATCCTATTGCTATTATCAATGGGAGCTCGGGGTGATTGGATTGTCTCCATCTTTCTGCGAACTCCAACATAAATTCGTGGCCTTTGTGGAATGGCTGGAATCTCCCGAGAATGACTACCCCTGAGACAGGTGATTCCGAGGGAGGGGCTGGAAACATTTGCAATTCGTACATACTATCGCCCGATTATACTCTCCAGCCTCTCCTGTCCGAGATGCCATGATCTAGCTTCCAGATACTCCCTCCCCAGAAGGATTGGCGTACTCTGCAATCTAGATTTCTCCATTATGTCAAAAAGTCCTCCTGAAAACTCCTGATGAGACTCCATAGTTGGAAGGATCCTAGGATCGGATGATGGATCCATAGTCTCTCCAAGATCCTCCCTCCTAGACATCCAGTCAATTACGACTGATTCGATGAATGTAGCCCTATCCAAAGAAGAGAGGGAATTCTTGAACTCCTCCCATACTGATGGCATTAGAAAGGATTCCGTACTTCTGACGCCAGAATCAAGGCTGGGTTCGACATACAGGAAAAGCCTGGCATCCCAACACCTCCACTCCCCCAGTGAGGACCAATGACAAAGTAGTAGGAGAAGCTCTGTCTTCTTCTCGATTGGAATATCTTGTTTTTCTAGTATGAAGTCTGGATTGATTTCTCCCACGTTATCCAACCATTCCATTATCTCTCCTTCTAAATCTACATCGAACTGCCTTGAAGGGAGTCCTTGGTATCCTGGCCTTGTTTCTCTTAGGGACATTTTCTCCATCCCATCGATGATTGAGCCAACTGACATGGATAATATCGAATCTAGTGATTTGGGGTCAATCAAAGACAGTATGACGTCTGGCATATGTATCCGTGGTATCACCAATCGGCAATGTGGCATGAACCCTCGCTCGCATGGCTATCGACAATTTTCTCCACCGAATTCAATAAGTTGGTCCTCGCGTAGCGCGAATAATACCTTGGAGGGTGGTCACTTGGCGACTATAGAAGAGCAAATCAAGTCACTGGAGGAAGAAATCTCCAAGACCAAGTATAACAAGGCTACACAAGGCCATATCGGGCGTCTAAAAGCTAAGATAGCCTCCTTGAAAGAGAGGAAGGAGAAGGCAGTTGCACATGCGAAGAAGAGTGGATCAAGCGCTGGTTTTGAAGTCAAGAAGTCCGGCGACGCATCAGTTTCTCTGGTAGGATTCCCCAGCGTAGGTAAATCAAGTCTCATCTCTCAACTGACTGGTGCTGACTCGGAGGCAGGTGCCTTTGCTTTCACTACACTGACATGTATTCCCGGAGTTCTAGACCATAGAGGCGCTAAGATACAGATTCTAGATCTTCCAGGCCTTATCAAGGGCGCTTCCGAGGGAAAGGGAAGAGGCAGAGAGATACTCAATGTTATCAGAGGATCTGACATGGTGCTTTACGTTGTTGACCCGTTTCAAGAATCTCACTTCGATATCCTAGACAGGGAGCTATGGATGGCAGGGATGAGATTGAATCAAGCTGAGCCACAGGTTTTCATTACTAGAACTAAGAGAGGGGGTATCGTTGTCAGATCCACTGTTAAGCAGACTAATCTTTCAGAAGAAGAAATACAGGGAATAATACGTAGTTTTGGGATTGTCTCCGCAACAGTGACGCTCCGCACGGACGTAACTGATGACCATATCGTGGATACTTTGGCAGGAAATAGAATCTACAATAGAGCCGTAGTTGTCGTCAATAAAATTGATCTTGCAACAGAAGAGGATCTGGGAAGGACCAGGAAGATGCTACCAGAAGGATGGCCCGTCCTTGAAGTCTCAGCAAAGACGGGAGAGGGGATTGAAAATATGAAGGACTTCATCTTCGATAATCTCCACTTTATGTCTATATTCCTGAAGCCACAAGGACAAGAGGCCGATATGATTGAGCCGTTGATCGTTAAGGATACGTCTACAGTTAGGGACGTATGTGCGAAACTGCACAGGGACTTCGTAAGAAAATTCAGATACGCCAGGGTGAAGGGACCCAGTGCTAAATTTGATTGGCAGAGGGTCGGACTAGATCACCAGCTATCTGATGGGGATATCCTAACTATTATTCTCAGGAAGTCCTAGGCGATGTATTGACCTATGAAACCCTCACGCGCTAGCATGGAGTCCGCCGTGGGAGACCTACTTCCTCGCGCCGAACTGCGGGGACTAATTGGCCATCTGAGAAGCAGGGTTCTCCTCTTGGTGGCCATTTTTGGAGTGGGATTCATTGGCGGTTATCCACTTGCCGGCAGAGCTATAGAGATACTTCTGGATTCTTCGGACTACAGACCTGATGGCGTTGAGGTAATCATTCTGCATCCCATGGAGGCGGTTCTACTAAGGTTGAGGATAGGATTTCAGCTGGGCGTTATCATATCCGGAATTTTTGTAATTTGCGATATATCTTGGAATGGTAAGAAGATTTTTGCCAAGGCGAAGAGATCTGATATGGGAGCCCGGAGTAGCATTGGGGAATTCGCTATAGTTCTTATTTCAGCATTTTCTCTAGCCATCTTAGGAGCCCTTTATTCTCATGAGGTATTGGTTCCTTTACTTCTTGATTACCTCTCTGAAGATGCATCTGCTGCAAATCTGAGCTCCACTTGGCAGTTACAATCGTGGGTTGGTTTCGTCAGTGGACTTTACTTTGCTTCAATTTTCGGCTTTCAGGTCCCACTAATTATTCTCTTACTTCTCAGATACGAGATAGTGAGTGGTGATGGAATCAGGAAGAACAGAGGAGCACTATGGTTCCTTGGCATGGCTTTCGGGGCCTTTCTTTCCCCTCCTGACCCTTTGTCGATGTTTCTTGTTGCGGGGCCTGTCCTAGTCCTAATTGAGCTGGCACTTATTTTCAATAGCCTGACTAGGAGTCAGTAGAGATCCCACGGTTCCTTGCATCTTCGGCCCTTGCATCCGCTCTCCCCTGTTCGACATCCACATACCTCATGAGGAAAACGCCAATGGCGATTAGTACTGCAATACTGAGTACGCCTACCCTACTGTCGAACATTACTGTCATAGTAGCATACAGTAGTGGCCCTACGGCGGCGGCTACCTTTCCGAAGAATCCGAAGAATCCGAAGAACTCTGTGCTCCTTGTCTCCGGTATCATCTGTCCGAAGATACTTCTAGACAACCCTTGAGAGCCTCCAAATAGAGTACCAATCATCATTCCTAGAATCATGAATTGCATTCCAATCTCTATGCCCAAGGGTTCCCAAACGTGTTTCCTTACTGTTTCTGGAATTGCGTCTAGAGCTCCGTCACCCAGACTGGAGGGATGGTCGATCCCGACATTGGAGGAGGCGTCTAGAGGGCCTCCAGAAACGCTGATACTGAACCTTGAATCTGATATTGACGCCAGAATTGAAGAAATATCGCCCACAACAGGGAACAATAGTTTTTCATCGGACGACTCGCCATATGCCCATTTGTATGTCCTGGTCCTTTCTTCAAATTCTACGGGGAGCATTTCTGAGAAATCACTGGCCCACTTCTGCTCATCGAACTCACCATCTTCAAAGTCCAGCTTCTGAGCTATCTCGCTGGCATAATAATTCACATGCACCTGGTAGGACTGAGATTCTTCATCCCAATCATACATTACCTCAAACTCATCGTGGGATTCGAGTTCCAATGGTGCAAAACCAAGAATTGCGAAGCTTAGCACCAGCCATCCAATCAAGGACGCATTTAGCGCCTTCTTGGTCCCCCATGCATTGGCCAACCTTGTGAATAATAATGCGCATGGCCAAGCTACGAACTGTATCAAAACTATAGTGATCATTAATTCGGTGGTCGATACTCCCAGAACTACAGCGCCGAATATTGGCCCTACTGCCCAAACGGTGTTGATCGCATCTATGAAGAAGAAGTATGCCAACATGTAGATGAATAGTGTCCTGAATTTATTGTACTCCTTTAGTGTGGTCCAGACTTGGGAATAGGCCTCTCTGATGTTTGGGACTTGCTTATCAGTATTCATAGGGGGCTCTGGTACGTACTTGAAAGTGATAAGTGCAAAACCGAACCACCATACTCCTGATGATGCCAGGCAGAATCTAATGACTGCGTCTCCTCCTATTCCCAGAACTAGTCCTAGATGCACAAGAAGTAGGAGTCCTCCACCTAGATACCCATAGGCGTAGGCCCTGTTCGAGATATCATCCATCTCATTATCAGTACCGAGATGAGGGAGTAATGCGTTGTAGAATACCCCTGCCGCGTTCAGGCCAATATTTGCTATGAAGTAGAAGACTAGGAGCCATATCCACTCATTTCCAGGCATTAAGAAATCGAATCCTAGCATGAATGTCGCTCCGGCACCTACGTAGGTGAGAATTCTGAGCCAACTCATCTTCACAGGCTTGTAATCTGCAATCACTCCAAGAGCAGGTGCTACTATCGCTACAGCCCAAGTTCCTAGTGCGACGAGGTACGCGATTAATGCATCCCCTTCCATGGTGATACCTGCGATAGTGGTGTTCAGCCCGTTGGCCTCCAGGAATAGAAATGCGAACCAAGTAGGGAAAATAGCAGAGACGACACTAGTCTCAAACGCTGACTTTCCCCAATCATACATACAATATCCACGCACTTCCAATGGCTCGGACGCGCGGTCCAATTCTGCTTCTGACATGACAATACCTAAGTCCCGTAGAGGCAGAGAGGTAATGAGTATTGTCACGTCTCAATATTTTCTCAGATTGCATTAATTGCCTCCTCATGTTCGGGAATACTGGCAGTCATATGTGGAGTCAGCCAGATGAGAATTCTTTAGACGCCCTTAAACATGGGATGGAGTTCTCTGACGGGATTGAATTTGATTTGAGGATGAGTGCAGATGGGGAGCTTGTAATATTCCATGATGAGTTTGTCCCAGGTTCTGGTTCAATAAAACCAAGATGTATCGAAAACATGTACACAGATGAGTTGCAAAAGCATGGAGTTCTAACCTTCAATGAGCTTGTAAATGATAGGGATTTCTTGGAGAAGTGGAAGTCAGGAAGTAAGACTGTCGATATAGAAATCAAGATGCCGCATCCGACGGTAGGAAAGAATGATGATGATCATCTAGAATCTGTTATGGAGCGAATATCATCAATGACGAACGGTTTTGAATTACCATCCAGATCTACAATTGTTTCCAGTTTTTCACCTAGATTATGTGCAGCCTCAAAGAGTGTTGAGTTTGATTTTGCAGTAACCCAGCTTGTCCCTAGGATACGTCCATGGGGCAGGTACTGGAGAGTCAAGAGGGCATTTGCCATTCCCCAATTCGTCATGACTTCTGTCCCCTATATCGCTAAGACATTCAGATCCGAAGGAATGAGTTCGATTGGGATGGCATTAGAGTACCTTAAGGGGTGGGAAAAATATTCCAGATTCGGACCCAAAGTAGGATTAGAGGGAAAGGGGCTTGAGAAATTACATAAATCTCTCAGAGGAATGGGAGTTTTTGTCTGGCCAGGTCCTTTGGAGCTTGAGGACTCTCTGATCAATGCGGGAGTTTCGATAGTTTCCGATAATATGAATCCCAATGTGGTTACGAAACCTGATGGCAGTTATAGATGGCCAAGACCCGCTAGTCAGCCACTCGATGAGGAGTGGGAGAATAGGCTCAGATCGTCGACACTTCTTGAAAGGTCCGATTTGATAGGAGAGGCAGGAGATAGTCTGCCTTCATGGGCAGAATTAGGAAATGGAAGAAAGACTGATATTATCACGGAACAAGGTAAGAGAATGCGATGGGAGGGTTCTGAAGAAAGTTGGAACCGTGACCATGAGAATGGCATCCCTTGGGGCAGTCCTAGGATAATTGGACATAGAGGGGCTGGCAAGAGTCACGGCTGGTAGACTATTCTTCTGCCTGAGCATCAATTTCTTTTTCCCCGTCTTCCCCGGTAAACTCAGAAATTGTCATCTGTTCATCTGGAGCAAGAGATGCTGCCAATTGGGCACTGGTCAAACCAAGCTTTGATGCTTCGTCTCTGAACCATGCCCTGACTTTCCTATATTCGATTTCTGGGCAACCGAAGTACTCTGCGAACCTCCTTGTAGTGGTCAGCCTCCTTGTGAGTCCGTCCCTTCTCTTATCTATTAGGCCAAGACTTGCTAGGTCCCTGACATGGTCATAGGCTTTGGGCCCGAGCATATCGCGTAATTGCGCCTGTGGCATTGGTTGATGATAGGCTATGAGTGCCGCCGCTGGAAGAAGTCTTTGTGGAATCTCTGGTTTGAATGACTCGGGCAGGAAAGGAGAGATATCTGGTTTGACCTCGATTATCCACCTTCCAGAAACGTCTGTCAATTGAAGAGCTGAAGATTTTCTCGAGTCCATGGTGGCCTTCAATTCTTCCAACCCCTCTGAGATTTGGAAATTCCTCATCGATAGAAGCGACGCTAGCTCATCTACAGACATCGACCTCCCCGAACCGAAAAGAATTGCTTCTAGCAAGGTTGACAGATTTGTTCCCTCACTCATCGGATCTCACTCCCGTGACCTCTCCAGGGTGTAGCTTCGCAGTCAGCTCGGAGAAGCTCTCCTCTCCATCCCATAGGGGGACCAGAGTTACCTTACCATTCCTACCCGGTTCCTGTGACAATTCTGTATAACCCCTATTAGTTAGAAAAAGAGCTGAAACCAATGCTGTTACTTGAGCCTCTGCTTTTGCTTCTCCTTGTTCTACTCCTGAATCCAGAGCCATTGACATCAACTCCTCCGATACATCTTTCAGACCTACAGATTTTTTCTCAGAGTCGGCCCTGATTCTCAATGCGTACCAAGTCCTCTCCAGATCTCCCTCTAGATCCTCTACGTGAAGGCTTCCTTTGAATCTCTCACGGGCGGTTGAAAGGGCGTCTCGTCTCTCCTTAGCTATTCGTTCCCTAGTCCTTTGCTCCTCAGCCAGTCTTCCAGCTTCTTGCAATCCCATTAACAGCTCACCTAGAGTCACGGGGCGTCCTTCATCACGATGTACCCTGCCTTCGAAGATTGTGGGGAGTACGTCATCCGCGGCACCAGATAATACCCCGACTGAAAAGTTGTAATCATCATCATCGAAATCGGTTTCCCAACCGCCTTCGAAATCCCATGTATCCTCCTCATCGAAATCAAATGCCCTCTCCTGCTTCTCGATAAGTGTGGAGGCTTGATTTCTTAGGATCGACCATGCCATTCTGATCAATCTCCCGCAGGTTGGCAGATCTATGTTCTCAGAGCTCTCTATCCTAGTTGAGAACATCTCCAAGAAGCTAGACAGGTCTACATCCCATGGATCCAAATCATTGCTCTGGAACATCTGAAAAACTAGAGCTACTGACCTATCAAATGGGTCGATTAGAAATTGATGCTCTGCCTCCTCCATACTTGCCAATTCAGAGATTCTATCCAGATACTTACTAGTTGCCAAGTCAGGCTCGCCCCCTAGTAGCCTTGAGACAATATCGTCTCTCATTGCTTGACCATCTAGAACCGCCATCTTCACACCTCATTAGCATCCACTTGTTGATGCGATGGGTCCTCCATGGCCTCTTCAGTATCTTCCATATCGTGGAAAATTACCTTTTCTTTCTCATCGATATCTTCAGTCCACTCGCCGGTCCTCTCCCTCAGAGATTCCATTACCGAGTCAGATTCATCGTTAGGATCTGATTCATCGCCATCAACCTCTGTGTCGATTCCTGCTCTTTCTGCCAGACCCCCTAGGCTGACAGGTGTTTGGAGAGGTTCGGGGACTTTAGGCATCTGACTAGGGTCTGGCAAATCTGGCATTGCATCTTTCTCAGCCTTCGACTCCTCTTGGGCCCTTTTCTCTGCCTCAAGCTCCTCGCTGAGTTCTATTGCCGCCGCCCTATCGAAGTCTGTGATCCTCCTGCTACATCCATCGCCAGCATGGGTAATGCCGATGTGATGATCGGCTAGAGAAAGACTGACCTTCCTCAGTGTTACCATGATGAACTGGGCCCTCTCGCTCCTTATCCTGCACAGGGTAGCGATTCTTCCTGAGTTGAATGGGTCTAGGTTCTGGTCTACTTCATCGAAGTAGTAGAATGGACTTGGTTCGTAGTCTTGGATTGCAAAAATTAATGCGAGCGCGGCCATTGACTTCTCCCCTCCAGATAGAGCGGACCTACGTGTGTTCCTGCTCTTACCTGGAGGTACGCAGGCCATCTCTAGTCCGCCCTCGAAAGGATTCTTCGAGTTTTCCAGTCTCAGTTTTCCTGATCCTGAGGGCTGTAGAATCTCATAGACTCTGCTGAAGTTATTATTCACGTGCTCGAATACAGTCATAAATCTGGTTTTTCTCTCATTTTCTAGCTGTTCGGCTATGCTGACCAAATGATCTCTACGAGAGCGGAGAGTCTTGCCATCTTCGATAAGGGCGGCTATTCTCTCAGCGGTCTCATCATACTGGTCAATTGCCAGCATATTCACATTACCAAGGTTGCCGAGACGGCGTTCGAGCCCCTGCATCGCTCGCTCCGCCTCGGCAATGGTTGGAAGTTGGGTATCTTCTGAAGGGATAGACACACCAGCATCTGCTAGTTCTTCTGCTGTCTCTTCAGCCAAAGTGGTCTTCTGACTAATTTGTGAGTTGAGTTCATCGATTCTTGACCTTAGAGTCTCTCTCTCCTTAGAGAGCTGATCCAGAGTAGCTCTGAGGCTTGCCCTCTCGTCCACAAGCTCATCTCTCCTATTCGTTAGGATTTGATGCTCTTCATCGAATTGCTCTGATTTGCCCTTCAGTTCGATTAACTCTGATTTTGCAGTAGAGATAGATGACTCAAGTTGAGATATTGATTGTTGTGCAATATTAATTTCCTCTTCTTGCTTGGAAATCCTTGTTTCAATATCTGAGACTCTCTGATCCATCAGAACAATCTGACTCTCGTTTGTTAATATCGAGGATTCGCAAGATAGCTTAGTCCTCTCGGCTTCAGTCCTCTCTCTTTCGGCGGACCTGAGTATCTCCGAAAGATGATCGGGGGTGTTGTCTTGAAGTGCCTCCGCGGCATCAGTTCGATTCTGAAGCGCTGACTCGAGGGCAACTCTTGCCTGTTCGGCCTCTGATATCTTCAGGGATTTGGTATTTTCACATGTTTCAAACTCGGACCTGGAGGCCCGCATCCTATTTTCTATCTCCGATAGTGATTTAGTAGCCCTATCCATATCGGCTTTCCAGTTCCTAAGTTTGACTGAGTGATCACTCCCGTCGACATTATTAATTCTATTTCTGAGATCCTGAAGATTAAGCATTGTCTCTCTTAATGCTGCATCGACAGTGGAGTAGAGAAGGTTTGACTCTTGGACCAATCTTTCATGCTTGTCAACACTAGAGTGCCCTCCTGCGCTTCCTCCAAATGACGGACGATTTCCACGAGATTTAGATCCTCCCGTCATTGCACCTGAGCTCTCAATTAGTGAGCCGTCCAGAGTCACCATTCTGACTCCTCCCATATTATTTCTGGCCACTTCCATAGATTGGACAAGGAGTGTGTTCCTACTGGCATAGACCACTGCGACCTCTACCTCTTGGTCATAGTCCAGTAAATCTTGAGCGAATCCAATTATTCCAGGATTTCTGGCTACGAGAAGTGTTCTTCCTTGAGGCCTTGATACTTTGAGCTTGTTTAGAGGGAGGAATGTAGCCCTCCCTCCGCTATTCTCCCTTAACCACTTGATGCACTTTGCGGCAACCTCATCGTCCCTGACTACAATGCTTCTCAGGCCGTTTCCTAGTGCAGTGGCTAGCGCTTCCTCGTGAGATGGGTCCTTCGGAGACGTAAGTTCTCCCAGCGTACCTAAGATTCCAGAAATCTGGCCACTCTCTCTGAGTCTTGTCAGGGCTGCGATGGTGACTGCTGAACCAGGAGCTGACGACCTGGCCTCTTGACGTGCTTTTGCTTTGCTGAGTTCTCTTTCTGCATCCCTTAGTCTAATCTCTGCTCTGTCCCGGTCTGATCTCAATTCAGATTCTTGCTTTTGCAGGTTCCTTAGGTCATCGGCTAATGAGGACCTGTCAGATTCAGATCCGTTTTCATGGATATCATTACCGATCAATTCTAGATCGTCCTTGATCATGGTTGCTTCCTCGAACTTTTCCTCAAGATCCGCTAGGTTCTCAGACGCCAGCTGAGATGCTTGCTCGGCCCTATCTGACTCAAGTTGAGCCTGTGCGTACGAATCTTGGGCCTCAGAAACTCTTTCACTTGCCTTTCCTAGTGCCCTGTTTAGATCCCTAGCGAACTTATCGCCAGATTCTATTGCCTTTCTGGCTTCTGCCTCTTCCTTGGCTGAGTCAATTAGCGACTGTTCTGCATCTTCTAGAGATTTCTTTGCATTATGGAGCTTTTCATTGGCTTCATTTTTAGCTCCCACAGCTCTTTCTAGCTCCTTTTCGAGAGTAGAAATTTCTTCGTTTGAGTTTGAGATTGTCTTTCTCTGATCTCCAATTCTATCAGAGCCTGTTTCTATCTCGATCTCGTGTTGCCTGATACTCTCCATAATTCTCTGAGCGTCTCCAGCGAGAGCTTTTCTCAAGTCGGACTCGACTGAGACGAGCTCTGTGTCGAAAGAGTCCAGTTTCTTATTTCCATCCGCTAGTGAAGATCCTAAAGACCTGACTTTCTCCGAATAATTCGTCCTCTCATTACCAAGAAGACTAACCTCATCAAGACGATTCCTGTATCTGGATTGGTATAGAGTTACTCGGGAATTGTCGAATTCCTCCTTTATTTCCTTGTACTTGAGAGCTTGCTCTCTCTCCTTGGAAAGTTGTTTGAGTTGTTTCTTCTTATCGTCTTCTAGAAGATCTATCGTCTCAATACTGCTCTCGACGTGTTTTCTCTGAGTTGTTGCTCGTCGAATTTCATCGTCATATGCTGTGACACCGGCGACGTCTTCCAGAACCCCTCTTCTCTTGTGTGGAGTCATTGTGGCTAGATTTGTAACGTCACCCTGGAGTACTATGTTGTAGCCGTCCCCTCTGAGTCCAGCTTCAGCAAGGACTCTTCGCATCTCAGTAGCGCTAGATGGCTTGTCTCCGATTCTGAAAGATGAGATTGGGTCGCCCTTTCTGTTCAGCCTGACGGATCTGGTGAAGGAGACCTCATCTTCCTCAATCCTGAGCCTCCTCCTGCCATCGTGTTCAGCCACATTGGCAAAAACGAGGGTTACTGACATGTGCTTAGCTGCCTTCCCCCTGCCCCCTCCATTGAAAATCAGCTCGGAGACGTTTGAGGCCCTGAGTGCCTTGGTTGACTTGGGGCCCAAAACGAATTGTATGGCGTCGCCAGAGTTGGACTTGCCGCTCCCGTTGGGGCCGGTGATAGCAGTGAATCCCTTGTCAAAGGGGATTACCATCTCGCCGCCAAATGATTTGAAGTTCTCGACTTCTATTCTTTTGAGATGCATCCCATCACCTTAGTATCGGGAAAATTTTCCGCCGACACCAGTCATGACCTCCCTGCCTTTACGCCTATCAATGTTGAGGCTCCCTCCAGTTCAGCATAACGGTTCTGAGGTATTCCCCCATGCGCCGTGGAGAATCGGTAATGGAGAAGATTCTAGGGGGGGTCCTCGTGGGTAACTTGTGAGCGACCAGAATGGAGAAGTGAATCTCGAGCAGGTTGATGTGGCAGTGATAGGTTCTGGCATAGCAGGACTGTTCCTAGCAGTCGAGTGCGCTAGATCGGGGCTTAAAGTCGCAGTTGTTACCAAGAAGGAGGTTTCGATGTCATCTACAAATTGGGCACAGGGAGGGATAGCAGGAGTACTAGACCCCAACGATCTGGAGGGTTTAGAGTCACATGTTAGGGATACTCTGGATGCGGGTTCCGGACTATGTGATGAGGAGGTGGTTCGAAGTGTTATCACTGAGGCGTCGGATAGAATTAGAGATTTGATTGGCCATGGGGTACAGTTTGATTATAACTCATCTGGAGGATATGACATGGCAATCGAGGGTGGGCATAGTGGTGCCAGAATTTTTCACACTAGAGACAGGACTGGTGCCGAGATTGAGCGTGCTTTGACCGAGGCAGCTTCGGATGAGACTGATACAAATCTAACGATATTAGAGAACTGGATGGCTGTAGATCTAATTCAGAGGGTCCACGGAGATCCTGTGCAAGGAGTATCCGGAGTGTGGTGCTTATCTCCTGAGGGAGTGGTTTGGACGCTTCCTTCTAGAGTGGTAGTTCTAGCAACTGGAGGTGCGGGTATGATGCATAAAGCAACGACTAATCCATCAATTGCCACTGGAGATGGAGTTGCCATGGCAAGCAGGTCGGGAGCAGATATTAGGGATATGGAATTTATTCAGTTTCATCCTACGGCTCTACACTCCAATAATCCCAGGCCGTTTCTGATAACCGAGGCATTGAGAGGTCACGGAGCAATACTCATGACAATTCAGGAGTATTCCACCTGGAAGACAAATGGAGCTGGCATTGATCCTTCTAAGCACTCATTCATGGTTAATTACTCCCCGATGGGAAGTCTTGGAACTAGGGATGTGGTAGCCAGAGCAATTGATTCCGAGATGAAGAGATTGGGTGATCCTCACGTGCTTCTTGTTACCGAGCACTTGGATAAGAGCGAACTAGAAAAATCATTTCCTACTATTTCCAGAAGATTACAAGAGGATGGGATAGAGATAGGAGTGAGTCCGATTCCAGTCACTCCTGCCGCTCATTACATGGTAGGTGGAGTTGCAGTGGACGGACTTGGAAGAGTTGAGCATGGAGGGACTCCGATGCCCGGACTTTATGCAATTGGGGAGGTTGCCTGCACGGGCCTTCATGGAGCCAACAGGCTGGCTTCGAACAGTCTTCTAGAGGCCGTTGTTTACTCGGGAAGGGCGTCCAGAGATATTATCGAGAGATGGAAAGGTGGCAAGCTTGGAGACTTGATTGGAAGACTCCCAAGATGGAGATCAGAGGACCTCGGACTACTGATTGAGAATATTCCCCTTATCACGGACCTGGATGCCTTGAGGGCAACAATGACTCAGGACGTAGGCTTGGTGAAGAGCGATTACAGACTAGAGCGGGCTGAGCGAAGGGTAGAGCATATTGAGAAAGAGGTATCGCGATATTGGAAGAGCTGCAAACCAACTCAGGAGTTGATCGAGCTACGTAATCTAGTCCTAGTTTCCAAATTGGTCGTTGATGCATCGAAGTCTAGAAGGAATAATGTTGGGCTTCACTTTAACATGAATCTTGTTTAATTAGTCTCTTTGAGAGGACATTTCCACCCCTTTGACCAAGGCCATCAGCATCGAATTAAGGGGGGTTGGTATTCCGAGTCCCTCCCCCATCATAATGACATATCCACAAAGTGAGTCTATCTCCGTCTTCCTACCAGCCATCAAATCCTGTAACATCGAGCATCTGTTTTCTGAAGTAGAGTCTACTACTTCGATTAGTAGATCTTGCATTTCTGAGTTAGAAATATCGATACCTGAGGCTCGAGCAACAGATAGCGACTCCTCGAGAAGTTCTTGTGACTGCTCCCACAGATCATTCTCCAATAGGGCTCCATTCCTGACTCCCGATATAGCACAGATAGGATTTATTGCGATATTAATCAGGAGCTTTTGCCAGATTGATCTGGATATGTCCTCAGTCCATGTTGGTGAAAGGCCGGCGTTATCTAGTGCACTTACCAGGGAAGTCATGATCTTGTTGGGAAGCCCTCCCTCTAGAGCTCCCAGTATGATTGATCCCCTTCCAACCCAGTGTATCCCATCAGTGCTCCTCCATGCTCCGTGAGTAGTCGTCCCACCTAATGTCCTAGATCTCCCCAGTCTGCTTGAAATCTGCTGAGCATGCCCCATTCCATTTTGAATACTAATTGCAATCCCCTCATCAGATAGAATCTCATCCGCAATTTGAGAGAGGATAGGTGTTGAGTATGCCTTGCCACAAATAATTGCGGCTTCACAGCTACCGACAACGGCTTCGGGTAGAGGGCCCGCCTCGCTGTCCACTAACGTATACCTGTCTGGAGGGATGGACTCAATGACGCCCTCGGGAGTATGTACAACTAAGCCCTCTGAAGACAAAACCTGTGCAGCAGGGCCTCGTGAAACAGCTACGATTTCTACATCTGTATCGGCTAGCCCGGCTAAGATGACTCCTCCTATTGAGCCGATTCCAAGAACAGCCACTCTCATTGCCAGTACTCCCTGATATCTGAGTGAACAATTATTCTGGATTCCTCGGGAACGACCCAGACAACTGCTTCATAGCCGGGCTCCGTGATGCTCAGTGTGATATTGGCATCTGAGTATGCTGATATTGAGTCGGGGGCCTGAATGTCCCACAATTCTCCAGGAGGTCCCGAGGCGGAGACGAATATTGGAAGAGTCTCATTCTGAAGATTGCTAATACGGATAATACTCGAGTCGGAAAATGAAGATCCATTTCTCAATCCCCCTGGGTAGACCCACAGTTCTGGTCCGTTAGAAATCAAAAAGGAAGAGGTCATTGTATTACTATCGCATACTACCAGCCATCCACCTTCTTGAACTACTAATGAGCCGTTTCCTGTATATTCATCAGGTAGTTCGATGAAGGAGTAGTCTCCCAGTGTCCTATTCCAAGCAATGTTAGGGTCAACTTCTGGGAAGTCAGTTTGTGTTGGGCAGAAAGGGGCGGTGGACTCAACGAATCCGACAGAGTGGCCAGAAAATACCTGGGGTATCTTAAGTGTCCCTTCTAGTGAGTTAACTAGCGGGGATGTTTTCTCAATTGGATTCCTCCAAGAGCTAGCGTTTCCATCGTCCCACGTAATTTTTAGGAGGGGGCCAAGGTGCCTCCCTAAATAGTCTGAAGCACCGCTAATTGAAGCCCCGTTTACCCCCAAAAGACAGATTTGGTTGTTTCCTTGATCAATAGCAGAGTCATTGAGTAAGGACCATCTGGGATTTGAGACTGAGACATTTCCTGAGGACTCATCCTCAATAATGAAGTAGGTACAGATTACTGGTTCTTGGAGAGTTCCAGAGAGCTCCCAGACGGACCTCTGCTGGTACCTACTCGTGTCTGGGATTATGGTAATCACATGTTCCTCATAGTGCCCTGAAATCTCCGAGAAGATTCTGATACTAGCAGTTCTATTGTCTAGTAAAACTGAGTTTTCTGCTGATATAGTGAGATTAATGAGACCATTTTCAAACTGTGTAACTCCATCAATTCTACATGTTTGAGAATCATTGTTACAGTCAGAATCGAGGACGAGTCGTGTCTCTGTTCCTTCGATTCTGAATTGTAACCAACCAGATACTGGCATTACTCCATCTGGGGATATCTGCAGAGGAATTATGGTATCCTCTCCCACGGAGTATCTGACCTCGTCTGGCCATTCAGAGGTCTCGATTCCCTCGTCCCATTCTGAGATTCCATAAGCCCCATCTATCCCGGGGAATGCCACTATCAGTATGAAAATCATCAGCGCTAGTATTTGATTCCTGGAAATATCGTCCAAGCCCTTGGATTCGTCTACAACAAATGGATCTAAGATTGGAGTGGGGCTGAATCTTCTCCAAACTGCGATTGTGGCGATTACCAACCATGGAAACCATGGGTCTGTAGAGAAAACGAGAACCATGAAAAATAGTGTAGAAGCGAAAATCAGAGTTTGCTTCTCATCTGAAAGAAGATCCTCTGGGCCCATTATTGCATGGAGAAGATGATCTCCCGGGAAACCTGGGACTGGTAACAGCATTATCCACGAGACTGTACAAAGGCCAAGACCTGCAATCGCCAGTGGATCTAGCCACTGGAGTTTTATGTCCAAATTCTCAATTATGCCTAAAAATTGTAACATCTCCAGAATGGAGTTCCCACTGAATACCATCGGAGGGGAGTTCAGGGGAGGGGGCTGAGTAGAGGTCAATGATACCCCTAGTATGGTCATTATGACGCCTGAGAGGAACAAAACCAATGGCGAAGTAACCTCTATCAGACCTAGCGCCTTTCTGTTGGGAATGGGGACCTGGTCAGATCTCCTTTGTGAGATGAATCCGGCTATTCCGAACGGCCAGATAGGTTCGGAGATAGGGAAGGCCAGAGGGGTTAATTGGCCAATAGAAACTCCATATTTTGAGGCAACCCTTCTTCTTGCCTCGCTAGCAAGTAATATTGTAACGGCCAACGGGATTGAGAACCTTGCACACGAATCAGCAATGAGGGGAATGCCAAAACTCAGTTCGGGATTATTCCTTAACAATAGCCCAGTACCTGCTATAGTCATGAATGAGAACATAGTTATCCAGATTACTGCCTGTTGCCAGCGAGGCATTACGAATACGCCTGTAGGTAGTTCTACGACGCTCATCACAGGGGGGTTTCCTCTGTCTAGGAGGCCTATCATACCTAACTTCTCAAGGTGTGAGTTCATATTCAGTAAGCATTCACTCTCCGACTTACCATCAATCCCGTTTACTCTCCAAGAGTATTCCCCTGACTCGACTTCTCCAAGGACAAAATACCTAGATGAAATGACTTGTATTAAGTCCCTCTTGCTCCAAGTCTCAGTATCGATTTCGAGCCTTTCTGGCTCCGACTCTGAAGCTGTCACGGCTAATGCAAGAGGAGGTATGATTTTACCCCTCGCTTTGGGAATCCTTACTCTACTTGTTCTTGAAGCGCTTGAGTCGGAAAGTTTCCTCTCTTTCCATCTCTTCCAGTCTGAGCTGTATGAAAGTCTGCGCCTCCTTCATCTCAGGGATTACTTTGAACTCCAGAGCATTGACTCTGCGTTTTGTAGCCTCAATCTCTTCTAGTAGCCTCTTTAGTGTAGCCTCCATCTCAGCGGCTTTGACGACCTTCTCAATTAGAAGGGAGTAAGAGTCCGCTGCCTCATCGATGTAAGGGGAACCACCTATGAGTCCTAAGCCTCTATCCTCTGTAGAAAGTTTGAGATTTTCGCCGTCCACCTTCGGTACCACGACTCCCATAATATTCCTACGAGAAACACTAACTTCTGGCCTCTTAGATGCTGCTATAGCCGCACTCTTGACTGAAAGTCCGCCCTCTATTGAAGAGGCTAGACTGATTGCCTGAAGCGCATCCCTGTAAGTTCCGACAAGTTCCTCTCTAGCTGAAATCATCTCAGACAGGAGAGTTCTGAATTCGTGAAACAAGCCGTCCCTTTTCATTTTTAGAAGGTTGTACCCACTACTGGTCTGCTTGATGCGTCGCTTTAGATTGATCAATTCGGACCTGGTTGGCTTTATGTCCAGAGCCATACTATAACCTCAGAATTACTCCTCTTCCTTTCCTGACTTCTCGTCTGGATGATACTTATCTATCCACTTCTGATCCAGTCTGACGAGGTACTTGGTATCGATGTTAGAAAGTAGATTCCATGCTAGATCGAGAGTTCCCTCACTTATCGACCTGTCCTCATCCCTACTCTGCCTTAGGAATTGATCCTCAAAGATATCTGCGAATTTGAGCAGTTGGAGGTCACGCTCGTTGAGTGCGTCTTCACCGACAATTGCCACCAGTCCCCTGAGCTCTTTCCCTTGAGCATAAGCAGCATATAGTTGGTCGGAGACAGACTTGTGATCCTCTCTGGTCTTACCATCCCCTATTCCAGCATTCATCAGTCTACTCAAAGACGGCAGTACATTGATCGGTGGGTATATCCCCTTCTGATGGAGCTCTCTCGAAATAACAATCTGTCCCTCTGTGATGTATCCTGATAGATCGGGAATTGGGTGAGTAATATCGTCACCTGGCATAGTCAAAATCGGGAATTGAGTTATCGAGCCTTTCTTGCCCTTAACCAAACCAGCTCTTTCGTACAGCATAGCCAAATCAGTGTACATGTAACCGGGGTAACCTCTCCTTCCGGGAACCTCTTCCCTAGCTGCTCCTATTTGCCTTAGAGACTCGCAGTAATTTGTCATGTCGGTGTATATGACCAGAACGTGATAATCGTGCTCAAATGCAAGATACTCCGCCGCAGTTAGAGCCAGTCTGGGAGTAATCAATCTCTCCACAGCGGGGTCATCGGCTAGATTGACAAAGAGAGCAGAGTTCTCAAGAGCACCGGTTCTCTCCAGATCGTGAACGAAGAAGTTGTATTCCTCAGCAGTGATTCCCATTGCACAAAAGACAACCACGAAATCGTCATCGCTTCCGACCAGCTTAGCCTGACGGGCAATCTGCAAAGCGATATCATTGTGAGGGAGACCGCTGGCACTGAAGATAGGGAGCTTCTGTCCCCTGACCAGAGAAGTACATGCATCGATTGCAGAAATACCGGTCTGGATAAATGACTCAGGACTCTGGCGTGAATATGGATTAATGGCTGCACCGATGATATCTGCCATATCGTCGGCGACGATGTCTGGTCCACCATCCCTAGGCCTTCCTGCGCCGTCCAAGATTCTTCCAATCAGGCCCTTGCTAACAGGGAGCTTGAAAACGTCTCCAAGGAACTTGACGCCGGTCTGTCTATCGACAGATGCGGTGCCCTCGAAAACTTGCACGATTACCTGGTCGTCGGACGTATCCAACACCTGGCCATTCTTGATTGAACCATCGCTCAGCATTAACTGGACGATCTCACCGTACGAAACTGGTTCAGTCTTGTTTAGGAAAACCAATGGCCCCTTGACGTCTGTAATGGTTCTGTATTCTTTTCCACTCATATTATCACCTCTCAATTAGCCTCCATACTAGCATCAATCTGCTTACTCATCTCGCTTACAAGATCGCTGATTCTTTCTGCATATCCTTTCTCGAACCTGCCTCTCATGAGATCGGTCCTTGCGGGTACGTTGACCACATCTTCCAATTGTCCTCCGCCTGCGATTGCTTTCTTGGCTTCTTCTTGGAAAGTTAGGATGGCTTTTGCCATGTGGTACTGGAGGTCGAGATCACTGAATGTATCAACGTCATGGAATGCATTCTGTTGAAGGAAGAACTCCCTAATCATCCTAGCAACCTCGAGAGTTAGTTGCTGATCAATTGGAAGGGCATCGGAACCTACTAGTTGGACGATTTCCTGAAGCTCCGATTCGATTTGTAGCAAAGTACTGATTTCAGTTCTTACTTCGGGGAAGTCGGAAGCGATATTGTCTCTATACCATTGGTCCAGAGCTTGCGGGTACAGGCTGTATGAGTTTAGCCAATTAATCGCAGGGAAGTGCCTTTGCCTTGCTAGGCCCGCATCTAGGCCCCAGAAAACCTTCACTATCCTCAATGTACCTTGGCTAACTGGCTCGGATATGTCTCCGCCAGGAGGCGAAACGGCTCCGATAACCGAAACAGATCCATCTGACCCTGCAAGAGTCTGAACCCTTCCTGCCCTCTCATAGAACTCAGCTAATCTGCTTGAAAGGTATGCAGGGTATCCTTCTTCACCAGGCATTTCTTCAAGCCTAGACGAGATTTCCCTCATTGCCTCGGCCCACCTACTTGTGGAGTCAGCCATTAGTGCTACATTGTAGCCCATGTCTCTGAAATATTCGGCAATTGTAATTCCTGTGTACACTGAGGCCTCTCTTGCCGCGACAGGCATGTTGGAAGTATTCGCTATCATGACAGTTCTATTCATCAGAGGTTTGTTCGTGTTCGGATCGATGAGATGTGGGAATTCATCCAGAACCTCCGTCATCTCATTTCCTCTCTCGCCACAACCAATGTATACGACAATCTGAGCATCCGACCACTTGGCCAACTGTTGCTGGGTGACGGTCTTTCCAGATCCGAATGGACCGGGTATTCCTGCAGTTCCTCCCTTGGCTAGTGGGAACAAGAAATCCAGAATTCTCTGACCTGTAATCAAAGGAACATCTGGGGCGTACTTCTGAACGAATGGTCGTGGGTGCCTTACAGGCCACTCTTGCATCATGGCTATCTCTGAGCCATCTTCTAAGACACATACTGTCTCTTTGATGTTGAAAGTACCTGATTTGATACTCTTGACCTTTCCACTGACATTGGGAGGGACCATTACGCGGTGCTCTATGGTCTCGGTCTCCTGAACAGTACCGATAACATGCCCGGAACTTACCTCATCTCCTTTGTCAACAGTTGCTTTGAACTCCCACTCTCTTTCAAGATCTAGGCCGTCAGCATCCACGCCTCTGGTGATGAACACTCCCATGGTCTCCTCAAGCTTAGGAAGAGGCCGTTGGATTCCATCATAGATCTGAGTTAGCAGACCCGGTCCCAGTTGAACGGAGAGAGTCTGTCCAGTTCTGATAACAGGCTCCCCGGGGCTTATCCCGGACGTCTCTTCGTAAACTTGGATAACGGATTGGTCGCCATGCAACTCAATCACCTCCCCCATGAGTCCCTCGTCGCCAACCCTGACGACCTCATACATTCTTGGCGATATTCCTACTGCTGTCACAACTGGTCCGGAAATCCGGTAGATTAGTCCATTCTCATTACTCATTTATTTTCACTTCCTGTTTAATTGCTTACTTCCAAAGGTCCACACCTAAAGCAGACTTGATCGACTCTCGAAGAGTATTATCTTCTTCGGTACCTATCCCCAAAACTGTTGGAGTGACGCTTTCCGTTAACTGTAAGCGGAGTCTATCGGAAAGTTTGTTGAGATCTTCATTATCTACTACCACAACCCCGATCTCGTCTTGGTTAAGCAGTGACTTAAGGAGCTCAGAAAGCTCTTCGTCATTAGAAGGATTATGCAGGTTCTTAACCCCTGCTAACTGGAATCCTAGTGTGAATTCAAGAGGCCCTACTACTGCAATTTCCATTTTTTCACCTCTAGTAATCCATGTGTGCTTCAATTACATCATCTGGCAAACCTACTGCTTTACCGCGAACGAGTAGCCTTAGGTTTCGTACCTCTAGTGCCTTGCATTCGATGTAATGTATGATGGGGAATGGAGAAATCGGACTCAGATGGGAGAACTTCTTCAGAAGAGCATGCCTCTGATGAGATAGTAGTTCTGCGAATGGATCCAAAGTACCCATTTCCTCAGATTTCCTCAGAGCCTCGTCGAATCCGGAGTCATTGAAGGAGTTGCTTCTTCGAAGAGCTTCCAACAATTCATCATCATTTGTCGATTGACTGGCCTGCTTCATTACTGATGCATCTATTCTTCCACCTGGAATCACTATGGAGGAGCGTTTTTCCGAGGAAGTATCTAGCCTAATTGCCCTGAGCTGATTAATGATGTTTCTATGATCGATTTCCATTCTGAGATATCTCAGTAGCTGGGGTTGGCCCTTGCCTGACTTCACTGCCTTTATGGCGTCAGAAAAGTATTGCATGTCAAGAGCGTTTTCCATTTCTTCTAGGCTTAACTCGCCTTCTAGCTTCGAAAGGGTTCTTCCCCAAGGGGTTCCAGACATCGAATCAACAGCTTCTTGCAGTCCTTCTGTGGATCTCACTATAGCTAGCCATGGAGCATTCCTAGAGTTCTCTGGAGGGAGAATCTGACTCTCAATAATCTCGTCAGAAGCCCCACCGTTTATGGCTCTGAGAACGGTCTTGGCTTTCTCGTAGTCGAATCTTTCAACGTAGATTGCCACTAGTGATTTGAGATGCCCGTGACAGAAGCTCATAACTTGGTGTACGTCGTTGTCCATATTGTGGAAAAGTGCGGCTTCTACAGCGTCTGCACCTGACATTCTCGAAGCATAGAGGTCCATCTCGGCCCTATATCCCAATTCTCCGATGCTGGCACCTATTGAGTCAGGACCCTGTTGGAGAAGTTGGCGCATCCTAGTGGAGTCTATCAGCGAGGCCTTCCTTGCCTTTGCTCTCGCTGAGGCGTTATACACATTAGAACGCCCTGAACTCACACTAGCCATACCTTCACCTCTCACTCTCCGAATAGTGCTTTATTGACTGGTCCTAGATTAGCCTTCCATGCATCTTCTAGGAGGCTATCGAACCTGTAGTCCAAGACTACCGATCCGTCCTTGGACTCGAGTACAAAACCACCGAGTCCCTCTATGTCGTCCCCAAGACTGAAATTAGATGACGAAAGTGCCTTTCTATCTATTTTTACAGGCCTCATTACCATGTCTGCTCCGGAGGAGCTCGCCTCCTTGACAAGAGACTGGATAATCTCATTCCTTCCTTCTAGGTCTGGTGATGAAACTCTCTCTTTCACCGACTCCCATGTCATGTCTAGTTCTTCTCGACGAGCGACAAGAGCTCTCTTTTGGTTGGCCTGCCTAGCTGCGGCGACCACTTCGATAGAAATCTGCTTACTGTCCTTGGAAGCACGAGCCTCTACATCTGCGGCCGCTGAGGCCGCCTGGCTCTTGGCTTGGTCCTTGATCTTCTTAGCTTCAGCTTTGGCATTGTCGATTATCTGCTTTGCCTCGGCTTCAGCTTGCATGCTGATTTCATTGGATAGGGCATCTAGTGACATTTTCTTACCTCAATTATAGAATTCTCGATTTCAGTTCCGCTTAGAGCAGGAACAATGCTAGGAAACCGAAAAGTACGATTGTCTCAGGTAGAGCAGTGAAGATTAGTCCGCTAACGAACTTGCTTGAGTCTTCTGATATCATGCCTACAGCGGCAGCTCCGATTGGGCCCTGGCTCATACCGGTTCCGATACCACATAGGCCCAGTGCCAATCCAGCACCAAGCTTCTGCGCATCCCAATGTGCGGCTGCCGTCTCTACATCTCCATCTTGAGCTGCGACTACAGATGCAATCATTGCAAACGAGGTCAGCACCATAAGGGAGCTCATTCCTTTCATCATGTTTCTTTTGTTCATATTTTTTTCCTCCTTGTGTTTTCAAGCTAATGCTTGGAATCTGATCTGATCTATTCTACCTCCACGTATTTGGACTTCAGACCGAATGGTCTGAATTCCTCGCCACTTGAATCATAATACTGCCTCATCCACTCTACGAAGTGAAGTCTGGCGGCGTGGATATTTGGACTGAAAACGCCTAGGCCCCATGCAAAGGCTTGTACGGCCAACCAGCCAAGTAGTAGTAAAGGAATAGAAACAAAATCCATAGTGGATGCGTGGGCCGTATCCTCCAAGATATGTGCGAGAGGCTCGAATAGCTTCTCATTTCCTGTCTCAGCTATCTTGACACCCACAATCCCTACTGCGAACAGCCTGACATATGAAATCACCGTGGGCATCATACCAACTGCTTCAATGGGGGCCAATCCCAGGTTAATCGGGAATGGCACTCCATGGTACTTGTAGAGAGTCCACATTAGTAGCACTACCGACACAAGCACAATTCCGGCCCCTGGGACCATAAGTGCTTCAGCCTCTTCTGCACCAAGCCAACCCTGATTGTCGCCGAGGAATCCGTATGCAAACATCCAGCCCCCGATCAGCAGGGCCATCCAAGTACCCTTCTCAAAGAATGCACAAACAAGCCCTACCCCTCCGTGCCCGTTGCCGTAGAGGAGGATGTCCCTGAATCCAATGGCCAAACCCATCAGGATGTGGAAGAATCCGACGTAAATGGTCAGGACTATGAGATCCTCTAGATGGGTCCCTACTCTATGGAATGGGAATGAGAGTGTGATTCCGTAGCCTATATCTGCTACGGGCCCATACCCATGGTCTAGATTGAATGGATAGAGATTTGCAAGGAATGCGACGGGAGACAGATTTTCAGTATACATATAATGCCCGGCCGAGTCCTTCATGTAGCTTCCATCGTCATAGGTTAGCTTGTCATAAAGGAAAATCTCCCATCCAGCAAATTCTGCATAAATGTAGCCGAAAATTAGAGTTCCTAATCCGATATATGTCAGGAACTTCCCCCCGAGCATTAGCATGTCATTGGTGCCGGAGTTCCTGATGACCATCCAGCCGACACCCATGGTGATGAGGCCATATGCCATGTCGCCAAGCATCATTCCAAAGAATAAGGGATAAGTGAACATCATGAAAATAGTAGGGTCGATTCTGCCATAGGCAGGCCTTCCGACAGCATCGGTAAGCAGTTCCATCGGTTTGCTTGTGCTCCTCTCCTGATACGCTATGGGTGGCATCTCCTGATGGTGGTGGTGGTCAGAATGACCGTGTCCCCCTCCTCCGGCCACTAGCTCAAATTGGCTTGCCTCTGTGTGCAGGCAGAATGGATTGAGAGCGTTCATGACTTCTTCCGCCCTGCTCATTACCAGCCAGCCATCTATGACGAAGGCGTGATCAGATACCGCGACCCTAGTGGGCGCGGTTAGTACGTCATGGTCTCTCTCAAGAACTTCTAGACCGCAAGCGAGTGCTTCCCCGTTTTCACTGACCCACTCTTGGACCTTTTCAGACAGGGATTCCCTCTCATTTACCAAGTCATTCTTCAGCTTCATAGCCTCTGATAGACGCTCAGTAGGCGACCCCTCTCCTGAGGGGAGAGGAATTGATTCAAAGCCGGCTGATTCCAGAGACTTGGAGACTTCAACAGAGCTGTCATTTTTAGCGAAGACGGCGACTAGATTGTGCTTACCGCTTTTTGAATTGAAAACCATTGGAGATTCTTCGAGATTCGAAAATTGAGGAGAATCCGTGACTGTTCCAACAAAGGAGGCTAGAGAATCATAGCCACTCAGAAGCTCTATGTCCAATCCTAACGACGCAACCATCTCGAGTGAGCCTTGCTCTTCGCTCATCGATGAAATCTCATTATCGAGTTCATCGATCCTGGATTGAGCCTGCAACAACTCGTCAATCTTGTTTGGGAGTTCTTTAGACAGGCTATCTCTGACTGGGCCTGTGGGTACTGCACTCTCTGGACCGCTGAAATCGATAATTGAGGCTGCTGATCTGGCCTTGACCAATGCCCTGCCAACCTCTTCGGAGCTTGGTTCTGGAGTACCCAGTGAGAATCCGTCTTCACTACCATCGTAGTCTAGGATATGCAGAGCGTTGAGTTTGGCTAAGGTCCCTATTGCGTCACTAAGATTATCTTTGGTGCCCGCGGCAACAAATCTTCCCATTTGCTGGGTATTAACCTGTGACATTTGAGGCACTCTCCGGAAATTAATTTGCCCTAAACGAGTCCAGAACTATCTTAACGGCCTTTTCTCTGTTTCCGTCGCTGCCCTTGTGAATGGAATCGATTGATGAGTCCCCGTCTTTGGAGACCTTCTTGGCTTCCTTTTCTGCAACGCCCCTCGCCTCGGAAATCATTCCTTGGCTACTCGACTCTGAATCTGATCTGCCTGATTGGATGATCTCTGTTGCTGATAGTCTGGCCTTCGTTATGATATCAGAAGCCTCGGACTCCGCATCGGATATTATTTCCCTTGCCTTATTCTCAGCATTCCTGATTGCCTTGAGGACTGTTTCTCGGCCCATTTTGTACACCTACGGTGTCCGCGACCTATGCCGAGTTTATGATGATAACCTAGAGAGTTCCACGCAATTACAATTGAGAATGAGAGGTCTTGGGCGGGAACTATCCAAATATATGGCATACAGGCGGGAGTCTCGTGGACACTGAGACCATCGGCAAGGAAGACTGGGAGGAGCTCCAGAGAAATCTTGAGGCCACCATTCCAGTATACGATAGAGTAAACAGAGTGGCTACTTTTGGTCAGGTCTCCAAGTGGAGAAGAATGGTCAGGAATAGACTCCCAGAAGAAGGACGGATTCTTGAGATCGGATGTGGCCCTGGTAGCTTCGCAGAGGATGTATTGGGATACGATTTAGTATGCCTTGATCCAATTCCAGAGATGCTCAGGGTCGCGGAGGAAAGGGTTAATTCAGCACGTTCTGAGAGAGGTGATTCTCCGGCTACGTTTGTCCATGGGAAAGCAGAGGAGTTACCATTTGAGGACTCTTCATTTGATGCGGTGTGTACCTTGTTCTCATTTAGGGACTGGTATGATAAAAGAGCGGGGATTTCTGAGGCGCTTAGGGTTCTCAAGCCAGGAGGCGTGTTCGTAATAGTTGATCCTGCTAAAATAAATCGGTTGCATGGTTTCCTCGGGTGGCTGTGGATGAGGACTTATGTGAGCCTCTATGCCAGAATGCTATACAGGTCTGAGACTCACCCATGGAAGTGGCTCACGAAAACGTACGTTAGTTTTGGAACCACCAAGGATTATGTCAGAATGATTAGGGAGCAGGGATTCAGCGAAGTCGAAGCTAAGGTAGTCTTCCCAGGGATGGCCACTATCTGGCAAGGTAGAAAGCCGAGTTAGAAGATGAAGAATGGCTTTCGGCAGGTGATGAATCTCCATACGAATGGCTTGGAAACTGGATTGAATGCTAGATTGAGCACCCAGTCTGGAAGTCTCATTATCCAGCTACCTATCTTGAATGATAATTTCGAGTTTCTCATCACAGACCCCATCTGCCTCTTCCACTCCTTCTCATATGCATGCAGAGACGTGCCTTCGTCTAGGTGCGACACGACGGTCTGGCCTGCTATTCTGCCCCCGACCATTGCGATTGTTATTCCTGCACCATTTGAAGGGAGGACCATTCCAGCGGAATCGCCAACGAGCAGGTGGTTTCCCTTGACGAATTGCTTAATCGATCCGGACATCGGAAGGGAGCCGGCCCCTCTGAAGGTTATATCCCCTTCATAGTTAGAGATGAATCCCTCAGCTAGGGAATTGAGGCTTCTGCCCTTTGAGAACTTGTTCTGGATTCCAAGTCCAATATTTGCCCCTCTTTCCTTAGGAAAAACCCATGCATATCCCCCTGGTGCCATTGAGCCGAAGTGTAATTCAACCGCATCTCCAAATTCACCTTCCATAAGTACGAATTTTATTGGTATCTTCAGAGAAGATTCAGACCATCTGGCCCTTCTGAGAGGATCATTGTGACCTCCTGCGCCCACGATAATTTTTCCGTGGAAGTTTCGTCCATCCCTGAGTGTTACTGTTTCTCCATTTACAGATTCCACCCTAGCTCCAGTGAGATATTTGGCACCCTTGGAAGAAGCAAGATCCACCAGCCATTCATCGTGGAGGACCCTATTCAGCATCATCCCTTCGAATGGATATCTCAATGGCCTCCCTGAGGGGGGTACTATGTGCATCTCTGTGGTTCTTCTGGATATTGCCTCCTCTGGGGTCTGCAAGAGATCATCAATATCTGGGACATCGGGGCATAATCTCCTCATCTCATCATTAGTCGGAACTAGCTCCCCACACTGAAGTGGAGACCCAATGGAATCTCTGCCATCCAGAACCAGAACTCTCTTTCCTCCCTCGGCGATATAACGAGCTGTTGTTGAGCCTGCTGGCCCTCCTCCGATTACTATGGCATCCCAGATTTCAGATTCTTCACTCATGGTGGCCTCGGATTAGACTCTCCTGTTTCTGGATATCAAGGCCACCTCTAACATTAGATCCTTAGCATCTGATGGAGGGAGTTTTGAAAGAATTTCCAAGGCGCGATCGACATGATTCTGAATCAGTTGCCTAGTGTAAGAGAAGGACCCAGACAGTTCCAGAAGCGAGGTCAGTTCATTCCACCTATCATCACTGAAGTTGTTTAGGACGTCTGCTAGGTGCTCTCTCTCGGAACCATGCAGTATGGTCAGAGCATGAATTAGAGGTAGAGTCATCTTACCCTCATGAACGTCTGTACCTCTCGGCTTGCCCATTTCTGGGTCCCCGGTCAAATCTAGTAAATCGTCGACTAGTTGGAATGCCCTACCGAATTCAGTTCCAAATTCGAACATCATATCCGAAACCTCCTCCGAGGCCCCAGCGACCAATGCCGCCGACGCCGTACCTGTGGCGAATGGGCCTACTGTCTTACCGTCAATTATCGAATAGTAGTCTTCGGGAGTAGTTGTGAGATCGCCTATGTGATTGAATTGCTGGAGCTCCCCTCTGGCAATGTTTGTGCATGAGCTGGCAATCATGTCCACTATATCCAAGTCATAGCGGCCCCCTTTCGAAAAACCCAACGCAAAGAGATAGTCGCCGGCAATTATTGCATGAGCTAGCCCGTGTGATGAGTGGATTGTGGGCCTGCCTCTTCTGAATCGTGCCTGGTCATATATGTCGTCGTGAATGAGCGTAGCGGTATGAATCAGCTCTGATGAGAGTGCTAGGTCCATCACTTCACGAATATCCCGTCCACCAGTGGCCTCGTATGTCAGAATGGCCAAAAGAGGCCTGAGTCTCTTACCTCCGGCCAGTAGAACATCCCTAGCTAGATCCATTGCTGGAGCCCCCTTAGAAGAGATTGCCTCTTGCACCAGGCCCTCCAGCTCTTCCTCAAACACGTTCAGACGCTTCTGGATACCGCGCTTTAGTGACAGCTTCGATACCATGACTATCAGTGTGTAGGAATAGGGTCGCATATATCAACAAGTGTGCGTGCGCTTAGTCGGGCACAGTGGGTGCTCCCTCCCTTGAGGTGGATGCGATGGATGAACGGCTTACTATAGCGACACTAGACTCTCCGAGTTGCCCAGTAGGGGAAAGGTTGGGCTCATTCATCGGTTCTGGGCACTCGTCTGGGCTGGATATTGAGAGTATTTCTACGAATAGTCTGACCAACGGACTCGGGCTACTTGAATCCGGAGATGCCGACATTCTGGCCCTACCTGGAGGGCTGGTTCATGGCAATATGATGGAGATACTTCAATCGGGGTGCAATGTAGTAGGTGCTAGAACTCCCTTAAGGCCGTATCCGGTCTTGGTTTCAGATAACAAAATTCAGTATTTGCCAGGATTTGCAATTATACTCTGCGACAATAAGCTGAATAGGAGGCAACTGAGGAGATCGAGGGGTGGCCTGAGGGTGCTTGACCCGGATGCATTTGCTTCAATCGTGGATATTGAAAAAGCCCCATCTGATCCAGTCATGAAAGCGAAGTGGATGGAGGCCCTAAGGGATGCTGGAGAGATAGATGGATTTGTAATTCCAAGGGGGATTTACGAGGGTGCGAATCTGGTAAGTCGGAGGCACTCCCTACTTCCAGACGGGCAAAACGAGGGAGATCCAGACTTTCTCCCGCCTGCATACTCGGACCTCATCGTACTACTGGCCAGAAATCGATTTCCAAATAGTATCTCCAAGGAAATATCAGAGAAGGAAGGTGAGACCTGTTGGTGGGTTCAGAATACTATGCTTGGGTCATTGGACCAAGAAATGCTTGAGAAAATAGGAGTGCTGGTCAGGCACCGTCAGGTTAGGTCCCTGATTAAGCAGGCGGAGGACACTCGTGACCTGACTCTTGAGCAGGTATGCTTGGATCCTGATGGCGAAGTTATAGAGGAGGAGGTTCATGTTGAGATAAGATTGGAGTTTTTGTCTAAGGATGGGGCTAGGACAATTGGCCTGCACAGAGTCATCAGGCATTCCGATCACGAGAGAGCCACAATATCTTCTCTAAGGGACTGGGAGACTATCATCAAGGAAGTTTCCAGAGATGTGCCCAAGGACTTCCACACAGATCCAGAGAGTCCTCCATTCATTTTTCTGGATGAATAGTGGCGACAAAATAAGCCCCTCAAAACAGATATTTTTGTGACTTCGGGCACGCAATGGATATGACCATTGTCAGTAGCCGGGAAGGCGGTGGACGATTGAATTACGATGCGTCATCATTGGATTCCCTTTATCGAGGGAGGCTTGTTGAGCTACGTGAGTTAGCCGAGTCGCGCAACATATCCAAGGGGGGTTCTGTAGAGGTACTCAGAGCCAGATTGATTCGGAATCTTGTGTTAGCAGACCTAGATCTCTCTTGGGATGGGATTCAGACGATGAGTCACAATGAATTGGGGGGAATTCTCAAGGTATTCGGAATCAAGTCTTCTGGATCCCAAAGAGAGAGGAGGCAACGACTCTGGCTACACCTAAACTTCGACTCCAGGAGGATGACTATCGAAAGGCTCGCCGAGATGGATAGAGATGATCTGCATGAGCTGTGCGTGAGGCTGGAAGCCCCCCTCACTGGAAATAGGACTGTCCTGATGGGAAGAGTGGCTGGGGTATTGACCAACCAGCTGAATGGCTGGGGGAGGATTAAGAAGAGTCTGAAGAGGAATGGAATCAACTTCTCTTTGGGTTCCGTTGAAAACGAGGTATTGTCCAATAATGAGGAGGAGTTTGAGCCTGTAGATGCGGATTTTCATTCTGATTCGCCCATTGCAGTCATTGAGGATGCGTATGACTCCCTTATTCTCGGTTTAGATACCTTAGAGCCCGTAATACAAGAAGACCTCAGAACCGTTTCTACATTCGTGGAGGACCTTGACAGAATCATAGGCACAATACTTAGGGGTAGTGGAGGAGCATGGGGGGAGTCTCAGAAGGAGCTCCTACTGAGGCTATCTAAGCGAAGAGGGTGGCCAGTTAACGAAGAGATAGTAAGGTCCAGAATAACACGTGTTGCAACCGACATCGCAGAGATAAAGGGGGCCAAGATAGGAGAGTTCGGTAAGGTGAATGGAAATTCATTCCTGAGGGAGCAAGTTTCCTCTGAGGTCTCGAAGAATAGGATCATCGAGAAACTGGCGGTCGTGGACTCTATTCTTCAGAATAGCAAGAACTAGAGGACTTGGAAGAATCCAAACCTCGGCTCAATTATTGTGCCATCTACATCCCTCATGCCCTCGAGTGCATCCTCCGCTTCTTCTCTTGAGAATCCAGATTGAACGCATGATAGTATAATTGCGTCATACTCAGCACCCTCTCCTCCGTCTGCTGACTTTATTGCACTGATTATCGTAGAAGAAATGTCGCCTACTGGCTCTATTGGAGCTTGAACAGTAGGCTGTTCTCGGTCCTCAGGAGCTTCATTGGCCATGGACGCGCTGACAGAAGAAGCTTCAGCCATACTGGATCTTCCAGAGGCTATCGATAGTGCCTGCAAGACTCCTACCTTGTAGTTCTCAGAGTCAAACTCGGGATAATGAGACCTGGCTTGGGCCATGCCATTGAGGAGATCCGAGGGAACTCCGGCTCCTTCCAAAGAATCGGGAGAGGGCTCTACGCCAGATGAGTCATCATAGGCCTTTATCCTCCTTAGAGTGGCTTCCGCTGCCTCGACTAGCCATCGGGAGTACCTCTCTTTGTCTATTATGGCAATCTGCTCGACCCTTAGGGATGTGAAGACTCCTCCGTCCTCGGTCTCAAACCACCTTGACTTGCCCACTAGTGCCATTAGAAATCTATCTCCAGACTCAAACCTAGCAAGTAGCTCTTCGGCCTCGGCATGCATCTCGTCTTGGAATGGGGCGATATTGAATACGTGGTTGCCAGTTGGGTCCCTGATATGACCGGAGTAACTTGGTCCACTGTCACCGTCTCTTCTCTCCATCCTGTCTATCACGCCTGCAACTAGAGCCCTGTTCACCCTAGCTCCTAGCTTGGTAATAACGAAGGATGGATCATACTCCCCCACTCCCATCTCAGTCAAGGAAGCATCTGAATATTCCTGAGCCAGCATCCTGATTGCACTCTGCCTGACTCTCCTCTGTGATTCAATCACATTGCCACCTCCCACTTTTGGATGACCATCTCAGCTGCTTTAGAAGCATCCAATCCGTCATCTTGCACACTATCCGCGAGAAGCATCGCTCCTTGGTCATCAATTAGGGCGAGTCCATTGACTGATACCCCCCTTCCCAGTGACTTCTCCCTTACTGACATGAGAAATGCCTCTTGGCCTTCTTTGGAGATTGTTTCTGCTACCTCCTCTTGACTCATTCCCAGGAACTTCTCTGCTGGGTCCTTGGAGAGCAGAAGAGATACATTGGAAACTCCATCATCAAGAACCATCCTGATTCGTAAATCCTCTTCCCCTCTCTGAGGCCCGCAATCTACGCAATTTCCGTCTCTAAGCCTCTTCCTGCACTTTCTATTCCTGTCTGGTAATTGGACCGGGCACCTCTCAATTATTCCAGAGTCTCCGGTTACTAGGACTATTGTCCCGTTGGTTCTGACCCCTCTTCTGGTCCCTCCCTCTACTAGTTCGGTGAGTCCCACATCTACCCAGTGATCTTCGGGGTCTATCTTGTCCCAAGTTGGGCTCTCCAAGCTCGTTGCCTGAGTGATTTCGTCTATGACGAGGTCTGGGGAGCCCTGCCATGACTGAACTCTTGCCTCAGTCAGATGGATGAAATCTCCTGGCTTAGGATCGAAGTCGCACCAAGCTGTCAGCCTACACCTCCCGGTTGGATCCATAACATCGCCACTCCTGACGACTCTCTCTGAACCATCTTTGGAGGTGAACGTTCTCTGGTACCACGATTCTACCTGAAGCGTGATCTCAACATCCCTCATGCCATTTCTCAGACCCGATATGTTACTCTTAGTGGTTGGTTCCAAATCCTCCAAACTAGCAAAGGAGTTGTCATGGAATACCTCCACCCTAGATGAGTCGCTGATATTAACCTCGGGCGTATCTCTGAATCTTCTAATGGATGCCCCCTCAATCTTGAGTAACGTGCCCGGCTCATGATCGAAATCAGACCAAGATAGCATCCCGATACTACCGGTAGAATCGGCCAATCGTCCCCTGACGACATTTAGTTGCCCGGATCCATCTCTCTTCACGATAACGTCCTTCTTGGTAGATAGGACTCTGGCGACAATACTGACGAATCCCTCTGACTGGGACGCCTTCTCGATACTGATTGGTTCGTCGGATGGTTGTACATTGGCTTGACCGCCCTCCCTCAGGACTGAAATTCTGGATGTCCTATTGATATTGATTGACTTCTTGTCGTTCCACTCGTTTACAGATACGCCTTCTAGTCTTACTACCGAACCGGGAGCTAGATTCTGGCTATGTCCTCCCCAGTCTTTGTAATCCCATCGCTCCCTCTTATCCCCTGACTCCCATGGATTATCTTCTATCCATCCGAAAGCAATCTGTCTCTCTTCTCCATTCTTCATTTTCTGCATTCTGGGAGTGTAAGAGACCACTGCAACTTCAACCGTAACGTTCCTGTCCTCTGACCCAAGCTCTGAGAATCGATCGACTTTCTTGATTTCTGGAGATGAGGACCTAGAGGAAGGCGAACCAGTTACTTCGATTCCAGCGGCGGCTTGGAACTTCCTAATGACGGATCTTAGGGCGTCTTCAGGAGGGATCAGAAACTCCTCCTCATATCTCCTGAATTCCTCAATAATCTCGTTCTCGTCAGCGTCCTTACATTCTTGCTTCACCGTAGCTACTAGGTTTGCATATTTTCCTTCAACCGTCATTTCTCTGCCTCCTACATGAGGAAAGCTGAGTCTAACTGGCCCGAATTCACAATTTCCGATATCTCGACAACTGGCAGTGATTCAAGGGTGATACTGCAACGTGCGGTTTGGGGAAGACTCAGCACTTCATCACCTCAGGTTATGCAGGTTTTCATCGGCGGTACATGAAGGTGTTCATTGGGAGTGAGTCTGAAACCGACGTGATTAATCGGAATGACCCCCTCTCCCGACCGTGGGCGTAGGCGAGTTTTGCAGATTTGGAATTCTGACCGCATCAGACAGGGCTAGCTCGGGCGAGTACGAAGACTTGAGTGGTCCGGCCATCGAAGGGTTCCTAGAAGAGGCTCTTACATCTCCTTGGGAGGTAGAGAGAGTCATAGTTCCCGATGAAGAGCATGAGATAGCCTCCTCGTTGATTGATATGGTCGATAACAAGGGTTGCTCGGTGGTCGTTACGACAGGCGGGACTGGCCCCTCCCCAAGAGATGTGACTCCTGAGGCGACCGCCAGCGTCTGTGACAAGATGCTTCCTGGATTTGCAGAGAAGATGCGTTCTGTTTCGCTGAATTACGTGCCTACAGCGATTTTATCCAGGCAGGTCGCTGGAATTAGAGGAGAGTCTATGATAATTAATCTACCCGGGTCACCTAAGTCGATAAGAGAAATCTTGGATGCCGTTTTCTCGGCAGTGCCATACTGCGTGGATCTAGTTGGTGGCCCATACATCACCACAGATTCGCATGTTGTAGAGTCATTCCGTCCGGCTCATGCAAGACGCGAATGATTGAACATGTGATGGCCACTCGGAGGGCCATGGCGAAGATGAAGTCTGGAGATATTTCCAGCGACAGAGGGAATGATGAATTGCGTGAAATGGATGTTACTTTGGACTTCACGCCCAATGCCCTGTCCTCACTACTGTACAAGCAGGGCGACACTATCGTCTTGATTTGCGTGACCAAGGCCCCCTCGCTTCCACGGTGGTTTCCAAAGAACTCTGACAGAGGGTGGGTTCATGCCGAGTATTCCCTACTTCCCGGCTCGACAGATTCCAGATTCAGGAGAGAGAGGAATGGTGCCAAGGGCAGGACTATGGAGATTGAAAGACTGATAGCCAGATCCCTCAGGGGGGCTGTAGATCTAGAGGCTCTTGGCCCCGTAGCGCTAACTGTTGACTGCGACATTTTGAATGCAGATGGGGGAACGAGGTGCGCGTCAATTACTGCGGCGTGCATGGGGCTGAGGCTCGCTGTTCGTCGCCTCATAGAGTCGGGAGAATGCCTTCCGAAGGAGCTTCGTCCGTCCAGGGATGATATCTCCAACGGGTGGACTGCCCCTAAGCTGTCTGAGGAGGAGATGCGCGCTCATGAGGATCTGGTAATGCCTAACGACGTGTCCGCAATCAGTGTCGGACTCATAGATGGGGAAGTCTATCTCGATCTGGATTATGTCCTGGACAGTAACGCGGATGTGGACATGAACGTTGTCGGAACTAGCGACGGGATGCTAGTCGAGGTACAGGGAACTGGAGAGGAATCAACGTACTCTCGCGAGCAGTTTGACTCTCTGATGGATATGGCGGAAGTCGGACTGGAGAGGCTTCACAAAATACAGGTCGATACATTAAGTGGGAACTGACACAGTCTATACCGACGAGAATAATGGTGGGACTGGCCGGACTTGAACCAGCGGCCTCCGCATCTTCAGTGCGGCGCTCTCCCAGCTGAGCTACAGTCCCGTAGCGACCTTGCCACAATGGTCATGGCTTCAAGTCTTCCTAGGACCGGGAGATTGCATCTGCTCCAGTATTTTCTCGTAAACAATAGCATAAAAGCGTAAATTTGGTCTAAAGTCCATGACTGTCGCAGTCCTATGGTTTAGGAAATCCCTCAGGCTCCACGATAATGAGGCACTGACCTGGGCCTGTAGTTCTGATGAAGTCGACAGTATACTTCCAATTTTCATCTTTGACGAGGAAGAGCTCAGAGGGGAAGGAGGAGGCCTAGGATTTAACAGATTGAATTTCATCAGTCAATCCCTCAGAGATCTTGACAACAGACTCAGTGATAATCTCGGACTACGCCTGAGGATATTCTCTGGAAATTATCTGGAAGTATTGAGAAATATCCGGGAGCACCTAGAAGGAGAGAAAATATGCTTGGCATACGAGTACTGCTCGGAGCCCGGACTCAGGAATTCTGAAGTGACCCTGGAAGATTGGTCGCGGATTTCTGATGATTTCAGGACTAAGGCATTCCCTGCCAGACACACGCTCTTGGACATTGAAGAGGTCGTAGGATCCAAGGAGTTCAAGAAGCCCAAATCGATGAAGGACATGGAAATAATCTTCAGAAGGCACCTCGATGTAAACTCACTAGGGTTCTATGACGTGGGAGACCCTCTACCAGTTCCAAATAGCTCAAAATCGATGAACACTGTCAACTTATCAGGAAGTGTCATGGAAATATCTGATTTGGAAAGTTCCATCATGAGGATTTATCCTGACAGGGAGGATGACATCCAATACTTCACTGGAGGGGAGACAGAAGCATTGGAAAGACTCAGGGAAAAAGTCACAGATAGAGTACAATTTGTCAATGATTTCAGGAAACCAAAAACTGTATCTACAAATTCAAAAGATGATCCTAGAGAGCCCAGCACGACTGGACTTTCCCCCTACCTTAGTAGTGGATGCCTGTCTGCCAGAATGCTGTGGAGGGAGTGTGAGAAATCCTATCTGACTGGTAGCCACACAAAGCCTCCTGAGTCATTACACGGGCAGATGATGTTCAGAGAGATGTTCTACCTACTTTCTAGAACTGTGGAGAACTGGGATAGTGACGTTGGAAACGAGAGCTGCATTGAAGTGGAATGGGATGAATTCGATAGAGAGAAGATCACAGCATGGGAGACAGGGAATACCGGGTACCCGTACATTGACGCTATGATGAGGCAACTGGATAAGACCGGATGGATGCATCACCTAGGCAGACATGCAGTATCATGCTTCCTGACCAGAGGGCAGTTGTGGCAGAACTGGACTCATGGAAGGGACGTGTTCGAAAGGAAGCTTCTCGACAGCGACTGGGCGCTGAACAATGGAAATTGGCTATGGCTTGCGGGAGTAGCCCCGTTCTCCATGCCGTATTATCGGATATACAACCCGTGTCCCGATTCCAAGTCCAGTCTGAACGTAGAGACTGTAAACGCGGATTTCATCAGATACTGGGTCCCAGAGCTTCGGTCCTTTCCATCAAAATATATTTTCGAACCGCACTTAGCCCCGGCTTCTGTTCAAAGAACATCGAACTGTATCATTGGGGAAGACTACCCCCTCCCGATTGTAGATAGAAAACTCAGTAGGAAGGAGAATCTTATTCGATTCAAGTCCAGTATTCAAACATGATTTTTCCAATACAAATTGATTTGAAACTGGGATTTATACTTGTACTATCTATTGTACGTGTATGCCCGTGGACGTAGTCTGGTTCAAGAGAGACTTGCGGGCGAGGGACCATGTCCCCTTACTCAGCGCCTCGCTTTCCGGAAGACCTGTGATCTGCTTGTACATCCTAGAAACCGAGAGGCTTGAGCAGGACGACACGGACCCTATTCACATCCAGTGGGAGCTTGATTGTGCCGCTGACCTATCCAGAACTCTCAATGACTCAGGGGCATCCTTGCACTACGGTTTGGGCAATGCCACGGAAGTACTGGAGGCAATACATTTGGAGCATGGTATTGAGAGGCTTCTCTCGCATGAGGAAACTGGAAACTCATGGTCTTATTCGAGGGATATCAGTGTGTCTAATTTTTGTAAATCGAAGGGGATTAAGTGGATCGAATACCCCAACAACGGGGTCGTTAGGAGACTGGTGAATAGAGACGGCTGGAAGAGAGAGAGGGACAAGAGAATGCGTGATTCCTTGAGTTCTCCTCCAATATTCAAGGAGGGCATTCCCTTTGATGGGACAGTGCCGGAATTGGAGGATATTGGCTTCACTCCTAGAGAGTTATCATACAGGCCTGAGCCCGGGGAAAGAGCAGCGATTGACAGGCTAGACTCATTCCTAGAGAGAGATAGCAAGGAATACAGGTGGGCCATCTCAAGTCCTGTTCTATCCATCAAGCATGGCTCCGGTTTGTCCCCGTACTTCTCCTCCGGCTCCCTCTCAATGAGAAGGGCTGTCCAGAAAACTAATTTGAGAATAGATTGGATCAGGAAGAATAAATCCCAGGTCGAGGGGCATGGAGACTGGATCAAAAGCCTCTCGTCATTCAGGAGGAGGCTAGCATGGAGATGTCACTTCATCCAAAAAATGGAGATGAAATCTGACCTGGACATGGTAGCACAAAATCCCGTTATAGACCGTAACATGAGCAGGGAGATGGACATTGAGAAGTTTACCAGGTGGAAGTCTGGAAAGACTGGGTGGCCTTTCTTGGATGCCTGCATGAGGCAATTGAGTTCCACAGGTTGGATAAACTTCAGAATGAGAGCGATGATGATGTCGGCGGCTTCATACAATTTGTGGCTACCCTGGAGAGAGACTGGATCATACCTAGCTAGGCAGTTTATCGACTATGAGCCAGGGATACACTGGTCACAGATAGGCATGCAGTCAGGGACTACTGGGATAAACACAATCAGGGCATACTCCATGACGAAACAGGGAAGAGATCAAGATCCCGGAGGGAGCTATATCAGGAAGTGGGTTCCAGAGCTTTCCATGGTTCCGACTAAATTTATTCATGAGCCGTGGAAGATGCCATTGGAGCTCCAAGAATCGATATCGTGTGTCATCGGAGATTCATACCCCGCCCCAGTAGTCGATGAGGTCGAAAGCAGGAAGTCCGGGATTAGCAGGAGCTACTCGGCCAGAGGAGGAGAGGAGGCCAGACTGATCAGCAAGGAAGTTCTGAAGACCCATGGGAGTCGAAGAAGGCCAAGGAAGAGGAAGGCCGAGAGCTCTACGAGTACGCAACAGAAGCTTTTCTAGAAAAGATCGTCGTCGTCTTCAGCGGTATCAAAGGACATCATCTTGGATGGTTCCTTGGCAGTAGCCTTGGCGGGCTTCGAATCTTCGCTCTCCTCTCTCATTCTGGCATCAGCGGCCTCTTGCTCCAGAAGCTCTAGCTCTTCGGGAGTCAGTCCACTCTCCTTAGCAAGCTTGATTCTTCTCTCATCCCTTGCCCTGATCTCCATGAGCCTCTGTCTTGCTTTGTCATAGTGTTGCATCATGTACATCGCGTCATGCTCAAGAAGGGGGGAGTCTGAAATTATGGTAATATCCATCCAATCCCCTTCTTCGGCCAAGAATTCAGCGAACGGCTCGAATTTGAGATCTGATTTCTTAATCTGGGTGTAGTGAAGCGCATTTCCCATTCTGTGCTCAATTCCCGCGAAGTGACAGTAGAACTTGCTACCTCCGTAGTTCTCCCTGACCATGTCGAAAAGCTCGGCGTAGTCCTCACTGGTCCTCATGGAACCGTGACCCCTGGCATGGATGTGTCCAATATTGAGGACCGGGACAGTCCCCTCTACGTGATTGCAAACTTCTAGAACCTCTTCGACAGTACCCCAAAGCTCCTGCCTACCAGATGTCTCTATCCCGACTAGTGATGGCTCTTGTTCGGAAATCCATGGGAACGCTGTGTAAGCATCCTCATCTTGTTCGCCCCATATCTCCCCGACCCTGTCCACAATGCCTGAGAAAATATTTGCGACCTGTTCATTGGCCCCGGTTCCCGGGTCATACTCGCCGTATGGCCCTACGTGATACACGAGATGTCTAGCATTGATTATCTTCCCAGCTTGCATCGATGCCTCCATCTTAGCCAGAGACCGATTCCTCTCCCTTCTCTTTCCAAGAAGTTCCGCATAGTAAGGACCGTGTAGGTTCATCTCGATTCCAGAGTCCCAAGAAAGAATGCCGGCCTGCCAGTACTGGTCGAAGTGCTTGGGCTGGACTGGCCTTACAGTCTGGATTTCCATTGCCTCCAAACCCAATGCGGTAATGTCATCCATCCCTTCGACGATTGTCCTCCCTTTGCAAGAGAGGGGAACTCCTGCTGGACCTAATTTGAGTGGCATACTTGTTCCCTCGCGGGTCCGGCCGAAAGGATGCCCCTTCAAAAGGGGTTTCTGATAATAGGGCCTAATGCGCGTCTGGGAACAATTTACTCCCATGAGGCGGCTGCCCTAATCCCCTCTATTCCCGCACCAGATAGAGGGAGAGCCTTGAGGAAGCCTGCAAGCCACCTCAG
>DAPJ01000038.1:0-9929 GCA_002502095.1 Euryarchaeota archaeon UBA62
AGTGCCAGTGAAATTATCTGGTCATCAGAGATATCGACCATGATACAACCGTACCACTTCGGAGGCCCACTGGTCAAGAATGATTCCCTAGATTGAGAGGTGGGACTGCTTATTGGGGAACATGTGAATAGTGCGACCTGTTCTCACATGTCATGCGAGGAGAAGAGGGTGTGCTTCAGAGGGCATTCATTAATTTCTTTACCATGAAACCGGTTTTTCCCCCTGCACCTGTCATTGATTATTCTTCAGAAGGAGCCAGTAAGAATAAACTTACATCTTGGGCGGTAATAGTATCATTTATTGTATCGTATCTGCTAATCATGATTTTGGGAATTTTGGCTATCACAGTATCTTTGCTATTAATTGGGATTTCAGAGGGCCCAGCATTCTCCATTTCCTCGATTATGATTGAGGCTATACTAATCCCGATGATTCTGCTATTCATCTATTTGGACGGTAGTTTGGAGAGGACGAAAGAGTTACTCCGTATTGGGTCACTTAAGAGAGGGCTATTCTTAGGACTTGGAATTCCTGTAGTTGCAATGATTGTGGATAATATTGCTGTGTTAATTTATGCGATATCCTTCATATTTTTCTTCGGTGAACCAACGACAATCACAGAGCTTCCGGGAGGAACTTCTTGGGAGTCAACACCAGTCGCACTTATCCTCACATTCATCTCGATATGTATCCTGACTCCAATTTCGGAAGAGTTGCTATTCAGAGGATACGTGCTGGATGCATTGAATCGCCTACACGGAAAATGGCCAGCGATAATAATTAGCTCAATTATTTTTGGATTGGTACACTTTGACCCTTTTACCATAGGGATGGCAACTATTGGAGGGGTGATATATGGTTGGATCAGGATGAGGACAGGTAGCCTCGTACCCGGGATCGTTGCACACGCGATGTGGAATACAATGGCACTAATGGTCACTTACCTTTAGTGTCGCTCAGATCGCCCATCACTCTTGATGCCTGGTGCACCCGGTGCGGTTCCTCATCACTGCGACATATATCGTAGGAGGCATCACATATTGACTTGGCGAATCACACTACTGTTCCACATAGGCCACAGAAAAGTTCGTTTCTGACGCTATCCCTTTGCATGCTCCACTCCCCACACGAAGGACAGGGAGGGAGTCCCTTTTCGCTAGGAGTAACTTTTGTCTGCCGTCTGAAGATTTTCTTGTATCTTTTTGGGCGCCACCAACCTTTTGATGGCCTCCTAATCTTCGGCATAACGGTTCCACTAGCGGTATACTCATGAGGTTATTCACCGACGAAGTTGTGTGGGGACAAGGCACTCGATCGCAGACGTATCCGTGATTGGCGCGGGCGTATCTGGACTCAGTACTGGAATAAGACTTCTAGAAGCGGGGTATAATGTGAAGATTTTTTCACAATACTCGTCCCCTAATACAGTTTCAGATACAGCAGCAGCTTGGTGGTATCCCTTCTTGGTAGAGCCTCTGAAAAAGACCAACAGATGGTCTACTGAGACTTTTGATGAGCTAGTCAGATTGAGTGAGGAAGAGGGGTTGTCATGTATAACAATGCGATTAGGAAAAGAGTACTTAGAACAAGAATGCGAACCTCCCGGATGGAGCAATGAAATTCCTCACTTCAGGATTCTTGAGAAAGATGAGGTTGCTTCTGGATACTCATTTGGCTGGGAGATTGAGGCCCCAGTCATAGAAATGCATCTGTATATGCCCTGGCTAGAACGTCGATTCATCGAAATGGGGGGCGAGATTATCACGAGGCACGTTCAGCAGATCTCAGAGTTGCCTGGGCAGTATGTAGTGAATTGCTGTGGCCTTGGCGGGAAGGAGCTGTGTGATGACCATAGCTTGGAGCCTGTGAGAGGACAAGTTGTGTACACCACACAAGACCCCGGATTCGGAAGGTTTGATCAACGTCCGGAATCTCTAATCTATACGATTCCGAGAAGGGATGTGACAGTTCTCGGAGGTACTGCTCAGAGAGGAGACTGGGATGAGAATATTAGGGACGAGGATACTGAACTGATATTGCGTAAATGTGAGTCGCTCTGGCCTGAGCTTGACAGAAGTAAGGTAGTGGGCGTTTCCGTTGGCTTGCGCCCTTCTAGGAAAGAGGTAAGGCTCGAAGTTGAGAATATCTCGGGAAGGTTGGTCGTTCACAACTACGGCCATGGAGGAGCAGGTGTGACCCTTTCATGGGGATGTGCGGACGAAGTAGTGAGACTACTTTCTCAGTAAGATTCCTTAGTTGTGGTAATGACTACCGCGCCTATTTTGTATGGGTCGCCGTTTGAGGATGGCCTTCTATCTTCCAATCTTCCCTTCCAGCCATCTTCTATGGTCCCTATTGGAATCCTAATCGATGCCCCTCTGTCGGAGACACCGTAAGAGAACTCATGGATTGATTGGGTCTCATGTAGCCCGGTTAGTCTTTGTTCATTATGTGCCCCGTAGACGTCTATGTGCTTCTTGATGTTCTTACCGAACTCCTCGCAGATCTGACTCATGAGCTCTTCTCCGCCTTCGTCCCTCATCCTTCCATCACTGAAGTTGACATGCATTCCCGAACCATTCCAATCTGTGGCCCCTAGTGGCTTTGGATGCCATTCGATAGAGAGTCCATACTTCTCTGCATTCCTTTCAGCTAGGTACCTGGAAACCCATATCTGATCTCCCGCCTCCTTGGCGCCCTTGGCAAAAATCTGGTACTCCCACTGTCCGACCGCAACTTCTGCGTTTATTCCCTCTACGTTCAAGCCCGCTTCGAGACACATGTCCAAGTGCGCCTCTATGATATCCCTTCCAAAGGTATTCTTCCCTCCTACCGAGCAATAGAATTGTCCTTGTGGCGTTTGATCTCGTGGGAAGCCGAGAGGCAGATTGGTTTCTGGGTCCCAGAGGAAGTACTCCTGCTCATAGCCGAACCAAAAATCATCATCGTCTTCTTCTATTGTTGCTCTACCATTCGAGGAATGGGGAGTCCCATCAGCATTGAGGACCTCGCACATTACGAGATAACCGTTGATTCTGTCCGGATCGGGGCAAATGAATACTGGCTTCAGAAGGCAATCGGAATCCCCTCCTTCGGCCTGCAAGGTCGAGGATCCGTCGAATGACCACATTGGACATTCTTCCACTGTTCCCCCGAAATCACTTCTAATCATCGTCTTGCTTCTCATGCTCTGTGTTGGTTCGTATCCATCTAGCCAGATGTACTCCAATTTCGACTTAGTCGCCATATCCTAGCTGGAAAAATAGACGGTTTATTAATTGAATGTATGTGCAGTAAAATAATCAATTTGTAAGAAAATATTCAGATTAAATAGTAATTAATGAACGTTTGATAATCATTCTGTATTTTTTTTCGACGTTATTGATAAATTAACTCAATATTTCAGAATCAAATTAGCGAACGTTCAGCGATATGAACAGATTTGATCTGAGGTTTGCTATAATGGTGGACGTGCCGAGATTTGAACTCGGGGCCTCTTCCATGCCAAGGAAGCGCGCTTCCAGGCTGCGCCACACGCCCAATAAGCAGGCGACTAACTAGGTCCATTTAAGGAGAATGGGCAAGAGGGGCATACAGACTCAGCATGGTTGGAGATCCGGAGATTCCGAAAAAGTTGCTCGATGACATCAGAGCTGCGCTGGTAGGAAAGGACGCCCCATTCCTGAGATTCATAGATGGCGAACTAGATCTCAAATGGCTGGATGAGGGCGACTCTCGTTTGGGTATTACAAGATTTGAATGCGACCATCATGAGATATACAGGAGGAAAAGACTGGGTCTGCCACCTGGTAAAGTCTCCATTGGAATTAATCCAATTTTGAAGGGCGATAATGCACTCTACCTACACACACTTTCACACGAGCTGCTTCATGCCGCTGGATTTCTGGATCATGACGGGGCTCATTCGGAAATAGTTGCAGAAGTTGCGCCAGCCCCTCGTTTGAGAGATTCTCCAGTGTTGAGAGGAATAAGGGAAGAAGTACTGTCGAGTCTGCCTGAAAGACAGTGGATTTGTGGAAATTGCGGTCATTCTTGGGAGAGAAGGAGGGTAACTAAGCCTGTCAGATGTCCCAAGTGCGCTAGACCTTTCTCGAAATCTGGAAAGTAGGGTTCATCTAATTGGTGCGTGCGCGACAGTACGGGCGATTAGTGTAGTCTGGATATCATCCCGGCCTTCTAAGCCGGTGACACGGGTTCGAATCCTGTATCGCCCGCCATTATTTGGCTTGTCTCACGAATCGCTCATATACGGGCAGTAGGTCGGCCGGGCCCATGAAGAGGGGTTCCCGCGCTTGGAAGAAGCGAGGGCAGCAGCGCTGGAAGTGGCGTAAGAAGAAGCTGAGAAGGAGAAAAGCCGCTCGTAAAAGAGCGAAGCAGTAGTTATTTTTCGCTAGAATTCGTCTTTTTGAGTTTGTTAGGGTTCAACTCGCTTTTCCACAGTAAGTCATTCTGTCGACTGGAATTGATAAATTAGCCATCTGGGATAGTGGCTGGCATGGAATATATTGTCTGGGGCGTATTATTTGATCTCGATTGATTTGTGGGAAATCAATGTGATGTAAACAAACAATCAGGCGCATAATTGATATCTGGTGTTTCAATGGAACTGTATGGCAGGAGTCAGGGAGTACTCGGATATTGATCGTTCATGGACCACTTTCTCACTGGTCGGTATCGTACTCGCACTGTCCCTAATTTTGATTTACATAGGAAATGGTTTTTCTGATAATTCAATTTCTAGTATATCCTCATCTGAAAAACTTTCAACTCCAGGGATTGCAGTATTCAGGGCTATTGTGTCTCTAGTGTGCTTTTCCACTATCGCATCAATAATTCTGGATCCAAGGGGCATGACCTACAACCTTCTGGACTATGAGACAAAATTGTATGGCCCTAAGAGAATTACTGGAACGACAAGGATGTCTGCATTTACGATGTGGAGCTTCACGTTAATGGGGACCTACTTTGCTGTGTCATCATACTCCTCTTGGTCTGTTCACTATGGTTGGGAACTGGGAGAATGGGCGGTCTGGCTAGTACCCGCTCTTTTCTCCTCGGCGATTGCATCGGCATTTCTAGTGACAGTTACCGTCACCTACATGCTGATACCTGAAGCTAATGAGAGGGGGGACAATATCGCCCATTATTTCAAGTGGGATAGTCAGCTTATGCACAATGGGAACATGATCTTCATCCTCATTGAAATGGCGGTTTCTGATATTTCATTGAGTCTGTGGTATGCTCCTTATCCAGTAATATTCGGTTGTACATACGTCCTATTCTCTGCATTCAATGCCAGAAGGTCGGGCATCTACTTCTACGATTTCATTGATCCGAGATTGAATGGCTCTCACATTATTCATATGGTTCTTCTGGGAGTAATGTCAACACACTTCATTCTAGCATTTACAGTACAGGGTTTAGCTGAACTAAGCTTCACTGGTTATGTACTGACAATGGTTTTCATAGGCTATCTGGCAACCACTTTCAGTAACCCCTCAGAGAAGGGAGACTAGATCCTCAAGCGCTTCTTTTGCGTTTGATGACTTAGTCACGCCACTAGCTAGTAGAACTCCGCTGACGCCGAGTTCGATGGCTCTCGAAACGTCGAGTCCGGACTTGATCCCTGCCCCACAAAGGACCATGACTTCATCACTGGCCTCTCTAACTGCTGAAGCCGTGTCAGATACGATTTGAGGATCTGCGGATGTGACTGAGACGTCCCCCCCGATTAGCTCAGGAGGTTCCACTGCTACGTAGTTAGGTACGAGCGCGGCCAGAGACTTGGCTTCGTCGATATCGGCTGCACAAGCACATATCTCGAAATCTTCTGGCACTTGATCCAATAGCATGGCGACATGCTCAAGGCTAACCTTGTGCTCTGCATGATTTATCAGAGTCCCCTTAGCCCCCCTAGAAATAGCCGTCTCTGGATGTATCCACCCTGTATTGGAGCCGAAACCTATTGGGTCCAGATGCTGGCACCAGACCTCGAGATCCGGGGCCGCGTCAACTACCTTAGAGATATCCAGAGCTGAAACAGCTGCTACAAGTCTGGCATTCGTATCTATTGACTCCATGGTTAGTGCCAGTTTCTCTGCAGATAGGCCTTGAGCGCCCTGATATGTCTTGAAATTGACGATAATTAAGGGAGTGCTCATAGTTGTGGGAAGGCACTGGGAGATTTGAACTAGCCCCATGTTTCAGTTCTAAGTTAGTGAAAATATAGGAGGGCGAAGAAATCCATCAACCCGGATGTAACAGTCTGCATGAAGTACCTAGATTGGCCTAGTAAGCGATGATCTTGTTGGACACGTCTGAGTTAGCAGGTACTGTAGCGCCCCTGCCTACGATGCATGAATTGACTATTGCACCCTCCTCAATGTGGGCACCGTCTAGAATTACTGAATCACTGAGTCTGGCCCCTGGGGAAACTATCGCCCCGGGACCTATCGAGCAGTTTTCTACTACACCTTCAGAAACTGATCCCTCTCCAAACCAATTATTCCCCTCCCTACGTCCTGTTGAGAAACGATTGTTCAGGATACACGCGCTCGCGGCCTGGATGAATGATGATGGAGTGCCGGCATCTACGAAGTACCCCTCGAAGACTAGCCCAGCCATCGAACCAGACTCTGCTATATCTGGGAAAACCTCCCTTTCCATGCTAAACTTTCCAGTAGGCAGAGAATTGAGGATACTTCTCTCGACAATAGAACATCCAGCATTGATTAGATTGGAAAACTCCGTTCCCTTGTCGGGTTTCTCTTGAAACCTCCTAATCATGCCAGAATCATCTAAATCGCACACTCCGAATCTGCTGGGGTCCTCAACCTCCCATAGCGATAGGGTGGCCGAAGCGGATGTTTTTTGATGATGGGAAAGAAGAGATCTGACATCTACACTTGAAATTAGGTCGCCATTCAGTATGATGACCGGGCCAGTTCCGGTTAGCATCGGAACCGCATGGGCGACCGCCCCTCCTGTTCCTAGTGGCTCTGATTCAACAGAGAGTAAAATATCGTAAGGAGCGATTCTCGATTCCGAAAATTGTACAATTTCATCAACACCGTAACCGGCAGCCACCACTACCCTGTCTACCAAATCTTCTGGGACGCATTCCACGACTCTTTCCAAGAGGGTTTTATCGAGAATACGAAGGAGTGGCTTTGCTCTTCCCTCTGTCAGAGGGCGCAGTCTGGTGCCCAACCCGCCTGCTAGAACTAGTACATCCATGCTTGCGGGGAAGGGTGAAACTGTTTGAGCGCTTCGTGTTCCTGACTGAGTGCCAGCTAGCGCATCCTTCAAAGACGGAGTGCGAGTGGAGGGGATGTAACATGAACATACACGAGTATCAAGCAAAGGAAATGTTCCGTGAATTCGGAGTCAGGGTTCAAGAAGGCATCCACTGCAAGAGTGTTTCTGACGCGCTTGCGGCGTACGACTCACTGGGATCCGAGATTGTCGCTGTGAAGAGCCAGATTCATGCAGGCGGGAGAGGCAAGGGCATACTGTATGATCCGGAATCAGGGGAGGAGGTCATGAAGGGAGGGGTTAAAATCGCCTTTTCCAGAGAAGATGTCGAGGAGTTCTCAAGAAATATTTGCGGGAATCTTCTGGTTACGAAACAGACTGGTCAAGAAGGGAAGATAGTCAATAACATGTACATTGAGTCTGGTTGCGATATCGATCACGAATTCTATCTAGCTATTCTTGTGGACAGAGATAGGAAGTCTGTTCTTGTTATGGCCTCGACAGAGGGGGGAATGGACATCGAAGAAGTGGCTGAGAATAATCCAGAAGCGATCCATAAAATTTGGGCTGATCCTTCTCTGGGGCTCCGTGATGTTGATTGTGCCTCACTATCGGATTCACTCGGACTTTCTGGATCCTCATCCGTTCAGATGATTGAGATGTTGAATTCCCTTTATGCCATGTTCATTGAGAAAGACTGTTCAATGATAGAGATTAACCCCCTTGTTAGGACGAAGGATGGCTCTATGGTAGCCTTGGATGCCAAGGTGGGACTAGATGAGAATGCTAACTTCAGACATCCTTGGAGGGACGAAGTTAGGGATCTCTCTGAGGAGGAGGATGTTGAGATTAGGGCAAATGACCTAGGCCTTTCTTATGTGAAGCTTGATGGAAACATAGGGTGCCTGGTTAATGGCGCTGGTCTTGCTATGGCTTCGATGGACGTTATCAAGCTATATGGCGGAGAACCAGCCAATTTCCTAGATATCGGTGGCGGTGCCACCAGAGAGTCAATCACTGCGGCCTTCCAGATTATTCTAGAGGACGAAAATGTTGAAGGAATCTTAGTGAATATATTCGGAGGAATTATTCGATGCGACATGGTGGCAATGAGCGTTATTGAAGCTTCCAAAGAACTGGGTTTGGAAGTGCCACTGGTAGTGCGCTTCTCTGGAACTAATCATGAAGAAGGAAAGGCGATACTAGACAGCGATGAAATCTCAATACACACAGTTAGCTCACTCTCAGAAGGAGCGAGAAAAATCGTAGACCTGATAGGGGGAGATAATTGATGGCGATCTGGATAGATGAAGAAAGTAAAATCCTGATACAGGGCATTACTGGTAAGCAAGGTACCTTTCATGGAACTAGAATGGTCAGATACAACACCAATGTCGTGGGAGGGGTTACGCCGGGCAAAGGAGGTCAAGAGGTCGATCTGGATGGACGACAGGTACCAGTATACAACAATATGAAGGAAGCTGTATCAGAAACGGGTGCTGATGTGAGCGCGATATACGTTCCTGCACGATTCGCGGCTGCTGCGATTCATGAGGCCGCGGAGGCATTCGATGAGAATGGTGGCGGACTGATTGTCTGCATTACCGAGGGAATACCAACATTGGATATGATAAGAGCCGTAGACAAAGTCAATGAGTTCGAAAAAGTCAGACTAATCGGGCCCAACTGTCCCGGAATAATATCCCCTGGATTGGATGGCGGTTGCAAGGTCGGAATAATGCCCGCATTCATTCACAAGAAAGGTAGGATTGGGATAGTTTCTAAATCTGGAACTCTGACCTACGAGGCGGTCGCTCAGACAATGAGCGTTGAAGAAGGTCAGACCACTTGCGTGGGTATTGGAGGGGACCCCGTCAGCGGTACGGGATTCATCGATTGCCTAAGCGCGTTTGAAGAGGATCCTGAGACAGTAGCAGTGGTGATGATTGGAGAGATAGGTGGCTCTGCTGAAGAAGAGGCTGCAGAATGGGTTTCTGAGAATATGAGTAAACCAGTAATTGGATTCGTGGCTGGCTCAACTGCTCCTCCCGGGAAGAGGATGGGGCATGCCGGTGCAATAATATCAGGAGGCAAAGGAACGGCATCCGAGAAGTTCGCCGCCTTTGAGAAAGCGGGGATATATGTGGCCAGAGATCCTTCTGAAATCGGACAAGTACTAGTTGGGGCATTGATTGAAGCTGGATTGCGAGAGTCTTAGGTGTGTGGTGCCCTGCGCGTCATGAGGGAGAATCATGACTGAGCTAGATCCGTTTAACGACAAGCTCCTCGAGGGGACTTCGAGGTCATTCTACCTGACACTGAAAAGACTGCCTAAATCTGTCAAGGGACAGATAGGCCTTCTGTACCTATTGGCTAGAATTTCTGATACTATTGCTGACTCGGGAGATTCCGGGGGGGAAGACCTTCTTGAGCTACTGCAAGATTACAACAATAGGGCTCAGGGACACTCTGATTCTATGCCTGATTTCTCAAATCTTTCTGATGTCCAGGAAAATCCTGCTGAGGGCCTGCTACTACGAGGAGCTCATGGCCCTATCGAGCTCCTAGAGAAGGCCTCGGTAGTTGACCAGGAATTAATCAGAAAGTGCTTGGACATCATAGTCAGTGGACAGAGGATGGATTTGGAGAGATTC
>DAPJ01000038.1:10293-14051 GCA_002502095.1 Euryarchaeota archaeon UBA62
GATTATGCATACAGGGTAGCAGGAAGTGTTGGTGAATTTTGGACAGAAATCTGTCTAGAGCATGTATTTGAAGCTAGCGCGGAAATGAAAGAGGAGCTGATGTCATCTGGAGTTCGATTTGGAAAGGCTCTACAACTAATCAATATCCTGAGAGATATACCCGAGGATCTAGAGATAGGACGTTGCTACATCCCAACTGATGATCTTGAGAAAATAGGATTGAGTCCTGATGATCTACTTCACTCTGACAGTATCGATATTTTCAGACCCCTACTTGACCAATACATAGAGAGAACAGAGGAGCACCTTGATGAGGCTGTAAGGTACATCGGCTTGTTACCTCACAGTCAATATCGTCTGAGGGGAGCTTGTATGATTCCTGTTATCATTGGACAGAGGACTCTTGCCTTACTAAAGACACAGAACGTCCTAGATAGAAATAACAGAGTTAAGGTGTCGAGGAAGGAAATTAAGGAAATAATTAGGAAAGTGATTATGAGTCTTCCCTTCAAGAAGATGAGCAATTCGCTGTTGGCATAACTTCGGCAATCACAGTAACCATGTGCTCGTAGCATAAGATACTCAACTTAGGGAGAGGTTCAATAGGGCCATGTAGTCGCTCCTTGAATTAGATGACAAAGGCAGAGGAGGTAGGAGATTCCCCCACAGTGGGATTCGTTTCCCAGCGAAGCGTTTCTCTTATCGACCCCGATATTGACTCCAAAGGAATTGATCGAGTCAGGGAAACTGTCGGGATGACTAGAGAGGCAGTCAGAGCGATTAGTATAACTGCACTGGAGGCCGTTAGAGAGGGGGCTCTCTTCATGGGAGTAATCGGGACCAGAGGTGAGCTGGTGAATCCTTTCGCCCATGTAGATGCTCCAATTTGGTCAGAGAACGAGGTCCCAGAAAGTATTGTAGAGACTGCCTATGACTACTGCGAGGAGCTCACAAGAAGGGAGGCAGGTAACTTCTATCACTCTTTCAAGTACCTTCCTGATCTTCAGAGGAGGGCTATTTGCGCCTATTACGCATTCTGTAGAAGAGCAGATGACATTGCCGATGGAGATTATGTCGATTACTTCCCAGGGGGGTCGTCCGATGATCCAGAATCTATTGATTACAGAATCAGTATCGAGAGGCTTAGCTCAGGAGATCCCGTTGTAGATAGGACTTCCTACAACGAGAAGATGTCACAACTTTTCTACTACAGAAAGAAACTGTCCACTGCCTACGAAGATGTGACCTCTACTGATCCTATTTTCATAGCTTTGAAGGACACTGTTAGGAAATTTGGAATTCAGAGACAAGAGCTTGACGATATGATCAGCGGAATGGAGGATGACTTCCACAGAAATCGCTATGAGACGTTTGAGGACCTCTACGCGTACTGTTACAGAGTTGCTTCCACGGTTGGATTGGTTTGTATCGAGATTTACGGGTATGACAATCCTATGGCAGTAGAATATGCTGAAGCATGGGGGATTTACATGCAGTTGACGAATATCCTTCGAGATGTAGCCGAAGACGCCGCGAGGAATAGGATCTACCTGCCCACTGAGGATTTAGCTAGATTTGGGATTACCCCTGAGGATGTTCTTGAGGGCTCAAAGGTGGTCAACCATCCCGGATGGAAGCCATTCGTAGAGGACTTCATAGAGCAAGCTGAGAGGTACCGTGAGAGGGCTTTCAAGCTATTGCCGATGCTCGATAAGGCCTCGAGATATTCACCAGCGGCAATGGCTAAGTTTTACGAGTCGATAATGGCCAAGATTAAGAAGAAGGGAGGAGATGTATTCACTGAGAGAATACAGCTCTCGAAATCCGAGAAAATAGCTCTTGCAGGTTATGTATATGCCAGATACAGATTCTTGGCAGTGTAAGAAAATATATTTTTGACATCGGATAAAGGCAAAGAAGTATTGAGTGAAACACCTGAGGCGATAATATGAGAGTAGCGGTTCTGCTGGAGGACAGATGCAAGCCTAACAGTAACGCATACTCGTATCTCAAGAAATATTCAGCATTGTGTGACATGGAATGCATACAATTCAAGGGAGACAAATGTAAGATTCTAGAAACGGCTTGTCCGGTGTGCTTCAACAGAGCAAGACACTGTCCGGATAATGCTGTAATAGTGATAAATCTGCCAGAGGAGCTAGATTCTGAAATGTCCCACTGCTACGGCGAGAATAGTTTCAGACTGTTCAGACTTCCCGCCCCTAGATTGGAGCAAGTGGTAGGGATACTAGGACCGAACGGCATGGGTAAATCTACCGCAGTCAATCTACTCTCAGGGAGCATCACCCCTAACCTAGGGGATTGGAGTAATCAAACACCTGATTGGGATGATGTAATCACTACCTTTCCCAGAGGCGAGCTTCGGGATTATTTGACCCTTCTATCCGAGGAAGGAGTGAGCATTGCGGTCAAACCGCAATACATTGACAAGCTTCCTAAAATCTTCGAAGGGGAAGTCAGTGAATTACTCGAAAGAGTCGATGACAGAGGAGAGATAGACAAATACTCTGAAGCACTCGGAATAGGGCACATTTTGTCAAGAAAGCTAGGGTCCCTGTCTGGAGGAGAGTTGCAGAGGGTAGCCCTCTGCGCGACTCTACTCAAGGAGGCTGATGTTTATTTCTTCGATGAGCCATCATCTTATCTCGACATATATGAGAGAATGAGGATGGTGAGAATTATCCAGGACCTGTCTGCTATGGGCAAGCGTGTCTTGGTTGTCGAACATGACTTGGCAATACTCGATGTCCTTTGCGATCTTCTTCATGTGGTATACGGTGAAAGGGCGGCGTATGGGATCTTTACCCCTCCTAGGACAACCAGAACGGCCATCAACGCGTACCTGGATGGCTATCTTCCCGAAGAGAACGTCAGGATTCGGGACAAACCTATCAGATTCATCAGAGGCAGAACCAGAGGCGAGGACATTGGCCTACCAATTCTAAAATGGGGTGATATGGAGAAGAAAATGGGTGATTTCCAGCTGACGACAGGACATGGAGAGGTGCGATCAGCTGAGGTCATAGGAGTCGTCGGTCCCAATGCAACTGGAAAGACGACTATGGTCAAGATGATTGCTGGCGAGCTTGAGCCTGATCAGGGGTGGTGCACGATGGAAGCCGAAGTTTCATACAAGCCCCAACATGTATCCACTGACTTCCAAGGGAGCGTCCAGCTTTGGCTGGATGTAGAAATAGGGACAAAATGGAGGTCGGGAGAGTTCCATACTCAAGTCATCAGGCCCCTGCAGATTGATAAGATGCTAGACCTTGAAGCATCAAGGCTATCTGGAGGGGAGTTGCAAGCCATCAGTATAGCGATTTGCCTCGGGAAGGAAGCGGACCTGTATCTTCTAGATGAGCCGAGCGCACATCTGGACGCTAATGCCAGGATGGAGGCTGCTAAGGCCATTAGAAGAACCATGGAAAGCAATGAAAAGGCGGCAATGGTGATTGATCACGATATCTACTTCGTAGACATAGTCAGTGACTCCCTGCTAGTTTTCGAAGGAGAGGGAGGCAAAAAGGGACATGCTGTTGGTCCACTGAGTCTCAGAAAGGGGATGAATAGATTCCTATCTAGCGTGGGGGTAACATTCAGGAGAGACCATGAGTCTAAGCGTCCGAGAATAAACAAACACGGCAGTGTCAAGGATAGGGAGCAGAAGGCCAATGGAGAATACTTCTATTCTGACTGATAACCCATCGGATTATTGAAGGTGCATGGAGGCGAACAAT
>DAPJ01000044.1 GCA_002502095.1 Euryarchaeota archaeon UBA62
GAGGGAGGGGAGATGTCCTCGACTGTTATTTCCTCATACACGCTGGTACTCCTTCCATCGACCCCCACGACTGAGAGCCTGATGGTTAGGTTGGTAGGCTCTGGCCAGCTGATGTTGAATGATGCACCTGAGTTATCGTCGAATCCATCCCCATCTGTGTCCCAAGAGTATCCCGACTCAGAAATCTGATTCGATTGGTTTGGAGTATCAGACGCGTCTAGTGTTATCTCACTGCCCACATCGACGGTTCCAGAGGAGGGGATCCCAGTTATTGTGGGGTCCATGATGGGAGTTAGGGTCAGTACCACTGTGGTGGCGATTGGCAGTGTGCCGGCTCCTCCGCCAGAAGGGCCGGGTCTGTTATCAACGACTAGATACAGATCCGTTCCATCTAACGATGACGGGACCGACCATACTATATCCCTACTAGATGTGATGAGAAGCATGTCTGTTCCCTGTATACGCGCGGCCGCGGTACCTCCAGAAGTGTAAAGATCGACTTGATCCTGATTCATCAGGAATACATCGGGAGCCCCCTCCATGGTACTCGCCTCGATTCGAACCTGAGTCCCCTCGTCCATCGAGAACGGGCCGTAGAGTACTGAGCTCTCTCCCGATTCCAATCTAACTATGGTATCCACGAGGGTAAATGGTTCTGGAGCTATTTTCGCTACATCCAGTGTTACCGATGCGACAGGACCGCCTTGATCCCCTGAACCCGAATCCTGAGGGTGCGCGAGATTGTCCACGATCATGTACCAACGTGTTGCATCCCTGTCAGATGGGACTGTCCAGTGCCAGTCTCCAGAGCCATTGAATGCCTCGAAGACAGAGTCGCTCTCCCATACTGAGTCGCTTCTGTACGACTGCTCGTTCTGATAGACAGTAATAGCGTTGGATGAGAATAGCAGTATATCCACTTCAGAGTCAGTCGAGATATCGAAGGAGAGGGTTTCCCCCTGCTGAAGAACCCCGAGATCCACTCTCACGCAAGCCTGGTCCTGAATCTCCCAGTTAGCTGGCATCATTTCCATATCAGCGCTGGCGCAGATTATCACTCCCCTCGTATCTGCATTGACAATTGGGGAGCAGGTGGCCATCAACAAGACGGTCAGAGTCAATATCGTGGTAGCTCGCACAGTTTAGCGCCGTCGTTCCCCTTTTGAATCATATCGCCGATACGCTCATTGGAAAGTCAAAGGTTCTTGGGAAGGGGAGTGGGGGGAAACCATCTCAGGAGAACCACGTCACTGACTGACCTAACCCATTTCCATGGTATTGCTAGGTGTGTTCTCCCCTCTACTAAATCAGCCGGCGGGTCCGATACGAAGATGTGAGTGCAGGACCAGTCGTCGGTATTGACGAAGCAGTCGTAGACCGTGCCCAGTAGCCTTCCACTGGGAAGTATGACAGGGAGCCCCCTGATTTCCGAGGCATGGAGGTCCGTCATAGCACGAGGGGGAGCATCACACCGAATCAATATGACGGCAGAAGTAATCACTTGCCACGGTTCTTGTTGGCCTTGAGGCTGGGGCGGAGCTTCTCTGCTCCCTTGCCCTTGTTGAGCAGTCCTCGTCCCCTCTTTCCTGCTCCGGTCTTACCCCTGAAGGCACGACCCGAGTGGCTGTTACCGTCAGAGACCCAAGATAGCTCCTTATCGGCCATTATGGATGGATGGGACGGATCTAACAGTATCACTTCGTAGAACTTGTTCTTCCCGTCCTCCCCGACCCAGTATGAGTTCAGAACCTCAAGATTTGGGTATCTCCTGCTGACTCTCTCCTCTGCGATTCTCTGGATTGACTTGGCCATCGTGATCTTCTTGATACCAGCCTTGGAAGGCTTCCTCTTCATGTGTATCTTGCCCTTCCTCAGTCCTCCCCTCCTCACTCTGGTCCTGACGATGACAACTCCTTGTTTGGCCTTGTAGCCCAGCCTTCTTGCGGCGTCTATCCTTGTGGGACGCTGTACGCGCTGGAAGACTGGGTCCTTCCTCCATGATGCCATTCTGTCACGGCGATGAAGCATTGGCATGCCGGACTTGGGCTTCTTCCATGTCTTGCGAACGTACTTTGCAATGCCCATGTGAGAACCTCCAGCAGCTCGCCGAGCAAAGTCTCCTTTATGAGCCTGCCCACATGTCCGAAACCATGACAGAGGGAGGTAGAACCTTTGATTTGGAGCCTCTGGATAGTCTTCTTCCACATGAGGAGGTAATTCCCAGCAATCTAGATTCTAGACTCAACAAGCTGGTTTCTAGGGGATTCTACAAGCCTATTCTTGTAGACTCTGTTACCAAGGTAATCCTGGACGGTCACCACAAGTGGAAAGCTGCGAAGTTATTAGGCCTCAGTCGTGTCCCGGCAATCCGTATTGATTATCTGAATAGCAGTGAAATATCCGTGGATGTCTGGCCGGATTGTGGAATTTCATCTATTACCAAGATGGATGTGGTCGATATGGGACTCTCAGACAGTCTCTATCCGCCAAAGACAAGTCGTCACTCTATGACATTCAAAATTCCCAAACTATCGATTCCATTGGAGTTTCTAAGAGATTAGTGGTCCGCGCTCCCGGACTTGAACCGGGGACCCCCTGATGGCTGCCTACAACCAATGTGTTTCCAGTCTACAGTCAGGTGCTCTAGCCAACTGAGCTAAGCGCGGCGCGTGCTTCGCTGAGGCCTTTGCCTTATGTCGCTTTCCGGAGAACGGCCCTACCCATTGGTCTGATAAACCGGCACCTTGGGACTCCATTGTCCCCTCAAACTTAAGAATGCGAAGAATTGGAACTCATGTTCGTAAGGCAGCAATGCCGGGGATGCACGGGGGATAATTAGTGAGAGGCGCAATTGATTCTCAGACATCCTCGCCATCCTCAGGCAGGATCAAGACTGCGCTTACAGACAGAGAGCTGGAGTCCTTCGGAACTCCGGACCCAAGGATTCTGGTTTGCGGTTGTGGGGGCTCGGGCAATAACACCATGAATCGAATAACACACATCGGGGTCGAGGGTGCGATTACGGTAGCTATCAATACCGACAAGCAGGATCTCGACCTGACTAGGGCGATGCAGAAGTTGCTCGTCGGCAGGCACATCACCAGGGGACTCGGTGCAGGGGGGGACCCGGTGATGGGAAGACGCTGCGCCGAGGCTGGCAGGGACGTAATTGGCAAGATTGTCCATGGGGCTGATCTTGTCTTCGTCACCGCTGGCCTCGGTGGCGGCACAGGTACTGGTATAGCACCTATCGTCGCTGAGGAGGCGAAGAGAGCAGGTGCGCTGGTCGTGGCCGTTGTGACGACTCCTTTCACTGTCGAGAGGCGCCAGAGGATGCAACGGGCCCTCGAGGGCCTTGACCTACTCAGGAGCACGGCGGACGCTGTGCTGGTACTGGATAACAACCGGCTCCTCCACTTCGTGCCCAACCTTCCTCTTGACGAGGCGTTCAGCATCATGGACCAGCTCATAGCTGAGATCGTGAAGGGAGTCGTAGAGACTATCACGCTTCCAAGTCTCATCAATCTGGACTTCGCGGACGTAAGGAGCATCATGAAGAACGGTGGAGTCACCATGATGCTCTACGGAGAGAGCGA
>DAPJ01000035.1 GCA_002502095.1 Euryarchaeota archaeon UBA62
ATCATCTGTCATGTTGTCATCGTCCAAATCGTCCAGAGCCGTATGGTTACCATCGATTCCGGTGTCGATGATTGCCATGGTCACCCCCTCTCCCGTGTAGCCCGTATCCTGCCAAACCAAATCTACTCCATGAACTGGGACTACCTCTTCCATCTGTATCCCAAGGACTCCGTCCAGCTCAACGAAAACTACTCCTGGAAGATCAATAATTTCGTGGATTCTACTCAACTCCACAGTACCTGCAATGGAATCAATTAGCCAGTATCTAAATTGAGTCTGAAAGTCAACCTCTCTCTCTAGCATCGCTTGATCTTCTTCCGTAGGGATGTGGTCAAAGTCGACAATCACCGAAATTAGACCATCCTCATCAAGATACTGATGATGGTTGTTTTCTGCTGCAATCCAGATAGCATCATGAATGAAATCGCCATCAGAGTCCATACTTGTATCTAGCCACCAGTATCTTTCATCTTCACTCCCCAGCTCACTAGCTGGAACGCCCGTTGCTATGGTTGGCAACAGTAACATCAAGAAGAAGGTCAATGAGACCGTCTTGCCTCTTATTTCTGAACTAATAAACATACTAATCATATCTCGGCACCAATTAGAGTTCGTGTATCTGCAATTCCCTCAATGGATCTAATCTCCTGAACAACACACCTTGTCAGCTCCACCTCATCCTCTGCCTCTACCTTGACGAAGAGATCGTGCAATCCAAACACTATCCACTGTCCAGAGACATGTTCAATTTTAGAAACAGCCTCTCTAACAGATAACTCAGCACCAGGATGTGTGGTGATAAGAACAAAACCTACAGCCAAAATTATACCTCCACAGCGATGAGAGTCTCAGTCCTAATTACTCCCTCGATAGATCTCATCTGACCTATCAATGTCTTGGCCATTTCTTTTTCATCTTCGAAGTCAATTCGTGCGACTAAATCGTACTCCCCATAGGAAACATGGGTCTCAGTGACAGCATCGAGATTTAGAAGAGTTAGATAGACATCTAGCTCTCTTTGAGGAGCAGTTTTGATTAGGACAAATGCAGTACTCATCACTACCCCAAAGTCATCCCAATACTCCCTGTTTATGACCTCTCCGATGATAAAAACTCTGTACGCAATGGTACGAAGGGATAACATGGAATGAGTCAACCCCCGCTTTGTGACACTCTATCAGAGTAGGCATAGGATGGCTTATGCGTTGGTGCTAATACTAATACTCGTACCATTCTCCAACATCGTCTCCTCAGCAGATTCTCGATCGACAACTGTATGGTCTGGAACAGTGGTCCTTCCCGATGGCTATACAGTTGACGCTGGCGAGGCTCTCTCAATAGCCCCGGGAACTTTAGTTAGTATTGGGGCTGGATACTCAATAGAGGTCAATGGGAGAATAATAGTTTCAGGATCGAACTCTTCCCCAGTCATATTTGACTCAATTTCCGGAAATCATGAGGGATTGATCTTCAACTACTCAAGTGATGGCCTAGGATCTAGGATAGATAACCTGTCCATTTCAAACTCAAAATTTGGAGTGACGATCTATGGGAGCGATCCAATAATCTCAAACCTCACAGTTCTCAATGCCGATAGCGTAGCTGTAGATCTCTATGGGGGGGCCTCACCAGTGATCAACGATCTGTCCGTGTTGGGAGGTGGACAAGACGTACACGGATTCTCTACAACGTGGAGATATGGAATCGGACTCTCAATTGGTGCGGGCTCAGCACCCATTGTTAGAGGGGCGACAATAGACGGACTGATAACTAGGGGATTGAATCTTTGGGGCAATTCTGGAGGCCTCCTCTCTAATCTAGAGATATCAAATATCAGCGGATCCACTATGGCCATTTCTGCTGGTATTTGGGTGGAGGACTCAATACCTCTGATAGAGGAATCAAGTATCAAAAGATCAGATAATGGAATCTTTGTGAGACATATCACTGAGGGCTGGACAACCAGGCCAACCTTCGAAAGCGTAGTTGTAGAGGACTCAATGTACCGTGGAGTGATGGTTGAACAATACAATCATAGTCAGTATTCGAACCTCCCATTAAATGCCATATTCAATGATATTACTGTAAGGGGAACAGGTGGTCCCGGGGCAAAGACACAGGGACTTTCAGTAGCCGCATTCGATATCAACACCAGTGGGGTTCACATTGACTTGGGACTGATAGAGGACAACGAGGCGGTCGGTTTGAGAGGATATATGATAGATTCCTCTACTATCATAAATAGATTGGATATGATGAGAAATGGAAACCCCTCGCCCGTGTCTCCTTACAATGATAGGGCTGGAATGTTTCTCAGAAGTGCAAATTGGGCTCCAACTGTGAATGATCTCGTGGTTCGTAACTCAACAGGCCCGGGGGTACTTCTATGGAAAGGCGGAGTACAGGGCAGCTACTGGGATATTAGTAACAACGGTGCTACTGGATTAGATATCAGGGAGTTCCATCCCGATTTATTCTTAGTCACTAGTCACAATAACAGTGGTAACGGTGTTTCGGTAATCGACTCCAGCAATGTCGAGCTAGAGCAAGTTCATACCTCCAACAATGGATTAGGTTCTATTTCGGCTTCATCGGGGTCGGGAATTTATTTCGAAGAATCCAATGATGTTGTCAGCGCTGGAAAGAATGTAAGCTGTACTGACTGTTCTACGACCCAAGATCAATTCGGATTGGTAATACGTAATAGTATAGATATTTACCTAGATGGGATAGTATCTAGGGACCCTGTTTCAGGACCAGCCTTGGACATCGACAATCGTGGGATTTCTGAAAGGGAGGGAACGGTCTCGTTGGCCAATGTCTCCATATTCCAGAATACTAGCTCATACTCAATTGAACTAGTTGGGGTGGACGCTCTGATAGAAACATTGGAGATTTATGGTTCCAATGGTGGAATGAACTGGGTTGCCAATGGTCAACTTTCCTCACATCTAAATTCCAGTATCATCAGAGGCAATCAAGGATGTCTAGATTTGGTAGATCATAGCGAACTAATCTCCAATTCAGTAATCTTTGAATGTATGGGTGCAAATCCCTCTGTCTCCTCCTCATTCGTTAATTTCACTGACTCATTTTTCTCCCATGCTCAGGGAATGTCCGACACATTCTCCACACAAGGAAACTCCCATGTTAGATGGATATCATCCTCTAATCTAGGCACACCCAATTTCTCAGGTTCTGACAACATAGTCGATGTTATGTGGTTGGTGGAGGCCAATGTTATTAATCAACATCTAAGGAATATCCCTTACTCAGATATCAATATTACTTTCAGCCAATATGAGTCCGATTTTACAGCAACTCTACCTTACCTTGGTAGGGAGTTAGTAGGGCCATTCATTGGTCAAAGGTGGACCCCAGTCCAAGGGTGGTCACTGAATAATACGATGAATATGGGATGCGACTACGATGGAGTCCACAATGATACTATCCCGATGCAATTAGAGTCAGATATTGTTGTCTTGTGCATGGTTGAGATTTCTAACCAACCGCCATTCATCATATGGACAACTCCGGAAGATGAATCTGTTTATCCTAGTGGCAGCACGGTTACTTTCAATGCGAACGAGTCATGGGATCTGGATAACGACAATCTAACCTATACTTGGACGAGTAACATAGATGGAAATCTTGCGGGGGACTTCGGCGTTTGTGGAGGAGATGCTAACGGCTCGTTCTTCCTCGGTAACCCTTGGTCCTCGAGTCATGATTGTCTCTCAGATGGATTACATCAGATTACACTTGAAGTGTGTGATGATCAGGGTCACTGCTCTACTGAATCTAGACAGATTGAGCTCACAAATCTCCCTCCATTACTAACAGTTGGAACCTCGCCTTCAATATCGTCTTGGGGTACTCTTTACCTGGGTCAGACTGCTAATGTCACAATCTACCTATCCGAAACTTATGATCCTGAAGGAGATGCGATGACTTGCTGGGCGACCGCATCATATGAGGACGGAGGGAGCACGCCCCCCGAAGATTCCAATGACTGCCCCTCACAGATTATCAGGGCATTTCCCGAAGCACCAAACCAGTTCTCAGTAACAGTTTACGCATCCGATGGAATCAACCCTCCTTCTACGTGGGTTTTCAATGTCGAACTTTACAATGAGATTCCAGATGCAGTAATGTCAATCTCTAGATCCGGGCAGTCATCATCTGATATCCTGATAATTGACGGCTCTCAAACGATTGACCCCGAAGGAGATTATGTCAAATTCAAGTTTTTGAGCGACCTGGATGGGACTATTCATTCTGGTACTTCAACAGATGGAAACATAGAGTGGGTCGGTACACTATCCAAAGGCCTGCATACCATTACAATGCAGGCCAGCGATGTCAGGCCCGGGCATGCAGGCCAGTGGACCACTACTAGTCAGCAGGTTCAGGTAAACAACTCAAATCCAGTATCTGTTATTTCTAGCCCCATTGATGGTTCTCTTACAGACTCTGGAACAATTATCACCCTTGACTCTACTGGTTCGGGGGACTGGGACATAGCATGCTCTGACCTACCGGAGAATGGCTCGGGACTAATCTGTAATCCCAATACTCTATCCAGCACAGATCTAGTAAGCGTACTTTGGGAAAGTGACATTGTAGAAACTCCACTTGGTAGCGATTGGACTGTCGAGACTAGGCTTCCAGAAGGAGTCCATCAGATCACCCTGACGGTAGATGATGGATCTGGAAATCCAGATATTTCAGAGATAATGCTCAGAGTAGATGAGTCTGCTCCTGTACTCATCTTAGACTCTCCAGTGCCAGATGTAGTAGTCTATTCAAATCTCCCAGTCCTCTTTGATTTTAGAAGATCATTCGATGCAGATGGAGATGATTTTACCGTCACAATCACTTCTGACCTAATGATGAATCCCATATTAGAGGAGGTGACTAATGATTTCTGGTACAACGACTATCTTCCCCATGGAGTCCATACTCTAACCATCCAACTAACTGATGAGAATGGAATGACTAGATCACATTCTCAGAAGATCACAGTCCTAGAGACAGACCCTGTAGCTCTCATATCCGGACTGTCCGAGGGCCAGTATATTGTCCCGGGGACAGTATTAGAGTTGAATGGCTCTGGATCATTCGACTATGACAATGATATCACTCTCTACAGGTGGAGTTTATCGGATGGTACAGTGATTAGTGATAGGGAAAAAGCCTCTATCCAGCTTCCTCCTGGGCCAGTAAGAATTGATCTTGTAGTACAAGATTCCAGAGGCGCTCAGTCATTATCCTCGGTGAATCTCACAATAGGCGCATCATCTCCCATCCTAAGGGATATGTCAGTATCTCCTCAGGAGCTTGAGATGGGGGTAGTCAACAGTATCAGGATAACTGTCGTGATGGAGGATGTCGATGGTACCACCTCATCAGTCGGAGGAGAGATGGTAGCAGGTGGCCTTTCCAAAGGATTTCAGATGAGGGATGACGGCCAGTTGGGAGATTTGGTTGCAGATGATGGTATTTGGACCTTCGAGACAAATTGGGAGATAACCTCCGGCTCTTCCGCCTCGATAGGAGTATGGGCTGTAGACGGCGATACAGTCAGTCCGACTTTGATGTCAATCATTCCAATCGTGGAGAACGAGGGACTGGACATAGTTGGCTGGATAGTTGGTTCAGGACTTCCAGTCGTGATTGTAATAATCTCGATACTAATCGCAGTAGGAATGGTACTTGTGGCAAATCGTAGGAGAGAGATTGAGAGGGACCTAGAGATGATTGAGTCTTGGTCTACATTCGATTCCCGAGATTCCGATGATGAAGTATAATGTCTACTTCTCGGGACCCCATTGAGTAACTTGCCTAGTCAGCCCAATCCTGTGGGTGAATAGGAACCTGAGGTTCAGCAAGCCATCTCCCCATGTATTGATCTCGGCCTCACCGACTCTCGGCCGGTAGGGCACACTCACTTCAGCGGTCTTCTTCTTCCCTAGGTACCTACGGGCCCTAATCTTGAATTCCTGCGAAAGTGGCATTCCATCATGCTTAGGCCTGACACGCTCATCCTCAAAAATGGACTTTCGGAAAACCCACATACCACTCTGAGAGTCATGTATTCCATACCAATAGAGTATCGAAGCAGTGGTCGAAAGGACCCAGTTCCCAAATCCATGTAGCCCGGGCATAGATCCTTCCTCAGCTCTCTTGAGCCTATCACATGTTATCCACTGTAGATCCTCATCAATCAGTTTCCTAACTAGTCCGGGAACCTCCTCCCCAGGGTACGTGCAGTCTGCATCCATAGTAACTATCACGTCACCGGGAGCCATTGAGAAACCGGTCTTATAGGCCCTGCCGTAGCCCTTACGTGACTCCAGATACACTGAAGCCCCTTCTCCCTCAGCGAGCTCCCTGGTTCGGTCGGTAGAGTTCCCATCCACGATAAGGAAGTCGAGCTTCTCGCACCATCCGTCGTTAGGTACTGATCTAATCGTATCAACTATCGCCTCCTCCTCATTCCTGGTCGGTATGACTACAGTCACATGCACTGGCAAGGTCGTTGACATGAATCGGCCACCGGACTCCCTGTTTTGAATAATGCGAATGACTGACTTGTGGTAGTTCTCTTGAAATGCTCATGCCGAACCGGACATTTGAGCTACGATGCACATTGCAATGCTTTCCGCTGAGTTTCCTCCGAGATGGGGAGGGATGGGATCGACAGTTTTCCATCTTTCCGCGGCTCTTGTCAAGAGAGGTCACAGAGTCACAGTAATCACTAGATCAGGCGCTGGAACTCCTCCCTCTCAGGAGGGCGTGGAAGTGATTGAGGTGGGTTGGGCTAAGATACCTATGGAGTTTACACGTTCATATGGAAGGAGGGCAATTACTGAACTAGAGAGGCTAAACGACATAGATCCTGTGGATATCGTCCACCTCCACTGTCCAATGATATCGTGGTCAAGATCACAATTTAGGAGGTGCTCGGAGAAAGTTGCTCCAGTGGTATCTTCTCTACATGGGTCTTGGCTCGGCGAGCGAGACGGCTTAATGGAGGCTAGTAAGGCTAGAGAATCAGCAGTTTGGGCCAATGTAAATGACATAGCGATAAGATTCACGGCTGGATGGTATTCTAGATTTGAGAACTTCGCGGTAAATGAATCTAGAATTTGTGTAGCAAACTCGAACGCGACCAAAGAGGACTTCGAATTGAGATACGACGTTCCCGAATATTGGAATTGCAGAGTAGTACACTGGGGGGTCGATATCCAGATGTTCAGACCTATTGATCATACCGACCCCGAAGATATGGCCAATCATTCTGACATGAGAGCTAGATTCGATGGAGGGGATCCGGAATCCAAGATTATTCTTGCAGTAGGCAGACTAGCCGCAAGGAAGGGATATGGTTCGCTAATCGAGGGATTCTCTAACCTTCACAAGAAAATCCCCTCATCAAGGCTTGTTATAGTAGGAAGGGGGCATCTGAAATCTAGACTTCTGAAGAAAGCGAAGAGACTTGGAGTTGGAGATTTTGTTCATATCGAGTCTGGAATGTCCTTCCCTGAGCTAGCAAAGCTCTACAGATCCGCAAACCTAGTTGTATACCCATCATTCTATGAGGGCCAGGGGCTAATACCTCTGGAAGCGATGTCTTCAGGGGTCCCCATAGTTACCGTAGATCACGGGCCTCTGCCAGAGATGGTCGATGAAACCGTAGGCGCTCTTTTCACAATGGGAAACACGGAGTCAATGTTGGGTGCTTTGGAGCGCACACTAAACGAAGAAGAATCCCTGAAGGGCGCCCAGGGAAGAATGAGAGTAGTTGAGAAATTCAACTTCGACGGGAACGCCGACGTCTTCGAGAAAATCTATCTTGAGGCCATACAACTCGAAGATTAGGCGAACCATTGATGCGCCATGACTAGTTCGCGACACCGATAGATATGGCGAAAAGCACAAGTCTAGCAAAAGTCGACTCGGGGACTTTGGCTAATATATCGATAGTCTTGTTTGTGGGTGTTCTTGCAATAGTACACCTCAAAGCAGTAATTCAACCACTGGTTGTTGCAACTCTTATTTTCTTCTTGATCAGACCCCCAGCACAGTGGTTGGAGCAGAGACTGGGGGGACACCCTCTGATCGCGTATGGAGTACTGGTATCGACAGTAATGGGTTTCCTACTGTTTGCATCCAACTCGATGTATGAGAATATGCAGAACTTCTCCGACGAAGCCCCTGAACTGCAAAGCTCCCTAGAGAAGAGAATCGCATGGCTTGAAGATCTATCCATCTTTGGATACCAGCCCAACACCGCTGCTCTCACCGATCTCATAACTATTGAAACGGTTAACTCCTACGCTGCAGGGTTTGTGGGTACGATAGCCGGATTCACTACAGGTTTGGTCACAGTCCTGATTTTCCTCCTCTTCATAATTCTGGAGGCAGAGACGCTACCAAAGAGAATCAAGGCCGCCTACCCAGAAGATGTGGAGAGGGTTATGGCAGTAGCCGCGGGGTCAGGCGAGGGAATTAACACGTACGTGGTTACGAGGGCCTCCGTTGCCTTCGGTCAAGCTGTTGTGGCAGCAATAGTCCTCTCGTTCATGGATATTCCATTCGTATTCCTGTGGGCATCGATTACATTCCTGATGGACTTCATACCATATGTTGGAGCACTATTATCAATAATTCCACCAATTCTACTCGGACTCATCGTTCTTCCACAAACTACAGCACTGTTACTTATCGCTCTCTTAGTTGCTAATCAACAGATTTGGGGAGGAATAATCGAGCCACAACTAGCGGGTCAGAGACTAGATATGTCTCCAATAGTACTTCTTCTCCTAGTTGCATTTTGGGGTTGGGCCTGGGGGATAATGGGAATGGTCCTCGGTGTCCCTCTAGCCGTAATCATGAAGATTGGCCTGGAAAGTGATCCGAGAACACGTCCTATAGCAATAATGCTATCTAGGGATCCAGATACTGAATCAAATTGATTCACTAACAAAAATCGCCAAGGGAGCATCCGAGCTTACCTTTACCAAATCTCCCAATCCCTCGTTACTAAGTCCCCTGGTGGAGAATGAGAGCCCCTCATTTTCTAACTTCCATTTCCCGCCAATCACAGTAGTCCTCGTGCTTGGCGCCAAAGCGAATACTGAGAATTTCTGACCTAGTAGTATATGCTCCGAGAATCCTCCATTAGTCGGACTGGAAAAATGAAGAACTCCCGACTCGAAATGCAACCTCAGGCGAATCCCTAATGGCGCCTCTGTCATAGATGCCATGACTCCGAAAACATGGCCATAGTCACCCCCATCTACTCCAACGACATCAACCTCGTTGATTCCTACAGAATTGACATACTGAAGAGATTTAGAGAGGTCACTCATTTCCTGATCTGGTAAGAACTTCATTTTCCCACTCCATGAAGATTCATCTATTGAATCCATATCACCTAGGGCTTCAGAAACCTCAAATCCCATCGATTTGGCTTTATCAGCCCCCCCATCTACTCCGAAAATTGGCACTCCATCTCTCAGAGCCCTGTCAATAACAGAGTCACTGGGGAGAACTCCGTTGCACCAGAGAATACCCTTCATTTTATCACCGCTTTCTAGCAGTCACTTTACCTTCCACTACCAAATCTACATCTTCTAGCTCGATTGTGGGCTTTAGCATTACTCCTCTGATCTGATAACCTACTCTGGACGTACCTCCAAGTGATGAATTATCTCCAATCGCGACATATGACGACCCTCTAACTACCTGATCTTCTAGCTGACTGCCTGAAAGATGAGATCTTGCATTCATGCCGAAGCCGAACTCTGCAAGAGTACCTACTCTTTCTATCTGTGAGGCTTTCACAATCCCCCTAATTGAATCCATCTTAGAAATCATACTTTCTGCATGCCCTCCTCCTGAAATATTAATCACATTCCCATTTTCAACTAGGAGAACTACAGGCTCATCGACAATCTCGCCATCCAGGGACCCATCAATTACTATCTTCCCATTCGCAGAGCCTTCCTTGGGAAGAACGAAGACTTTCCCTGTAGGAAGATTTGTGATTTGTCCGGGCCTATTGCAAATCCCATTATCCTCCAATATCCATCTAGCGCCAGTACTGAACGTTAAATCAGTACCAGAAGAAGATTTCACCTTGACTGAAGTTCTCTTCCTCAGTAATGCATTGAGTCCCGAAATCTCCTTTTTCATAGCACCATAGTCTGCTGTCATACCGCCCTTGGCTAGGATTTCAGAAGTAATTCCAGGCATAGAGGCAATCCTCGCATTCTCTCGAGACGCATTTCTTCTAGCCCTTGAGTGAGTCAGGGAGCTCTTGGTAGCTATCAGAACCACGTCCTGCTGCCTCATCAGCTCAGCCACTGGATCGGGAGGCTCAGCTCCCTTCTTATGAGAAGGGGGCATCATCATCAGAAGGACTCTGTCTGTTACCTCTGCAGCCGCTTCATACAGAGACTGTCCCACTTCAGAACATTCTGGATCTGTAACCACTAGAACATGTTCTGATGGCCTAATCTGCATGCAGGTCCTGACTACGGACCTCGAAGCCGTCAGCATGGCTTCAGCCAGCTCATCAGTATCCGAGGCAATCTCTAGGTTCTCTTCCGCCATCTACTTCGTCCCTCGGACAAGGTTGTCATTCAAGGACACTCCGAATGTCAAATCAACTCACCATGCCTATCAAAGAGGGGCAACTCATGCGATATATCATGCGTGGGGTACTCACAGTCCGACTGCTGAGTGTAATTGCTATTTTTTCAATAATCTCTGGATACTGGCTCTCTATCGATAGTCCCCCCACTTCAGAAGAAGGAGAGGGGGAGGCCTTCTCAGAGCTAATGATGACTGACTCCCCTGAGTCGCAAGATGAAGATTCAGAAGGTGGACAGGGCTCGGATTCAGGATACGATGACTCAGAAAGGGAAGCAGGATACTCTACATCAGAATCAGATTTACCGAATAATCTGATTATTGGGGGGGCCAGTGCCCTAGGGTCTCTATTGATGGGCTCAGTTTTGTTAGAATCTGTCAGAGTAACTGTTCTGATGGCACTATTTTCACCATTACTTGCCAAGATAAAATCGACTAGAGAAGATTTACTGACCAGAGGTCGTATACTAGGATATCTTGAGGCGAATGCGGGGATTCATTTCTCGGCACTGAGGGATGCTTTAGGACTGGCGAACGGGGTCACGGCATATCATCTTCAGATATTGGAGTCAAAGAATCAGATTATCTCATGGAGAGATGGCAAATTAAGACGTTATGCAATCTCTTCACTATCTAGGGAGGAGATAGGGCGAATCAAGAATCCCATAGTCGGCACCAGGCTGGCTATACTGGACGTATTATCTGATTCTGGTTCATTGGGACTATCTGGAACTGAGATTAGGAAGAAGATTCTGATTTCTAGGCAGCTACTGAGCCATCACCTATCAGAACTAAGGAAGGCCGACGTCATTGAGCCTTCATCAGAAAGGAAGAGGCCAAACTGGCGAATTTCAAGTATGGGTAAAGAGATTCTAGACAACTCAAGGAAGCTTTCAATATCTGAGGCGGCTAACTAACTATAGTGGATTATTGACTTCAAAGGAGGTCATTGTTCAGTCCTGTTCAAGTACTATGTCGAATCGCCTAGGCACAATGGCACTAGGAACAGTAAAGTGGTTTAACTTCACGAAAGGGTATGGATTCATCGAACAGGAAGAAGGTGACGATCTATTCGTACACAAGTCCCAAGTAGAGGGGCAGATAAGAGAGGGGGACTCGGTAGAGTTCGAAGTTGGAGAGGGTCCAAAGGGACCCAATGCAATCAATGTGAGAAAGACAGAGTGAGTACAAATACTCCACATGCCTAGCAGTGCATCGTTTTCTTTGAAGCATCTATGACGCAAGAAGCCAAGTTGCTTAAGTCATAGATTCTGATGATGAATCTTCATGGACCAGAACTTGGATCTACAGATCGCCGCCCTGATCTTCCTAGGCGGCACGCAGAACCTCGTCTCCGGTAGTGATCATGGAGGCGTTGAAACGATGAGTGACGATGAGGAGGTAGAAGCAGAGCCGAGAAATACAGCTAGGTTGGAAATAAACGACTTCCCCCTCGGAATAACCATCTTCCCCACGGTACACAAAATGCTGTATTGATTTTTCAAACCTGAGTTTATCAGCACACGATGTAGGTAGTATCATGGAAGATACCGGAGTACTCTTGATGAACATAGGTACTCCTGATGAGCCTACAGTTGAATCGGTTAGAAAATATCTCAGAGAATTCCTCCTAGATCCAGATGTCATTGACATACCCGCGCCATTGAGGCACCTGCTTGTCAGAGGCATCATCCTCAGAACAAGACCCCAAAAAATCGCTCCTAACTATCAGAGTATTTGGATGGAAGAGGGCTCGCCTCTAAGGGTGTATACCGATAGAATGGCGGCAGCTTTACAAGAAAAACTGGGTATGCAATGTGAGGTTGGAATGAGATATGGGAATCCTAGCATCCTCGAGGGCCTACAGAATCTAAAGAAATCTGGCGTTGACAGGGTTCTTCTCGCACCACTATTCCCACATTATGCTCAAGCCACCACGGAGTCTTCTTTGAAACATGCATACAAGCAGTTGTCAGAAATGGAGTGGTCTCCCTCTACAGTAGAACTCGAGCACTTTGAGACAGACCCATCGTTCATCGAGCCACTGACGAGGTCAATAAAGCCCCATTTAGATGTAGACACCCACCTGCTATTCTCATATCACGGACTGCCCCTTTCACATATCTACAGGGCCGACAAATCTTCTTCACATTGTCAGAAAGTAGAAAATTGCTGTTCAATTCCTACAGATGCAAACTCTAATTGCTACGCTCATCATTGTACTATGACATCTTTGGCCGTTGTTGATGCTCTAGGCTTGGATGACGAATCATGGTCTCAGAGCTATCAGAGTAGACTAGGTCCCGTCAAATGGCTGAGGCCATCTACTATCGAGAAAGTAGACGAACTCACAGAAAGAGGAATCTCCAAGTTAGTCATAGTTTCTCCTGCCTTTCTAGCAGATGGATTAGAGACTCTCGAGGAGTTAGATATAGAGATTAGAAAACAGTTCATGGACAAGGGAGGGAAGGAGATGAAGCTGGTTAGCTGTCTGAACGACGATCCTGACTGGATAGTAGGTATGAGTGAGTTAGTCAAGTGTGCTCTAGAAGAAAAAAACGATCTATAGATTAGGAATCCTCAGAATAAAAACAGTACCAATTAAGCCCAAGACTAATGTTGCTATTCTGGAAATATCAGGAGCACTATCTGGGATTCCAACTAGGACTGCAAAGAGAATGAATACCCACATTGTTCCCAAAATCAAAGGCTTACTTTTCTTAGGAATACCATTCCCTTCTCGATAGTTTTTGACATGATCACCGAACAGTTTGTTGTTTATGACCCAGTCATAGAATCGCTGACTGGATTTTGCGAAACAGGCCGCTGCTAGAATCATCAGGGGTGTTGTTGGAAGGCCAGGTATGACTATCCCTATAGTTCCAACTACAGCGAAAAAAATTCCCGTAAGGAACCATATAATACGACTTATACCTGACCTATTCAAGTCAACAGTATGCACATCACTACCTACCATAATAAAACCTGAAAAAAATTTGTTAATGTACTTATGTTAATACAATTCTGTATTTTTTTGTCAAGTCAATTTACCATTCTCTTGATATGTGGAATCACGTTGCGACTATCATGGACACAAAGAAGTACACTGCGGTATTAGTCCTCTCGCTGATGCTCAGCGCAGGTTGCCTTTCCGCAATCGAGGATATTGCTGAAATTGAGGAGGATGTCATTGACTCGGTCCTAGACTGGCTCGATAGTGAGTACCCCCATCTTGACCTCCCAGCTCGAGAGAGGACCTCTCCTGTGCTTGAGACCTATGACCAGTGCGAACCCCTTCTGGAAGACCTGAAGGAATCAATATACAATGAGATGCTAGTCTCTTTGGACCAGCAGTCATACTGGCACTGGGCAAGTCCCGCATGGCGTGGCGGAGTTGTCTTCGCTGAGGACGATGTCGCGATGATGGATGGTGCCCCTGAAGCCACAGAAGCCGAATCTGGATCTAATTCAGGAGCATCTACCGATAGTGATTCGGGACGTGAGGGACAGTTTTCTGGAACTAACAATCAGGAGGGTGGTGTCGATGAGGCCGACTTCCTGAAGACTGATGGATATCATATCTACATGCTAAACGGAAACCTTCTGGTCATCATGGGAGTTCCCGAGTTTGGCGAACTCACACTGGAGTCCAATATCAGCATACAGGGTTCTCCGATACAGATGATGCTCGAGGGCGATAGACTTGTGATTGTGTCTTCTATCTATCACTGGAGCCTGCCTAATGACGATCCACTCAGGGAGCTGATGTCAGAAGAGGTCACAGTAAGCTATCCCGGCGAGGAAGAGTACTCCTACACATACACACGCGTTCAAAACCTAGTAAAGTACACTGTAGTTGACATCACTGACAGAAACGCTCCCGAAGTTGAGAGCGAACTCTACATCGAGGGGAACTACCACACCGCTAGACTAGTGGATGGAACAATGCGCTCTGTCACCCATCTATGGACTAATATCGATGGACTAAGGACCTGGGTATATCTTCCAGATACATATTGGGAGACGGATAATGAAGAGGAGAAGATGAATATCTGGAACCAGAGTATGGAGGATACCATCGCTTCCAATCTTGAGATTATCGATGAACTGACTCTGGACGACTTCGCTCCCCATGTATATCAGCTAGGTGAAGAGGGTCTTTTCCAGCACCCAACCACATCCGATGATTGCGGTGAATACTCGGCCAGTGCAGATAGTGCGGGCCGTGGATTCAGTACAATCATGACCATCGAGCTACTCGGAGAGGAGCCTCAGATGCAACTAGATCACATCACTTCATCATGGGCACACGTCTACGCCTCACAGGATGTCATGGTGCTCGCAGAACCAGCCAATGACTGGTGGTGGTTCTGGAGAAACTTCGATTGGGATGACGCAACTAATATTCATGTCTTCGACATTAGTGACCCTTCTGAGACTACCTATCTCGCATCGGGAAGAGTTGATGGGACAGTCCAGGATCAGTTTTCCATCTCGGAATTCAATGAAGTAATCCGTGTGGCCACTACAGAGGATGCATGGGGGCGCTGGTGGCTAGAGGGTACTGATGAATGGACTGGCCCAACCAACAATGTATTCACTCTCGCAGTTGCAGAATGTATGATTCCAGAGGGATGCGATGAAGGAACCACTGAATTGGTACAAATAGGCCACGTCGGAGATATTGCACCAGATGAGCGTATTTGGAGTGCTCGATTTGTTGGAAACAGAGCCTATCTTGTAACATTCGAGATTATCGATCCTCTGTGGGTAATCGACCTATCCGATCCAACCGACCCAGTAATACTAGGGGAACTTGAGGTCCCAGGTGTTTCCACTTACATACATCCTGTTGATTCAGACACGCTTCTGACAATCGGAATAGGCCCTGGGCCAGACGGGCTAGGACTAGACTGGTCCATGACTCAGGTATCACTTTTCGATGTCAGTGACCCGACTAGCCCCACATTGGCGGACTCACTACAGTTGTCGCCCGCATTCGAGGACGACTATTGTGACGAGTGGGGATGTGGATGGTCGTGGTCACACTCAGAGGCCACATACGAGCACAAGGCATTCACCTACTGGGCCCCAGAACAACTTCTCGCTGTCCCACTGTCCACATACAGGTACATCTACGAACAGGTTGAGCTTGAAGACAGGATCTACACATACTCGGGTTACGAGTTTGTCTCGACACTTGAACTGATCAATATCGATGCAGAGAATGGAACACTATCAACTCATGGAATGGTAAACCACTCTGAGTTCTACAACGATGACGGGCTATCTAGTTGGTGGAGTGGTTCAACTAGTATCCGCAGATCGATTTTCATGGGCGACTACATCTATGCCTTCTCTGCAGCAGGTGCCTCTGTTCACAGGACTGCTGACCTCACTTCCATGGTTGAACTTGATATCCCTGGCTATGAAAATCCAGCCATTTACTACCACGAGGTAGAAGGGGAATTGGAGTCAGAAGACTCAGTAAATCCAGATGATGACGAGGGAGAGTCCCAATCCTCATCAGGAGAAAGCGAGACTCATCCGTGTAACGAACCAGATGCAGAAAACTGCGATGATTAGTATAACTCCTCATCACTTGTCATTCAAACCTAAGAGCTCTTCCAGCAGAACCAGGTTGGGCCATGGGCATCCCTCTAAGCGCTCCTCCTACTTCGCGTCTGTGCACTACTACCCCATCAACGATGGTGTACACAGGCCAGCCAGTTAGCTCCCTGCCTGCGTATGGTGTCCAACCTACTCTCGTCCAAGTATCAGAGTCGTTGATGACTCGTCGTGTTTCCAAGTCCACGAGAGTCAGGTCGCCATCATACCCCTCAATCAGTGAGCCCTTATTTTTCATACCGTAGACTCTAGCAGGTCCCGCACACATCCAATTTACAACATCACTAACACTGCACTTGCCATCCATTGCGTGAGTCAACATAACTGGTAGGGAGGTCTCAACCCCAGGCATTCCCGCTGGAGCCTGCGGATATCCTACTGATTTTGCCTCCAAGGTATGTGGAGCATGATCAGTAACGACACAATCAATTGTACCATCTTTCAGCCTCTTCCAAAGAGCATCCCTGTCCTCAGTATACCGAATCGGGGGATTCATTAGAGCCCGAACTCCCAAATCTTCAACATCGTCTTGGTCGAAAGTAAGATGTTGAGTACACACTTCGGTGGTAATCAGGTCTCCTTTATTCAAGGATAGCCAATCAGCTTCAGCACCGCTGGTTAGGTGAACAATGTGGAGCCTATGGTTATGATCCTTAGCAAGTGCAGAGGCTCTCTTTGTCGCGATAAGCGCGCACTCAACGTCTCTGCACTCAGCGTGTGCCGCGATGTCTTTCCTGTGGGAGAATTGAGGAATTCTGGATTGAAGCCTGTTCTCATCTTCAGCATGAGTGGCGATTACCCCTCCGGTATTTGCGAAAATATCCTCAAGATGCCTTTGTTCGTGAACCAATAAATCACCAGTACTGCTTCCCATGAAAATCTTGATACCACAAACTCCCTCCATTCCTTCTACACTTTGTAAATCAGCGGTATTGTTCGCAGTCGCTCCAATGAAGAAGCCATGATGAGTCACAGCTTTCTTCGAAGCCAAGGACAGCTTCTCTTTCAATGCAGTTCGATTGATGGCGTTTGGAAGTGTGTTAGGCATATCAAGAAATGAGGTAATGCCCCCAGAAGCGGCTGCTCTACTTCCACTTTCCAAATCCTCTTTCTCGGGATGCCCGGGATCCCTAAAGTGCACATGAGGATCAATAGCTCCAGGGAGTAGGTGTAATCCGTTCCCATCGATTACTATCTCTCCAAAAACAGGATCAATGACTCCATTAGGGGCAATAGTTGTGATTATCCCATCGACAACACGCAAATCTCCCTGGACAATTCCATTGGGAAGGGCCATCATCGAATTTTGGATTAGAAGACCCCCGCTCATCACATCACCACCTTCTCCTAGGGACGCTACCTCATCACCATTGCCGTGATAAAATATCAGAGCGTGAGGTTGTGTTCATATATTCCCAGTGCGCCGGAATAGCAACGGGTTGGAGTAGTCAGGTTATCTCGTCGGGCTCATAACCCGGAGATCGGTGGTTCAAATCCACCACCCGTTACCAAAAACTAAATCTAAACTGAAAGTGAAAAAACGATAGACTGTAAGCAAATCAGTATTGATAATCACTTTCAAATAGCAAACACACCCCATCGTTTGTTCATATACTTCCGACTATCAGTCAGCATCATACAAGGTGAGACAATGGATGAAAAGACAGCAAGTGAAAAGGTCGAAGAAGAGGAACTGGTAATTGATGTGGATGAGCCACAGGCAACTATAGAAGATCTCCCAGGCGTGGGTCCGGCCACAGCTGAAAAGCTTAGAGACGCTGGATTTGACGACTTACTCGCTATAGCTGTAATGAGTCCCTCCGAACTTGGTGAACAGGCTGAGCTAGGAGAGGCGGTTTCAGCGAAAATAATCGCTGGAGCAAAGAAACTCGCGAACATTGGCGGATTCATCAGTGGAGTTGCATTGTTAGACAAGAGAAGCAAGGTCATGAAGCTCACTTCCTCAACCTCTGCTCTAGATGAGCTTCTAGGAGGAGGATTCGAAACACAGTCAATAGTCGAAGTATATGGTGAGTTTGGCAGTGGTAAGACCCAGGTTGGCCACCAGCTCGCTGTTAATTGCGTCCTTCCAACAGAGCAAGGAGGATTTGGTGGAGAGGTTTTCTACATTGATACAGAGGATACTTTCAGGCCAGAAAGGATTACCCAGATGGCAGAAGGAATGGGACTGGATCCTTCAGAGGTATTAGAGAGAATACATGTAGCCAGGGCATACAACTCAGCGCACCAAATGCTACTAGTGGACGAAATACAGAGAATGGGAAGAAGCATAGATGTCAGACTTATCATCGTAGACTCACTCACTAGTCACTTCAGAGCTGAGTATCT
>DAPJ01000022.1 GCA_002502095.1 Euryarchaeota archaeon UBA62
GGGTCATTGATTTCCAGAGTGCCTAGGAGGGGAGATTTATTCAAACTAAGAAAGATGGCTGACCAGAACGCCGAGATCTTAGTGTCACGATCGGAGAGGAGTAGCTCTGGGAACCTTGAGCAACGTGCTGCAAATGAGGGCGCGAAACTACTGGGAATGGATTCTCTAAACCATATTGTTTGTTTCGATATGGCCCAACTTATGGGATCCGAAAGAGTTGGTGCCTCGATTGTTTTCAAGAATGGCCGACCCTCGAAAAAGGAATACAGGACATACAAGATAAAAGGTGACTCAGCTGATGACCTGAGTATGATGAGGGAGTCGGTATTAAGATGGATAAAGAGGCAAAATGAGTGGCCAGATATTCTTCTTTTGGACGGTGGGGAGACTCATCTCTCAACAATAAATACTGCACTAAGAGAGAGTAATATGGATGACAAGTTCATTGTCGCCGCATTGGCCAAGAGAGAAGAGACCCTCTACATCCATGGAAGGGAGCCAATCGTCTTAGATCGAAGGGGGAGAGTTCTAATTCATTCGAGGGACGAGGCTCACAGGTTTGTTAATCAGTTTCACAGTCGTAGGAGAAGGAAGGGATCAATCCGTGACCCTCTAGAAGAGGTTGAAGGGCTCGGTGCCAAGAAAATACAGTCTCTACTTCGTCACTTTGGAGGGAGGAAAGGGATAGAGCATGCCAGCATAGACGAGCTCAGAGCAGTTCCCGGAATCGGAATTTCCATGGCTAAGAAAATACAAAATCACTTCGATAACTAGTAGTGATGTAATCTATGGATCTTCGGAGTCAGTTTGATCGAAGAAAGTCTCATCAACCAGAGTGGTCTTTTCTGGTAACCTACCAAACTCAATTTCCATAATTTTCTCCATCTCCGCACTTTTCTCTTCATTTGAAGATATGATTTGAGCTTGCTTCTTCTCTATATTCTTTCTCCTCTTCCTACTTACCAGAATTCCTAGGGATATGATGATGAAAAATATGTAGGGAGCCAGTTCGCCAATAATGAATGCCCATGAAAGCTCGACTGAGAATGTGACAATGTCTGAATTACTGCTACTGCACTCATACCATGTGACTGCTGACAGACATGTTGGCATGATGTAAGTCAAGAGTTGTCTGTCTCCTGAGTCACTAATCTCCGCGAGACCCTTCTCACTTTCTAATGATGTTATTCTGATTGACTCTGGTAGTAAAATCTCGATAAATGCGGATGACTTAATAGTGCCAAAATTAGTATGTTCCATGAGTGGCGTTACCCTCTGCCTGATATTCGAACCGTCTAGTAACAATCCTGATTCAGTTAGCAGAGGAGAGGGGAGTATGGATGTTATTGCCATAGTAGGCATCATTGCCAAGGAGCGTGGGTTGGCCCCAACAATGATCTCATCCTGCCTTAGTGAGAAAGTGAGTTCCGCATCGTCTATCCTAGTGGCTAATCTAATCGGTTCTTCATCTCCAATGAATGGGTCATCTCCCAAGGAGACCTCTCCAAAATCTGCTTGGAATGGTAGTGAAGAAAAATCTGCAGACAGCGCAAAGTCTTGAGAACCGAGATTTATGCTGCCAAATTCATTCATCATTTCTTCGTATGACTCTGTTAGGTAATCTGATAGTTTCATCAGGCCCTCATTTGAAACCTCGAAGTCAACTGGGTCGCCCACTCCGAAGTCTATTGTCGATTCAATTTCAGAATCTGCCAGTAGCCCTCCTTCCATTCTATCTCCCATCACCAAGATTCTCCTTATTGCGTCTGATGGAATTGGGGACATTTTCACTCCCTCTATCTCCATATCTAACCCTAATCTGTAAATTTCTAGGATTATCGTAGATGTGAATTCTATTGAAACTGATCCACTCAACTCGTGAACAGATACTTTGGAAACATCCATCTCAACCAGGAATGAGATACATGTCTTCTGGGTGGGGGCGCATACTAGATCGATACTGTCCTCCTCACATGGGTCGGATATTCTACATATTGAATGCCGCCAGTCGAAGGGCCTAGATCCTTCGATTTCGATGCTCTTAGTTTTAGTATCTCCATGATTGGATGTGAATACCAATACATCTGGTGTCTTTCCAGACGAATCCAACCATTCGGGTAAGTGAATTGTAACGCTAATATCAGTAGAAGGAAAGTCAATGGGAATTAAATCTTGGAAGAAGTCAGAGTCTACTTCGAATTCCAGGCTAAGAAAGCTCATTATTGTGGCAATATCATCATCGGAAATTTGTGAAAAATCTATTGTCGATAGGTCCCCATCTGTATTCTGTAAAAGCTGGTCAAAGATATTTGAAATCTGTATTTCAGAGGAGATTGTAGTGGATTGTACAGTGATTGGGTAAGTACTGGACATCGTCCCAACAGGTCCGAGACAGTATCTGTAAGACAATTCTTCACCACAAGTCTCTACTTGCCTGTGTTGGAACATTATTCCACCAGTATTGTTTGAGGTAGAGAAGGACGGGGTCTGAAAGACTATTTCTGCCCCTAGGAATTGAGAAAAGGTTTCTGAAAGTAAGTCAATAGGTAGAGACGATAGCATCTGATCGGCATCCACATCCATCTCGGAGTCGAACATCCTTATTCCATCAGAAGTCACTGAATCAAGACTGATGGTTTGAGTCTCTAGATCTAGTCCCCAATCCTCCAATGTTTCGGTACTTAGATGGTGAATCCCAATTTCCATATCTACATGGCTGTCCAAAGGATTCTCCAGATTTATTGAGAGATCCAAACTCAGCGATGAGCCGGCATTGATTTCCCAATCTGGTGTAATGTCGCCAGATCCCAAGACAGCCACCAAGTCAGATATTATTGGACTATAATCGTGCGGAGAGTTGAGATTATCCAGAGCTATTCTAGCACCCAAAATTTGTGCTTGACCCTGTTCTGCTGAAAATACAGATGCTGGCTCGTCGACATGGATAATGCTAGAATATGATGGTGGAACCATCACGTATTCGATGTAATGTCCAGATGGTGCAATCGTTGTGAAGTTAGTAGTTACCTCTCCCCCCATTGCAATTAGTCCCTGCATCACCCTATCGATATCTCCAGTTTCTGAGTTCATTCCTATGTTAGTTGGAATCACATCCAAGGTGAGGGCTGAATGAACACATATAGGAGGGTTGAAGGGGTCGTTTTCCAACCCATTCTCTTCATCTATTGAGTCAATATTGGGATTAAATGTACAGGAGGAGGGTTCCCGTCCAAAAAAATTGATTTCCGATATAGTTTGGATAGGTCCAGACGTGGCATTGGGAAAATTCTCATCCACAATCTGTTGTATTACATCCTCAATCTTCTGAATTAATCTATCCTCAACAGAAAGGCCATTCTGAGAATAATCACGATAGTTACGGATAAAATCAGCTGGGATTCCATCAGATGGATCGCTATCTCCCTGCAAATCCAAATCTAGTAGTCCTAATTCTTCTCTTGAGAGCTCATGAACAGCCAGTTCAATACTCATCTCTATCGCCGAGGCCCCCTCCATGGAAATCGCCACGTGCCCCTCAATCCACTCGTCAATAAGAGTGGAATCCAGGCTAGAGGAGTAGTCATCGCATATTCCATTTCCATTTGCCCATGAAGAGCAGATTTCGTTTGAAACTTCAGAGTCCCCGGGAGGAGGAGCTGCATTGGCCAGTGGCGCAAATAGCAGAATGATGACCAGCGCGATGCATGTACGCACAACAGTTGGAGCGTGTGATATACCATAAGTCTGAATCAGTGATGTTCGCCCGAGATATATGGCTGGCAGGGGCCCACATGAGCGTTTACACGATTCTATTTCCTCATTTCTCGGTAAAAATCCTCCTTCAGAGATACCCAAGAAGTGGGAGAGGTTCTCTGATATTGCGATATTGCCATCTGGGTCTTTCAGAGATGAGTCCTGGGAGAATGTAGTCGGACCTGATCTCTGGAAAGCAGTCGCTCAAGGACTCAATGTTGAGAGGCTTGGGGTAATGGGGGAGGTGACTGGTAGAATACGAAAGAGTGGTGTTAAGATGCTACTAGGAGATGATGACTGGGTTGTGAGAAGAGAGAATGGAGTCGACTACGGCTATCATGTGACAAAGTGTATGTTCTCGGCGGGTAATGTGAATGAGAGGAGGCGGATGGGAGAGATTGTGAGAAGAGGAGAAGTGGTAGTCGATTTGTTCGCTGGGATAGGATACTACTCCCTCCCAATTCTAGTGCACTCGGAAGTGGAACATGTCCACTGTTGTGAGTGGAATAATGATGCTGTGGAGTCTCTTGAGTGGAGTCTAAAAAGTAACAATGTTTCTTCCCTTTGTACGGTACATAGAGGCGATAACAGGGAGACATCCAAGTCAATTGGAAAGGTTGCTGATAGGGTTATTATGGGCTTACTTCCTACTTCTGAGAGGAGTTTTGAGGCGGCTATGGAAGTACTCTCTGATTCGGGAGGAGTGATTCACATCCATGGCCTAGCGAAGCCAGATGAATACTCTGAATGGGCAGAAGAGGTTATGACGAGGATTTGTAATTTTAGAGAGGGTTCCCGAGCAAGAAAAATTGCAGTCAATCGAATAAAGAGCTATGCTCCCAGATGGGATCATGTAGTTCTGGATGTGGAAATAAATTAGTCCGTTGAACTCAAGTCGTGTAACCCTCCCCGAATGGTATGGCTGATGACTGGCTAGAGCGCTCAGCCGCATCATACAACAAGTATTCTCTGGATTCCAAGGATGACTATGCGGCAATACTCCTAATGCCGGTCGATACGCTCTCAGAAATTATCGAGTGGACATTCAGATCCCTTCCTGATGAGATACTTGTTGGAATCGATCCCGATGTTAGCCGACCCCATCCGGATGGAGTAAACAGGAGATTCACTGGATCTGACTTCCAGTCAGGTTTATTCGCAGGGCAAGGGTATGTTCTTGGGGCACCTCATCTTGTAAACAGAGGGGACTCATTCTCTGTCCACCATGTTCCTGAAGAGTGGATTGATGGAATTTTCACAGAAGACAGGGGGTCAAGAGGAGGAAGATTCACTCACTGGATTCATTCCCATCCAAATGCGGTTGCGGTTCCCAGTGAGGCTGATGCTGATGCAGCACAGTGGACGGAGGGATGTGATATGATTCTTGGAGTCAGATTCTCCCCAGAAGGTTTACTGCCCTGGTTCGATGAGGTCGGAGGCACTAGGAGGAGGCTTTCTCCGGGTAGTAATTCTGTAAAATCAGACAAAGGAAACGATAGTCTCCCAGTAATTGGTAGAGCTGTAACAGGACATCTGATTCATGGACTTGAGGTTATAGCATTTCATAGAACCGGACTAGGTGTTAATCTAATTATTACAGATTCTGAAGGGGTTCCCATTGAGTAGTTTTCAGTCTCTGAAAACATGCTCTCTAAGATGGGCTAGCTCTTCGATACTACCTCTGATGTCATCGAGAGCCCTATGACCCGATGGTTTGGAGAATCTGGGAGCATTTGGGTACCATCTTCTGGCTATTTCCTTGACGGATGTAACGTCGACGCTTCTGTAGTGGAAGAATTCATGTAGCTCGGGCATATACCTCCTGAGAAACCTCCTATCTTGCCCTATTGTATTGCCGCACAGGGGGGGAACCCCAGCTAAGCAGTGCTCCATTAGAAACTCCAAAGTCAGCCTCTCTGCCTCTGCTATTGGCACACCATCGGATCTGACCCTCTTCAAGAGGCCGTTCTTGGTATGGTGCGTGATATTCCAATCATCCATCTTCTCCAATTCTGACTCTGGCTGGAAAATGGCCAAAGAGGGCCCTTCAGAGACCAAAGTTAGGTCCCCCTCTGTGACTATGGTTGCTATTTCGATTATTTTATTCTCTATCGGATCGAGACCTGTCATCTCCAAATCTATCCAGACCAGTCTGTCCTCCATGCGTCCGGCGGGAGAGTGTGCGAGTCTTGAGTGTTGGGGGGCCACAATCATAGGGCTGTCTGCTCGCGCATGGCCATGGCTGGAGTAAGCTACATCGGACTTCTCAGATCCAATGCTCCCTACAGAAGGCTATTCACTGCCAATGAGATTTCTTACGTCGGAGATTGGTTCTCAATGATTGCCCTATTCCTTCTAGCGGGCGAGGCCTCTGATAATTCCCCTTTGGCTATAGCAGGAGTTCTCGCCACTAGGAGCTTTACCTTCGCTCCCCTAGAGCCACTCACGGGAATGCTGGCGGATAGATATCCTAGAAAGTGGCTCATGGTACTTGGTAATGTTTGGTCATTTACGATTCTGATAACTGCTCTATCTCTCGGTGCACTGGACAGTCTGGCATCGGTATACCTCCTTGGCATGGGCATGGTCGTCGGTAGAGCAATATCCTCCAATGCGGAATCTGCTTATGTTCCGAATATTTGTACAAAGGAGGAGTTGCTCTCTGCAAATGCCCTATCTTCGGGAGGATGGTCTGCTGCCATGGGAATAGGAGCTGGAATTGGCGGTCTAACCATCTCACAATATGGAATAGAGACTGCACTTTGGATTGATTCGGTAACTTTTCTTGTTGCTATTATTCTAATCATGACCCTACCGCACGGAGGTCCTGAGAAATCTGGAAGCTTGTCCAGTAATCCTAGAGCTATGCTTGAAGAGATTCTTTCTGGATGGAAGTATATCCTGTCGAAGCCTTCTATCAGGAGAGTGGTCTTGGCGAAGGCCATGTGGGCTTCGGGAGGAGGTGCACAGGTGTTTCTACTGATCCTAATAGGTAGGGAGGCTGGTTTTGGGGATGTCGCCGCTGGGATAGGTATACTGTACATGGCTAGAGGATTCGGATCAGGATTTGGACCAATAGTAAGTCGACGGTTCATGAGTAATGGCAGGCTAGTGCCATATCTTCTGGGAGGGGTACTGATAATCAGCGGTGCCTTCTACATGGCAGTAGCGGTTTCTGAGTGGACGATGATAATACTAGTCTATGTTTTCATATCTCACGCGGCTAGCGGAGTAAATTGGGTACTGTCAACTACAATGCTACAGAAGAGGAGTGAGGACGAGTGGTTGGGAAGGGTATTCGGTACTGACTCACTTGGAATAACAATGACAATGGGGTTATCAACAGTAGCCGCTGGATTGATTCTGGAAAATGACCTACTCACACTTAGGGAGACGATAATAGCAACTGGGACTTTGCAAATATTGGCGGGTCTGCTATGGGTATTACTCGCTACACCCAGTGAGAAGAAGATGCTAGATGAGTCTGTCCAGCCCAATTAGTACAACTATTGGGGCAATTGAAAAAATGACATTCTGAAGTAGTGACTTTGCTGATGCTTGAACTCTATTAGTAACACGGTCCTGTATCTCTCTATCCAGTCTTTCCATGGCGACAGTAGCTGGTTCCCTTACCCTCCCTAGGATTTCCTCCAATGCATCGGCGCCCCTGTCTAATAGAGAGTATATCACCTCAGTCATAGGGTTTGTTTCTGGTACTATGGTTGCTTCCCCATCTACCTCAAAGTCTACTTCCATTACTTCTCTCCAAGGTCGAGGAATGCCTGAATCACTGACATTTTGGAGGATATTTCTTCCTACTACTGCTCCTTGGACTACCATCTTTGCCGTTGAAAGATTATACTTTGCAATTGACTGAATATCCCTTCTCGATCTCATGACCTTTGAAAAATCTGAGAATAGCCACACCGCCCCAGCAAGAAGGAGGAGGGCAACTCCCAAATCTGGGGTATCATCCCATGTCGGCCAGCCAATTGGTCCAAGCCAATAACGTGCACCAATCGCAACTATAGCTGGTAAAATAAATGACATTGTCTCATTCACTAATATTAGCCAGAACCCCTTGACAGGCAATGATTTTATTTTGGTCAAGAACCACCTAACATGCTTTGTCCTCTCACCTGGTGGAGCATAGGTGTTAATGAGGTCGATTAATGGTGGAGCGACAAAAACTAGTCTCAGAATAAAGGGTACCGCGAGCATCAGAATGTAGGCATCCCAAGGAGAAGCCGGGGGGAGACTTGGCATTGCGAAGGCATCAGCCATGTGAGTCACAAGGGAAGGTCAGCAATCAACCTCTCTACGAATTAACGAGCATAGCTTGTGGCTAATGCCTCTGCCTGATTCATCGCCGCCCTCAGTAGAAAGAATGCCACTATGCAACCTGCAAAGAAGCTCCCTCCGACATACACGTGGGTCTCAAACATCAGAATTCCTATAGCTGTAAGAGACAGATATGATATGGTCTGGCATATCAAGGATAGCCTCTGCAGCATTATGAATTCTATCTCATGAACGTTAGATGCTTCTTGTATGTAGGAGTTGATGAGGAAGAATATTGCTTGGAAAGGTAGAGCGGCTGCTAGTACTGCCAAACATGCTACGGTTATCATCCCAGGATCAACAGGATCTAGCTCTAAACCCCTGAATAGTAAATTACCGGTATTCAGACCAATTATGGCTGCATGGATTGCCCATGCCTTGTCGGCTGGGACATCATCATCATCATCCCTTCTGGGAACGACCATGGAAGGCTGCATCCCAATCAAGAATTGAAGGTTGCCCCAGTGAAGGCTTAGCTAGTGTGAGTTAGTAGACGGATGGCGAGAGCTCAGATATTCGGAGCCCTTCCTCTCATCATTCTCCTCCATAGTGGAGGAAATAGACATGGCCACCAGCATGCGTAGTATCCTGATGGCAATCTGGGAGCGTCTTGATACGGCCTAAGTTTCCAGAAAGGAACAGATGCGTGGAGATGGTGATCAGAATGCCTAGTCAGCTCCAGGAGACTCCACCTAGACCATCTAGCCTCTGTATTCCAAGCGTGTCCTTCTTCGAACCTCCCTCCATTCTCTCTCCTCAGTCCCCAGTGGCGTATGTAATTGACATATTCGAGGGTGAGTATAGCAATACCTGAGGCTATTATCCAACCAATTAGAACGGGTGCCGCCCAGTAAATCCCTGCATAGTGCAAGATAACCAGAATTGATACACACAGCAATTGGAGGGCGAGGCCCCTCCATGATGGATTTCTGAAACCAGTTCTGCCCTTCCTGTTGTGTACCCTGACAGAAGATAGGAATTGTCCAGGTATGGTTCTAACCCAGAATGACCAGATGCTCTGCTCGTAGGTCGCACTGGCTGGGTCTTTGTCTGTAGCTACGTTCTTGTGATGATTATGATTGTGCTCAGTAGTGAAATGAGTGTAGTTTATACTGAAAAGAAGGGCTCTCGCCAATCTCCACCCAGGACTTTTGGGCCTCTGGTGCCCTAGCTCATGTGCGGTAACAATAGCCGAGGCGGCTGCAACCAGACCTGTTGATAGAGATGCTGCTAACAGCCAGCGGGTAATTCCCTCGCTTGCGACGAAGTAGAAGAACGTCGCCAGCATCACGAAGTGCAATATTCCATGGACCCAGAGTAGCCTCTCAAAGGGAGTACCGGACTCTCGAGGGGGTCTAGGCGACTCCGACTCCCCGAAGAGGACATCAAGGATGGGGCTCAATACCCAAATGAACAGAACGCCGGACAGGGTGTAGGCACCACCTAACACATTTCCAGTAATTGCTAGCATGGGACTTATGAGTCCCAGTAGGTGAACAGACCAAGGTTCCGGAGCCAGCGTAGTGTCACTCATACAGGTGAGCGTGTTTGGCCCTAGTCTTTGCTACTTTTGGAGCCACGATCACCATACAGTAAGGATTCGACGGGTTGTTCTTGAAGTAGTCGTGATGGTATTTTTCTGCTACAAAGAAGTTCTTGAGTGGTGAAACCTCGGTCACAATTTCACTAGAATACACATCACTCATCTCATGTATCACTGAATATGAGTCCCTTCTCTGGGACTCTGAATTATAGAAAATTACGCTTCTGTAATGAGGCCCGATATCATTTCCTTGTCTATTCAGCTGAGTCGGGTCATGGCATGTGAAGAATACCTCCAAAAGAGATATCCTATCAATCTTTGATGGATCAAAAATCACCTTGACTACCTCTGCATGGCCCGTTCGCTTCCCACAGACCTGCTCATAGGTGGGATTCTCGACATGACCTCCTGAATATCCAGGAGTAACCTCTGAAACCCCTCTCAGTCCGATTAGTGCCTCCTCCACACACCAGAAACAGCCTCCACCGAGAACGATCTCCTCCAGAGAATCATCTCCTGTAGTTAGGGGCTTCGCGAGTTATCTCGACATCGTGGACGTGGCTTTCGGACAGCCCTGCATTGGTAATCCTGACGAACTCGCAACCTTCCTTCATGTCAGCAATACTGCCATTCCCAGTATACCCCATAGATGATCTCAACCCTCCCACGAGCTGATGGATGACATTCTCTACCGGGCCTCTGGCAGGAACCCTTCCTTCAATTCCCTCGGGGACGTACTTCCTAGTATCTCCCTGCTCGGACTGGAAGTATCTGTCATGGGCACCCTTGCTCATTGCACCAACGGATCCCATTCCTCTGTAGACCTTGTATGATCGTCCCTGGTAGAGTATGGTCTCCCCAGGGGACTCATCAGTACCTGCAAGGAGAGAGCCGATCATGACACAGTCTGCCCCTGCTGCAATGGCCTTAGCAATATCTCCACTGTATTTTATCCCCCCATCAGCGATTACTGGGATACCTCTAGACTTGCAGACTTCGACAACACTCTGTACGGCAGTAAGCTGTGGTACTCCCACTCCTGAAACTATCCTCGTCGTACAAATAGAGCCTGGGCCTATGCCTACCTTGACAGCATTCGCACCGGCATCAATTAGCATCTCGGCCGCTGCTCCAGTAGCAATGTTGCCAGCTATAATTGTTGAATCTGGGGATGCCTTCCTCAGCTTCGCCACGGTATCAATGACTCCATGAGAATGTCCATGGGCAGTATCGATCACAATTACGTCGGCTCCAGCGTCGATTAGAGCTAATGCCCTAGTTAGTCCTCCTTCCCCGGTACCGGTAGCCGCCGCGACTCTGAGCCTCCCTTGATCATCCTTGCAGGAGACAGGGTGATCTCTAGTCCTCTGAATGTCCCTGACAGTAATCATACCCGCACAGTTACCATCATCGTCAATCACGACGAGTTTCTCAATCCTATGCTGTTGTAGGAGCCTCTGTGCCTCCTTTGGGTCATAGTCTTGTGTGACGGTGACGATTTCACTAGTCATCATCTCAGATACTTTAGAGGACTCATCCTCTACGAATCTGATATCTCTGTTTGTGATGATACCCGCGAGCCTCCCCCCTCCATTGACAACTGGGAATCCAGAGAAACCATACTTTGTTTTCATTTGCCTGAGTTCTCCGATTGTCATGTCAGGGGAGACAGTAACAGGATTGAGGACTAGTCCAGATTCGAATCTCTTGACTCTGGCGACTTCTTCCGCCTGCTCTTCGATACTCATATTCCTGTGAATCACTCCCAGTCCTCCAGCCTGTGCCATGGCTATTGCCATAGCACTCTCGGTAACTGTATCCATTGCGGCAGATATTATTGGAATCTTGAGTCCTATCTTGCTCGTCAAACTGGTTGAGATATCAACTTCGGCGGGAAGAACCGCTGACTCAGCGGGCATTAGAAGTACGTCATCGAAGGTCAGTGCTTGTCGTAACTCGTCTTGCGCCATTAGGCACGGCGTATGACATCGATACTTGAACGATTCTATCGAACCTCCTCGGGGCATTTTTTGATGAGCATTATAATTAGTAAGCTCTTTCTCGAACATCTATGAGAGTAGAGTCTCCGTACTCTCCAATCTCTGAACCATCGTCGTGGTGGCTAAAGGGACTAGCTATTTTCATGGGAGTTATTTCACTTTTCATGGTTTTAGGAACATTTTCCGCGATTGCATCGCCAGTTCTTGTGGATAGGCTGTTACCAGACAATTACGAAGAAATAGAGCCTTATCCAGTGAATGGTTCTGAGGAGGAGAAAGCTGAATGGGGGGAGAATGAAGTATTCTGGGATGAGTTGGTCGAGTATTATGATGAGATGATGGGATTGGTAGAACTACAAGGATTACACAGTGCGATCCTAGCATTTGTAGGACTCTTCAGTACTGTGGTTCTTTGGAAAGGGGACAGGGAGCTTGGAATAAAGCTGGTTGGAGCTTGGATAGGGATTAATACCCTGGGCGGCGCTGGGCTTTTTTGGATGATGTCTAGGATCGGATTTATACCTGATTTTGCTAATAGTAACCAAGACGTTGAGGTAATTGATCTATCTTTCATAGAAAACCTAACATTGGTCATAGGAGGGGGTCAGATAATCATTTGCAATGGGATTTTTCTTGCAATCTTGGCCCTAGTTTCCATGAAGTCCAAGCCAGAGGTTGTACTAAGAGAATAGTCTTCTCGAATGGATAAGCCATTACATTGAAGAGCCCTCCTCTCTAGATTGGCCCTCATGGAACAAGTAGTGAATGGCATCCTGGTGGTCAATACAGAGACTATCCCAGGCAAGGTGATTACCGAAGCGATGGGAGTAGTTAGTGGATCGACAGTGAGGGCAAAAAACGTTGGAAAGGATATCTTTGCCGGATTGAAGAATATTGTAGGTGGTGAGTTGACTCAATACACCGAGCTTCTTCAGGAGTCTCGCAATGAGGCAGTCGGAAGAATGGTGGCGGATGCGATATCAATTGGGGCCACGGCAGTTGTCAATGTCAGATTCGCTACCTCAGCTATCACGTCTGGAGCCGCCGAGCTATTCGCTTATGGAACTGCGGTCAAATACGAATAGGTGTGGAACAATGAAGACCACCAATGTCAATTTCAGATTCTTCTGTATATTTTCCATATTGGCATTTTTGCTATTCTCGATTAATGTGGCTGCTCAGAGTGATACGGGGGACGGAAGGAGTTTCCCGTTAGTTGTCGTTTTCCTACTCCCCTTCATTGTCCTAGCTTTATTTGGGATAATTTGGGCGATTGTCTATCCGATAATGTTCCTATGGGGGGCAGTATCCAGCAGTGGAAATGTAGAACGGATGCATGAAGATGCGAATCGAAGGAAAATGTCACTTAGACAGAGAAGGGGAAGAGAGATTCTGAATACCATCGATGGAGGATATAGGAGAAATGCCTCCAGTGTCGGGCTAGTTCACGCCAACGGTGTGTTCGGACCCAGTCACTGGCATCTAATGATTGGATTCCTCAACAATCTTATTGGAGGGAGCGTGACTGTTTTCCAGCAGGTAATATCTGCGGGGAGGGCCGAGGTTATGCAGAGATTACGAGATCAAGCCGAAGCTGAGGGATGGGATGAGGTCATTAACGTCAGAATAGATACTGCTAACATGACTCCTCAATCATCGAACAGTAAGAATACTGTCAGAGGAGTGGAGATTTTTGCATATGGTACCGGAATTAAGTACGAGTGAGGGTTGATATCTACTTACTCATACGCAGGCTCCTCGACACGTCCCCTCTGCGGGATACGGAGTGGGGATCATCATGCAAGGACACGTGACCAAGATAGAGCCTAGAATAGCGGCAAAGCTCTCCAAGCAGAAATATCAGCTGGTTGGCGAGCATGGTGGCGTGAAAGTATGCCATTGGACCAAGCAGAGTCTAATTGCAGATCGTTCTTGCTACAAGGGCACATTCTACGGGATAGAAAGTCACGGGTGTATGCAGATGGCACCAAATGTGGATACATGCAATCTTGGATGCACCTACTGCTGGAGAGAGCCTCATTCCGATTCTCTCAACAAGATTGACGATGACCCATATGAGTTGTATCTAGAGTCTGTGAAAGCCCACAGAAGACTTCTGACGGGCTTTGGAGGCAATCCGAAGGCGGACAAGGAGAAGTTTCTTGATGCTCAGAACCCCAAGCATGTTGCTATCTCTCTGAACGGTGAGCCTACGCTGTATTCAAGATTAGGTGAATTCTTGGAGGTTTGTCACAATCATGGAACGTCCACTTTCCTAGTGACCAATGGGAGCCTCCCGAAGGTAATTGAGAATCTTGACCCACTGCCCACTCAGCTCTATGTTTCAGTAGATGCCCCTAACAAGGAGATTTTCGACAGGCTATGCAAACCTAAATTCGACCAAGGGGCCTTTCACAAGCTTGAAGAGACTCTGGAATTATTGCCTAGTCTAGATACGAGAACGGTTTGTAGGCACACGCTGATCAAACACGAGTCTATGGGATTCCACGAGGACTACGCTAGACTGGATAATATTGCTGATCCTAATTTCATCGAGGCGAAGGGTTATGTCAATGTGGGGAACAGTAGAAACAATCTCTCAATTGAGAATATGCCGACACATCAGGAGATTCTTGAATTCTCTGAAAAGCTGGCACCAATGGTTGGACGGGAGGTTCTTTCAGACAGGAGGGAGAGTAGGGTCGCCCTCATAGGAAAGGAGATGATTCCAGTCGAGCTACCCATCGCCAAAACGGAGCTACCAAAGAACCTCGGGATAGCCAAGCCACAGAGGTTCCTACTTCCTCAGGCTTGAATCATGGGCCTACTGGAACCACATTCAGGACATAGTTGATCCTTTGAGTCTGAGTAGTCATGATTACAAGCAGGACAGGTTGGTGCTAGCACTCTCTTAATCTTGGATGACACCTCTATTTTCTCGTCTTCAACCCTCTCCAGCTTCAGGGAATCTCTGTCCGCATCAGGGACATCGAATCTACCCGGCCCACCTAGCTTTAGAAGGAGGTCTGGAGGTAGTGTTATTGTACCGGTTTCATCTATAATCAGTTCTCTAGTATCTGAGAGATCTGCCATATCGAAATCGGTTCCATGTTGCGCGACGAACCTTCCGTCTCTAAGCTCTAAGGACCTCTCGCAGAAGTATGCTACGTCCCTGTTGTGAGTCACAAGCAAGAATGCCACATTCTCTTCCTTATGCAGCCTCTCGAACAGCTCCAGAACCTCTCTGCTGGTTATAGGATCCAATGCACCGGTTGGCTCATCCGCCAGAATTAGCTTTGGGTTGGTTATTAGTGCCCTAGCTATGGCTACTCGTTGTTGCTCCCCTCCAGAAAGTTGCTCCGGCATTCCCATCCACCTGTCTCCCATCGCTAGTTTCTCAAGTAGCTCCATTGCCTTGGCCCTAGCTGGACCTGGCATCACCCCCTGGTGCCTGAGTGGTTGTGCAACATTATCTAACGCATTTAGATCAGGGAGTAAATTTGAGTCTTGGAAGATGAAAGAGACTGTTTCCTGCCGAAGTTTTACGAGCTCATTACCAGTCATCCTGATCATCTCTCTGCCCCCTAATGAAACCGAACCGGATGATGGTTTCATTAGCCCACCTAGGCACTTCAGAAGAGTGGACTTACCTGATCCCGAGGGCCCGATTACAGCTACGGCCTCGCCCTCCTTGATTCTGACATTGAGGCCTCTCAAGGCGACAACGTTCCCCTCGAGACTCAGGCTTTCGTAGATATGGTACATATTTTTGGCTTCCAGAATTACCAAGCTTTCGTCCATTCTATTACTCCCCCTTCAGAACTATGGCAAGATCGGACTTCAACGCCCTCCTTGTGGTGAAAAGCAATGCTATCACAACAGCGACTAGGACGGAAGCGTTGACGAGTATCAGCTCAGTCCACGGCCAGACCAAATCTCTATCTATCGGAGCGCTTTGACCTAGGAAAATCTGGAAGATGAATCCAAAGACTCCGAAGAACCCATTGAAAGCTTCGGATATTGCAAGGCCAAGTATTACTCCCAGTCCCATACTAACTAGCAAGATAGCCATGATTTCAAACAAAACCAGTCTCATTACCTGTTGTGGACTAGCTCCTATTGCCTGAAGGATGGCTAGTTCTTTCTTCCTCTGCGATAGGACCAGGGAGAGGAATACGAAGGCTGAAGCGATTGATGCTAGAGAAGCTACCACGAATTGTAGACTCAGAAGACCTGGGGTTCCAAAGATTAGTCCTCCTGTCCTCTCGTTGGCCTCATGATTCGTTCCCCAGTTACTGGATGATGCCACTCCAACACCATTGGATACCTCGACTCCTAGTGTCTTCAAAGCGTCCTTACAGTCTTTCTGGGTCTCATCACAAAGTTCGAAGAACCATCGATTGGACGTGTAAGAATCTACTGCATTTTGACCTAGAAGTTCTTTGTAGGTAGCCTCTCCAATGACTATTGCCTGATTTGCTTCAGAAGATTGTAGTCCTGGGACCCACCTGTGCCCACCCATGTAGGTAATTTCTACCCCAGTAACAGTAGTAGTGATGATTGGGTTCATGTCGCTGTCTAAACCACCAAAACTGTATGATGTATACTCTATGCTTGTGTTGGATCCTATGTCATTTCTAGAGATATCAAGTTGACTTCTGGCAGAAGAACCAGCGGTAAATCCGAAGGATGACCACTGAGCCGATACCAAATCAATATCATCCTCTGGGATGGTCTGCTCATCCCATTGGAGAGTATTCTCATGCCCGTCAAATAGAATCCAGGTCCTAAGGAGAGAGCCTTCCCCTTTCTGGTTGGTGAATATGTCACCCACTGAAGTCACATAGTCTATTGAGTCGATCTCGGACTCTCCAGCCCTCTGGATTGCCAGAGTCACTTCTTCCATTGCACGTTGCTGGGAAACCGGCTCTTCAAACTGAACCTGTAGGTCTGCACCTGTCTGAGCCGAGGTTGTCCTCTCATCTACTAATGTACCAGTGTACCCCTGTACAGCGGCCACTGTTACTATCGACAGTGTTAGTAGAAGGATTATTGCTAGCCTGTTCACTGACTCGCTTGATCCAGATCCCTTCAGTCCTCTCTTGATATCAGTTAGGACCGGGCTCCAGCCGAACAGAGTGGTGAAAATCCTTGGTCCGGACGCGCCGATCCTTCCCAGTACTAGTGCACCCCCTATCCATAGGAAGAATGGGCCAAAGAGGAATAACAGTCCGTCTACGATGAAGTTTGAGCTAAATCCATCATCGGTAATTGGTCCGAAGCCCCCATTGCTTTCTATCCAACTCTCGAGGAATGAGAGGATTCCAACAAAGAATATTATCAGATGTAGCCATAGCCTTGACTTCTTTCTTGTGGCGACTCTCCTTACTCCCTCATCGATTTCAATGCTGAGGAAGTCTTTGGTCCTGGAGTTTCCGAACAATAGGGTAAGCCCCACGGTTACCGTGAATATAAGGAGAGTAACGAGGCCACTAAGGGTTGGAACGACTCTGAAGTCGCTTCTCTCGAATGCCATGAATCCGACAGCATCCAGAACAACTGGAACCGAGGCCATCGCTAGGAGGTATCCCGTAAACCACCCAATGACGCCCACCACAGCCAGTTCCCTGAGTATCATAGAGGTCAGGCCAGACTCCGTTCCTCCGATTACCCTGTGAATCGAAATCTCCCTTCTCCTCTGTTCCAATGATAGGACTAGGCCATAAATGAGGACTGAGAACGAAAGGACGACTATCGGTATCATCAGTATGTAATCGAACACGCTGATTATCCCGAGGAAAATGTTCAGGAAGCCTATCGTTCCCGAAATCAGATCATTGTACTCAATCATTATGTCATTACCAGCTGTGTAGTTTACTCCTTCGATATCCCCTTTCAGACCGTCTAACCAATCTGTGGCTGCCCTGGTGGAAGACGCGGGGAGCTCGTTTCTATCTATGGCGATACCGAGATAACCGTGGTCATTGTTCATCAGAGTGAGCTTCTGATCCTCAGTAAGTACCGAATCTGATACCATTATTGGGTTGAAAAGCAAAGTGGGGTTTCCCGCTCCTCCTTCTTGATAAACCGCGACAACCTTCAGGTCGTATACCGTCATGTTCACCTGACAGTAGAGGTATCCTGATTCTTGGTTGAAGTACTCCTCACCGGGACAGTCATCGAAACCTGTGGCAATGGATGCGAATCCGAGATAATCGTAGGTGTAGGTGAAAGTCAGAGTATCTATGGTGTCGTTGACACCTACCCCTGCCTTACTAGCGATCTCTGAAGGGAGGATGATAGAGCGATTTGCAGATGCTTCCTCGCCGGAGCTCGGCCATGAACCATATATCACTCGATTGGCATGTCGTTCGCCCAAATCTCCGTCCCATATACCGTCTCCATAGAATCTAATCGTCCTCTTGTCATTGATTGGCGGTCCTGAGTCGTATGCCTCTGGGTAGTCCCAACTGACATTAGTCCAGTCCCCAATGGTTCCTGTTGCGTCCACTGCATTGAGTGGTTGTGGAATTATACCTCCCTCATCAAAGAACCCGTTGACCCTGACTCCCTGTCTCCCAAACACTAGGCCACAATCAGAAATCTCTTCCATCTCTATCAACTCGGAGCAAGCTGACTCCCATAATGTTGAGTCGTTCGTCCTGCCCTCTGAATCTGGATCGGGGTCTTCTGCAAAGTCCACCTTGCCATCGAATATCTCCTCTTGGAGAGAGAACTGTAGGAATGCCCCACTGAGGCCTGCCGAGTAGGCTAGGACTGTTGTGATTACGAGTGAAGCTAGGAATACTCCTGCGAAAACTGCGAGGACCCTTTCTCTACCAATCCAAGCGCTTCTTGCGGACATAGACAAATTATCTGGAATTGCAGAAATAATCTCACGCATAGAGGCTTCTATGGGAGCATTTGTAGGTACAGCGCCATACTTGTTTTTGCTTGATTCTCCCTCTAAAAAGAGGAAGAAGCCAATAATGAGCAACCCTAGAACTGTGGGGGATAGAAGTAGCCACCAACCAGACCTACCTACATCATGCAACCTACGTATAGTAACCGTTGTGAACGAAAAGAACAAGAATAGTTGTAGAAAAACGAGTAGATATAGCAGTGGCCCAATGATTAGAGTAGTAAACAATCCACTCCCTGCTGATTCCGCTACATCAGATAAGGCACCAGTGTAGAAGAAATTTACAATCACTAGGCCCGGTGCAAGAGGTAGGTAGTCGAGAAAGTTCCACCAGAATTCAGATCTCGATGCTCTTCCGCTAAAATCTCCTGTCTTGACAAGACCTGTTTTTATTGCCTCAAGATAGGTCATGGACCTAGTGGGTCTGTGACTTTCTTGGTAGTAGAGATCCATCAGGGATTGCCCCCTACTCCCCATGCAGAGCGTATGTCTGAAGCGGCGGTTACTCCGTCCCTCAGGAGAAGCATCCTATCTGCCTTGGACGCAAGATTGGGGTCGTGAGTGACCATTAGTACGGAAATTCCGTAGTCCTCGCAGAGTTCCTTGAACAGATCGAGTATCCCCTCAGCGCTCTTGACATCAAGATTCCCAGTTGGCTCATCGGCTAGAATTAGGGGTCTGGAGCCAGAAATTGCCCTAGCTATGGCCACTCTCTGCCTCTGTCCACCAGAAAGCTGGTCGGGGATGAAGTTCATCCTGTCAGACAGGCCCACCTTCCTGAGGGCATCCATTGCCTGACTCTCTGCTTGAGAGGACGGTACGCCAGAGAGCTCGAGTGCGAAAATGACATTGTCCAAGGCAGATAGCCTATCCACCAGATGGAAGTCCTGGAAAATCCATCCCACGCCTTTCCTCCTAACATCTACGACTCTGCTCGGAGGATAAGTACCATACTCGAACTCAGTAAGGGAAATGGAACCTGAATCGGCCTCCAAGAGGCCACCTATGATATTCAACAGAGTGGACTTCCCACATCCGGAAGGCCCCATAAGAGCTACGAGCTCTCCGGATTCAATCTTGAGGTCTATTCCCTTCAGGACCTCAAGTCTCCTCCTGCCAGAGCCGAAGCCCTTCTTTAGCCCGTTGACCTCCAGCATGGACTATCGAGAATTGGCGAGTTTATAATCAGTGGTTGTCCATGAACCAACCTATTTCAGTTGGTCATTTATTCAGTGCATCGCTGTATGCTTCAGCGAGTGAGACGCCTTGAGATTTTGGACTTAGGAGGTTCTCTATGTGATTCATCAATTCCTCTGAGGGATGTCTAGGGACTCCTCCCGCGGCCCTCCACTCTGAGTGGATTCGGACTATCTCATCCACCCAATCCTGAGTAGCGGTAGCTGGAAGGAGGCACCTGCTGGGAATTATTTCATTATGAGCCGGAAGGTCTGATGCTATGACTGGGCAACCGGCGGCCATTGCCTCAGCCGGGGGGTATCCGAATCCTTCACTAGCACTGGGGAAGAGTAGGACCTCCGCGCTCTGTAGAGCGGCCAGTAATTGATCATCGGTAAGCTTGACCTCGCTTCCGATGTGAATCGTATTGATATCTTTCGAAACCTCATCGGGTAATGAAGATATCACCTTTTTAGCGAAGTTTAGCCTTTTCCTCTCTTCATTACTTCCCAGGGTTACTACCAACATCTTGGATTCACTATCAAACTCCCCTAGAAGCTCTCGTGGTTTGGGATTTGATAACGGACTCCAATATTCAGTGTCTATCTGGTGTCTTACAAGAGCCGTTTTCTTTCTAGGAAACATCCTCCTGACATCCATTAGAGTACTTTCAGAGATGCAAATTATCATATCCGCCCTCTCTAAGCCCTTCTTCAGCATCTTCAAGTCTCTTCTTCTGAAAATACCTGGATTTTGTTCTCCGACTGATACAGTAACATCTCCCCCGATTATCTTCCTAGGACTAATATGGAAGAGGTCATGAACTGTGACTATTACCGGTACTGGACAGTTCTTGGGAACCAGATGAGCCTGTTCCTGGTCAGTAATGTGGATAATATCTGCAGGTGTGGATTCAGATAATTTTGTCACTGACCTAGGATGAGTATACCATCTCTTTACTGCTCTTTGGACAAGCCCGGTTACTTGTTCGTGCTCAATGGTTCCGACTTTAGTCCACTGCGGTACGAGCGCCTTTTCCAATAATGACTCGATCGCCTGATGAGCTCTGCCTAAGCCTGAGTTCTCAGCGAGGCGCCCACCTCTGACTAGCAGAACTCTGCTCACCATGGCCACACCAAGGCGTATCGGACTTAAACGAGGACGGAGGATGGAGGTTCATGGCGCGTAATGGCGAGGGGGTAGGTAGGGCCCGAGCCAGATTACTCGTTGCCAAGGGTAGCTTCTCCGCTATGGGGGGAGCTGAAAGGGATATTATCAGGAACCTTCCCGCTCTATCGAAGAAATTCGAGGTTTCTGTGGCTACTCTTGACAGTGCTCAACAGCTCGACTCGATATGTGAAGAATATGGCATTAAACTAATGAAGCCGGATATTTATTGGGAGCCCCCTCGAGAGGCTGTATCCAGGATATTGAATAAAGAGTACTCCAGTTCTTTGCAGAGTTGGAAATCAGTCGTAGGGCTAGTTGAGAGTTTTGTCGGTTTAGACTATGTTCACCTGACCAGTGGTGACGGGAGCCTGTCCATGTTGGAAATTATTCCTGATGGTATTTCTTTGCATTTACACCTTCTTGAACCGCATCGAGGCCTTCATGAGGATGTCTTACATCGGATGATAGATGGAACCCCAAGACGTAGCCTTAGCTTGACTAGGGCGGCTTTGAGCATGGCTAGAAGAAAGGACCTGTCTAAGATAAGGATGCTTTCATCTAGGCATAGGACTGCAATCAGCGGGAATTCAAAGTTCACATCCTCGAGGATCGGTGATGTGTATGGAATTCCATCGGGGGTGTTGCCTCCCAGTTTAGATCCCGAAGAGTTTCCCTCTGAATCCCCAAGTTCAGAGTCATCTTCCCTGGTTGGAATCGGGGGACCGTATGTAGTAACCATAGGAAGGGCGAGTTGGGTGAAAGGAACTTGGGAGACTATTTCCATGCTGAAAGATAGTGGTTTGTCCCTTGTATTGGTAGGAGGAGGAGAAAAGGAGTCTATTGATTCATTGATTGAACATGCGAAATCGAGCAAGGTGGGAATTTGGGTAGCTCCGAGACTTGAGTCGCCCGAACTTTGTAGTCTTATTAGGGGGGCAGTCGCGGTAGTCAGCATGGCCCATTCAGAACCTTTCGGACTTACTCCAATAGAGGCCCAGTCCCTAGGTACGCCTGCCCTTTTCGTGGATGAGGGCGGGTTCAGAGAGACAATAACTGATGGATTTTCAGGTAGGCTTCTTCCCAGGGATGACTACTCAGCATGGCATACGGCTCTTGAAGAAGCCAAAGACACTCAGAATCGCTCCTTATGGTCAGAGAACGGAAGAGCGAGCATTTCCAATATGGGGTTAAATCCTGAGGTTTTTTCCACTAGACTTGAGGAGATATTCCTGAGCCTAGAATAATATTATTCTATCCTAGCGATCTTCGGTAGAGTGAATCTAAAAACCAGTGCTGAGGACGTTATTCCTAGGATTAACAAGGACGCGGAAGCCCAAAGTGGCAGTATCGCAGCGGTTTCAGTAGGGAGCCAGAAAGGGAAGACGTCGAACAGCGACTCTCCTCTAACTATTTTACCTCCGATAGATGATGCCATGGAAGTCATCAGAAATGCAAAACCTGCTGTAGTGGACTGGAGAATCGCCAGAGGCCTCTCTTCCCACAACCCCGGACCCATCCTGATCCTTCCAATGACGAAAGCGCTCCAGAAGCCCAGAGCAAGCCCGCTGTAGACGAACTTATTGTACAGAAGTGCACTTTCTGCTTGGCCATCGGCCGCAATATTTCCACTGAGAATGGCTATCGGGAGAAAAATTAGAGCCAACACAGAGCCAGCCAGGGATGCTCTGTCCATCGTAACCATCAGAGATTCATTATTGATTTCTGAGGAGGGGAGTATCAGAGACACTGAGCAACCTATAGCGCATAGAGTGGCCAGAACCATGGAGCCGACTACAATCTCCGCCATGGCAGTGTGGAACGTTGCAGCACCTACCATCATTGGTTACCCCCTTCATAATCTGGATCTTCTACCCATTCCTGTGTATCCGGATTCCACAGCCATCCAGGGTTCTCCTCAGACCTGATCATCTCTGATGAGGCCACTATCTGAGTCTGGTCCATATCATCTCTCTGATTAGGAGGATATAGCCGAGCTTGTAGAGTGACCAAAAATGAAATTATCAATAACGCGAAGGCAAAAGAGTGTGCTCTGGCTGACCACACATCGCCCTCGAATGGAGGCGGGGCAGTTCCCATCTTCAGCCAAGGCTGTTCTATGGAGAAGGTTCCATTGAACGTTGTTACTCTATACAAAATATTAGCCTCACCCATTGTAGCAGGAATACTGACTTCCCAGTCATTACATACATCTTCTGAGTCTTCTTTACAAACCAACTCTGCAATAGTAGGGTTCCACTCTCCTTCAAGCATCCATTCCACACTTATGTCAGTCGAGTTCCTAGTGCTGATGGACAATGGACTGCTATCCCCAGAGACTCTGAATGAGGGAGCAACCCAGTCATCAGCTAGACCAGGAAGGCCTTCGGGGACGTCTTGGACATTAATCTCAAACGGTTCACTAACGCCATAGAATGCCTTGTCCCCCGCATAAGAACCATGGTGGATTTCTGCATACAGGACATGGCTGCCAGAACTCTCAGGCGAAAGTAAAACCCAAGTTACTGTAACTGAGCCAGAGGAAGATACCTTCGTCTCGATGTAATTGGATGATCCCCCGTTGGGATCTTGAATCAAATGCCAACCATGGTCTTCTGGAGTATCTGAATTTCCATTCAGGGAACCTAGGATGAATATTCCAACTATCTGGCTGGGGGTACTGATATCATCTATTGTTATGTGAATGGCGACAGCCTGTCCTGAAAATGCCTCATTACCGAGTGTTAACTCAATGGTTGCATCTGAAGGCATACTTAGTGCTGGATCGCCATGACAGGATCCTCCGCAAGAGTAGTCTCTATTTCCATCACCGTTTCCTCCCGGGTTTGCAACAGAGCTGCCTGGGGCTAGAATCAGTGTGATACAAATAAGCACCACGACTGCGTTCCTTTTCATTCTGATTTCCTCCTTGCCTCTGTGACAGCAAATATCAGAGATAGAACACCCAGAGTGGCCATTAATCCGGATATTGCTAACGATATGGTAGGGGACACTTCCTCAGTTGATTCTTGTGTGGCTGAAGCAATGGAAGTCGCATCTACACTGATGTGATTCTGTCCATCGACAATCCAAACTACCTCTTGGTTTTCAACTACTGATGTCACGACATAGTACAGTGTAGTAGCAACAGGGACGGGTTCGCTCCATTCCTGATATGTAGTAGAGCCGACAGGGGTCAATGGAGTGGGTATTGGTTCACCCCACACTGGAATCTCATCGAACATCGTTAATCCAACCACTGAAGATATCGGCGTAGTAGATCTGTAAATCCTATATTCATCTGATGAACCAGCCCAAACTAGGTTCACTTGATCTCCATCCAGAGTTGCTACAAGGGATAGAGGAGTCTGCGGTTCATCATAGACAATGCTCGAAGTCGATGATTGGACTTCCTGCATATTGTCAGTTACAGTCAGCGAGATAGAGTGAGGTCCCGGACCCATAATGACATCAATAGTACTTCCAGATACCTCAACACCGTCTATTATCCACAGATAGGATGAAACTTCTCCATCTGGATCAAAGGAGCTGGTTGCATCAAAGGTAGCTACAGACCCAGATATTGGAGGAGATGGAGATACGGACCAGAGTGGAACCGGAGGTAGGTTTGCTATTGTTACTGAAGCTGAGGAATTAGTACCCAGCCCCCATGGATCTGTCGCAGTTACTACCACTTCCCAGAGTTGTCCTGGCTCTAGTCTGTTCGAGTTTACAGTATCGTTTCCACCTAGATCAGAAACGATGAAACCATCCCTGAACCATGAGTAGTCGAGTTCGACAGGTTCATTGTCGGGATCCCTAGTTATGGTAATTGCCAGCAGATCATTCAAGGAGTCTGGAGAGGTTACCATATCCCCAATTGGTGAGTTCTCCAGAGTAACTTCTAGGATTATTGGTCGAGCATTTTCAACTACTCTCGAGTTGGTCTTCATTGAGGTCCCGAGACCCTCTCCATCTCCTGGAATGACTTGTACTGACCAGTGTTCATCTCTATCCACCTCAGTGGAGGGTATTGAGTAAAGGCCGTCATAGTCAGTGATCCACTCACCATCAACCCACCATCTAATTTGACTGGCTTGCTCCAAATCTCCGTCGATATCAAATTGCTCCCATTCCACATACAGATCAGAGTCAGTTGTCAGTTTTCCCTGTGGCAAGAGTGAGATATTAGTTACAACTGGAGGGGTATTAACAATAGTTACAGAATCTGTTACGAACCACTCAGACCAGACTAGGCCATCGAATACTCGAACATGGGACTCCCACGTTTCTCCCTTGGAGGTGAAGGATGGGTCAACCACTGTCTCGTCATTGAATGCTGCCACCATGGCAGAATCTCTGAACCATCGAATTTCTGTAGACTGGATTGTGTCCCCATCAGGATCGTAGGGGGTGTAAATTAGTTGTAAGGAGTCAGTAGTTACAGTATTTCCAGTAGTGGAGATGAATGCAGAAACGGAGGGCCCCGTATTGGAAGATCCTATGACAACTATCCCACTGTAAACTGTTAGTCCGAAGTCCGAGGAATCGTGAGGAGTGATAGAAACCTCCCATTCATCACCGGACCTTATCATAAAGCTGGATACAGCTTCTTCTCCGTCTAACTCCGGGACTCTAGAGCCATCTAGGAACCAATAAATTGTAGTCTGTTGGTCGTCCTGTGGATCTCCATCAAGGTCATAGTACTCCCAGTTCAATGTGAGGTCGTCATCATCCATTGGAGATTCTGGACCTATTGACAAGTCTCTGGCGATTGGAGCAGTATTTCCTATTGAGATAGGATCTAAGGAAACCGTATCTCCAAATTCATTTCCATCATTGGGAGTAACCTCTACTCTCCAGCTCTGATCCTTGGAAATCCAAGAGTTTGGAATATCGGTTAGATCATCAATCTGAGTAACTCTAAGACCGTCCCTGAACCAGTGGATAGATGTGCCTTGCTCGAAATCTCCGTCCTCGTCATAGTATGTGTAGCTGACTCCCAGTCCAGTCTCCTTAGTTGGAGAGGATGGGACATAGCTCACTGATGATACCGTAGGAGGGGTGTTTGTGGAGCCAGAGTCTTCACTTGACTGATGAGTTAGAGTTGCCCATCCATCTCCGGCATTATTTCCATTGCCATTAGCAGCCATCACCGCCAACGAGAATGTAACGGTACCTGAGCCAGCTGATGGAGCGGTCCAGTCCAAAGACCAGCTTCTATAGTCTGGGAATTGATGAGTTGCTTGGTTTCCTGCGGAGTTGACTTGTGTGTTCATTATTCCAAATCCAGTAGCTAGGGTTCCATCGGACACCTGTAAGTTGAATCCTCCCTTGGAGCCAGATACGCCCCCATTCATCCCTATATTCAACGAATAGCTCTGTCCGGGCGAGTAAGTGGAAGGAAAGTTGTGAGTTGGTGTTGGAGAGGCGGCAGAGCCCCCATGACAATTGCATCCATTTGAAGAATTATACTTACCACCACTGTTGGCTATTGCCATCTGAGAGGCAGATGATAGAAGTAAGAATATCACAATCACCGAGATGACCCCGCGTCGTGGCATGGCTAACTATGGGAGATGCGGACTGAATAAATTCATTGGTTTGAATTGGACAAATCATCCGCTGCATTCATTGATTGTCCCCTCGTCGGATGGCCATGGGACCGATTGAGAAGGTGGCAATCATTGGTGCGGGTAATATGGGTTCTGGGATAGCACAGAAGAGTGCCCAAGAGCGATTCGCGGTTCAAATGGTAGATAGGGAGCAAGAGTGGGTAGACAGAGGACACGGGATTGTGTCAGAGTTTCTGAAGGAAGCAGAGGAGCGTAGGATATTCAACTCTAAGCAGGTAGAGCAGATTAAGTCAAGAATTACTGGCGTAGTGGGAACAGAGAATGTTGATCCATCGACAGATCTAGTCATTGAAGCTGTTTTCGAGGATTTTGATGTTAAAAGAACCGTCTTTGAGACTTTGAACGATGTTTGCGATAGTCATACCATTCTGGCCAGCAATACATCTTCGTTGTCTGTGGACAAGCTGGCATCATCTACTGGCAGACCGGATAGGTTTGTGGGCCTACACTTCTTCTATCACCCTGCAAAGAATAGACTTGTTGAGGTGATTCCAGCTGCTGAAAGCTCCGAGAGAAGTATCAAGCTGGTGGAACAGTACTGTAAGTCAATGGGAAAGGTAGTGATTGTTTGCAAAGACCGACCGGGCTTTGTGGTAAATCGATTCTTCGTACCATGGCTAAATGAAGCCTGCAAGCTTTTGGAAGAGGGAGTAGGGAGCACCGCACAGATTGACTCGGTTGCTAGATCCGCTTTCAATATTGGAATGGGTCCATTCGCCTTGATGAATCTAACAGGACCGCCCATCGCATTACATTCAACCGATTACTTAGCCAAACAGTTGGATACGCCCAGATATATCGCAACAGACTCCCTTAGGAATCTAGTAGAAGGCGGGCGATTATGGGAAATTGCAGATGATGAAGAATGTGACGAGGCTACTAAGAGAATAATTTCCGAGAGGCTTCTGGGACAGGTTTTCTCTGTTTCTGCTCAGATTGTTGAGGAGGAGGTATGCTCAATGGAAGATGTTGACAGAGGGGCTAAGGTTGGATTGAGATGGGCGAAAGGACCGTTCGAGATCGCTAATGAAATAGGAGTCAGTGAAGCCTCAAGGATGGCTGTTAATTATTCACAAATGGCTGGGATAGAGCTCCCGAGGTGGTTCTCCGATAGAAAAGAGGAGTTCGAGTTCTCCTATGTTGATTTAAGCGTGGAAGGTGAAATTGCAAGAGTCAGATTGAATCGACCAGAGGCAATGAATGCTCTAAATGTCAGCCTTGTCTCCCAATTGGGGGAGATTGTGGATGAAATTAATTCCAGAGTAGACATTTCCACAGTTGTATTCGAGGGGGCTGGCAAAGCCTTTGTCGCAGGAGCAGATGTAAAATTCTTCGTGGATAAGCTCAGTGAGGACTCTTTCAGAGATATATACGAATTCACATCAGACGGGCACGATGTTCTCAATAGTATCGAGAGATGCGAGAAGACAACCATTGCCCTAACGACGGGATTGGCACTGGGAGGGGGTCTTGAACTAGCGCTTTCCTGCGATTACAGGATTGGTACTAGGAGGACTCAATTCAGATTTCCAGAAACATCGATAGGAATTTACCCTGGCCTTGGAGGGACACAGAGAACTGCGAGGATTTGTGGTGTTGAATGCGCAAGATATGCAGTTCTGGCTGGTAACTTCCTAGATTCATCGACAGCACTAGATCTAGGTCTGCTGACACACAAAGTAGAGTCCTCCGATGTAGAAGATACTGTAATTTCTCTGGTGGGCAAGAAGCCTGACCAGAAGTATCCCGGAGAACCATTGAACGATGATAGTGAAGTTGCCCTCTTCGCGAAAGACTTCTATTCTGATGAGAATATTGAGGTGTTGGTTTCTGGAAAGGTACCCGAGAACTACGATTCGGAGGACCCTAGAGTTTCAAGACAGATAAAATCCCTATCAAGAGCAGCCCCTATAGCGCTCAGTATAGCGAGTGATTTACTGTCCGATGTAAGAACCGGAGCCTCTCTAGAGGATGGGCTTAAGCTCGAGCTACAAAAACTGGAAGAGATCTTCAGTACAAAAGATGCAGAGGAAGGGCTCAGTGCTCTGATCGAGGGAAGGCGTCCAAAGTACAACTCATCCTAGAGATTCTTCAGGGGCGACTGAACCCAAGCTGGGGCCCTGTAGTTTGCTATAGCCGCAAAAAGTATCGAGCTGACACTTATGCTATGTATCTCTCCAGAAATATCTTGTTCTCCAATCGTTTCTTCAATCCATTGTTCTAGAAATTTATCCATTCTTGTTGCCTCCTACTGGTGTAGATTTCACACCGACCTCTGGAATCTACTATTTGATTGGCATAGTGAAGGCGATTACACGTAGGTGCATTTTATACACTAGATACCTTGTGGAATACCTGTTATTATGCCAGGGGAGCCACTTAGGTTAACAAAAAGAGACATAAGAAAGGTTGAGAAGCAGGTTGATGAAGTGATGCTTCTTGGTAAGGAAATACGTACGCTATTCTCTAAGTATAATGATGAAGAGTTCGATATTAGTTGGGAAGTAGATTCTGCAGTAGATGCGTTCTCAGTATTCAGCTCAAGATGGACCACTGAGATTTTGGCCACTCTATACATTGCTGGAGATCGTAGATTTAACGAGATGCGGAGCTTGCTGAGGGGAATAAGTAGTCGTACCCTATCTGATAAACTGACAACGTGCGTGGACTACGGTTTAGTGGAGAGATTAGTCGAGGACGGTCCACCGGTTAGAGTAACATACACCCTTACTGAGCATGGCCGAAGGGCAGGCAAACTACTTTCACCACTAGTGGCCTACATGAAAATACATAATGGTAAAATCGAAGGTCCCAAGTGAACTCCTCATACAGGATTTCGTATGAGCATTAAGACACATCATTAAAACCCCACATGTCAACCAAACAAATTATGGCACTAGTTGACCAATGGAAAGCAACTCGCCCATGGTACGTTGACTCAATCGGTGCATTGGCAGGAGCAGCGCTAGGTTTGGGAGGTGGTTTCCAACTATTATTTCCCGCAGCACAGGGTACCATGATTGCCCACAGAGAGACGGGTTGGGAGCACCCATTGAGACTCAGAATTATTGAGACATTGGAAAAATCTCCAGGCATACACTTCAGGGAGCTTCAAAGAAGACTATCCGCAGCAAATGGTACACTACGTCACCATCTTGACAGTCTCACTAAGGAAGGAATAGTTACAGTGGTACCAGTTAACGGACGAACTTGCTACTACTTCGGTGCTCCAGCACAGGTCGAGATTCTGGAGGGGACCGGGGTCACCGATGATTCTAGGGCAGCTGCAATGATGCCTGTTGGCCTCTCAGAAGTTCAGAGAGTGGTAGTAGCAAGGCTTACCGAGGAAGAGGGGGTCGAGTCTCAAGCTCAATTGGCTAGAGACCTTGGAAGATCTAGAGCATCTGTCCACTCAGCAATATCTGTACTCAGAAAAAGAGGGATTGTAACTCAATCTGGTCTATCTCTTGCTCCACATCTAGATGGTTTGAGGAGATCCAAAGTCGAGTATCCATGGCTTAACATCAGAGTAGACTGTTCGTAATTGTCAAAGTGTTGATAATTGTCTTATTTCATACCCAATATTGGGAATTCTATAGAACCCCCAATCTCGGGGCATGGTTGTGTTCAGGCTAAGACTGGTCGAGTTTCCGATGCCCACAGGAAGTACAAATCCTGATGTCTTACTAGCATGGCTCCTAGATTCTATGGGTCTGGTAAGGAGGAAAAGTGAGGGAGGAGGTATTGAGGAGGGCCAAGGTGCACTTCATCGAATCATGACTGAGGCTTTTCTGAAAGAACCGTTGGGAGGGTGGGATGCAAAATCACTCTGTGAAGTGACTGGGCTTTCTCAAACTGGTATTCATCATCAACTGGTAAAACTGAGAGAATGTGGCTTAATATCGTCAAATACTGATGGAGGATGGCATATTCATGTTCTGAGAGGAGGGAGTATTTCCTCGGCCGTGGAGCTAGTTACCAATGAGGCAAGAGCTGTACTAAAATTGAGAATGAAGGAGCTTTCTGGTTCTATATCGCAGTCTGATGAAAGGATGGCAGTAAATGCACCAGATGAGGTTCTTCCATTCAGAATAATGATTTCAGAGCCAGGCCCGATATCAGAAGATGATGGCCATCTAGAGTCATTGGCTAGAGATCTAGGGCTATCTGGAGAGAGAGCTCGCATTGGAGACAGTCTGGCGAGTAAAATCCTAATCGAGCTATGTACATCTAGCGATCCGAGAACTATTCTTGCACTTTCAGACAAGATGGGAGAGACTCGCTCTAGAGTGGGCAGATCGGTTGACAAGATGAGGGGGGCTGGATTAGTTCAGAGAGTCCCCATGATGAACAGGATAGCTCAGGATATCTTTGTCGGAGTAATGAGGCAATTTCATGCCAGAGGTGAAGAGTGGCTTATGACAAGAGGAGGGTTGGGGAGGATTGATGACGATGCTTCGAAGAAGTTGATCTCTGGTGCGAAGAGTGAGTCTTTGAGCATTGAAAAGGTTGAGGAGATATTGTCCGATATTGAGCTAGATTCCCAAAAGATACTCCTCAATACACTAGGAGGTAGAATGCCCTATGGGTTCAGGATTTCTGGCGAAGATGGAGATGTGGTCACAGAGAATGTGATGAGGAGTACGGATAGAACGCTCAGAAGACTGAAGACAGTGTCTCAGAGATTGGAAGATGCAATTTCAGGCTGAGTTTCGTCTTCTTCGAGATTGTGAAGATATCTACTTACCTCGTAACCAAGTTGCTCCTTATCCTGTATTGAGTGTAGCCTTACTCTCATTGCAGAGGCTCCTGGCAGTCCTTTGGTAAACGATACTGCGTGTCTCTTGAGATTCTTGCCACCTGATTCGTCGAATACCTCTTCGGATAATTCTAGGTATCTATCCCAACACCATCTCCTTGCTTTAGAAGGACTGCCTTCTCCCCATGGAGGGTTTCCAACTGACCATCCCATCCCTTCTTTTATCTCATGAAATACGGTTGGCCTTCCTATTGCCCCTCTTCCAATCATTAGGCCAGAGGCTCCTGTAGCTTGAAGGCAGGCCTTAGCAGAGTAAGTATCTATGACATCACCATTTGCTATTACAGGAATATCAACAGAGTCTGATATTTCTTTGATTTGATTCCAATCGGCTGTTCCTGAGTATCTCTGTCTCAAAGTCCTACCATGGACACATATTCTCAAAACGCCTTCTTCAGCCAATCTTTGAGAGATTTCAAGAGCGGTGTTCTCTCCTGATCCAGTACCTAGCCTCATCTTTACAGATATTGGTACATCCGTAGATGCTATACATTTCCTCACCATGCTGACTACCTTGTCAGGGTCCCTCAAGAGTGCGGCGCCAGCATCGTTTCTACAGACTTTGGGAGCGGGGCATCCAAAATTAATATCGATAATGTCTGCTCTGTCTTCCAACATTTCGACTGTTTTTGCCATCTCTGAAATATCTCCTCCAAAGATCTGGGGGATGAAGGGGGCTTCCCTGGGGTCGGTTTCGACCTTAAGCCAGGAGTACGTGTTCCTCCTAGTCAGTCCAGAGGCAGCGGTGAACTCTGTTACAGTAAAATCAGCACCACATTCCCTCGCAAGAAGCCTGTAAGCCAAATCAGTTACCCCAGCCATAGGGGCCAGTGAAATAGGAACAGGGCTGAAGTCCATGAACACGGGACCAGCCTTACAGTTATCAGATGAACTAACAAAAGATATTATTGAGTCTAGAAAGAAGACTCCCAGTCATCAACATCCTGAGAGCGTTCCCAATCTACATCTGATATCCCACTTTTTATCTTCAGAGTCTCTCTAGCAAGAAGCCAGTAAATTAGAGCAAGTGATCTTCTTCCTTTATTGTTGGCTGGCAGAACTAGATCGACATTTCTCAATCTATTGTTTGCGTCGCAGATTCCGATAACGGGCATACCAGAACTCACGGCCTCGGAAAGAGCCTGGGAGTCGGCTGCGGGGTCCGTGACTACGATTACTTCAGGCTCAATGTAAGTCCTGAGTTTTGGATTGGTTAGAGTTCCAGGAATGAATCTCCCAACAATTCTCTTGGCCCCTATGGCCTCAGCAAACATTCTCGCAGGTCGCTGACCGTACTGACGAGCGCTAACTACTAGTATCCTACTAGAGTCATAGTTAGCTAGGAATTTAGCTACGGTACGAATCCTAGAGTCAGTCTGTCTAATATCAATATGGTGAAGTCCGCTACCATCTTGTCTGAAAGTATCCAAGAATGCTTTCATGTCCGAAGATTTCTGATTTGTGCCTATGTGAACAGCGTGCTGCTCATACATGTCAAGCGGTACAAGTGGGGTTAGACTCTCATCCAAAGCGATTCCTCGGAGTCCGGCGAACTGCCAGCCACTCATAAGCGCTACGCCAGTACATCTGTCGGCCAACTGAGCCTTATTCGAGCTCTGAGCTAAATGTACACTCGCCTTCAGCGTGTATTTCTGGGAAAACAATGCACTTCTTGGTAACCCAAAGTGAGACTCTGAACTCGTCTTCAAACGAGAGTGTATCGATGGGAGCGGATAGCGCATATCCCCTGGCCCTAACCTGCAGAACCCAATTTCCATTCGTAAAACCAGAAGAGTTACCTATGGAAATAGTGCAGTCACTCTCGCTCCTAAGCTCCAGGGACATCTGGCCCACTGAGCTGGTTGCAAGATACTCCCAGCACTTGTCGCCATTCGGTTTCAATAGAGTAATCTCAACGAATCTGAGTTCATCTGTGTTATTTCCCAGAAACTCTCCGACAGTTGAAGACCACTCAAAGGACACGGAGAAGTCAAGTAGCATCTTGGATACTGTCTCATCGACCAATATCACACTCTCGTTAGAGTAGCAGTCTGTCTCTTGACTAAAGCTCTCACTTCCGGGTAATATACACTCGTTCTGAGCGAAAATATGAGCTTGTACAATTGGTTCAACGGGTACAATTTCCTCACGGGGGTCGTCTCTCATCCCCTCCATCAACTCCCTCTGCATTGCGAGTCCCATGCAACCGCTAGAGGCTATACTGAGTAGTAGCATCAGGGACAAAGAAATTGATGATGCGACCCTGTTCACAGTATTCCGAAGAGGGCGTATGTCTTGAATACGTGTGTAAAATGGTGCCTCTCGGTACTCATAGGGAACGTCAAGGCCGTAGCTCAGTCCACCTTCGTCGTCATTGAGGCAGTTGGAGGGAGGGGCATAGGGTGATGAATGTTCCACCCCTGAAATTGGCTATCAGAGGTGAATTACTCTTCTTCAGATACTGCTCTGGGCTCATGGACCTCTCGGAAGACGATTGTCCCCACTCCGATATGATCCCTGAGTGTTCTCACAAGACTGAACTTAGCGTATGACCAGTTTTGGTCATATGCAATTGTATCTGGAAGTGTTACAGTAAGATCGTCTTTCTCGAAGTCAATCTCGAAGTCGTCTCTACCGGTATTCATTTTGAGAAGTGTCTCAACCTTTTCCTTACGGTCTTCAACGACCTTGACAATATTGTAGTTGTACCTGAGTGTTGATCCAGCCAATGGGTGGTTGTAGTCAATTCTGGCACGGCCAGCACTCAAGAACTGTAGCACACCGGTCCTTCCTCCAATCTCAACTGGAGCGCCGATTGCTAGCATGTTGGGGTCCCTAACGCTTCTCATCAGAACATTCTGCCCTATTGTTTCGACGAGGCTGGCATCCCTCTCACCGTATGCATCAGGAGCTTCTATGTCAATTTCGTAGTCTTTATCGGCTTCAGCATCTGTTAGAGATGATTCAAATCCTGCTATCAGTCTCCCGTCTCCCACGACGGTGATCATTGGCGAGTATTCCCTATTTTCATCGAATAGGTCATGCTCCTTGGCTACGTCCTCGCGTGTAGTCTCGATGAGTCTCTCAGAGTCGACCTCGTAAAGGTCGTAGTCGATGTGTACTATTGCACCATTGTCCATGTGATTCGCCTCCTTGGCGTCCGGCCGAACCGCTTCCCCTTTTTCATTCAAACGGTGCTGAATACTTCGGCAAGGATTCATTCTTCCTCTTGATTAGGGGGTTTTTCAGATGATGAAAACGCCAGAATTCCTCCGATAATTGTTAGTACCCATCCAGTCCAAACTAAGTGGCTACCCTGAAGTTCATGGATTGTCACTCTTACTCTATCAAGACCATCGGTCTGGTTGAAGAATAGTGCTGGCATTAGATCCTGTACTTGGAAACCATCCATTATGAGAATAGTATCGCCGAACAGTCCTACGTGTCTGTCCACCTCTGATCTAGGAACCGGGCCGAATCTTAGTATACCTGGGACCAGGGTATCAACAAGCTCTCCGTCTTTCCTCATTTCAATGACCACTCCTAGAAAGCCATCGCCGACCTTGAAGTGAAAATCTTCATCTCCTTCAGAGAGTACTACTGTATCTATCAACACATACTCGTAGCTCCCATATGATACCGGCTCGTTCTTCTCCAAAGTAATCAAGTGAGAAGGATCTGATCTGTCCACCAGTGTTGTGGTAAAAACGTGCCCTATGAGTAGCAGGAGGATTCCAACATGAGAGATATGGCTTGCTAGTAGCCTTACCCTTGGAGACTTCAGTCCGATAAATCCTCCCCTGTAGATCTTACTCCAATTGGACTTCAATGTCAGCAGTAAATTCCTGATGTTAAATGGTAGAGAGAAGATTAGGAGGACCAGCATGAAGGAGGCAAGAGACCCCCTGGATACCGAAGATGATATTGGAAGTCTTGGATCCCCTGGCAGTGCTATTGAATCTGCCATGAGGGCGGCTAGAACAGAGCATACTATGGAAAATAGAATCAGGAATGTTCCTGTTTTGTGGCTTATTGATTTCCCCCATGTATACGCAGCTAGACCGATTGCCAGAAGAGCGATGAAGGGGGACCCGTAAAATTCGTGAGCCTGGAGACTAGTACCATCAATCTCGACAGTGAGTATCATCCATGTCAGCAATAGAAATCCAGCTCCTCCGTACCAGGGTATTGCCTTGGAAATCCTCAGTCTGGAAGAGGTACTGGTAAACAATCCAGTAATGAAAGACCAGTCGTCTTCCTTCTCTGACATTAACCATGGAATGAGAAATGGAGACATCCCAATCAGAGACTGGTACCATTCCGCATTCCATGTCCAACTTGAAAATAACATCAGTGCTATTCCCGTGAATATCCAATGAAGAGGGGGGTCTGAATTATTTCCGTTTACAATCAGGTACATCAGTGACATTCCCACTAGAATGACTGCGACTGAACCTATCCATAAAGAGGCTAATAAGAATATCACCACAAGAGAAATTGCAAGACTTTTATTTTCCTGAATCATCGACCTTGAGTTTTGAGACTCTAAGTCTGACCTTTGGACTCTAGCCAGATGAATTAATGCGAACCCACACAGAAGAATTATTGCTGACAAGTATCCGATTAATTCTGCTCCTATGGCGTCAAATTCTACGACATCTAGTACCCTCAGATATGGATCCTGTGGAAGGGACCCCTCTCCATCCGCTACAAAAGCATGGACAGATGCCCAAACGCCATTAGCCCTAGTAACTAGAGTAGCGTGGAATGTTAGTGCGCCTGCTAGTAATCCAACAGCAGGTGAAGCGATAACTGCGCTGCCACCTGTTTTGGAGCGAGCATGTACAACGAGTAGTAAGCATAACCAAGGGAGTAGCGAGCCAGTTTCAACTGGGTCCCAAGCCCAATAGCCTCCCCAATCCAGAACAGTGTAAGCCCAGAGTCCGCCGAGCCCTATTCCTATCGTTCCAGTCACGAAACCTGCCCTAGCCCAATACAGTTGCGATTTATGGATGGTGATCGGGGAGTCTCTTCTAATGATGCCTGCAATGACTACGCTTGAGGTTGCTATACATAGAGAGTAGAATGCGAAGACTACGGGAGGGTGGATGACCATTAGATCGGTTTGAAGAAGAGGATTTAGTCCCGAGGCAGAGGTAGAGGTTGTTTCATCGAAGGGCCCTAGCAGCAGGGACAATAGGAGGATGAAACCTACCCATGTATGCATTATTCTGACTTCTAAGGGCGTACCTTTCGCTCTAGCAGACATAATTCTGGTTACTATTGCCATTAGGGCGGCCCAGAGTAGGAGAGGACCTGCCCTACTACTCCAGACTGCGGATATTCTGTAAAATAGTGGAAGGTCTTGCCCTCCGAATCTGAAAACCAACTCAAGTGATTTCACATCAGTGACAAAGCAGAATGTCAGTAATATGAAAGGCGATACTTGTGAAATGAGTGCGAGATCCCTTGAGATGGGACTGGATGACTTACCTCTACTAGTAGACTGGAGAATTGAGTAAGCTATGCCTGTGACCAATAGTAGCCACCCAATTTGGGAAAGCAATATCTCACCAACCGTAGTACTTTGCCCTACTGTACCCAAAGGCTAGCATGGCTCTGATTATGTTTTTAGCATATAATCCGGGACTTTTGAAGAGGAGCTTCAGCCCCACGAACGCCTTGCCCGAGAAGCCCATATCTGACATTTCATCAGGGAAGCACTTCGCCATTACTGACATCTCTTCGTCGGATAGCTCGAATAGCGCATTTTTACCCTTCAGTATCTTGTCATACGGAGGGAATTCAGCTTTCCAAAGCTTTGGGTACTGTGATAATTTTTCAGATGACAGGTCATCATCTGAGATTGCCTTCGCTGCAGTCTGGGCGGCGAATACAGCGGATTTCAACGCTAAGTGAGAGCCGCCCTCGAACAGGGGAGATGTGAATCCCGCAGCATCACCGATTAGCATTAATCCATCATAATGGGTATTTTCATGAGGACCAGAAATAGGAATGGTCCCTCCAAAGGCTGGGTTTCCCTTCTTTTTCCAGGAAGGTAGATTCTGGTTAAGTCCCTTGAAATGTGTGTGCTCAATGAACTCATCAAGCGCCTTCTTAGTTCTAGGCTTGTCCTCAGTAACTAGTCCGATATTTGCTCTACCATCACACTTAGGAATCATCCAAAGATATCCCTTCTCAGCGTACGAAGGCCATATGTAGAAATCTAGATAGCCATCAGTTGGTACACCTTCAAGCTCGTATTGCATTCCTGCCACGACCTTTCCTCTAGGGTTTAGGTCGAGCAGCTTCGAGCAAACTGAGGACACCCCGGAAGCATCTATGACTATCTTGGCTTGTATGGGGAAGAGGTCACCCTTGCCCTCACAGAGCCATCCAGAGAATTTATTCCCCTCAAACGACTTCTGCATTCCTGTAATTTTGTGACTCAGGCAGAGTCTGGCTCCCTCACTTACAGCAGACTCAGCTATCCATTGTTCGAATAGATGCTTTTCCAAAACATATCCTTCCTCTGAAAGACATTTCTCAGTTCCATCTGGAAAAATTACCCTGATTCCTTTGACGCTCTTACTGATTACATGTTCTGGTAGTTTGAGTCCTAGGTTCTGACAGGCTAAGTCAGAGATACATTCTCCACAGTGGACGGGGGTTCCTATCTCATCATGATCTTCGACAAGTATGGTATCTAGGCCCAGTCTAGCACATTGAAGAGCAGCATTACCCCCGCCTGGTCCTGCACCGATAACCAAAACGTCACAGATGGTCATGTCCTCGCCCACGTCACTCCGAGAGGAGCCGCTCAAAAGAAACCGTCGGTCGAGTCGCCTACGGCGACGAGCGAACCTTCTACTATTGTGAGTGCTCCGGAATTACATGGTCTGGCGCACGCTGGCGCGTTACATTCGATCTCTGGAAGACTCTGGGGAGCTGATTCGAGTAGCCGATCCAGTAGATGTGGAGCTCGAAGCTGGGTGCTTTGCAGATAGGTTAGTCAAGAGGGGAGGCAGTGCAATTTTATTCGAACAGCCTAGGCTTCCTGATGGAACGATAAGTGAACTCCCCCTGGCTATGAATCTCTTTGGAACCAGAGACAGGACAAACCACGCTCTCGGCGTAAATAGGCCTGAAGAGATAGGAGAGAGAATGGTAGCTCTGATGAAGCCAGATATTGGAGGCATCCTAAAGGCCCCTTGGACTGGAATAGGCTTGGCTTTAGAGGGGATGTCTATGGCTCCAATGAAGGTCAGGAAGGGCGCTTGTCAACAGGTCGTGATTAGTGATCCTGATGTGACTAGGCTCCCCATACCCAAGACATGGCCAGAAGATGGGGGGAGATACATGACCCTGCCTCTCGTAGTTACAGTGGATCCCGATACTGGAATTCATAATATGGGAATGTACAGAAGTCAAGTTTTCGGTCCCAAAGAGGTAGGTCTCCACTGGCAGGCACACAAGCACGGGGCAGACCACGCTGATGCTTCCTCGGAAAGAATGCCGGTAGCGATCTGCCTGGGAGGTCCACCAGAAGTGATGTTTAGTGCCATTTCACCGCTTCCAGATAACCTTTCTGAGTATGAATTCGCAGGATTGCTTGGAAAGAGGCGACTCAGAATCACAAAGTGTGTTACTAATGATTTGTTAGTTCCTGCTGATTGCGACGTGGTTATCGAAGGATACATGATTCCTGGCGAGACCAGAGAAGAAGGGCCTTTCGGGGATCACTTCGGACATTACTCTCTTGCTGATCAGTATCCAGTGATGCATATTGAAGCAATAACACACAGAAAAGATGCCGTAGTTCCGATGACAATAGTGGGAGTCCCTCCAATGGAGGATGGATACCTGGGAGAGGCAATAGGAGATGCTTTCCTGCCCGTATTGCAGTTTCAGCACAGGGATGTACTAGGTCTGTTTCTCCCTTTGGAGACCGGCTTTCATAATCTAGCAATAGTCTCATCGAAAAAGAGGTATCCAAGACAAGGGAGGAAAACTGCACTGGGGCTTCTTGGAGCCGGACAAATGATGTTTCTGAAAACAATAGTAGCCGTTGATCCTAATCATGATGTAAAAGACCTTGATTCCTTACTGGATGCTCTTGACTCAAAGGTAGATATTTCTGAGGATCTGATAATTCTCCCGGGAATGGTTGCTGACTCGCTAGCCCACGCATCCCCCTGGGATAATATCCATGACAAGCTGTTGATAGATGCGACGACTCCACTTGAAGACGATCCAAGAGGTAGAAGAGAATCTCTGAAAGGATGTCCTGAGTCTCTCGAAGTTTCAGCATCAGGAATAGATGGAGTGGTACAGGCTCGTTTTCTACGATCTTCCATGCTCGTGGTTACTACGAAGATTGAAGGAGGGCCTTCTCCGGAAGAAAATGTCGAGGAGAATGACGAAGAGGGGGCTCTAAGGCAACGGGTCAAGATTCAGAGGATTATGGATTCCATATGGAATTTAGAGGGCGCGAAGAGTCTGAGATGGTTATTCATTACAGATTCAGATGTTGATCTGTACGATGATGGTTGGATGAGAGTACTCCTTTGGCAGTTTTTCTGTAGATTTGATGTGGGCAGGGACCTTCACTTTGATTCGGACAAGAAGAGAGTTTGCTGGGATGCCACTGCGCCTATACCTTCACAGGAAGGCCCAGTTCCTGTGAGGAGGTGGCCAGGAGTCACATTGCATGACCAAGATGTCCTCGATAGAGTAGACTCGTGGCTCGAGGAAGGCGGTTTCTAATGGGTTTTAGAGAGATTCTGGAGTTCGTAAAAATTGAGCATACTCTTTTTTCTCTCCCTTTTGTCCTGATTGGGTATGTTCTTGCTCACGATCAGTTCATGAACGATATTTCTTCTGAGAAGTTTGGAATCGATATTTTATGGATTTTAGTAGCTGCGATTGGGGCTCGTGGTCTTGCAATGGCTCTGAATCGAATAATAGACAGAGACATTGATGCTTCTAATCCTCGAACGGCAAATCGTCACCTCGTTTCGGGTGCTATGTCGATGCAAACCGCTTGGAGTCTCTCAGCAATCTTTCTGTCGATGCTATTGGTTGGAGCTTGGCAACTTAATGAAGTTGCATTAATGATGGCATGGCTCCCAGTCCTAGTCTTCGTCATCTACCCTTACACAAAACGTTACACGTGGTTATGCCATTTTTGGCTAGGGCTCTGTCTCGCACTCGCGCCCGCTGGGGCGTGGGTCGCCGTAACGGCAGACGTTCATGGATGGGCATCAATTACAGGATTGAACGATGGAAATAGCGATTTCCTTTGGTTCCCGACAATTTTCTTCATATCCCTGGGAGTGACATTTTGGATTGCTGCGTTTGATATCAATTATGCAAGAATGGATATCGAGAGTGATCGGGAAAACGGAATTCACTCATTTCCTTCCAGGTTCAATGAAAATGCGACAACCAGGACCTCTATTCAACTCACTTTACTATGGTTTGCCTGCTTCGCTATTTCTGATCCCATGAACGAGATTTGGTTTCTTGTTGCTGCAGGTCTGATGTGCATTTTGAATGTTACAGTCATTCTCGTAAGAGAGAGATTGGAGGATTTTCAAACTGTACTGTTCCGAATTTCGATGCTCACGGGATGGGTACTTCTGGCCTCAATTATGGTTGTTGAGCCCACTGGCGGCGGGTTATTGGACTGAGGTGAAATGATGTTCGTGCTACGTTCTGATTACGGTACCGCAGGAGACCAAGAGCAAGCTATTGACTCACTAATTGAACAGGTACAATCGAATCAGGAGAGATGTGTCCTCATGGGCGTAACAGGGTCGGGAAAGACCTTCGCAATGGCGAATATCATTCAAAGACTAGGAGTTCCAACCTTGATTCTCTCGCACAACAAGACTCTAGCAAGACAGTTATGGCAAGAGATGAGTGAGTTATTTCCAGAGAATGCGGTTGAGTATTTCGTCAGTTATTACGACTACTACCAGCCTGAAGCGTATATCCCTGGACGTGACCTGTATATCGATAAAGAGTTACAGATGAACGAGAGGATAGAACAGGAAAGATTCTCCACCGTGGCATCACTAGTCTCTAGGCCGGATGTAATCACGATAGGGACTGTATCAGCCATATATGGCCTAAACCCTCCTGAGGTATTCCAACAAAATCACTTGAGGTTGGAAATAGGACAGGAGGCTGATCCACAGGATATAGTTCGTGACCTAGTTGGCCTCCAATATCGCAGAGTAACTGGTGAAATAACAAGAGGAGATATCAGACTCAGAGGAGAGGTATTGGATGTCTGGATGCCAAGCAGGGATGATCCGATTAGGATTAGGTTTGGATGGCAGGGGATTGAGAGAATACAGGTATGTGAAGCTGTATCTTGGGAGGTACTAGATGAGTTTGAGGAGGCCTGGATACATCCTAGAGAGTTCTACATGACTAGTGAAGAGAGCTTCAACCAAGCTCTGGAAGATATAGAGCATGAGCTTGACGAAAGAATAGACTGGTTCGAGGGTCAAGGAATGGATATCGAGGCGCACCGTCTTGAGGGTAGGACAAAGTTTGATTTGGAGATGTTGAATGAAATTGGTTCATGTAAGGGAGTTGAGAATTACTCCAGACATTTTGATAGGAGGAAGAAAGGAGAGCGCTCTTATTGTCTCTTGGATTTCTTCTCTAACAACGCAGAGAAGTTTCACGGTGATGCTAACAGATATCTGGTAATTATGGATGAGAGCCATGTTACGCTTCCTCAGGTGGGGGGGATGTATGGCGGTGATTTCTCCAGGAAGAAGAACCTCGTAGATCATGGATTCAGGCTTCCTTCTGCATATGACAACAGGCCACTCAGAATCGATGAGTTTCAGGAGCTGGTTCCTCAGATGTTGTATGTCAGTGCAACTCCTGGAGAAAGAGAGCTACGCCATCTAGCTGAGGTGACTAATCAAAGAGTACCTGAGGAGTTGTTACATGTTGGAGGCGGGGGCGGGTCAAAGGTGGCTGAGTTGAAGAAGAGATCCGGATCATCTACCATGGAAGGAACATTATCTAGAATCAAAGGAGTAGTGAGGATGGAGATTCGTCCCACAGGATTGCTAGACCCAGAGATAGTCGTCAAGCCAACCAAGGGCCAAGTTCAACATCTGATGTCTGAAATCAATGCGAGGATCGAAAAGAATGAGAGAGTGCTAGTCACAGTGATGACCATTAAATTCGCAGAAGAGGTTGCAGAATACCTCGATAGGAATGGAATAAAAGCACACTACCTACATTCTGAAATAGACACATTAGAGAGAACTGAGATAATCAAAGCACTCAGACTGGGGCACATCGATGTTATTGTCGGAATAAATCTACTTCGAGAAGGACTAGATATCCCTGAAGTCTCTTTAGTTGCCATATTTGACGCGGATAAACAGGGTTTCCTGAGGAACGAGAGGTCATTATTGCAGACGATTGGTAGAGCGTCCAGAAACCAGAATGGAGTGGTAATTCTGTATGCAGATTCTATTTCTCCTTCTATGGAAGCCGCTATGAGTCAGACTATCGCAAGAAGGGGTCGTCAAGACCTTCACAACCAGGAGAATGGTATAGTGCCTCGAACAATCCAGAAAGCCCTACCGACCATGGGCCAGGAGGTTGGGGGCCTACTTGCTGGAACGGCTGGGAAAGGAGCCAAGGGAGGTAAGAGATTCATTGGAAAGTTCCAGAGTAAGAAGGGAGTGTCGGGTTTAGCACAGAAATTCTCGCTTGGAGCTGGAATGTGGAATACCTCAAGCTCTGTGCTTGAAAACGTAAGTCAGCCCGAGTTTGAGATAGATACAAACGAGTTCCCAGATAGTGTAGAGAGAGTTGAGAGTGAGAAGGTTGTCAGTAAACTAGAGAGAGAAATGAGAGCAGCTGCAGAACGTCTTGACTTTGAGAAAGCTGCTCAGATACGTGATAGGATAATCCAACTCCGTAACCCATCTAATTGAAGGCACGTTAGTACTGCGGAAACTGTGAGCGGTTACTCGCGTGAAGACTTCGACCACCCTGTCAAGGACTATGATTTCTCTGCGATGGGAGATGTTTCATCCTTGATTGACCAGATGTCCGAGGCAGGTGGTTTTACAGCTACGAAGCTCGCCTTTGCTAGGGATATCCTTAGAGATTCAATTTCTAAGGTAGGCCCAGACGGAGTCCTAAACTGGATTTCATTTCCAGCTTGCCTCTGTGCAACTGGTACACGTGGCTTCTTTCTAGAAGCACTGAAGAGACGTTCGTACAATGTTGTAGTGACAACGTGTGGAACATTAGACCACGATATCGCGAGGACATTCAGAGATTACTTCCACGGTGATTTCAGTCTTGATGATATAGCTCTTGGGGAACAGGGGCTAAACAGACTTGGGAACGTCGTAGTCCCGAACGAATGCTATGGGGAGATTCTGGAGGATATTGTACTTCCCTGGCTTTCTGAGATCGAAGAAGAGCGAATGACGTTGAATCCTGAAAACCCATGGTTGGGTTTTGGTAGTGTAGAGCTTTGCTGGGCCTTGGGCGATAGAATTCAAGACGAGTCTTCGTTACTGTATTGGATTGCTAAGAATAGAATTCCAGTTGTCATTCCCGGAATCACAGATGGCTCCATAGGAGCACAAATATTCATGCATAGGCAGAAATCTCCTAATTTTATGATAGATGTCCTTGCTGATGAACAGATACTGTCTGACCTTACTTGGACCGCTGAGGAAAGCCATGCTCTGATGGTAGGAGGGGGGATTTCGAAGCATCATGTAATTTGGTGGAACCAGTACAGGGGTGGCCTGGACTCGGCTGTTTCTATTACGACAGCGCCTGAATATGACGGGTCACTTTCCGGAGCGAGGCTACGAGAGGCTATTTCATGGGGTAAAATACGTCCTGAGGCTTCCCAAGTGGTCGTTGAAGGCGATGCAAGCGTATTATTGCCACTTCTCGGCGGTGATTTGTTCTCTCCATAGTACTACAAAAAGTGATGTCTGACGTGAAAACGGCTAAGAACGGCCTAGCATGCGGCAATTGATATGTCCGTCGAGAAGATGATGCATGATATGATAGAAATGCTAACAGATGCAATGGGTGATGCTGTAAAGCATGACAAGGGTAACAAGGCAGCTGGTACCCGTGTCAGGAAGGCAATGCAGGAAGCAAAGGCTTCTGCTCAGGCCATCCGTGTGCAAGTCCAGAACGACAAGAACTGATTACAAGATCACTCTTTCGCGTGGGCGAATATCTCCATTAGAGATACACGCATAGGAACTAGCGGATGCCATCCCTCGGAACCACAGTCGATTAGTGAATTATGCAATAGGGATAGATCAGGTCTTTCTGTATGAACATTAGGTTCTTGTGAAATTGGACCGGGTACAGAGGACAGGGACTCAACAGTATGAGAGTAATTCATCGAGTCTGAATACCTCCCCCAGAGCATACTCATCTCCTTAACAATAGACTCGGGACTCCAAGATCTCCTTCCGGATATATTCAGATTACCTATTATTGAATTGCTCCTATCACTCATTATTATCGTGCATAGTGCATCACAAACATCTCTAACATGTACCCAATGCCTGGGCATGATGTTTGATACTGTGTGAATATTGAGGTTGTCTTCACGTACCATTTCAGCCCAAATATGCAGATCTTTATCTCCCCAATGGCCAGAGTTTCCCCGAGGCGATAGAAGATCGTGAATTATGACCACTAGACCTGGATGACTGATCCTCTGATTTGGAGTCAGAATTACCATATTACCATCACCCTCCTGTCCAAAGTGGACTACGTACTCAGCATCTTCCGAAGAATCGACCAAAATCGCCCCAGCTCGAGATAGTCGATCTGCTAGTGACTGTGAAAAATCATCCTCATCCCCGCCGAGATGAATTTTCTTGGACATCTTACCACTTAAGCTACTGTAGTTGCTTGTTGGAGGTTTTTGGCCTCTAAGAAGTGAATTATTGCTTTCTTGACAATCTGTAATATCATATCTATTTCTTCTGTGGTGATAGAAAAGTGAGGAGTGAATCGTAGGGCATTTAGCCCTCCATGAATGACTCCGAGGCCATTCTTCCTACACCACATCTCAACTTTGTCATGACCAACCACTGGGAAGAAGTCTGGATCCAATTCAGCGCAAACCAATAGTCCGGTACCTTGGACTGATAGAATTGCCTCTGGAAACTCATTCATTAGCATCTCGAGACCCTCTACGAACTCTTTTCCCCGGTGTCGAATATTTTGACGTAGATCGGGCGTTATTCTATCTAGAACTGCTATTGCTGTTTCTAGGGCTCGGGGATTTGTAGTCATAGTGTTGCCATAGATTCCTGTGACATACAACTCTGCTACATCTGCTGTCATCCCAACAACAGATAGTGGGAACTGTCCGGCATTAATTGCCTTGGACCAAGCTTCCATATCAGGAGCTTCGGAGTCTTGGAAGCCTTCGTAGTCAACTATACTGAGACATCCCTGACCCCTGAGACCGGCTTGGACTGAATCAATGATTAGCATCGAACCATGTTCCTTAGTCAATTTTCTTGCCTCATCGTAGAAGTCCCTATCGATACATAACCCCGGAGCACCTTCTCCTTGAACTGGCTCGATAGCAAGTAGCTCAATGAAAACACCATCCCTGTCCGCCTGATGAAATGCTTCCCTAAGTGCATGGATATCATTTGCTGGGATCAGAGACAAATTATTCCTATTTTGAAAGGTATTCAGATTTCTGTCGTATCCATCCTTGCAGGAGTGTGAAATCTGCGCGGGCCTGTCTGTTCGTCCGTGGAATGCCCTTTCTATTGCGATCATCCTCGTGGGCTTTCCTTCGTGCTTACCTCCAGGTCCTGTCATCTTCAAGGCATTAACGTCAGATATCCTCATTCCAACAGTCATAGATTCCGAACCGGAATTCATACAGATGAATCTATCAAACGGGCATTCCCCTCTAGTATGCCCTATTTCCTTCCTTAGCCTGTCAGCAAGTCTCTTCTGACTGAATGAAGCGGTCATTACATTTGCCATAACCCAGTTCTTTTGCATGGAAGAGATAACGTCATCTGGACCGTGTCCCATTCCAAGCATCCCATACCCCCCGTTATCATGGATTACAGCGCCATGTGATGTGATAATCCATGGACCCCTAGCTGAAATAGCAACATAGGGGTTAACAGTCGCGGCAGAGTAGAAGTTAACGAAGTCTGACTGAAGTGTGGAAATTAGTGTATCCTCATCTATAGATTGCATATCTAAGTCAGATTCAGAAGATAGCGTGTCGAAAGATAGTTTGGCTTCATCAATAGCTACCTTGAGAGAAGGATCCGCATCGATAAAGGACAAGATGACATCATCCGGAAGACCGGTTGTAGAGCAACTACCAGTGTGGTTACGAATTGCATGTAGAATATCGAGACTCGCAGACATCGATTGTCCGAGGTAAAGGTTGCTCATCAAGGTTCTTGGTCAACGCTCTGAACAGGTAGGGATTATCCTGGCTTCGAAGAGAAACAGAAATTCTGATAATCTATCGAAAAATTAAACACACTTTAAATTTTGAATAGGAAATTTATGATATTAATGAAATTTTCAATTAGATTATCAGTCTTAATTATAGCATAGTATAAGTGCTAATCCGGACTCTGGGGATATGAAGAGGAAGCGCGGGGGATGCAACTCAGTTCCAATTGGTGAGAAAATGAATGACGAATACAGGATACAGGAATTACTTCAGAGAGACGTGTACGTAGGTGACAAGTTCGTAGGCGTGATCACAGGGGAAAGATTTCACCCCCGGGATGAATGCGTGCAATCACTGAGGCTCCAGGTCGTACCAGGGATAGCTGAGGAATTCATGAGGAAACCTGCAGAAAGTGCTCCTCTCTCGAAGGAACTAGTGCACAGCATTAGGCCAGATGGTGCGATAAAACTCTCGAAATCGATGAGAGAGCTTCAGAGGAGATGGAGGAATACTGTGAGGATCTCTGAAGAGTTATTCGCACCTGACGAGCTCCTAGACAGGGCTGTACTTGACAATGATGGAATAGACATAGGCAACGTTGTTGGGATGGTCAAGATCAAGAGGACCTACAGAGGAGTGGTTGTTAATCCTCATTTCATGGTCAAAAGGAAACATGGACTTCCTGATACCCTGATAATTCCAGTTGGACAGCTAGCTCGGACTACCTCTAGATTAGATGAAGTCATTCTGAGGTGCACAGTGAAGCGCCTAACGACTCTTCCGAGCTTCTTGAAACTCAACGGGGACGACGCTGAAGAGTTCGATGAGGCTGAGTAGGTTTCAAATCAGTATCCCATGTCGGACGGTTGCTCAAGGGCGTGTAGCTTAGTTTGGCTGGAGCACCCGGCTGATAACCGGGAGGCCACAGGTTCAAATCCTGTCATGCCCACCACAACAGTCCTAAATCAAGCGGTAGCGTCATGAAGGAGGCTCAGTTCGGCTTCCTGTACATGCCAGTGCTCAGCGGCTCCTCAGGCCGTGATTTGGCCATCTCTTTGTCCGAGATTCTAGGGATGAATTCTGTTGCAATCGAAAGTAGGAAATTTCCTGATGGAGAAGGCTATGTCAGAGTACCGAGTGAGGCTTTTGATGAAATCAGATCAGAGCCTGTGATTCTAGTTTCCAATACATTCCCAGATTCAGGGATAATGAGGACCATTTTGATGTTAGAGGCTATTAATGATATCAGGAAAGGTGATCTTGAGAACTTCAAAGGGGAGGGGGATCAGAATCTCGATTATGTTGGCCCAGGTGTTTTTCTCGCCATTCCATACTATGGTTATGCCAGACAAGATAAGAGATTCTCACCAGGGGAGACAGTTTCTGCAAGAGTAATCTCGAACATCTTAGGGAAAGTCTGTGATGGCATGGTGATACTCGACCTCCATGAGCCTAAAGTTCTGGAAGATTGTGATTTTCCGGTAAAATTCGTTAGTTCTATGCCAGAAATTGCTGAGAGGCTCAAAGAGGAAGTTGATCCCGACTTCATCCTAAGCCCTGACAAGGGCGCGATAGATAGAGCAAGCGAGGTGGCGTCTATAGGAGGCTGGGAATTCAGTTACCTGGAGAAAACTAGGATTGACGCTCACACCATAGAGCATCAGGCGAAGGACCTTGACGTCAAGGGGAAGGTAGTAGCCATAGTTGATGACATGATTAGTACTGGTGGGACAATATGCAGAGCTAGCGATGCTCTGAGGAGGCAGGGGGCCACATCAGTGTATGCGGCGTGCACTCATGGACTGTTCACTGGAGGTGCGCTGTCGAAACTGGCAAGTCATGTAGATGGCGTATACACAACTGACTCGCTGAGGAATCCTCGTTCCGTGGTGAGTTCGGCTCCTGCTCTGGCGCGTGGATTGAGAGAATTGATGGGATGAATGCTCACAATGAGAGGCGTTCCCAATACGTTGCGTTTATATCGGCCATGTCGTGCGCCGGCTTACCCAGCACGAGGAGATGTATCCAATGAGTGTTCACATAGCGTTTGAGACCCCGAAAGACATACAAGAGCAAGTTTACGAACTTGTGAAAGCGATTGGCAAGGACGGAAGAGGCAAAATCAAGAAGGGTGCCAATGAGGTCACCAAGGCCGCTGAGAGAGGAATTGCATCGATGATCGTAATGGCAGAGAACGTAAACCCGGGCGAGCTACTGGCTCATGTCCCCATGATTTGCAAAGAGAAGGGTATACCATTCATCTACGTTGAAGATCAGGGATACCTAGCTGACTCAGCTGGAATGACTGCAGGAACCAGAACGGCGGCTGTAGCAGTTCTGGATGTAGACAAAGAAGCCCAGGACATATTCAATGAGGTCAAGGGTCACTACGAGACTCTAGCGAAGTAAATTGGAGGCTGAAAAATTGGCTCAAGAATCATGGCCCGCAGAGGTGGTTGAAATTGTCGGTAGAACTGGCATGAGCGGAGAGGCCATACAGGTAAAGGTCAGAGTTGACGACTCAAACAATCCAAGGGATATCGGAAGAATCATTTCCAGAAATGTTTTGGGACCAGTTCGTGTTGGTGACATACTAATGCTCAGGGACACTGGTAGAGAGGCTCGTCGCCTAGGTAATCGATGAGGTGTGATTATGCCAGAGACAAGAGTTTGTAGCTTCACCAGCGAGGAAATTGAGCCTGGTACTGGCCTGATGTACATCAAGAGAGATGGATCTGTAATGTGGTTCAAGGATAGTAAGGCTAGGAAGAACGCCCTCAAACTCAGGAGAAATCCAAGAAGACTCAAGTGGACTCAAAGATACGTGAAGGGTGGAATCAAGTAATTCCTCCATATCCGTATTCTATCAAGGCTTATTGAGAATAAATCGGTATAGAATAAGTCAGTGCTACGGAAGGGCCCTTCAATGGGGCTTGTTCACATTCTCGCAACGGCTATGCATCTAATAGTGATAGTTTGGATACTTTGGTGTATGAGACCGCCTAAGAAGCTGTTTTCATAGCTTCTGCCAGTCGTGCCTCTGAGCGTCCACTGCACAGATTGCCGCCATATGGACCACATCTCTCACACTATCTCCTCTTTGCAATACGTGTGCGGGCTTTGAAAGTCCCTCTAGAATTGGGCCAGTCATCTCTGCTCCTGCGATCCTCTGAAGAAGTTTGTAGGCAATGTTTGCAGATGCTAGGTTGGGACAAATGAGAATATTTGCCGGTCCATCGAATGACATGAACGGATATTCCTTCTGAATCTCTGGTACTAAAGCCGTATCGGCTTGCATCGGGCCATCGATGATTAGGTCTGGATCAAGCTCTCTAGCGATTGAGATAGCTTCCTCGACCCTATCGGTTCTCATTTCCGATGAGGTGCCGAAGTTAGAGAATGAAAGCATTGCAACTCTTGGTTTGACGCCGAATCTCCTGGCTACCTTGGCAGTCTGTACTGCTATCTCTGCTAAAGTCCTAGAATCGGGGTAGATATTGATAGTGGCGTCACCAATGAACATCAGATCACCATTCACAGTCATCATATACATCCCTACTATTCTGTGGGAGTCCTTCTCGGGACCTATGATTTGTAAGCAGGGTTTAACGATATCCGGATAGTGATGGGATACCCCCCCAAGATATCCATCAGCATCTCCCATGTGGACCATCATAGGTGCGAAATAGGTTGAGTTCTTCATTAGACGGGTTGCATCTTCCAAGGTAACGCCCTTCCTACCCCTGATTTTGTGTAATTCCTCAGCATAAGTTCCTCTCCTTCTTGGATCGTATCTCACGTCTATCTCCTCACATTCGAAGCTTAATCCAAGCTCCTCTTTGACTGCTCCGATTCTATTTATGTTTCCAAGCAGTATTGGTTCGCAAATACCTTCAGAGATACATTGAGATGCTGCCTTGATTACTGTGGGGTCCTCCCCCTCACAGAACACAATTCTCTTCTTATCCCTCTTGGCTTGATTGATGACCCTTCTCATTATTGATCTTGTGAGACCCAGTCTTGCTTCGAGCTCTTCTCTGTACCCCTCATAGCTGAAGTCGTTGGATGATATTCCTGCTACTCCCTCCTCAACGGCGGCGGCCGCCACAGCACTTGCTTCCCAAATGAGAACTCTGGCATCGAATGGCTTTGGAATGATATATTCTGGTCCAAATTGAATCTGCTCTCCATCATAGGCGGAAAGAACGTCATCAGGCACTGTCTCCCTGGCTAGTTCTGCGATTGCCTTTGTGGCCGCCATCTTCATGCCCTCAGTAATCCTAGTAGCTCTTACATCAAGAGCGCCCCTGAAGATGTAAGGAAATCCTAGGACATTGTTAATCTGATTAGGATAGTCTGACCTACCGGTGGCGATAATCGCGTCATCTCTCACCGACATTACATCCTCGGGCAGAATTTCAGGATCGGGATTGGCAAGAGCGAAAATGAGGGGTCTTTCAGCCATTGATTTGACCATTTCTGAGGATACTAGGCCGCCCTTTGACAGGCCCAAGAAAACGTCAGAACCAACCATGGCCTCAGAGATACTTCCATCGGGCAGATTCCTCACGAATTCAGCTTTGTATTCATTCAATTCCCCAGATTCCAGCCTGGTATTGGTTAATATTCCCTTTGAGTCTACCATCACAATGTTCGTCTTGTTTACTCCTAACCTCACGTAATGCCGAGCGCAAGATATTGCTGAAGCTCCAGCTCCAGAAATTACTATTTTGACTTCTGAGATTTCTTTATCTACTAATTCGAGACCGTTCAGAAGCGCCGCACCAGATATGATAGCTGTCCCATGCTGATCATCATGCATTACTGGAATGTCTAGCTCTTCCACAAGTCTTCTCTCAATCTCAAAACATTCTGGAGCTTTGATATCTTCAAGATTGATTCCTCCGAAGGTGGGAGCAATGGCTTTGACAGTGTCGACGAAACCATCAACATCGATCTTGTCCACCTCAATGTCGAAGACATCGATATCGGCGAATGCCTTGAACAGTAACCCCTTTCCTTCCATAACCGGTTTACCTGCAAGCGGTCCTATGTCACCAAGTCCGAGAACGGCAGTACCGTTGCTTACTACTGCTACCAGATTACCCTTCGAGGTGTATCTGTAAGCACTATCTGGATCAGTCTCTATCTCCTTGCATGGGAACGCAACCCCGGGCGAATATGCCAGAGATAGCTCGTGGGAAGTTCCATGCGGTTTTGTAGGAACTACAGTAAGCTTTCCAGCAGGCTTTGCCGCGTGATAGTCCAATGCTTCCTTGCGGAGCCTGTCATCTGTCATACCAACAACCCGTAATCCCGTCCTACCCACCCCTCTTTGATGCTATCCTAACCTGCTCAATTTTATTATCAGCCGACTAGTAAGCGTTTAATGTGATGATTAGGAGGTACAGTTTACTGTTTTTCCACCTTCGGTGGATGTAAGCATGTATCACTCAACGACCCACACCATTCAATATAGTGATAGAATGCCGAACCTCCGTGCATACACTAGGTTCTGACTCGGGGACTGCTCCTAAGAGGAGTGCCCTGTTGCTTGTAGGACTGATGGTCCTCCTTCCGTGGTCCTCATTTGGAGACTATGAATTGGTTGATACTGAGGAGTCGTCATATACAGTCCAGAGGGCATGGGGTTCATCTGGTTACAACGACACTGGATGGGTCGATCTTGTCGCATCTGGCGCGGACCCCACAAACCAGACTTTTGCCTATGGGGACATGTTTCTGAATTTCGCCCCGGGTGCGGAGATATCTAACCTGACCTTCGAGATAGCAGTAGATGGCGCCGAGGATTATTGCGTTGATGAGCCACAGCTGACCCTGATCAATAGTCAGACACCGATTCTAGATTGGAGGGGTAATGATTGGCTAGGTTGCCAGTTTGACTTCAATGATAACCCTCCAAGTCTGGTAGGGGGGGAGCTTTCCACATCCTTACAGCCAAATTCTGTTAGTGACGCTGCTTGGGTCCTCCCAGCAGGGATCTCAATCTCAGATTTGGTGATAGAAGCATTAACACCGTCTGATCCTAGGATATCTTTCTCTCCTACCGAAGTAGAAGTTCATGGCAGTGCAGTGAATCCCATTGATGGTAGGCTTTACGTCCTGCTTGGGGATGATTTGATTCATCTGGATAGTAGCGCTTCCGAGGCCTGTCAATGGAGATGCCCTGGAATAATTCTCATAGACGAGCTTGTCTATGGGAGGAGTATTTCCATTGACACAGCTGGCAATAGGCTCGTAGTTGGTACTGCCAATGGGACCATAGTAACCCAGTCACTGGTAGACTCTTCCGAGGGAGCTGTACTACAGCCTGGTGGAACGGGGGAGCTGGGAGTCTCTGCCACCACAACTGGGGCAGATGGGGTGATATGGGCAGTGACCGGCTGTGATTTGAGATTCCTTCCTCCAGGAGACGGGAGCGGTGCACTGACCAACTGGGAGGAGTACCAATTCTGCTCTTCTTCCTCTGATCAAGCTACAGACATACTGGTGAACTCGGGAAGCTTGATGATTTCTACTGGGGCAAACGGCGTCTACGTCATTAATTACAATCTCAGTAGTAATCAATCCTTGGTGGGCATACAGAGTATTGACAGATGGGATAGTGGCAACTTCCTCGCAAGCAACAGAATCACTGATTTGCAGATGATGGGGAATCAGCTACTAATCTCCACAGAGAATGCGGGAATCAGCAGAAGAGATATGTCAACCTCTACTTGGCTTTCGAGGTGGTCTACAGGGAACGCACTCGCTTCCAATAATGTAATTGGGACTTCAGTATCTAATGGTTGGCTACACGTTCTTGCAGGAAACACACTTCAGTCATACGAAATTTCTGCGGGAGTTTTCAGAGCTCAGGAAACCATGCAAGGTATTGGATTACTGGATAATGCAGTTTCGATTTCATCATGGCCCTCTGGCGTTGGATTCAGAGGACCTGCTGTCGGGATGTCAGTTCTCATAGACTCTACTGGTGTGATGGCCATGCAACATGAAGATTCTCCGATGGGAGTGGAGTACCTAGTTAGTAGCCCAGTTACTGACCCCATGAGATTAGCAGTAAGTATAGACGATAGTGAAGATGGTCAGATATGGGTGGCAGGCGATACAACGATTGACAGATTCAATAATTCTGGAAGAAGATGGTCGAGCCCCATTGATGTGAGTGATTACGCTGGTCAGCAGATGCAATCCGTGACCTCGATTGTTCAGGATGACTCTGGCCAGGTATGGGTCGGAACTGCCGAATCCGGACTACTGAGATTCGATTCGGAGACAGGTGCGTACCAAGGAGGCATGAGTGGGCTCGGTTCTGATAGCATCATTTCGATGTCGTACGATGATTACACGCAAACTCTTGTGGTTGGGCACCCAGAGAATGGGGTCTCACTAGTCAATACTTCCACGATAAGTCTCACTGATACATACGATACTGGCGATGGTTTGGATTCAGACTTGGTAGTGGATGTTGCTTCCAGGTACGGAATAGCATACATGGCTACTCCAGACAGCGGGCTGATGAGATTGGATTTGGCGGAGTTACAGATTCTAGGTTCTTGGCAGTCTCTCGGAGCGGATAATCTAGAAGAAGCTCCGATAGCCGTAGATGGGGATACTGTTTACCTTGGGCTAACTGGATTCGGAATAATGGTACTCGATAGGATCAACGGAGATATCAGAGACCTTCTAACGGTTGATAATAGTGGCCTCCCAGATAATGATGTACTGTCTCTGTACATCTATGGTGGGGATTTGGTTGTCGGATCAAGAGTGGCGAATACAGGTGCTCAATCGAATGGTGGCCTTGCTATCTGGGATGGGGCATCTTGGGATCAGCTCGAAACGAATATTCCGGGGTGGAACAATGACCCCTGGGAATTCAATGATATCACCAGCGATGGTTCAGATATTTATGCCGCTACAAATAGGGGAGCCTGTGCATGGGGAGATACCGGGCAGGGTACACTGGATCTACTTGAGTGCCTTACCACTGGCGGTGGTTCGGAAATGCCGTCTCGGCAGGTAAACTCTGTCGATCTGATTGGTAATGACTCGGATGGGTATCCGATACTTTACGCCGGAACTGATGGCGGTGCAGTAGTAGTAGATACCAGCGAGCTTGGTGGTGTTGATGGTTTTGAAATCATTGATGTTTGGACCGCCGGTGACGACACTCAGCGTGCGAAGACCGTGAAGATAGGAGAGATACTCTATCTCGGATTTGAGAATACTGGAATTGCCAGATATGACTTGGCCAACGAGGAGTGGCTTACCACTTGGGACAGCACGCAGGGATACATCGATGATGATGATGTCACTACACTGATTCCAGGCCGGCAGAGCGGGACAATGTGGGCAGGAGGAGATTTTGGACTTACCCTAATAGATGTGATTAATGATACGGTTCTCATCGACTGGGATAGAGGATCTAATACCAATGGCCCAGATGTTCCCTCGAGAAGTCCCGCTGAAATGATAATCATAGGGGATGTTCTCTACTATTCCACCCAGAGGAGTAATCAGTGGTGGAACTCAAATGATGAGGTTTACAGAATTGCGCTGAATAACAATACTTCACTTTCTGCCTTGGATGCTGGCAGTCAGATTGGATCCAGCTCCAAGGTGTATGGCATGGGCGTGGTTGGAAACGAGCTCTGGATTGGTGTAAGACCAACTCAGTCATGGAACGACGGAGAGGGGACAATTGTCAGGTGGAACACTATCAATGAGACATGGCAGGACGATCTTGAGACCATTGGTAACGTCCAGAGAGTTAACGCCCAGCTTCTTGGTGACTGCTTCCCACTGAATTCTTCCTCCTGTGAGATGTGGGTAGCATACGGGGATAGTATCCTACGGAGATTCCAATATTCCTCCATGACGCTCTTGGACGAGTGGTCTGACTTCCCCGGTCCTGTTAGAGGAATGGAGGAGTTCCAGGGAGAGTACCTGTTCGCGACAATGGATGGTATATACCGATGGAATCCCATCAACGAGACATTCGAAAACGCGTGGACGGAAAACGACGGGCTTCCGAATGACGTAGAAGACGGTTTCTTTTCCATGGAGATAGTTGGAGATGACCTATGGGTTTCTTCTCACCGTCAGGGAAGCTGGAATTCTAATGCTCAGATACTCAATAAAAATGGTACCAGTGGTAACTGGACTACTTGGGATCTCGGCTCGGGTGACATCCCAGGAGGATACGGGGCTGACATACTCGTTTGCGATGAGATAATACACTTTGCAATTGGTAGGCTTTCCTGGTTTGGCAATCAAGGGGGAGTAGCTAGATTCGACTTAGCAGACCATGACAATGATGGCATCACCAATGAGTGGATCGACCCTCTCACGGATGGTGGAAATAACGGACTCTCCGATGATGATCCCCGCGCACTCGCCTGCGATGATGCCAATCGAATACTCTATGTGGGCTTCGATACAACTGGAGTCGGACTTGATAGATTCAACTACAACACAGAGAGCTTCCTACCTACTCTAACTTCAGCAGATGGGATTTCGGAAGACCTGATATTCCCCGGTGGGATGCTTCATGATGGCAATGTACTCCTTTCTGCTCACCAATATGACAACACTGGTGGAATCTCGAGAATAGTGACATCGGGGACATCTGTATCAAGTGGACAGGTTCTGAGTCCGGGAATGGACGGGTGCTCAATTGTCAGAGTTCCTGCCAACACTCCCACATACGCTATTGGAAGGTCTGGACAGACCACGGGCTTGAACCGGGTTGACATGTTAGACAGTACTGGCCTCATAGCTTCAGGGTTTGATGAGCTTGCAGGCCTCTCTAGCGGACGGGTCGTCGAGTTCGAAGCGAACTCGACTCACGTATGGGTTGCGTCAACATTCGACAGTAACTCCTTCTTCGCTACATCCATACTACAGGGAGAAATACTACAGAACGGATCTGTAAGGTGGGAATATGGCTACAATCTACTCGATGACGATGTGATCAACAGCATGCATCTCGATGGAGACACAATGTGGGTAACCACAGCTGGCAGAGGTCTGTATTCTATCGATCTATTGCAAAGGTCCTACTCATCTACTGCTCCTGCCCTTCACGGACAGATGGATGGAATGGTACTTGATGATGATGATGGCATGCTATACGTCGGACTAATGGGTAATGAGGGATCTGCAGCAGGCTTCCAGTCATTTGATACTACTTCACTTAGCTGGGGCGATGGAAGCTTGCTCGCCGGACTTCCAAATGACATAGTAAAGGACTTCGTTGGATTGGGTGATAAGATACTGACGGCTACATGGGGGGGAATAGCTGTTTTCAATACAAGCTTGGATGAGTGGGAAGACCCGATAACTACCTTCGACGGCCTACCGAGTTCGATATATGATCATCTACTGGTAGTTAATACACCAACACTCGGAGAAACCATCCTTGCTGGAGGACCTGCTGGAGTGACAATACTAGACTCTAACCTCACAGTTGTGACGACTAGAGGATTCTCTGATGGACTTGCGGGTAACAGTATTTCTGGTCTCTTCTACGCAGACAGCATCAGTAGGCAAGTAACAGACGAAAACGGTGTGACGGTAACTGAGTACCACGACGAATCAGTATTCATCTCTCATAACGGACAAGGAGCCACGAGACCGGGGGTTGTTGCATGGGATATAGCCACAGATATGGTTAATGGAACTTATCAGATTGACAAGATTCCCAGCAATGACGTTCGATCAATCGCAGCGGATGACTGGGGGGTCCACATAGCTACAGATATCTCTCCGATAGTTCACTGGAATTCATCCTCGCTAGACATGGAGGTTGGGGCCCCGACAAATTCAATGATGTCCTGGCCTCCAAGTGAACTAGTTTCCCACGGCGGGAATCTAGTCATGATCAGTCCGGGTGGAATAGATGTGATGAGTAGTGCTGGAGACCATCTGGTGAAATCACAATCAGGCCTGTTCTCAGACCCAAGGGGAGCACATGTTAGTGACAATGGCCTCTATCTGGTATCAGATGATGGGCTTCATCACTTCACACCTGTTGACGGTCTTGTGGAGTCAGATACTAGCGGACAAAGAAATGCAAACCCCTTGAATATCATTATTGGAGACAGGACTTGGTCGGAAGTTAATGAAACGGCTAGGCCCGGGATGAGTACTGTCTTAGTCAATGATGAGCAACCCATTGATATTCCGTTAATGTCTGATTCAGTCCTTCCGGGTAGGCTTCCAATGAATCCCCTTGCGATGACCATGTCTTCACCAGAAGCTGGGGCTTGGGTGTGGGCGAGATCATCATTCCTCAACTATTCTGGGAGCTGGGATATGCAGACGATGAACCCCGGGATACAGTCAGCTTTCCAGTCCGCAATATCACAAGTTGGACCGGGTTATTCTTCTGCTGAGACTCATATCCAGTTACAATCACCTAGTGACGGTAAAATGAAAGTTAGAATCACTTACGATTGGGAGAGGATTGAGGTTCCCACGAATATAGTCAATATTACTGACAGGCCCAATGATGGAGGCGGAGTCCTGGAAGTAACTTGGCTGCCCGCTGAAGATGCCGCATGGAGCGGTTATAGGATATTCGTTTGGGACGCAACAGGAAGGGAGGACTGGAACCCAAGCGAGGATGAGTTAGATGACTTCTCAACTTATGTCACAATTCCATTCTGGTCACAGACTTCGGTTATGGTAACTGAGGCGGACAATGACGGAGTCACAGAGGCATTGTCCGACGACAGATTATACAGGGCCGCCATATCAATAGAGTACCCTGACGGGACTATAGGAGATGCGATTGCGTGGCCAGGTAGTGTTACACCAACTGATGAGATGCCTAGTCCGCCGGATTGGTTGATTGCTGAGGCAATATCCGGGGGGACCGCAGGGAGTCTTGTCCTCGAGTGGTCTATGTGCGAAGAGCTAGATCCAGGAAGTACTAGGATATGGGCTGCTGAACAGGATATCACTAATGCTATTGCTCTCACGGGAGAGGTAGACATACCATTCTCTTCAGGTAACTCTACGGTAATGGAGCTGTCCCCTCAGAGAGTATACTGGTTTGCTGCCGCTTGTGTTGATGCTTCCGGACAATACGACCCGAGCAATGTCACTACCTTTGGGCCAGTCACCACAGCAGGTGGCCTCAACGATGGCATCGCACCCTCGATGATACTAGGGACTGCTGCTGAGGACGTTCCAGAAGATGAGGGAGGCAGGATTGAGGTTACTTGGGACATAAATGAAGAGGAAGACTGCTCATTCTACACAGTTTATGCCCTTCCTGCATCTGGTTGGCAACCTCCCAGTACAGTTGACGGATGGCCTGTGGCAGAATTTATTCCAGATTGCGACGTAAGCGAGGTTATTATTGACTCACTTGGTTCATCTCCTTTGCAAGATGGAGTAACTTATTGGATTGGAGTAGTTGCATCTGACGACTGGGGCAACTCTAACGTAGATTCGGTTATGGTAGTTGAGGCCACTCCAGAGGCCGACCAAGAAGGCTCTGCTAATGCGCCTGATAGGGTAGAAGGATTGATCGCTTGGGACCACCCAGAGGATGATGGCACTAAGATTGATATTGTATGGAATAGATCTACAGCATCCGACTTCAGCTACTACACCGTGTGGGTGTCAGATTACCCTCTAAATGATTTGAGTGGACTGAGTGAAGTATGCACCAATGATCCTTCTTCATGTAATCTAATTGTAGTCGATCAGAGGCAAATTGGTGGTGTACTTCAGTTACAGATGACCATCGAAGAGGCCATGTACGGAAACTCAGTAGATTCACTTGAGGTATCTCCCATAGTACCGGATATTCCACTATATGTCGCAGTAACAGTTCATGACATCAAGGGAAATGTTTTCCTGACAGGTCTTGACAATCATATCTCGATAGTCACACCTGTAGATAACAGAGGAGATATTACCCCTCCTGACAGGATGATAGCTCCCATTCTAGAGGAGAGGTTGGGTGATGATGGAGATGGTATGTTTGTTACATTCCAGGAGAGTATGGCTTCAGACTTGTATGAATACCTGATATTCGCTGACGTAGTTCCTTTCTCTGATGCTAGCAACATGAATCCAGTAGCAGTAGTTGAGAGGAGCTCTCAACTGCCGATCACAATCGAAGAACTCTCGGATGGGAGAAGTCTTGCTCCATCGATAATGACGTGGGTCACGGTAGTTCCTGTGGACTCTTCAGGAAATGCATGGCTAACCAATCTTAGGACTTCATCAATAGCACTAGTCGATGAGAACAGTCTCGATCCGGGGTTACATCTGCCAGAGGTAACTGGAGTACGTGGATACTGGGACAGTTCTGGTTCACAAATTGATATTACTTGGGATCTCAGTCAGGATTCCCAAGTACAGTCATATCGAGTATTTGTAAGTCTTGATCCATTCGAGGATGTCAGAAATGCTACACAAGTAAGCTCGATGATAGATGGAAGCTCTAAGGAAGTGATGGGCAACCTACTGATTCTGAATGAGTTTGATGGGGGACCCTTGGACAATACCTTGTCTTACTGGGTCGTTGTAGTGGCGTTCGATGGAGAGGTCAACAGGTTGGCAGTCGATCCACTACAGATTCTGCCATGGTCGGAGAGCTCTTTCGGCTCTTCCGAAGATGGGGGAGGTGAGGAAGGAGCATCTTGGATTGATCAGCTAATGAGTGGAGATATGAACACACTGATAGCGCTATTATCGGCTCTGATGATTCTGGCCGGAGCTGTACTATTCATCAGACCGAGGAAGGATTCTGCGCCCCAGCCTTGGGAGATGGGTGCTCTCGAAGTTGAGCTAGAGGAGCAGATGATGAGGGAGTCTTCGGGGTTAGCTGAAGAAGAAGAGTTCGGACTAGATGACCTGGAGCTTTCTTCTGATTCATTCGGAGAAGAGCCAGACTCACCATCAGTAAGTTACGATGGAATGGGGGAGGATGCCATGGTACAACCAATTGGAGGAGAGTACACCGGAATCACGAGAGAGGCTTCAGCGGAAGTGGCTGATGAGCTTCTAGGAGTAGAAGATGACGGTGAATTGGATATTGATGATCTCGATGATTTGGCTGATGGATTGGATTTTGAGGATCTAGATGACCTCGCAGAAGGGCTTGACGATGATGATGACTTAGACCCCTCCTTTATCGATGAAATAATTTGATCTATCGAAGAGCTTGAATCTGCAACCCTCTCTCGGGTGCCATGATTGCCTCCGACGTACCAGACTCATCCGTTTGGTCGGCAATAGGATGGGATGGAGGGAATTACCTAATGTCCCCAGAGCTTCACTTTGAAAGAATGATTAGGCATGCTGGTAAGCTGGGCTTGGAATGTCCTCCTGACCTGTCAGAGAGAGTCTTCTCAAAGCTAGGAGGAGTAAACCCTCCAGAAGAACGGAATGAGTGCTCTGACCAAGATCCATTCCTTCTCATTGTGAAGGTGACATCAGGAGGGGATATCATCTTACAGGGCTCGATAAACAAGACATGGCCAGAGACACCGTTGTCCGCAATATCACTTAGTGCTCCTATTTGGGACGATGGTATCAGAGGAACAAAGCATGGAGACTACCAGCCATATCGTGATGCTAGAGAAGTCGCGATGAGCAATGGTGCCGATATTGGCCTTCTCTTCGAGGATGGGAATCTGATTGATGGTGATAGATGCACCCCCCTGCTTCTCGATAGTGATGGAGTAGCATACCACCCAAGGCACAGTGATGGGGCACTGGACTCGGTATCCCTGCAAGTAATCAAGCCATTTTTGGAGAGTTCTGGAATTCCCGTAAGAGGCGCCAAGATAACACTTGGAATGATTACTAGGTGCTCTGAGATGATTGTTTGTGGTAGCGGAATGGGGATAAAATCACTAGGAAAGATAGACGATAGGAAGATAGGAAATCCAAGGGGGCGGCTTTACAAAGTGGCTTCTGAGGGATGGTCGAAAAGATTGAGGATCAGCAAAGGAAACGGAGGAAGGGGTCATGAGTAATTCTAGGTGGAAGTCACTAGGAATTTCTGACAATGAAGAGCTCCTCATAGAGCTGCTAATACACCTCAGAGAAGAAGGTGATTCTTTTGAAGATGAGATACTACTACACTCGGGAGGCCCTGTAACTGACCTCTCAAAGAGATCTTTACTCCCATCTTTGGATAGTATAAGGGTATTGATGGTTGAACCAGAAGGTGAATCCTCAGAAGAGATTCCTTCTGCCCTAAGTGGAGAAGTATGTTTGGGCTCTCCTTCACCACTAAATCTTGTCATTCAGGAAAGAGAAGGCCATAAGTGGAACACCCGTGAAGAGGTATATTGCGCTAGCCTCACAGAAGCCTTGGACTGTATTAGTCAGTTTGAGATTACCTCAGAATGTCACAAAGATGTCACATTTCACCCAGGAGGGTTCACTGGAATACTAGGTTATGACCTCTCTAGATGGTCTGAGCCTATCAGACTCTCCAATACGCCTGTACCTGGTTCTGTATTAGGAGTCCTTTGGAGAGCAGATGCATGGTTTATTCACGATAGAAATAGCGGTGAGATAGGAGTACTAGGGATAGAAGGTCATCCATGGCTTGATCTAGAGTTACCAGAGATGGAAGGATTCGATATGCCTGCGATTCCGAAATTAGATTCTGTTCCCCACAGTGAGAGTGATTCGGACCATGCTAGAAAAGTATCAAGAGTCAGGGAGAGTATTACTGGTGGAAATCTGTACCAAGTTAACTATGGAAGAAAGTGGAAGGGAGAAATGCCAGGTCACCCATGGGACTCCTTTCTCCTTCTCACTCGCTCTAATCCGGCTCCCTTCTCATCTTGGATGATGGTATCTGACCTAGGATGGTCAGTAGCTTCCTCAAGTCCTGAGAGGCTCGTTGAGCTAGAACAGGGAATAGTCAGAACGAGGCCTATCAAGGGAACCAGAAAGAGGGGTGGGAGCGTAGAGGAGGACCAGAAGCTCAGAGAAGAAATGATTTCTAGTGAGAAAGAGATATCTGAACATCTAATGCTAGTGGACTTGGAAAGACATGATCTCAGTAAAGTGTGTAAGCCTGGTACAGTTCATTGGTCTGGGTGGAGAATAGAGGCCCTCTCTAACGTTCAGCATCTTGTCAGCGGGGTACAGGGGGAATTAGCACCTGGTTTCACAACGTCCGAAGTTACATCTCTAATGTTTCCCGGAGGATCGGTTACTGGTTGTCCAAAGACAGTAACTCTAGCAGCAATAGATGAGCTTGAAGAAAGTCCCAGAGGTGCTTGGACGGGTTCGATAGGACATATACACAGAGGACATGGAATAGCTGACTGGAATATCCTCATTAGGACATTGGAGGCTCACTCTGGCCCCGAAAAGTGGCATGCAACAGTTCAGGCAGGAGGAGGGATTGTGATAGGTTCATCTCCAGCTGAGGAGGTCGAGGAAGCACGCTGGAAGGCGGCTGCGGTTACAGAGTCAGCATGGGGCTTCAGGACTGGTTTCTCAAACAAGGATCTACCAGAAAGAGGAGTGGAAATATATCCTGTTCCTGAGTATGGAGGAATAATTGATCATCTGAGTCCAGGCTTAATGGCTAAAGAAGGGAGTATTGGTTCGATAGTGAATTATCCATGTGACAAGATTGAAGGTTGCACTCTTCTAATTGATAACTTGGATTCTTTCACTCGAAATATTGCCGAGGTAATTTCTTCATTAGGTTCGGATGTAGTAATTGCAGATGGCAGAAAGTTCGACACAGATAATGTTTCCAATGCAGTCGATGAATTACTACTCAACACTAGCCCAGATAGGGTAATTCTAGGGCCCGGGCCTTCGAGGCCTGAATCATATCCGATAACGATGGAGATTGCTAGGAGAAGCATCTCAGGAAATCTGACGATAGCTGGCAAACACGTACCGGTCCTAGGGTTATGCCTAGGGCATCAAGCACTAGGTTTAGCAGATGGGTGGGAACTAGTCGAGTCTCCCAAGGGCCCTGTGCATGGAACACCAAGCGTAATTATTAGTGATGGCACTGGCATATTCAGAGAATTACCTAGAAAATCTATTATGATGAGGTATAACAGTTTGATTCTCTTACCGACGGATAGTGATTTGATCCCCAATTCCTGGGATGATAAGGGAGATCTTCTCATGGGGGTGACTCATCGGACGTTACCCATCGATGGTGTTCAATTCCATCCTGAATCAGTAGGCAGTCCAAGTGGTCGAGATTTACTATCCGAGTTCGTAACGAGAAAACCTGTAATATCCAATCATCAAATCGAGGAGCAGGTTAGACGACCGTAGTGTTGAAGGACATAGACCCACTGGAAATGACGAGATACATGCCGACGTGTAGGAAATGCAATCAGACTTACCATCAGTCACATTTCGTCAGTGGCAATGGTCCTCGTTACCTGATTTGTGGTCGTTGTGCAGTTGAGACGGGGCTAGTAACTGTAGATGAGGCTCCCCAGTTCTACAGTGACGAGCTCGCAAGAGCCAGACTAGTCCTATACAGCAAGAGGTACCGTCCACTTGCATTCACTAGTGCAGGATGGATATTGTTCCTAACACTCGGGAGAGGGATAGAGCTGTGGTCAGGAGTATTCTTCGGTACTCTACTTGTCGCCACATTGGCGACTCCGGTACTTCATTTCCTAGGTTCAGCCAGATTCAAAGCAGAATTATCTAGGCTTACTCCGTGAATCTACCACGGGAACCATTGAAATATCATTCATTACTCTGAGAATGTAGAGGGAACAGTGGGTTCCCTATGAAAGCCCGTGAGACTGGATGACGATAATGGAGGAACGAGAACAAAAAAACAATAATTACTGGAGTAATAAAATGGCGCTTAGTGAAGCGTTTTTCAGTATTGTTGATACTATATATTCTCGTTCGAATAGAATTTCCGGACCTCCCGGAAGCATACTAGCGAAGGACTCCCCAGCGCTAGCTGTTTCCGGAAAGAGAGAACAGCGGGTTCTCTGAACTGAATTTGGAGATATGATGAAAATGCAGAAGACAAAGAACGCGAGCATGCTAATTGCACTGCTCCTTGTAACAATGGCGGGCTCCGTTGGCGTAAGTGCCGATGGATCTGACCCACTGGACCCCTCTGATGGTGGTGCAGACTGGGATAATGATGGGCTCACCAATGCCGAGGAGCAAGCTGCAGGAACTGATATGAACAACCCCGATACGGACAACGATGGATTGCCAGATGGGTGGGAAGTGACCTATGGTCTGAATCCTAACTCAGCTGGAGATGCCAACGCTGACCCTGACGGGGACGGACTGACAAACAGCCAAGAATACGCTTCGGGCACTAACCCGAACTCAGCGGATACTGATGGTGACGGAGTAGCGGACGGATCTGATCCGTTCCCTAATGACCCCAACGACGGCTCGTCATCTGATTCGGATGGTGATGGAATACCTGATGCCTACGACCCAGATTACGAAGGTGGAGAAGGAGATGGTCAATCTGATGCCGAACCTGGAACAGGTGGCGAAGGCGAAGGCCAGGGTCAAGGACAAGGTCAG
>DAPJ01000003.1 GCA_002502095.1 Euryarchaeota archaeon UBA62
GGTGCTGTCGGGTCGTAGATGAAGGTCGTCCCGGTGTTCTGGGTAGCGGCGTTTCCTGCGGCGTCGCTGACATCCACTGCTATTGTGTAGGATGTGCCACTTGACAGTCCTGCCATGTCGGATGCCGCGTATGTTACATCACAGGTGTTCGCGGTGAGTGAGCAAGTGTCAGTAACGCTGTTGATGGTGGTGGTCACCGTCTGGCCGTTTGCCGCTCCAGACGTGACGATTGTGATCGTCTTGTCTGCGTTGTCCTCGGCCGCGTTGAGGTGCGTGCCCCAGGCTGCTGTTACGCTGGATATCGTTGGGTGCGTGTTGTCGATGGTTACACTCGATCCATCGTCGACGGCTGTCTGAGCTGTACCTGCATTTCCTGCAGCATCTGAGTAGGCGACTGAGAATGTGACTCCCCCGTCTCCATCGGCATCTGAAACTGCTACTACGCAGGTCCAGACGTTACCACCTGTGTTGGTAACTGTGACGGTGTTGTCCATGGTGGCTCCTGAGCCATCCTTGATTGTGCATGTTGGGGTCTGAATAGTTTCAGAACCGGTCATCGTGAGAGTGATACTATCCCCATTGTTGGCATTGCCGGCGTTGTTCACAGCGATTCCTACGGTTCCCAGAGTGGGGTGCGTGTTGTCGATAACCACGCTCGAGCCGTCATCTACGCTAGTGTCCGCTACTCCAGCTGTACCGCCTACATCTGTGAAGGCGATCGAGAAGGTCATGGTTCCATCGCTGTCTGCGTTGTTCGTGTCGACTGCGCAGGTCCATGTGTTTCCTGTAGGATTATTCACTGAAACCGCGTTATCCATGTTGTTTCCTCCACCATCTTTCATGGTGCACGTGGGAGTCTGGATAGTCTCTGAAGCGGTGAATGTCAGTGTGACTGTGTCCCCGTCGTTGGCGTTACCAGTTCCAGCGGTAGCTATGCCGACGGTCCCAAGTGTGGGGGCGGTTGTGTCCAGTGTGTATGACTGTGTAGCAACCGAGCTTGGGTTTCCTGCGGCGTCAACTATTCTTAGTTTGATGCTACTGGTCCCGCTTAGTGTGGCGCTGGTAGAGAGTGCGGTTCCGTCTGCTGTAGCGTGATCGTCGTCAGAGTACGAGGTCCCACCATTGACTGATATCTGTAGGGTCTCACCTGCGGCTAGAGCGGCGGAAAGTGTCGCTGTGACGGTTTGTGCAGCGGTCTTTGTGATGAAGTCGGTTGCTGATGAACCTGTGTCTGCGGATATGTCTATCGAGCTGATCGAGGTGGTTGGGGCGGTTGCGTCGTACCATGCGTTTACGTTAGCCTGCGTAGCTGCGTTTCCAGCCGCGTCATTGACGTTGGCCGTTACAGCTGACAGTCCTGCGGAGTGCGAGCACGATTCGTCATCGCACATTGTCATCGTCCAGGTTCCTGCTGATACGGTGGCCGTCTCACTGGCCCCTCCGTAGGTCACGGTGACCGTCTGTCCGTTGGCACCGCTAGCAGTTCCAGTGATGGTGAAGCTGGAGGCCTCTGCGGCATTGATGTATCCGTCAGTAGCGACTGTACCGATACCGACGGTTGGAGCTGTTAGATCTACTGTGACTGTGCCGGTGTTCACGGTGGTGTCCGTGACTCCGGTGTTGCCAGCAGCGTCGACGAAGCTGGCGCAGGAGACTCCGATGGCTCCCTCGGTCTCGTCCCCGCTGAGGGTCAGTGCAGATGTCCAGGATGTTCCTGAACCACCCATGGTGGTGGCTTCACCATCTATGGTGCAAACTAGGCTGGTCACTGTTTCAGAAGCTGTGATGGAGAGAGTCACTGTGTCTCCGCTCTTAGCGAGGGTGGTGACGTCGTTGTCGGACGCTATAGACATGGTCAGGGTCGGCAGTAGAGTCTCCACCACGTAGTTGGAGCTCGTTCCAGCGCCCCCGTTGTTACCCAGGGTGTCAGTGTAGCTGTTGGCTGTTATTCCAAGGACGTTTGTGTTGTCATCGGTGTCGGCTGCCGGGGTGAAGGTCGAGGTCCATGTGATTGAGTCCCCGCTGTCGGCAACAGCGGACATGGTTCCGGATGCAATACTGAGATCGGCGTTTGCGAATCCAGTAACAGCCTCGGAGAAGACGATGGTCACCAGTGAGGTGTCACCTGCCTTTAGCGCGGTGTCAGCGAAAGTGATGCTACTGACTGTGGGTGCTTCGGTGTCCACCTTGTAGTTAGCGCTCTGGCCGGCAACTCCGGTATTTCCAGCGTCATCGGTGTAACCGGTTCCAACGTCACATGTGTTGGTTAGGTCGGTAGTGCTTGAGGCGGGCGTGAATGTGCCCGTCCATGTGATGCTGTCCGACGAAGTCATGGTTGCCAATGTACCGGAAGGACATGTTACGTCGTCTGCACTGGAAAAGCCAGTTGCTGCGGAAGAGAAGACGATTGTCAGGGTCGGCGTGTCGCCCGTGACTATGTCGGTGTCGCCGAGGCCTATGCTGCTGACAGTAGGGTTTTGTGTGTCGACGTCGTAGTTGGCGCTTGTTGCGGCTGTTCCTGCGTTACCAGCAGCGTCAGTGTACGAAGTCGCCACTACACAGGTGTTGGTATCGTCATCCAAGTCGTCTGTTGGTGTGAAAGTACCAGCCCATGTAGTGCCACTTTGTAGTGACATGGCTCCCAAGGAACCACTAGCGCAAGTTACGTCATCGCCACTAGCGAAGCCAGCAACGGTCTCGGAGAAGACGATCGTTAGAGTGGCAGTGTCACCGTCCTTGAAGGCGGTATCGCTCATGGTGATGCTGTTAACTGAAGGTGCTTGGGTTTCAACTGCATAGTTTGCAGTGTTTGCAGAAGGTCCGGTGTTACCGTTAGCATCTGTGTACGATGTAGCCAAAGCACAGACGTTTGTGTCATCTTCCGTGTCCGCGGTTGGTGTGAAAACACCAGTCCATGTTACACCTCCGTTTGCTGAACTCATAGCAGCTAGATTCCCATTTGGACAGCTTACATCGGCGCTACTTGCGAATCCGACAACAGCTTCACTGAATGTCAAAGTAAGAGTGGGGGTATCACCCGTCTTCATTGCAGTATCATCGAATGAGAAGGTGGAAACCGTTGGGTGTGTGTTCTCAACCTCTATGTCTCCGGAGTTAGGGGTCGTGTCTGCCACGCCCGCGTTTCCGGCTACGTCACTGAAGGCGCAGGAGAAGGTTACGTCCCCATTCGTGTCACCGTCGGCCACTGTGAGCGAGGCGGTCCATCCAGTACCGGACCCGCTGTAGGATACGGTGTTGGCCATGGCCGCTCCGCCAGATGCGAAGGTACAGACTGGTTGCTGGATATTTTCAGAGGCGGTGATGGTGAGAGATACTGTATCGCCGTCGTTGGCTTCACCAGTACCGGTTGTTGCCTCTACAATGTTGGAAAGTGTTGGAACGGTGTCGTCGTGTGTGACTGCACTGCCATCGGTGGTCGCCGTCACAGCGACTCCGGCATTGCCGCCCGCATCCGAGAATCCTAGTGAGAATGTCACTGAGCCATCTGCATCGTCGTCATGTGCGACCACAGTGCAGGTCCATATGTTGTTGGCGCCAGAGTATGAGATTGTCTCTGCATTGGTAGCTGCTGTGCCATCGAATGCCATTGCGCAGGTAGGGGTAGCCAGCAAAGCCTCTGCCCCTGTGAAGGTGACGGTGATCGTATCGCCATCATTTGACCTGGTGTTTGAGTCGCCATTGTTTGACAGGACCACTGCGGAGAGCGTTGGCACGGTGTCGTCGTGTGTGACTGCACTGCTGTCAGTGGTCGCCGTTACTGCGGTTCCAGCGTTTCCGTTGGCGTCTGTGAACCCTATGGAGAATGTCACTGAGCCATCTGCATCGGAGTCATGTGCGACTACAGTGCACAGGTGGTTGTTACCGCCACCAGGGTTGGTAATGGTCTCAGTGTTTGTTGCGTCTGTACCGTCGAACTTGATGGCACAGGTTGGCGTTGCGATGGTCTCTGAGGACGTGAACGCCAACGAAATTGTGTTTCCGTCTATGCTGATATCGTTGTTTGCATTGTTCGAGTTCAGAGTTACGGATGTTAGTGTGGGAGCAGTGACGTCTGCTGTCCAGGAGAATGTGTTGGATGCAGTGTTGGGGTTGGTGACGGAGTCAGTGTATGCACCAGCGCTTATCACGACGGATTTTGCTCCATCGGAGGAAGCGGTACAGGTTGCTGTGTATGTTGCTCCAGAGCCACTGAATGACGATAGTGTGCAACCGTTAGCAGTAATATCCCCTACGACTAGGTCAGTGGTCGTCTCGCTAGAGGTGAATGTGAATGCGATTGCGGCGGTATTGGTCGTGTCTCCACTGTCGATCGTTCCAGAAGAAATGGTCATTGTTGGCTTGGTGATGTCCTGTGTAGCGAAGAAACTCGAGGACGTAGTGCCTGAAACTGTCGCTGTGACGATTACTGAGCCATCTGACACGCCACTCATGTCGGCATAGGTGCCGGTACCGTCATCGTCATAGAGACACGTGAAGGCACCGGTTGATGCGTCGGAGGTTACAGAGTCAGCAACTCCACCATAGCTGCAGGAAACCGCTGTGTCCAGCTGATCGGTAACACCGACGACAGTGAAACCGGCTGAAGCCTCGGCGTTGGTGACTGTGTTGTCACCAGCGATGGTTGTGATACTTACGCTGACGAAGCTCTTTGCAGAGAGATCGTTCAGACCTTCATCAGTAGCGCTAACGCTACCGCTATCGCTGCTCATGGCACTTGCTAGCATGACTATTGCAATCGCGGTGGCTAGGCCTACTGCGATGCTCCTCAGGTCGTTCGTTGTCAGGTTTCTCTTGCTTGTCGTCTTCGCAACTTCGTGCGGCATGGCTGCAACCATGACGGTTGGCAGGGCATGTAAGCATTTAGAAGGTTACGGAAGATACCCTTTAGGGTAATAGTGTAAAATGTTGACTGATAATCTTATGCTGGTTTATTGGTAATCGGCGATTAGGCTTAGCAGAGGTGGTATTATGGCTGATAATATCAGGTCGCCGTATACAGATAGGTACAGCGATTTCTAGGTTTTTGAGATTGAGCGGGATCGAGTTTCTCCCTGGCTTTTTTGATTGGCCGGATTTGTTCTTGGAAATGGGGGTTAATTCGACGCGGTATTGGACCTCAATCTGTGGTGATTAGTAAGTGTCCCTGATCTCTTGAAGTTGTATTAACAGCGACCAAATTGGGCGCACAGAAGAATAAATAACAAATTTGACTTATAAGTAAAATATGCTATTTCATGTATTTTCCAGCTCCAAGTAGGGGTGACTTGAATAAATTAACAGAAACGTGTCAGGCTGATAATCTTAGGTTATCGAGAATTGAGCCGGACGCCGGACCCGAGGGCCCGGCGCCGGTTATGTCTGGGCCTGATCAGGCCTCATCTTCGTCGAGGCTGTCGGCGAGTTCTTCGATGTCCTCATCGTCTTCGAACTGCTCGGTCTCGTCGTACTCTTCGTACTCGTCGTCCTCTTCCTTTCCTCCCAGTTGCCTGGATACGAGGTAAAGCATGGCTATGATTCCTATACCAGCTCCAGCGAACGGCAGGGTGTCGGCTTGGACGTTGTCAAGGAATGAAGGCTCTGCCCCGTTGTCCCCTACGCCGTCTCCGTTAGCGTCGAACTGCTCGGAGGGATCCCACTGGAAGTGGTCCTCCCAGTCCTCGCATGTCGTGCAGACGCCATTGGCGTTCAGCGTGTAGACAGCCGCGTCAGGTACGCCATCGTTGTCGTCGTCAGGATCTAGGGAGTTGCATATTCCGTCTCCTTGGATAACGTCATCAGCTGTTCCGTACTCTTCGTCAAGGCCTGGATCGATGGTCTCGTTATCGATTGGCATCTCGTTCGCGTTGTAGGGGTTTCCGAATCCGTCATCAGCGGTACCGATGATTCCGTCAACACCTCGAAGGCACAGGTCCTCGGTGATATCCAGCCAGCCATCGCCGTCATCGTCGGTATCCGAGTTGTCACCAACTCCGTCGCCGTCAAGATCATTGGTCTCGTCTGGGTTCATTGGGAACACGTCATCGAGGTCTATTACGCCGTCGTTGTCATCGTCCTGGTCGACGATGTCGCACTGGCGGTCCCTGTCGTTGTCAGCAGGCACGGAGAGTGCGTCCATCGGATCAGTACCACAGTTTGGCTCCTCGATGTCCATCCATCCGTCATTGTCGTCATCAGTGTCGGAGAAGTCCCCTATTCCGTCGCTGTCGAAGTCAGCGAACTCCATGGCGTCGTACGGGAATGCGTCGGATACGTCCGGGGTTCCATCGCCATCGTCATCGGTGTCTGTCTTGTCGCAGATTCCGTCTCCGTCATAGTCGTCGGGTACTGACGATGAGTCCATTGGGTCGGAACCGCACGAGATCTCCTCGGCATCGGTCCATGCATCGCCATCGTCATTGAGGTCCGCGTTGTCCCCAACGCCATCTGCATCGGTGTCGACCCACTCTGTGGAGTCCAGTGGGAAGACGTCATCCACGTCTAGGACGATGTCGTTGTCGTCATCTGTGTCGATGTTGTCTCCGAAACCGTCTCCATCTGTGTCTATCCACTCTGAAGGGTCGTATGGGAAGACATCGACATCGTTGTCGTATCCATCGCCGTCCATGTCGGTATCCTGAGCGTCACATGTGCCATCGAGGTCCTGGTCGGTCGGGATTGAAGACAGGTCCAGTGGATCGGAAGAGCACAGTGTCTCAGTCTCGTCGTCGTATCCGTCGTTGTCGTCGTCAGTGTCAGCGTTATCTCCAATCTTGTCATTGTCGTTGTCTGCCCACTCTGCGGAGTCCATCGGGAATTCGTCACTCAGATCGTCGTATCCGTCATTGTCGTCATCGACATCCAAGTAGTCACAGATTGTATCGTTGTCGTTGTCGGCTGGTGTTGACGTGTCGTCGTCTGGGTCTGTCATGCATGCGGTCTCGTCTGTGTTGTTCCACATGTCGCCGTCCCTATCCATGTCGGTATTGTCGCCCATTCCATCGCCGTCCAGGTCAGTAGACTCGTTGGGGTCGTCTGGGAATGCGTCTTGCGAGTCGATGACGCCATCGCCGTCTGTATCGCTGTCTAATGCGTCGCATATTCCATCCCCGTCAACATCGCCTGGTACGCTGGTTGCGTTATTTGGGTCAGTACCACAGGCTGTCTCCATGTCATCGTACCATCCATCGCCATCAGCGTCTAGTGTGAAGAAGGTGACAGTTACGTTGTAGTCGGTTCCATCGTCGATGGCGTAGTATACAGCGTACCAGTTCCTGACGCCTATCTCGTTGACCTCGCCTCCGTAGTAGTTCCCTGTGTTGTTTGTTGTCCAGCACATTGGGTTCATGTTGTAGTAGACGTAGGTGTTGGCAGGAGTAGGCGAAGAGGCGGACCCGTACAAGTCGAGGATGACCAGTGCGCCTCCGATGGACTGGAAGCCTTGTGGATACTGCCTGTCGTTGTGCTCTACGCAAACTGAGTAGCCATGGTTCGCTGGCGCGTCGAACGTGTACCTGTCAGTTGTGTCTGCGTGTGGGTCGTTCCACCCGCTCCACGCGAGCTCGTAGTGACCGGTAGTTGCGTTGGTGGTCATGTTGATGAAGTTGTTAACGTGAATCGCGTCAGGCGTTCCCGCACCGGCATCCAGACTGGAGTTAGCATCGTTCTGGACACCACCTCTCAACTCGCTCAGAGGTCTGAATTCGAAGTGCATTGTGTAGTCGAGCATCTCCATGCCACTGAAAGTGGAGCCTCCGCCGATCTCTATCATCAGCCATCCACCGTTAGTTACCCATAGACCGGATGTACCGTTGGACCATCCGCTACTGGAGTCCTGCTGTGAGACGTAGTATGCGGGGTTGGTCCCCGGGGCGCATAGTGCGTTCTGTATCTGGCACTTCAGGAGAGTTACATCTAGGTTCCTCAGGACTGTCGATGTCTGACTGGTCGTCTGCGGAGTCCATGTGACGTTGAACTGCATGTACTTTCCAGCTGGAATTAGGACTGCATAGTTGTCCATTAGATCCCAGTCCCTGTCTAGCCATGCAGTGCAGCTTCCGCCTGTGTCGTCTGCGTCGCCGTTCGCATCGATCTGAGTAGAGGCGTTGAGCCATGTCATTTCGTCCCATGATGCCGGGTACATGCTGTCCGCGGCATCTGATCCGATTCCACAGTCGTCTGCTGGGTCTGGGTCATTGTCATCGGTGACCATGGTGATTATGAGGTCGTATGAGCCTCCGCCTACCTGGGTCATGACTATGATGAACATGTTCTGATCCCCGTTGCCCGGCATAATCCATATGTCCTTGTCACCGTATCCTGTGGATGATTCCAATGTGGACATGTAAGAGGATCCTGAGCCGGTCTTGACGTATAGGTCTACGTCGTTACCATCAGGAGCATCTAGCTGCACTCTCATTGAGTAGCTGGGCGGAACGTAAATCTGGTACTGGTCGTACATGTCGAGATCGTCATGACCGTAGCCTGTGTACGTGTTGTTCATTGACACAAGCTGTACTGGGCTGGTAATGTAGCTCGAGCTGTTTCCTGCGTCCGTACCTGATCCAGCGTCATCCCATGGGCCTCCCCAGTAGTCGCCTGACTGGTTGTAGACTGAGTACTCAACGGTGTAGTTGAACTCGAGATCGGACGTCAGACTGTACACGTCTACGTTTATGAGTAGTTCCGTAGGAGTTCCCCAGAGGCCGTAGAACGAACCTGTCCAGAGGTATGACTCGTTGGTCGTGGCAACGCCTGCACCGTCCAATGCGGATGATGATGCCGATGATACTATTGAGGGGGTAGAGTATCCCCTGTCGGCATAGAGGTATAGTCTCAGGTCGTCTGAGAATACTGTCTGGTCCCAAGTCAGCCTGACGTAGGCACCGTGGTATGCAGGTATGGTAATAGCGTACCAGTCCTCCTCGTCGTAGTCATCGCACAGCATGCCAGTGAATGACGATGTTCCAGTCATGTCCCTGGGGTTGGCGTTCCAAACGTCTGCTGAATCGCCGCTTCCGGAGCCATCGTAGACTCCGGCTCCTGCAGATGCTCCGTCATCCTGGAACCAGCATGGAGGGAATACTGCAGGCAGCAGGTTCAGTGTGATCTGATAGCCCGCGGCTGGATCTGTACTGCCCCAGCTGTAGTAGCTGACCTTGACATATACAGTGGTGTCTGTTGTGGACCCTAGGTCAACGACTTCAGGGTTACTGGAGCCTGCAGATGATCCTATGAGTGAAACGAGTGAGCTGTCTGAGTACACTCTAAGATCTAGATCCGCGTTCTCGTTCCATGTGAGGGAAATGTTAGCGTACGAGCCATCAGGTATGACTGCCGCGTACACGTCGTAGGCATCTGTTGAACCTACTACCCCGTATGTAGAAACGGATGGATTGGCAAGTGTGGTAGATAGCAGTCCGCTGACAGCCGGTGTCAATCCGGCCCAGTAGACCTCGTATCCGCCATCTGAAAGTGAGTCGGTAGTTGTGGCTGTACAGACGTCTGGGCCGGTGAAGCTCGCCGCATAGACGCCAGAGCCGTCTGAAGATGATACGGTACCGCTGTACCTTGCGTTGGAGTATGAAGCGCCTGAACTGCAGGACACTGTGATCGAGGACTCACTGTTTGCGTAGTTGTCGTGGTTGAAGAATAGGCCGAACGACTCTCCAGATGCGATAGTCTTGGTACCTTGATCGTTACCGTTTCCACCAGAACCTCGCTGGACTTCACAGAAGGATCCCCCATACTGTCCGCACATTCCCACGTAGGTGCGCCCATCGTCCCATGTGGAGGCGCCGGTGCCGAATTGTGATGTGGTATCTCCGTAGTTTCCTCCGTCGGATGGCCATGTCTCTATGTCCATCCTGTAGTCGCTCACATATCCTGATGTGGCTTTACAGTAGCTACTGTAGCAGTCTAGATAGATGTCCAATGCTGAGCCACTGACCGCGTTTCCTACTGTTGATAGGGTGAATGAACCGCTGGATCCGTATCCAGAGGAATCGTAACCACCGTAGGTACTGGTTAGCCCGCTAGCACCTATTGCTCCGTACATCATTGTGAAGGTGTGGTTCCATGATACTGTGACGTTGACCCCGTAGCCCCAGGGTACCCACATTGTGTATACGTCATCGTCGTCAAGACCGCTTGATGCGGATCCGTATCCGTCCATGTAACCGTAGAAAGTGGTGGTGGTCGACCCGGAACCGTAATCCACGTAAGAGGTGAGGTTTGCAACTGCACAAGTGCCTGTACCTCCTGGGCAGATCTCATTCCTGGAGTTGTAGCCTCCGGCATCATAGCCGAGACAGGCGTCATAGCCCTGACAGGGGTTTTGAGCCACCATCTCTATGAGGGGCTCTTCCTTCAATTCCACGGGTTCTTCCGCGTTATCAAACATCGGCATTTGTACCGAGACAATCATTAGCATTACTAGGGCAATCGAACGGGCTACATCGCTTCGCATGGGCGTCACTGGCGTTCATGAGAAGATGTGAATGATATAACAATACCGTTACATGCTCCTCTAAATAATTATATTGAATTATCACCCTTTAAGGGTGTGTTTGTAGCCTGAAGGCATAAAATTCAACTGAACATGGAAAATGTAATCATATTTGATAAAAAATAACTATTCCTTCACCCAACTCTCATCGTCCCTTTGTACCCAAATTCCACAGTCCTCTCCTTCGTATCTCAACGGGACAGTCTCAGTGTATTCTCCACCAGGGGGGAGGTCTTCCCATGACTTGGCGTAGTTTCGCTCATTTTCCGTATCTTCTTCTAAACCCGGAGGTATGGGAGGAGGGGAGTTTTCTATCTGGGTGTTCAAATGATCTGGGTCATCAGCTGAGTCCTGCTTTTTACCAAAGACATTGGAGATTGGTGATACGCCCCCTCCAGAGAACGCGGTTGAGTATACCATCACTCCCAAGAGGGCAAGTATTGCTAAAACTGCTAGAGCGGATATTCCTGGGCTCAGCTTCATCTTGTCGAACAGAGATAGGGGGTGCCCATTATCTCCCAAGCCGTCGTTGTTTAGGTCCTCCCACTCATTCGCATCCTTGGGAAAAACGTCCCCGCTGTCTGGAACCCCATCGTTGTCATCATCCATGTCGAGCAAGTCGCAATTCCCGTCCATGTCGGTATCTTCAGGCACGGACTGATCGGAAAGGGGTGATGTATCGCAAAGCGCCTCCGACGAGTCGGGCCAACCGTCATCGTCATCGTCCATGTCCGCGTTGTTTCCTACTCCATCGCCGTCAGTGTCTTTTGATTCGTTTGGATCTACAGGGAAATCGTCATCTACGTCCATTACAGAGTCATTGTCATCGTCCGGGTCTAAGAAGTCGCAAGTGCCATCGTTGTCCGTGTCCACAGGCGATGATTCTGCTTTCAGAGGATCAGCACCACAGTTAGGCTCTATGATATCGGTCCAGCCGTCCCCATCATCATCGTAATCCTGATTGTTTCCGATACCATCAGAGTCGGTATCCTCCCACTCTGTAGCATCGAACTGGAATGAGTCTTCAGTATCGTCATACCCATCTCCGTCATCATCCAAATCCATGATGTCGCAGGTATAATCTGAGTCGAAATCATCAGGTAGAGAAGCGGAGTCCTGATGATCAGACTGGCATGTGGATTCATCTGAATCGGACCACCCATCGCCATCATCGTCGGTATCGGCGTTGTCCCCTATCCCGTCTCCATCGAAGTCGTACTGCTCGTTTGGATCAGTGTCGAATGCGTCATATTCGTCGATAACGCCATCATTGTCATCATCGAAGTCGGAGTTGTCCCCCTGTCCGTCTGAATCAGTGTCTAGCCACTCTTGGGGGTTGTTAGGGAAATGATCAGTGTCATCGGGGTATCCATCGTCATCGTCGTCGTCGTCCATGATGTCACAAATTCCATCAGAGTCGGAGTCCGGTGGAACCGAGCTGTATGAGAGGGGGTCTGAGCCACAGAGTAGCTCATCTGCATCTGAGAAGCCATCAGCATCGTCGTTTGTGTCTGCATTGTTTCCGATGCCGTCATTGTCAGTGTCTATCCATTCGGTACCGTCCAACGGGAAGTCATCATCGTCATCCAGATAGCCGTCACCGTCGTCATCGTCATCGAGCCAATTACAGATAGAGTCGCCATCTGTGTCGGATGGCTGACTGGAGTAGTCGAGGGGATTAGTATTGCAATCTCCCTCTGAGGTATCATTCCAGCCGTCCCCGTCGTCATCATAGTCTGCATTGTTGCCCAGTCCATCATTGTCCGTATCGGTGGTTTCACTCGGGTCCTGGGGGAAGTCGTCTTCGTTATCGGGAGTACCATCATTGTCATCGTCAGAGTCCATCGTATCGCAAACTCCGTCGCTGTCGAAGTCCGAGGGAGTGGAGTTGTAGTCCTCGGGGTCAGTCCCGCACTGGATCTCAGTGTTATCCTGCCATCCATCGTTATCTGTGTCTAGTGAAAAAGTAGTCACTGTGAAGTTGTAGTATCCATCACCAGATATTGCCATGGCCCTCATGAGGACGTTTAGCCCGCTGACCTCCGGACCGTCTGAAGTCACGTATTCAGCTCCGTTGTTATTTAGAGAGGAGTCAATCAAGGTGAGGTTTGACTCCCAGTATAGGACCAGGTATCCAGTGACGTTTGTCGAGGTCATGTTGATCTCGACACCGTGCTCATCGGGGACCGAGAAAACGTAGTAATCGTTACCATCATCGCTGGATGACTTCCATCCAGAGAACGTTGACGAGCTGTTAGTTGATTGTGGAATGGAGAGGTTTGTGGCGTTTAGGGCGTCGTCGCCTGCATCGTCTCCTGAGCCTGCATCATTCTGGTTGTAAGCGGGATTGCCGATTATAGAGAACAAGCTCAATGTGACGTTGTAGGATCCGTATGAGGGGGCTGTTGGCCAATCCTTGATTTCTAAGTAGACGTTTGAAGCACCCACATCAGTGCCATTGCTCCCCACGGATTCTGGTACTGATCCAGTAAAGGCGACATCGATCTGAGTGCCGTTTGAGTCATGGAGCCACATGTCGAAGTCTGCATTTGTATTGTGGTACATCTCGATATAGATCCCGTATCCCGAGGGGATGTACATTGAGTACCAGTCATCATCGTTGGAGGTCGAGAGGTTTCCTTGGAATGACGTCATATTTGTTATGTTTACACTCAGGGCATTGGCCATTGAACCACCTGCGTCCTGACCGCTTCCTGCATCGTTACCGACGCCCCCTCCTCCGCCGGATCCATTGCCAACCGAGAATATCCACACCTGCATTGAATATTGCCCGGACCCGGTGTACTGGTCAACCCAGATGTAAACTGTAGTCCCCCCGACGTTTGTTCCGTTAGAGGTGACATGGTCAGATTGCCCTGTCCCGTTGGTACTGGCGTCAATTTGGGCCCCGCCCGAGGTTCGGAGGATGAGATCGAAATCGCAGTTTGATGGGATATTTATTGTTACAGCTAGCCCTGTTCCGGATGACATATTGATTGCATAGTAATCGTCTGTGTCATTTCCTTGTGAAAGGTTCCCATAGTAAGTTACTGAGGAGTTGTTAGAAGGCAAGTATGTCGCGTTGGACATTGAATTGCCGGCGTCCGAACCTGAGCCTGCATCGTTGTCTGCCAGTGCGGCCCCTGAGAGTATTGAAATTAGAAAAATAGAGCAAATCAAGACTGAAGAAACCTGTCTTGGATGAGATTTGGGCTTTTTTTCTGTGCCATTCATGGGGGTTCGTGGAGGTCGTGTGTATTAAATCGTAGGTGACATTAATATTGTTGATTGACTCGATTTTTCAGTATTTGTAGAATCCTTCCCCGGATTTCCTACCTAGCTTTCCATCGGAAACCATGCTAATCAACAGTGGAGCTGGTGAGTACTTGTCGTCTTTTAGCCCCTCATGGAGGACATTCATGATGTGAAGCACAGTGTCTAGACCTATCAAGTCTGCAAGAGCAAGTGGGCCGATAGGGTGGTTCATTCCCAGTTTCATAATACCATCAATAGCTTCAGGCTCTGCGACGCCCTCTTGGAAAGCAAGGATTGCCTCGTTCAGCATTGGGCATAGTATCCTGTTACTGATGAATCCAGGAGAATCGTTGCACTGGAGCGGCGTCTTTCCCATTTTCTCGGAGGCCGTTAATATGGCAGATGTTACTTCGGGATCTGTTTCACTTCCATTGATTATCTCAACGAGTTTCATTATGGGTACGGGGTTCATGAAGTGCATGCCAATGACACGTTCTGGACGATTGGTTGAGTCAGCGATATCGTTTATCGAGATGCTGGAGGTATTGGATGCTAGAATAGCAGATTCTTTGCAGATTGAATCTAGCTCCTTGAAGGCTGAAAACTTCAGTTCGGGGACTTCTGGAATTGCCTCTATTACCAGATCGGCATCTGCGGCCGCCTCCCTTGATATCGAGGTAGACACTAAGGAGATTGCAACATCGGCCTCTTCTTGGGTCATCCTCTGCTTGGAGACTAGTTTCGAAAGGGATTTTTCGATAGTTTGAATTCCCCTATCGATGTATTTCTGTTCGATATCAATCATCACCACGGGGAAGCCGGCGCAGGAGGCCACTTGGGCTATTCCAGCACCCATCTGACCAGCTCCGAGAACGGCTATTCTTCCTATCTCCATAAATATCTGAGGGAGGTTCTACGATTATACTTGTCTAGTGAAGATTGACTGTTAGAGAGACTATGGATTACTGAGCGTGTTATCTACGTATGAATCTGGATTCGATTCCTCTACTGCCAGTGAGGGGTATTCATTCTTGTTGAATATGCTCCTGACAGCAAGGAGCACGGTTGCAATAACTAGTAATCCTGCAAGAGAAAACCAGCCCAGCATCGGACCCATGTTCTTTGCATCGTCTACAGCCCAATCAGGCCAGTCTTGCATGAGGACTGTAGTTACTGCCCTTGCTTCGTTATTCGCATGGTCAGTGGAGATGACATGGATATCGTACTCCCCAGGGGATTCCAAGATCTGGATCTCTACAGAAAAGGTTCCAGATGAGGGGCATAAAAGCGCGATTGAGTCGATTTCGCTCCATACCAGTACATTGGCACCCCCCTCGCAAACGCCTTCGACAACCCTTGTCTGGGCCAGTGTAGTTGTTCGATTAACTCTCTCTTCAATACTTATGACCGGGGGTATAGTGTCCCGGACGACTGTCAGGAAGTATGTATCTGTCTCGTTTAGCGAGTCTACCTCGACCGTGAATTTGTTCTCTCCTTCCCTCAGGTCGAATGTGACTTCCTCGATAACGGATGACGGCATTACCAAGTTGAATTCGGATGACCTCTCTTCTGACCATCTTATTTGCTGGTCGGGGCCGAGCTGAATCTTTGCGGTGACTTCTTCCGAGGACACTATTCCGCCATTCCAGTTGGCCAAAATCAGTGTATCGTAGATTTTTGAGCTCAGCTCCATCGTCCTGCATTCGCTGAAAAAATTGCTATTAGTTCTGTTTTGGGTCTCGTCAACAGCGTAGAAGCATAGTTCTTGAAAACCGGTTTTTGAAAGCTCATAAGGCCACGATCCCAATTCGCCATCACCCTGTATTATTTGCTCTCCATTCAATGTGAAATCGTAGGACACGAGCTCGGAGGAGGACCAGGATATCTCTTGCCTGTGATCGAACAAGGATGTGTTGTGTGATGGCGATGTACTCCACTGGACCACTGGAACGGATTTATCTATTGAAATTGGCCAATTCTCGGAGGCGGTGGAGTTGGCCCAATCCATCAGATCTAGCTGTATTGTGTAGTCTCCATCCGGCAAACCGGTCGTGGAGAGTGGCAGTGTGGTGGCATAGTACTCTTGATCGCCTCCTTGCTCGTCGGGTTCGGGGTGGCCAAGAGAGGCATTGAAGGAAGCTGGCATGCTAAGGTTCTCTCCACATTCCTCGGTAAGATAGTCTCCGATATCGGAGTGTATTGATAGGCACCAGCTCTTGGTGTCCGAGGGGATTTCTAAATCCAGAAAACCACTAGTGAGATTGACTGGGGAAATCACATCTTCAGAGGAGTAATGGTTTCCATCCTGATCTTTCAACGAGAGGAATTCTGATTCGGATGGAGGATCTGGATCGAAAATAACCTGGAATTCCCTGTTTACGGTATTTCCAGCTTCGTCGGAAACCGAGATGGTGAAGATGCTGGAGCCGTTAAGGAAGTAGTAGGGGGAGTTTGATGATTCGTCAAATCCTATCTCTGCTTTGTCAAGGAGAAATGAGTACTCTGCCATGCCCTGTTCGTCGAGCTCCACTATTGTTCCGGAATGAGTGAGTGTTGCGTCTGGTTCGGTCCATATCTGATATGTCATTACAGGATTACTAGTTATCATCGGGATACTGCTGATGGAGACTTCGGGGGATGTGATGTCATACGATACTGACAAGAAGTCTTGGGCGTAAAGTCCGGAGATATCTGTGACCATTATAGAGTAGTCGTGCCATTTCTCTATCTCTGGGAGGGTCGAGTTGATCCAAATTTCCCTGAAAGTTAGATTCTCTGGTACTGAAGAGTGGTTGCCGTGATTCCACAGTGTTGTGAGGTTGTGATGGTTTCCTTGGGTATCCAAAGCATGCACTGAGTCGGCATCAGGAACCTGCGTTCTATTGTCGGTTGCTGAAAGATTAACTTGATCCAGCCTGAAGCCTATCCCCCTATCTATCGCATGCACAAGAACGGGGGTGGATTGATTGTGGTGGGACATATTCTCCGGCATAACAAAATTTACCTCTGGGTCTAGTTCGACGAGCTCGTAGGTGTAGGGTAGTCTGATTTCAATTCCACCAACTAGTTCAACATCAACGTAACCCTGCCATATGCCCGCGTAATCGGGCCTTTCGAACTCGAGACTTACTTGGATGGCGGCCGAGGGGTTTTCACCAGCGAGGGAGACTGATCCGTTCGGCCATATCGATGATATCTCATTTTCACTGAGAGGCATCTGATTTGTTACTCTGAGTTCGCTACCTCCGACCTCGTCAATTGATATCCAGAAATTGATCGAGTCCCCCGGGACGTCGTATCCATGGACGGCTACCCCATAAAATCCGTCTTCGGGGTTACTAACTTCGACTTTCTCTGAAGAGTCCCCTGATATTGACTTCTTTATCTCCTCTCCGCTACTGAACTCCCCATCTCCGTTTGAGTCCCTGAATAGGTACAGATCTATGTCTGAATCTGCATGATGTCCCTCTGCGTCGATTTCAATGGAAATAGACTCCGAGTTATTGATGGTTAGATTTTTCCACCATGATGCAGTCATCTTGTCGCCACGAGTGTCTTGGGAGACGGACTCGTTGTAGAGGTTGATTGGTTGCGACCAGCCAAACGAGTCCACTGATTCGATTGGAAGAGGGACGGTAGAGACCAGATGGACTGCATCTACGCCACTAGCCTCATTCCAATCTGTTACTACTCTCTCGAAGCCGGACTGCTCCGCGGCGATGTAACCTACAGATATGTTCAGAGGGTTATCATTCGAATTCACGCCATGTAGGGCAGTATGGAGGGCGAGTTGGTGTACTCCGGGCGTGACGGGCACTGCGAAAACTTCTCGAGAGCCACCCGTGAATGTGCCCCAGTTGTGGGAGCCCGAACCTGCGTAGTTGTTTGTCGATCTCTCTTCGATGAAGAATGTCGAGTTTCCATAGGGAGTGGAGTTCTCGCTGGAGTAGCCATGAGGTGTTTCGGATAACCACAGTACATCTATGTCTGTGTAGGGGTTATCGTCCCAGTCTACGTCGATTACTGCTGTCCCTCCCGTGGCCCATTCTTCTGGCCATTCAATGGATAAGAATCTCCAATCCCCGCTCTCTGCCCTCCAGTCCCACCTGGTCGCACCTGAAATCCATTCCTCAGAGTAAAGGGTCTGATTGGAGACGTTGCCATCCACGGGCTTGGCATTTAATGCGAAAGGACCTATCCATGGGACGTTTGTAACAACGGGAAGCGTCCATGAACGATCATTGATGGACTGAGTGGGGGCCCCGTTAGGATGCAAATCATTTGATGAGATAAGTAATCCATGCTGATGTAGGCCTGGATTAGCATCAATAGGGACTGTGATGATCATCGGGACCTTACTTGATTCATTTGCCTGCAGTGTAATCTCGGATGGAACGGTGATCCACTCATCTGAATCAGTTCCAAATGTCGTCCAATCGATCTCGATTCTTACTGGTTGATCTGAAAGCTGGCCGTTGTAATTCCATACTGCCAACATCAGGCCGTCACCAGGGTCCTCAAATGGATTGCCCATTCGAACCTCGGCGTTTGGGCCGTCTGAACGCCAGTATGTTACTTCCTTGAGCTCGTCTTCTTCGGTCCAATCTTCGGAGTCGACCATTGAGTCGTTATCCAAATCCAGTACGTAGATTCCGTCTTGGTCTTCATCGTCCCACTTCATTATCTCCAAGAACACTCTCTCTTCCGAGTCCCTGTCCTGATTATTATCGAAGTTTGAGTAATCGATCGTGGCCCGGGCCCTGAATTGTCTAGTTTCTGGGTCTAACTGGTAGTTTGAGTCGTTATTCAGATGTATTGGGATTAGCAGGTCGGGCCTGCTACTTTGATGCCCGTCCCATGAGGAGTTTTCACCCTCATCTGTCCCATTTCCAGTGCTGTTCCAGATTCTGGTTTCATGAGAAAGGGGAGAGAAAGATGTGGGCGATAGTTCCAGACTTATTTCAGAGTCGCCGGGATTAGTGAACACTAACTCTGTCGTCTGGGACTCACCTGGCCTTAGGAGGTTTAGGTTTGCGTCTCTGTGTTGCCCCTGGAATGTACCACTATTCCAATGAGAAGGTGTCGCCCACCAAGTGCCGTTCTCACCGTCTAAAGTCCTAATTGCCTTTGAGGCATTGAACCAACCCCCTCCTTGAGTGAAAGGCTCGTATCCCCTGTCGTCCGAGGTTGACATCACCAGATCCCTGAACTCCTGAGAATTTGGATAGTCGCCCAGATTGTACATCCAAGCCTCAGCGACCAAGGCCATTAGTCCGGCCGCAACGGGAGTAGCTAGACTGGTTCCCCCCCAGCTCCTCCAAGCAGAGTTTGCATCGTCTCGGGAATTCAGAGGTATATCGCCAGTTGCTGACCAGCCTACTGCAACGACATCTGGATCCATTCTTCCGAGAGCGTTCGGCCCTCTGTTGGACCAAGGGGCTATTTGCCCCCATGTTCCGCTAGAACGGCTGCTAAATGCCCCAACAGAAAAAACTCCGTTGGATGCACCAGGTGATTTGGTAGTTCCGAATCCATGCCCCCCGTTGCCAATTGCAACAGCGTATGACGTATTCTCGTTGTAGAATCTAGTTAGCCAGTCTAGGTAAAGAGAATAGGCATCGGCACCAGCTTCATCTACAGATGAGTAACCGAATGAGAAGGAGCCGATATTGGGCTGATCCGGAGTATCGGTATGGCCGTCATATCCCTCAGCTATGAACCTCCAAGCATCAAGTGAGTGCCCTCCGGAGTAATGGTTGCCTATAGAAGAGATAGTGGCATTGGGCGCCATGCCCATTACCTTCCCGTCACTCACCACTCCTTGAGCAGAAACCGCACTGGCGCAGAGAGTCCCATGGCTACCTGATTCCAGCATGAACAGAGTTAGATTTCCAGGTCCTGCCACTCTATCCGAGTAGCCGTGCCTGGCTGCATATGTGTCCCCGTATGGGACTCCTAATGTCCCGTCTGAAACCCAGTAAACTAGTCCCCCGGAAACATCCCATAGGCCATCTCCGTTAGTGTCCAATCCAGAGGTTTCCTCGCCCGGCCTCATTGGAACCTCATCTCCGAACTCCCCATCCCTGTCAAGGTCCGCGTAGACGGTCTTGTAATGCCCGTATTCCTGATCATCCACCACAAGTATTGGAACATCCCCTCCCTGTCTTGATCTCAATGTGGAATCTGGATGCTCACCTAGGTGATACTCGCCCGAAATAGACATATTTACGCCTGTGATATTCAATCCTGAATTATCCAGTATGCCATCGGAATTATTATCCAAATCTATGATCGAGGTGTCCGCATACCAAGACGATCTCTCTGGGTATGCCTCCCCATGAACCATCCAACTGTACATGCTACTGTGATCCAACATCAGAGGCCACCCAAAGTACGGGGAATCATGGAAGGTCACTCTGGCCTGCGTCCCGTTCAAGTCGGGATGTGCGAAGTCTACTCCTGTATCAGCTACAGCGACTATGAGCCCCTCTCCCGAGTAGCCACTTTCCCAAGCATCGGTGGCCCCGTGTAGCTGTCCAGTAGTCACGGTGCTGGGAAGAAAATCAGGCTTATCGAAAGGCTCTATTGAGTATGGCTCAGGAGCTACCTGAGCATCGATTACTGCGATGACTCCGGGTATTCCTGGAATTTTTTGAACTAGCTCTGAATCTACCCAGAAGGTTCTGTGATCTATTCTTCCATCGGATGTCTCCTGTTGAATTAGGGACTCGCCTGGCCCTGGCCCTACCTGCTCCTCGAGAGCACCGTTCTCAATCTGCCAGAACTCAAGATTCTGAAGTGAATTGGTGATTACAGTCACCCTAGAGTTTCCATTCCCTGAGTAGACGTCTTCCAGTAACTCCGGGTCGAACCATGGACTAGATTCCAGCTGCTGAAGATTGGCATCATGCTGATGGGCATCTGGATGGCTATTAGTTTCCACAGTTCCTTCGTAATCTGAATCGCCCACGGTCACAGAGACGGTTTGCAGAATCATGAGAAGCACTAGTGCCAGTGCCTGATTCCGAGCCATACAGTGTATCGTGCGTAGATGCTTCTTTCATTCTGCCGGCCTCTCGCCCGCTACATTCTCGCCCGTCAAGTCCAAAGCAGATATCTCATGCCAGAGCACGGAGTCCCGTAGTGTAGTGGTCCATCATCTCAGGTTTTGGTCCTGGGGACCCTGGTTCGAATCCGGGCGGGACTACCAATTATCTCTCAATTTCCTCTGGGCTTGAGTTTAGGTCTCTAGCGATGTTCTTCTGATGCCCCTCTAGGGTACCGCCACCTATCTCCAGGAGCTTTGCGTCCCTCCATAGCCTTTCTACGATGTATTCTCCAACATATCCGTAGCCTCCCAGAACTTGGATAGCTCTATCTGCGATATTCTTGGATACAGTGGTCCCAAATAGCTTCACTCCATCGGAATCTAATCTATTTCCGGATTTTGATAGATCGATAAGTCTCGCAGTGTCGTAGACATAAGCCCTCATCGCCCTATACTCTGCCCATGACTCTGCAATGTGCCTCTGAATCTGTCCGAATTCACGTATGCTTCTTCCGAAAGCCTTCCTTTCACTGGCGTAGCCATTCATTACAGATAGGCATCTCCTGGAGATTCCAAGTGCCATCGCGGCGAGTCCCAGCCTCTCCAGTTCTAGATTCCTCATCATATGGGACATTGACTCACCTGGAGCGCCCACAACATTTTCCGGCGGAACGACGCAGTCCTCGAAAACAAGCTCAGCAGTGTTACTAGCCCTCATTCCGAGCTTGTCGATAATTTTCTGGCCCACCGAGAATCCCTCCATCCCCCTCTCTACGAGGAATGTTGTAATCTCTGCTCGACCATTGGAGTCGGTTCCAGTTCTTGCGTAAAGCCAGACTATGTCCGCAGGGGTTCCAGCATCATCAATAGCCCCATTTGTTATCCACATCTTCCTACCATTGATTACCCAATTTCCGTCATCTCTCTGGATCGCATTAGTCTCCATAGCCAATACGTCTGTGCCATGATCCGGCTCGCTCATTGCCATGCATCCAATCCACTCTCCACTGCACACTTTGGGGAGGATCCTTGATTTCTGTTCATGGCTTCCATTCTGGGCCAGGTTGTTGACCATTAGCTGGTCATGAGCAAGATATGCTAGACAGAATGCGGGATCGGAGTATGAAAGCTCTTCATTGATGATCGCAACTGCTGTGGCATCCATTCCACCTCCTCCATACTCTGAAGGAACGGAAATTCCCAGAAGGCCGGAGTCTCCGAGGGTTCTGAATAGATCGGTATTGAATTTCTCATCTCTATTGAATTCCAGAGCCTGTGGTTCGACTTCCTCAGAGACGAACCCCCTTACCATCTCTCTGAGCATAGAGTGTTCGTCTGTTGGATTGGCGATGTCAAGAGTCCTCCAGTCATCCGTCATGAATATCGCAGATGGCTAGGGCGTAAGAGTGATTCGGGTGACACGCCTATGGCGTGACGCGTCTACTGTCTCTTGGAAATGGTATTGTCTCTCTGATGTGATCCGCTCCTGAGAGCCATGCGCAGACTCTGTCTACCCCCATTCCGAACCCGCCATGTGGGACTCCTCCGTATCTCCTGACATCTATGTAGAATTCATAAGGCTCCCTCGGTGTTCCCTCTTCGTCAATCCTCTCAAGAATTTCAGATTCGGACCAAGTCCTCTCTCCCCCTCCTATTATCTCACCGTATCCCTCTGGGGCGAGTAGATCATGGCACAGTACATACTTGGGGTCTTCTGGGTCTGGCCTGTGATAGAATGGCTTAGCAATACGCGGGTAGTGAGTCAGGAAGTGTGGGACCTCGAAATCTTGAGTAAGGATCTTTTCCTTGGTGTAGTCAAGATCCTGTCCCCACTCCACATTAACTCCCTTCTGCTGCAGAGTCTCGATGGCCTCGTCATACCTCATTCTCGGATACTTGGAGTCGGCATAGTTCTGAATTAGGCCAAGGTCCCTACCTAGTTCGGATAACTCAGCTTCTCTTTCCTCCAAAAGAGAGCCCGCTATGCTCCTAACTAGGGCCTCTCCATGGTTCATTACTTCCTCATTACCGCCCCATGCTATTTCCATCTCAGCGTGCCAGAACTCGGTAAGATGGCGCCTCGTTCTACTTTTCTCTGCCCTAAAGGACGGCGCGATTGTGTAGAGCCTCTCCAATGCGGGCATTGCCGCCTCAGCGTAAAGTTGCCATGATTGGGTTAGATAGGCCTTCTTTCCAAAGTATGGAACTTCAAAGAGAGTGCTCCCTCCTTCTACTGCTCCAGCCACAAAGTTTGGGGCTTGATACTCTATGAACTCGCGTTCTCTGAAGTAGGAGTGTACGGCGCCGAAAACTGTGGATCTGATCTTGAGCATCTTGGTCATTCTACCTGTTCTCAGATACAAGTGCCTATTGTCGAGTAAAAACTCAGTTTCTCCACCATCGGCTTCGGCCATTGCAGATTCTGTGATTGGAAATGGATTTTCTGGGTTGACGTGTCCGATGACTGATCCCGTTTCAATGACAAGTTCGTGACCGTGTTCCCTGTCCGTATTTTTTACAGTGCCCTTGACACGAATACTCGATTCTATTAGTGCGTTGGATAGTGATTCGAAGCACTCTTCTCCTACTGTTTCCCTCTTGATCACACATTGAAGAGTACCTGTTGAGTCTCTGAGTACCACGAATCTAATTTTCTTGGAGCCCCTGGTCCTATGCACCCAACCACATAGCTCGACTTCTGCATCATCGTATTTCCCAGACAGTACGTCACCAATCCAGAACTCCTTGCTCATGGTCTCCCCCGCTCGCCTCAGGTGGCCCGTGGTATATGGTTGCCTCGCAAGCTACGCTTGGCGGGTCTGACGGGGTTCGAACCCGCGACCGCCCGGTTAAGAGCCGGGTGCTCTACCTGACTAAGCTACAGACCCGGCCTTCCGAATGGCTATTCCGATTTAATGGCCTCGGGTGATAAACTAGGAGAGTCTGCCTTCGGGGTTGACCATAATATCCACTCCTGAAGTCGAGGCAACGAATACTGCATCGCATATCCCCACGAAGAGGCCGACCTCGACTACTCCATCGATTACAGATATCATACGCTCCATTTCACCTGGATTAGTAATAGTGGGACCGAACTCGCAGTCTAGGATATAGCCATCATTATCAGTGACATAGATTTTATCTTCGTCCCGGGCATTTGTCATTTTACGTCTCAAGAGGACCTTTCCTGGACAGATGTTAGATATCTCTTCAATTACGTAGAGGTATTTTTCTGGACTGACTTCGACTGGCAGATTGAATTTACCGAGGACGTCTACCCTCTTACTCTCGTCGGCAACTACAATCATTGATTTTGAGAGATTAGCAACAATTTTCTCTCTTGTAAGTGCGCCTCCTCCTCCCTTGATTAGAGAGAAATGACTGTCAAATTCGTCAGCTCCGTCAATCGTTATATCCAAAGATTTGACATCGGAAATTTCCATCAGAGGTATTCCTAGGCTCTGTGCCAGTTCCCTTGTAGCTTCGCTGGTAGGTACTCCGATTATCTCTAGTCCTTCTTCGGATAACCTCCTGCCAATCTCGACTATTGTATACTTGACAGTTGATCCAGTTCCCAGTCCAACATTCATCCCACTTCTTACATATCGACATGCTGCGATTCCTGCTTCTCTCTTCAGCTCCTCGACGTCGCTCATGAGGTTCCGTGAGCAGGTTTGAAGATGATTATTTCCCATAATGGAAAATGAGGAGGGGACCGTTGGGTTCATTGGCATTGACTTCTCGGGATGCCTGAGGGAGCAGGAGGGTTGCTGACAGTGTACGACACTGAGGAAAGTCCCCTCTCCATGATGCGAGTGGCCCGACGCAAGTCGGGGATCCGAGAGGGTCGGCTCTGCAACAGAAACGAACTGCCCCGGGAGTACGATGAATCCGAAAGGAGGAGGTTTCCCGAAGGTAGCTGGAACGAGCACCCCCGCTGGAGCAAGTCCAAGCAGGCCCGTAATGCATCAACAGGGCCGGGTAGGATGCAAAGTTGAATGCAACCAGCCGAAAGGTGAACAGAAAGGGGCTTATTCCCTGCACCCTCACTAAGCACTCAGCTTCAGCTATATTCAGTCAGAGTCCACGATTGCCTTCAGGACGGAGGATTCTGAAATCGTTCCGCCCTCGTCATAATCAAGCCATGGCCCATTCAGCGTAATTCTGGACTTGAACTCGTTGTATACGACGATTATAGTGGGAAGGAGTATTGAGCTTGTTAGTAGCGCTAAAGCAATTAGGGCCATCATCAAGAGAAAGAAATTCTGCAGTCCCGGAATTGCTACAAATAGACCGGCGGATAATCCCGCACAGGTTGTAGCAGTAGTCTCGAAAATAGTCCTCCCAGTAGTTACTACAGACCTCACAACACCTGCGGGAGTCTCCCCCTCGTCCCTTATTCTGTCAATAATGTGTATCGAATCATCGACCCCGATTCCGAATACTATGGTCCCTATCATTGCAGTGAATACGTTGACATTGACTGAACCGCCTCTCATCAGGAGGGGTTGCCACAGTACCACTACTGCGACAGCGGTCATTGTGAATATGGCCAGCCTAGGCGAACGGAACAATACGGCCATCGTGAAAAGCAGGATTATCATAGTCCAGACTGTAGTTTCACTCTGTGCTTTGTGAATGCCAGAGTTGATATCGATTGAAATTGGGAGTCCTCCGGTCAATTTGGAATTAGTGACTCCTTCCTCTGCCAAGGTGGTTGAGTAGCATGTCGTGGAGTCATCGCATCCCCCCTCTGACAAGAATTCGTCAATTGTATTCCTCAGGCCGGTTGCGTCCTTGATGTTGATGTAAGGTTGCCAGGCATACACAAGCGTCTTTGTCTCTCCTGATCCTTGGTCTGCATTCATCAGCATCGATCTAATTTCAGGGCTAAGTGTGTCGAAGACAACATTCACCATATCCTCTCGAGATGACACTGTAGTAAATGCCAAATCGCCGCTTGTTATACATTCGAGTTGAAGGGGGTCGTCCCAGCAAGATGAATGGAGTATATCCCAAAGAGAGCGGTCAAAGGCTTGTTGACCAGTGATATCGTCCTGAAGATGTATCGCCTTCAGAATATCAACAATACTGGTAGTATCAGTGAATTCGACATTGTCCACCTTGGCCTGCATTTCATCTATCGAGTCTAAAACAGGGATGTCCCGAATGGGAGCAGTCTGGTTCATTGGGCCCCTGTCTGTAGCATCGATAATGAATAGATTAGTTTGCCCGCCACCGAATTCATAGCTATATTCCCTGAGGGCCTCATAAGACTCCAGACCAGGAGGTACCTCATCTGATGAGCCTGTGATGTCCTTTCCAAGTTCTTCCTCCAAAATTAGTACCCCCCAAGCTGTAGTGATAATTGCCACTAGCATTACCACTATTGTGGCTCTGACAGGAATCTTTCCTATGGCGTCCCAGACGCTGTCTAAGAGGCCAAGAGCAATGGTTAGTGACAGCATTGATGCCATAATCAGGGCATTCACAGGCGTCATTGCCTCGGAGTAAGATAATGCGAATGCGGCCAGAACGCCCAGAGAAATGGAAACGTATAATGTCTGATTTGTAGACATCTCTAGATTATTAGGAGTCTTTCTGTACCTCAATAGCTGAATTAGTGCGGGAACCATTATCATCGAGAGGATGAAGGTGACTGAAATTCCCAGAAGCAGTGTGGTTCCAACGGTCCTCATAGGCTGTATGGGGACCAAAGAGTTCCAAGTAAGGACGTGGAATCCCAGTATCGTCGTCAAGGCGGATAGGAATATTGCATGTCCGGTGGTCATGGCGGCTCTGACGGTTGCGGTTAGGCTGATTAGAGAGTCCCAGGGATCAACTGAGAGTGGTTCCAGTCCATCTCTCTTTAATCGCCATGACTCTTCGAGTTTCTCCTCAATGATCTCCTGCCTGTTCTCTTCGATTCTATTAGTCAGATGAAGCGCATAGTCGACTCCGAGACCAATCAGAATAGGGCCGGCGGAGATTATCATCGGTGTCAGCATGATATCCAGGATAACTGTGGCTCCGAAGGTTATTGCTAGGCTCATCGCAATTGGAGTCCCACAGATTAAGATGACCTTCGGGTTCCTGTGGAGTATTAGCATCGCTAGAGCCACCAGTGCTAGGCTTGCCGGTAGCATCGTCTCTACCAACTCCAAGTAAATTGCGTCAGAAACATCATGTAAAACCGGAGTCAAGCCCGTCACTGTGACAGCCCTTCTGTCGGGGATATCATCGAGCCTATCCAGATCTACAGTATTGGTATCTGGGTCAATCCCCATAGTTGATGTGAGTTCGTATGTGGTGTAGCAGAGGTAGCAATTTGCCTCCTCGATTTCATCACAGACTCCACTACCATCACCGTCACAATCTGGGAGTATCTTTCCATCTGGACCTATTCCGTGGATATACGCCTCAGCAAAGGCCAAGAATGCCTTGTGATCCTTTACTAGGCCATTTTTTGGATCGTCACGCGGAGGTATGTCGGTTGTTGACATGTCGAATGATATTCCCATGATTATAACGCCTGTATCCCATGTCCCATCGCCGTTAGTATCCCTTACCATGGATTCCATCAGTGAACCAGCGTTTTCGACATACTGGTCTATCCTATCTTGCTCATCGGGAATCTCATATCCGTAATATGGATTGGAGCCTGCGATGGCACAGTTCTCACCGTCACTGATTGGAAGGCCATACTTCTCCATGGCACAGTTAAATCTCCATGAAGAAGAGTTTGCTTCCTTGATTATCTGGGCAGGGGATAGTACCCAGACTACTCCGTCATTAACCCCCCTGTCAGATTTATCCCAGTCCAATCCCTTGGCATAGGTACCTGCGGGGGATGAGTCGTCTCCTTCTATCCATGACATTTGCATCAAGACTTCTGCAGACGTAATATTGTCGTTGCCTCTATCGGAGATTGAGCTTATCGCATTGTCTGTTTGGATGTATATTATCACAATATCCGTTGACCATTGCTCCCTAACCTCTGAAAGTAAATCAGAAGAGTCTGCGCCTTCTGGGAGGTAAATCTCAACATCGCCATTAATCTGTTGCTGGAAGTCCATGGCATACTTTCCAACTACTGAAGTCAGCAGCAACAGGATGGCGACAATTATTCCAGGGCTCCTGAGAATAGCAGAGTAGGAAAGCTCGTTGAGCCTCCTGTATGCGGAATGCGTGATATCAGCTGCATCGTCAAGTAGTTGCCCAGCGGTATCTAATGCATTTCCTACTGGACCCTCAGAAAGTGTCTTCCTAATCCTATTTGATGCCTCTCTGGCGGGCTGAATCCTCTCGAAGAACGATTGCCAGAATTCGGCCTCATCGTCTACCGATTCATCACTGGAAACGGAGAATCTGTCGATGGGGGTTTCCTCGTTCACGTACCGGGCAATCACAATAACCAAATGAGCGTTCGCATTCATTCAATTCTAAGAATGCGATAAATATCGTAATCGAGCTCTGTCGGACACACATACAATAGAATCGCTGAAAGTTGATTAGTGTCTCGGAGTGTTGATGTCGAGACGCAGGGCGAAGGCCTTACCAAAGGGAAAAGATGAGGATGTTAGGACTATGGCCGGACTCATTACTGCAGGAATAATCAGCCTAGTGGTGGTAATTTCAGTAATTCTTGCCCCAATACCTCAGGTAGGTCCTGATGAAGGCAATCAAGCCCCCGATTTCGTCGCTGATTCTTACAACGGCGCTTCCTGGAGTGAGTACAGACTCTCGGATAATTACGACTGGGACTGGAACGGATCTTCCGATAGTAAATGGTTCCTGATATACTTCATGGATACCGATTGTCCGTATTGCTGGGTTGATGGCGATGAAATGAGTCAACTTCACTCCCAATGGTCCGATAGGGTAAATTTCGTCACAATTGCCGCAGAGCTAAGTATACCGGATCACGATAGTACTAGGGGGGAAATTGAGGCGTTCAGGGACAAGACCTCATATTTTGGATGCAATAGTGACAGAGATGACTGCATTGACAGGCCGGGAACACCCAACAACTGGCCTTATGTCGATGATCGGTCCATGTCGATAATGAATCAGTGGGGCCTTTCGGGAACACCTGTTTCTTTTATCCTGGAACCTGATGGAACTGTAGCTTGGAACAAGAATAAGCATCAGGGACAAGGAGGAGATGGAGAGGAGCTATCAGCGGCCCTTCAGAGACTGGTAGGTGGTCAATAATGGCTGTTATTACCGCTCCACTGATGATTTTTATACTGGGCATAGTGGTGTCTTCTTACCTACTCATTAGATCTAGGGATTCCCAAGGAGAAGAAGGTACAATCGGGGTCTTGAATGCCTCAATGGGATTCTCGGCAGTAGGGATTATGGGTTCTGGATGGACATGGTCAATTCACAATTCAATGCTAGTCGGATCTTCATCCATGTGTGCTACTGAAGGCCTGGTTCAATGCGGGTCGGTAATAGGAGACCCACAGTGGAACAATCTTTTCGGTATTCCCTGGGGCCTGATAGGTATCGGGTCATTCGCAATAATCTGGTTCCTCATAATATCCATAAGAATGGACTTGCACGCCAAATGGTCTTCTAATTACGTGAATTTGCTATACTTCGTTAGTTTAGCTGGAGTTCCTTTTGTCCTCTGGCTAGTGCTAGTCGAGTTGACGATGGTTGATGGGGCGCCCCATATCTGCCCTTATTGCACTGTAATTCACATAGCACTGCTGGGAATGGTGGCAAGCGCTTTCTACCTGAGACAGAGGAAAGAGACGGGTTCGTGGTCCTAGTCCTCTGTCCGATGAACTCAAGTCCATCAGCTTGCTCCAAGGTACATGCACTTGGTTACCGGGGGAGCAGGATTTATCGGATCCCATCTCGTAGATGCGCTTGTAGAGAGTGGACAAAAAGTCAGGGTGCTTGATAACTTTTCGAGCGGTAGGGAGGAGTTCCTTTCTCACCACGAGGATTCTGGCAGAGTGGAAATTTTCCGAGCTGATCTTCTAGACATGAATGCGGTGAAAAAGTCTATGCAGGGCGTGGAAATGGTACACCACCTAGCTGCAAACCCAGACATCAGACTAGGGACAGAGGTAACTGATACTGACCTCAAGCAGGGAACTCTCGCCACATACAATGTCTTGGAGGCAATGCGTATGGAAGGGGTATCGAGAATTTCATTCTCTTCCTCTTCGGCGATCTACGGAGAGGCCGAGCAGATGCCCACTCCAGAGACTTATGGCCCTGTGATGCCAATATCCCTCTACGGGGCTTCTAAGCTTGGCTCCGAGGCCCTGATAACTGCATGGGCAGGTACATTCGGCGCCGAAGCTTGGATTCATCGCTTCGCTAATATCGTGGGACCGAGGGGGACTCATGGCGTAATTTTCGATTTCATACACAAGCTCAAGAGGGACCCTAGCAGATTGGAGGTTCTAGGAAACGGGATGCAGGAAAAATCTTACATGTCTGCAGAGGATTGTGTTAAGGCCATGATACACTTGATCGGCTATTGCGAAAAAAATGTGAATCTATACAACCTTGGGACCGGAGATACTTGCTCTGTCAGAAGGATAGCTGAGATAGTCGTAGAGGAGAGTGGACTCGAAGGCGTATCAATAGAGTATACCGGAGGAGATAGGGGATGGGCCGGGGATGTCCCAAAGACCTCCCTTGAAGTAAGTCGTCTTCTAGAAACTGGATTCAAACCCAATCTAGCCTCTGAAGAGGCCATTAGGCATACGGCACGCGCGCTCATATCTGAGATTGGGCTTTGAGTGCCCTCAGCAATCCCTTAGTTGATAACTCAAACCACTGCGGAGAGTGCATGAGCAAACGATGGTACCAGGAGAATCGTCGTGACCCATGGAGGAGAGAAGCTAGGTCTAAGGGATACAGGGCTCGCTCCGCATACAAACTCAAGCAAATCCAAGATAGGTTCTCAGTGATGAGGAAGGGGGATGCCGTTCTCGACATAGGTTGTCACCCGGGAGGATGGACCCAAGTAGCCGTAGAGGAGGTTGGAGAGGATGGATTGGTTGTTGGCGTTGACTTGCTGGCTACCTCTCCCGTAGAAGGGGCTAAGCTGATCATTGGCGATGCCACGGAGGATGCGACAATTACGCAGGTTGAAGAATTCCTAGAAGGCAGGATGTTGAATGTCGTAATCAGCGATATCTCCCCGAGTCTCACTGGTAGATACGATACTGATCAGGCCATATCTCTGGAGCTGTCCACGACCGTTCTTGATGTGGCCGTGGGGGTTCTCCAACCTGGTGGGACATTCGTAACCAAGACATTCCAGGGAACTGGCATCGAGGGACTGGTTAATGCCGCCAAGGACAGATTCTCAAATGTTCAGAGATATGCTCCGACTGCGTCTAGGAATGCATCGTCGGAGACATATTTAATCTGCAGGAATAAGCTCCCTAGGCCAAGGAGAAGGGCTGAGGGAAGGACCGCTATGGAGCAAGTAGCGGATCACTTGTCCGATCTAGGGATCGTTACTACATTAAATGAGCATGAGGAGGATTTGCCAACAATGGTAGGTCTTCGTAGGCTCTCCAAAAGGGAAGAAGAGTGAAGCACAAATTATCAGAAAGCATCTAATCCTCCACTCCAACGCGAGTCTATGAAAAGACCTGCGATTATACTCACTCTACTGTTTTCCGTCTCTATATTAACAGGGTGTTTGGGAGGAGATTCATCAAGCGAAAATGACGCAGCAGTTACAGACCTTCAAGCACAGATAGACAACCTCACTGTTCTCAATCAACAGCATGAAGGCGATATTAACTCGCTCAAGGATCAACTGGCTACCTCTTCCTCGCTCGTATCTGAAATCGAGGCTACACTCAGTGAAGCTAATGATACATTAGATTCGCTGACTGAGACTGTTATACAAAAAGAATCTCAGATTTCTAATCTCACTAATCTGTCTGAACGGCTGAGAGAAGAGCTTGAAAATTCCGCTGCACAAAATTCTAGTCACATTTCTAGCCTAGAGTCACATATCCAAAACATAAGTCAGATGATGGAAATTCTGGAAGATGAGAGAGATGAGGCTTTAGATCAAATATCTCTTAAAGAATCAGAAATCGCTCAATTGGCAGATAGTCTGGATACTGCTGAACAAAGAATAGATCTGATGATCACACATCTCTATTATTCGGTATCTGGTTGCCCCGAATCCAATCCGGGGAATAAATTGAGCATAGGTTTTGATGACGGCTCTCCGGGAGGAATCCAAGGAGATGGAATTCTCTCCGGTAGTGAAATCGTGTCAACCTTCGGAAAGTGCCCGGGCAATAGCGGGCTTGTGAAAGATATCAACCCAGTGGCATCACATAATTCCGACCCGCATTCCATGGTGACAATGGGAGGAGTATTGTATTTCATTGCTGATGACGGCATACACGGAAATGAGCTCTGGAGGTCGGATGGCACAATGGGGGGCACCAACATGGTCATTGATCTCAATCCAACAAGGCAGACAATAGTTGGAGGTTCAATAGTTGATGAGAACCCGGGTACTGACTTTGGGGAGATAGTTGCAGGGGATGAAAAAATATTCTTTTCTGCTGCAGTAGGAAACGATGAAATCAGAGAGTTGTACGTTAGTGATGGGAGTAATTCTGGAACTCTCAAGATCTCTGAGACCTTCGACTGCGAACCACAATTATTCTCCAATTATCCAGAATTTACATATTCGGGGGTTAATTCAATTTCAGTAATGCCTGCATCGGAAGTTGGTTTTGACACTGCATACTTTTCAGCTTTCAGATGTTCCTACGAAAACGTAGTCTGCTCGGGCGAGGAGCCACATATATCGGATGGCACCGAGTCTGGAACCTTCCAGCTGGCGGATCTTTTTTACGGCAATACGGACCTAACTATGCCCAATGGAGGGAGTATTACTGCTGACCTAGAAGGCAGTCAGCCAAGTGAGTTCACAAGATCTGGAAATAATATCTACTTCAGTGCCAAGGCTGACATGGGTGCGGTATTGACAGACGTCGGTAGGGAGCTTTTTGTAATCAACACTAGCTCTCCCGCGGGAGGGGTGCAGTTAGTCAAGGACATCAATTACGGTAGTGGTGACAGTTCTCCATCCATGTTCGAAGGTATGGGTGGAGAATTATTCTTCAGTGCTGATGATGGAATATCTGGCATGGAGCTTTGGAAGAGCGATGGGACGAATTCAGGTACCTTGATTGTCAGCAACATAGCAGCTAACGGAAGTAGTAGTTGGCCAGGACAAAAGATTTCTGTTGGAGATACACTCTTCTTCACGGCTAATGATGGCATAACCGGAAATGAGCTTTGGATGAGTAACGGTACATATTCTGGGACCTCGTTGGTTAAGGACATCGTTGCAGGACCTTCAGATGGAGGCGTGAGCAACATGATAGAGTTTGACGGCGATTTATACTTCATCGCCTACAGTAGCTCTCCGGGAGTTGGGACGCAGGGGACCGAGGTCTGGAGGAGTAATGGTTCGGATTCGGGAACTGTCAGGATATCCGGCTCCATCCTCACCGATAGTAGTACTGCCTTGTACCTCACTAGGGCCGGAGAGAGGCTTTACTACGTAGATGAAGCGTATGGAAATGGCGCAGGGATAGAGCTATTCTCATTCACTCCGGAAGATGGAATCACACTGGCAGTAGATACCCGGCCCGGGTGGCAAAATTCAGATACTAGGAATCTAATTGCCTTGGGGGAGAAAATTTTCTTTGTTGGAAATGATGGGTTGAGTGGCGACGAATTGAGGTACCACTGGTACAATCCTGGTCCGATAATATCGTGATGATTGATAATACCGTCTTTCCATGATAGCCAGATCACTCGGATTCTCTGTCATAGGGAGCGATGTTCTGCCACTCTGAAGCGTCCGATCGAGAAACTATGGCATGCACCCATTCTGTATCTGAGGTGTTGAATACCTCGTGAGGGAGACCGGGTTCGATGTAGAACATATCTCCTGCGCTGTGGACCACTGACTTCCTGCATCCAGGACCGTACTCGTGCCTAACGCTTCCCTTGAGTAGATAGATCATCACATCAAAATCAACGTGTATGTGTGCCTTGGCTATTCCACCGGGAGGGATGTATGCCCTGTTCATGGAAAGTCCGGTGGAAGGCGTGTTCTTACCTGATAGCCCCGCACCATACTCAATATTGTTCCAACCTCTGACCTTCTCTACTTGTCTCAAACTCCATATTCCGCCCTCGTCAGAGACGAAAGAAGATAGGTCGTTCTGCTGTCCAGTCAAAGATAGCTCCTCTTCAGTCATTGTACCACTCTGTATCGAGTGGAGAGTAACCCCATTTCAATCATTGCATAAACTCAACCATACTTTCGGTCAACGCTAAAAGGGGGAGGTGGCTCGGCGCCTCATCGAGGAACTAGAATGTCAGCACGGACAAACACTTGCACAGCATCTGGATTGCCCTTGGTTGACTCCAAGAGCACATCGTTTCCATGTCCTACATGTGGGTATGCGATTGGTAGAAGCAGGAGATGCAGGCTACAGGGAGTTCCCTACATTTGTCCAGAGTGCGGCTTTCAGGGACCATAGGAGGCACTGATATGGGGCATGTAGTGGTGAAGTACAAGGTAACTATGGATCAACCGGAAGAAGGAAGGCCAGATTACGACGGAATAGCTTCCAGGATCGGGGAGCTCCAAGAAGTCCAGACATACGAAATTAAGCCATTGGCTTTCGGGATGATGTTCATCGAGGTTCAAGCAGTCCTTGAAGACGGCGAGGGCACTGTGGACGAGTTCGAAGCACGGGTTAGGGAAACTGATCCCCTAGTTGGTCAGATTGAGACCTTGGAAATGGGAAGACTCTGATCAGAAGTGATCCAGTGGCGACCTCATGAATTCCCTCATCAGAACTGTAGCATAGGTGCCGGGCGGGAGCGTGAAAGAAAGTCTTAGTGAAGCTCCGTCGGGATTCCACCTATCCCCGTCCTGAGGGCTCTCTTCCCATCTCTTAGACTTCTCAGATGAATCGGGTATGTCTGTCGCTTCCTCTACTGAAAAATCAGTAAATGGGACTGCCAATGGCCTCCTAGTTCCAGTCGTGGAGAGACGGGGTATTCTCTTGACTCTCCAATTCAATGACTCTAGTTCCGTGTCAGAAATCGCTTTTGACTCGGCTTCCCCCGGTCTTCCGAGAGTTAGAGTAGATTCGCTACCAGGGAGTGGGCCAGTTATGGAAAGCCTTCCAAGCCTACAATTTCTAATACATCTACTTAGATTGGTTTTACTGACTAATGCCATCTTTGATACGTCTATTCTTCCATTGGACTTGGTGGGAGCGACTATGTCTCCTATCTCGGGGTCAATTATGCTCATCCCAGAGGAAATCCTATTCGAGAGTGTATGATTAAATGCCAGTGATTGTAAAGAGTGTATCATTAGCAACTGAAGAGAATTGGGAAGAGTCTTGAATGACCCTAGCCAGTCATCAGGCTTACTCTCGAGATGCCTAAGCATTTCTCTCTCATAGCCGAGATGGCCAGGGATTATTTCCAGACATGAAGAAGGGTCTTTGGTTTCCCTCCACTTTTTCCTGAAATTGTATGTTTCCTCACTAGCCCTCCCCCCCGGCATCCCCAGATACAAGTCTACGGCTGATTCGTAATCATCTTGAATGACTGCCATGCCTACCAATGGGGTAACTGGCCTGTTAGCACCGAATCTTTGAGGACCAATCCAGTTGGGGAATACATCAGCCCCTAAGCTCTCTGAAAGCCCCTCACGAATCCTATTCACCCTTAGTAGTGCCTCTTTTCCATCCATCGGCTTACCGTCAGGAAAACAGCATCCTCTGACGGTTATTGTGAATCTATTTCCATCGTGATCACTCATTCCAACTTTCTGATGGGTCCTTCCAAGAATTTCTAAATCACAATCGGGGATTTCAACTGCCTCTACTTTCTTGATATTTGCATCAATAACAAGAATCTGAGTAGTAACGGCTCTCTTATCTTTCAATCCAGAGGCAAAAATTCTATTCCTACTGATTCCACATTGTTTGGATAGTCTGTTCAGGAACCTATTAGTCTCCCAATTTGTTAACGTGACCCTTGCCACAGTAAATCTTCCTTTTGGGTCCAAGGCAGGAACTCGGGAAACTTCCTCCACTCTGAAATCTTCGACTCTTACCTTCAAGAGACCGCCTATGCCCTCATCTGGAAATGCCCAGCCAACGAGTCCTAGAGATTCCTCTATGCCATTCGTTGGCACGTTCTCACCATCCTCAGAGTTTTAGCCCTGAGAACTCCTTTGAGATTCCGGCACATAGATCCCTAAACACCTTCTCGGCCTTCTTTCCCTTGACAGCTCTGACGTAAAGTTCTGGTTCATCCAAATCTGGATGCTTCTGGAAAAAGTTTGCATACTCCACGTTTGGGCTCTCGTTCAACCTTGTTCTGAAAAGCTGGAGGGTTGTATGCGTCTCTCCTGAAATCCTTAGTCTAAGTTCGCGACCTTCATTCATTAGTACTTTTATCGACATGGACATCCGCCCGACCAGCCACTCCCTTTTGAGGGCTTTCCTAAGTTAGTAGCCCCTACGGGGCCTGCTGAAAGCCTAAGTTAAACAGTGAGTCGGTTTGGCCGGGACTCATGGGGGACCGAGAAGCCAGGGATAGACTGGTATCGGCTTTCGAGAGATTGGCTCTGCCTTCACTGATGGTAAGTATTCTTCTTACAGTATTCATGGCTAGTGTGATAATACCACTCCCGGCTTTCACAACAGACCTGGAATCGTTCTCCCCAGATAGTGAATCTGAGCAGGCCGTAGATAGGATTGATGAGATGATTCCGTCCTCTGGCCATAGAGTATATGTCCATGTGAAATCTGAGGATAGTGGCAATATTCTAAGAATTCAGCAATTATCAGGATTATTGGATGATATGGAAGCCATTAACTCGATGGTACCAGAAGGTAGTATTTCCTCCCATATCAATGCGGCTGATGCGATTCAACGTACTATCGATGAAAGGACGGATGATGATTCGAGAATCTCCGGATTTGCTGATTGGGGTGGCCTATTGGAGGTCGTTTTGGATGAAGGCGAAGATTGTATTGAAGCATCTGGAGACGAGAGGGCCTTGGCAACTGCTTCTTTTGCGGCATCTGCTATGCTCCATACTGATTTTGAGTTTGATCAAGTTTGCGAGTGGCTAGAAGATGGCGATGGGGACCCTACTCCTACTGCTTCAAGTACACTTTGGGTTATCGAGTTGAATGGGACTTTGGATAGGGACGGAAGGGAAGATATAGCCCAGCAGATTAGAACTCATCTAAATTCTGAGGGGAGTTCTGGCCTATCTTATGGAGTGATTTCGGATGATTTAATCAGTAGCGATATCAACGACAAGACACTTGATGAAATGATTTGGTTATTCGTGATATCGATAGCAGTTGTCGTAGCTGTTTTAGCATTGGCTTTCCGTTCTGTCATCATGGTTGCTGCACCTCTCTTGAGTCTATCAGCAGCTTTGATTTGGACATACGGGACCATCACTCTCTTGGGTATGAAATTCTCGATTTTGGAAGTCGCGGTGGCGCCGGTAGTTCTAGGATTGGGTATAGATTACTCAATACACCTTCAGAGAGGATATGAGAAGGCCAGAAGATCGTCGGCTTCTGCGGCCGCTGCTTGGGTTCAGTCCTTCGACTCTGTTCGGGTAGCTTTGATGCTAGCAGTAGTTACCACTGTCTTTGCTTTCCTATCGAATTCGTTCTCGCCTCTACCGCCATTGAGAACTTTTGGTGTAACATTGGCGCTCGGGGTCATATCTGCCTTCTTAGCTAGTACAGTAACTGTGGGTGCCGTACATGTTGTGGCAGAGAGGGGGATAGGAAATGGGACATCTGCTGGTCTACAATTTGACAAGTTGGCCACGTATACCACAGAGTTCCAGAGAAAGAATGCAGTATGGGTCATGCTGGCTGTAGCTGCTGTGACCACCGGCTCAGTGTCGATTGCCGTGATGGAGTTAGATACTAGTTTCGAATTAACGGATTTCCTTTCTGAAGATGAGATGGAAGTAATGCAAGTAAGACAGGATATCTATGATTCATATGATGCCGCGGCTTGGAAAACTGTGGATATTTTCATCGAGCCCCCTGTCGGGGATGATTCAATAACCGGAGAATCGGATCTCCTTAGGGCAATGGATTTCTTGGATACGCGTATTTCGGGTATCCCCGAAGTAGTCAATCCAACGAGTACCTCATCTGATCGTCCATCTTATGACGGGCTATATCCAATATTGAGGGACGCTGTCGATAGCGATCAGTCATTCGGAGAAGAGTTTCATCTGGCAATTTTTGATGGTGAGCTAGGGATTTCTGATGGATTCGTAGAAGGGGACCTGACTTCAGCAATATCTTCATTGTTATCGAACCAATCCGTAGGTGACCCACTTAGGGGCCAAACATGGTCTGAGAGAGTATCTGACCATGTAGCATTGACTGAGGATTCTTCGGGAATACTGTTTCTGAAAATGAGTATAGATGTGGTGGCTAAGACCAGTGAAGACTCAGCAAGAGTTTCAGAGGTTTTCAAGCACCAAGCATCACTAATTGAGGATAGTGACGGACTTGTTGAGTGTAGAGCGTACGCCTCTGGAGATGTCGTAATGATAGACGGAATTCTGTCAGGATTGGTCGTTTCACAAGTTGAGTCGACGGCAATAAGCCTTCTAGTCTCCATATTTGTCCTATTCCTGCTTACTAGGAGGCTTGGACAATCTTTGGTGGTTATCCTTCCAGTTGGATTAGCTGGAGCATGGGTTGTTGGCTCTATGGCTATGCTTGGCCTGAATTGGAATGTTCTTACGATAATGATCACGGCTCTGACGATTGGCCTGGGAATAGACTACTCGATACATGTCTGGAGGAGGTTCGAGAAGAATAGGAGTTCAGGCATGGGCGTTTGGGATTCTATGAGGGAGATGTATGCAACAACTGGTACTGCGCTATTGATGTCCGCAGGGACTACAATATGCGGATTCTTAGTACTGATGCTATCACCAATTCCAGTAATTAGCGACTTTGGAATAGTGAGTTCTATTGCTGTAGCATTCTCATTAATCCTTTCTCTGATTGTCCTACCCGTTCTTCTCGCTGCTGAGGTCAGGACATCAAACGGATCCTAATTGGGATTTCCAATCAATTCGGCGATTTTTGACATATTCAATCCTTGCTCCCTAGCCACTAGGGAAAGTGCCATCCAAAGAGTGACAGGGCCTAGCGCCCTCCTCTTTCTTTGTGCGCGTCTGACGACCTCTTTCATCGGCAGTCCCGATTCTTGCGAAATCCATGCAATCATTGGCTTGATACTTGCTTCGGCCCAATCTGGCGGATATTTTTGATTGGTAACAACCTCAATCTGTGATTTCACAACGCCTTCAGGAATGAGTATGCGAGGCTGTTCAACGGGTTTGACGACAAGTTCGGGAGGAGTTAGCAAACTCCTAACAATCGGGCTCCAACCAAATGGAGGATCCAAGGGTATAACGTTCTGGTTTGGAGATAGTCTCCCGTTGGAATTAGTCAGCCATCCTGTTTCACATAATTTATCTATTATTTGAGGAGCCATTCCCGGGTTCATCCACTGCATATCAAGGGTCCATATCCTCACTAGTTCATCATAAGGTAGCTCACTAGTAATAGAATTGGAAAATGTCGCATGGATAATCCTCCTTATCTCATCATCGATAGTCCCCATATGAAGGACTGTCAGGTCACTAGTGAATAGGATTTTGCAGAATAAACATGTTAGGATTCACTTGAATAGGGACGAGGTAGTGCGGCGATTGAGTCCCATGGCCAGAGAATACATAGCCAGAGATCCACGAACTGGGAAGGCGCTTAGGAAATCGAGTGCGAAAGAAGACTCTGATATCAGGGGCCTTCTTCCTAAATCTGGAACCTGGGAGGTGATTCCTAGGTCAGATATCTTAAAATTGGCTTCTGGGGAGTTAAAGATGTTAGATCTACCAAGAGCTTCAGGTGGCGGTTTTGCTAGGAGGAAGGACGGTATTAGGGCCCTGAATCGTGTTTATGAAAGTGATATTGAAATCGCACACAGCATTCTCCTTGATTGCCTAGATGACGATATTGACTCTATTCGAGCCACAGCTTTAGAGAGTATGCCTTCATTCTCTTTGAGGAAACATGAGGGGCTAATCAGGTGTCTTTCTGACAGATTGATGGACGACTCTAATGAAGTCAGGGAGGAGGCCATGAATTCTCTCATCAAAATGGCACCTATTTTTCCTTCCGGCTGTGAAGAAGTTCTGAGAAGGGAGCTTAGGCATAAAGTAGAGAAACATCGAAAGAGCGCCTTCACTGCATTGAAATCGACATCCCAAAGATGGGCAGAAACAGGGTGCCTTCACATTGATGAGCTGATTCGCGAGGAAGATGTTGACCTGCGAAGAAGGGCGTCCTCGATTCTCAGAGTTTTGGCAACCAAAGGAGGTGCAGAGGGATGGGATCTGATAGGATGGTGCTTGGAAGATGAGGATGCTGAAGTAAGGAGGAAGGCGTCAAAGACACTTAACTCCCTAGCAGGAGCGGAACCACGAATCGCGGCCATTCTAGTGGAGGTTGCGATGTCTGATGATGATGCAGTGGTGAGGAAATCTGCCATAGGTGCTCTGAAGAAGCTGAATATGGAAAGTCCAAGAGTTTCAAGGATGGTGATAGATGGGGCACGTGACAGGGACTACGAGTTGAGGAAGGCCTGTATTGGGCTTCTTTCAATAATTTTGAGTGGTACCGAATTAAGAGAAACAGCCAAAGAACTACTGCGTCAGGAGACTCGAATGGACTTGAGGAAGAGGCTTGAGTCTCTATCAACCGACTTGGAGATGGAGGGAACTGAGGAACAGAAGAACAGCTTTCTGGCACCTCTGGAACATGTACCAGATGAGGGAGAAAATACCCCAGACCTAAAGATGGCTGAAGGTATCATGAAGGGTGAACATCATAAAGACAAGTTAAGTCGGCCGGAAAGCGAGGGTAGCACATGAGTGAGTATGTCGACGAAAAGGCGGAGCGATTTGAGCGCCTGTGGGAGGGTATGACTCCCAAAGGATACAACCGTGCAAAGTCCCTCAAGTTCAGACAGTACATGAGGCAACACGTCCTCCAAAAGTTCCACAAGAGGAAGCCAACTCAGTTTACATCTGTACAAGATAATCACTATAATCACAACTTCTCCAGTAAGGAACATTTCCTTACCAAGGAGAACTGCAAGAAGTACTGGATGGGAGAGCTCCAGGCCGAGATCAAAGAATCGGAGAACTTCTGATTCTGAGGCGTTTCCATGACTACTTCACCCATAGGTTTTGACAAATGGGGCTTAGAGGAGCCTATATCAACGGCCATCAAGGAAAGAGGATGGACTGAACCTACAGAAATACAGGTCGAGTCTGTCCCACATGCCAGGAAGGGCAGGGACATAGTAGGGCAAGCTAGGACAGGTTCGGGGAAAACCGCCGCATTTGGAATACCAATACTGGAGAAGTGCGAAGTTTCCGGGAGCATTCAGGCGATTATCCTATGTCCAACCAGGGAGTTGGCCGTACAGGTCTCCGAGGAGCTATCAATTTTACAGGGGAAGAAGGGGCTAGCCATTCAAACAGTTTATGGGGGAACTGATTTAGAGAAGCAGGCCAAGAAGCTTAGCGAAGGAACAGATATCGTAGTGGGCACTCCTGGAAGAGTGATTGATATGTCCAAAAGAGGGCATCTTAACTTGGAAACTGTCTCTCTATTCTGTCTAGACGAAGCAGATAGGATGCTAGATATGGGGTTCTTCCCCGACGTCCTGTGGATTTTTGAGAAAACGGTGAATAGAAGTCAGACTCTTCTATTCAGTGCGACCTTTCCTGAGGAAGTGTTGGACGCGGCAGAGGAATTCCTACGAGATCCCGTTCATGTCATGAGCGAGGATCTTGTTGTGGAAGTACCAGAAATCGATCAATATGCAGTTAGAGTCGGTAGAGCAAATAAACTCTGGGCGTTAGGGAGGATAATTGGAAGTACTGACGATGACTCACAGATACTGATTTTCTCCAATACCAAGAGAATGGTTGACTTAATCGTCGAGAGACTAGGGAAGTTTCGTTTCAATTCAGTAGGCCTGCATGGGGATATGCCGCAGAATAAGAGAGAGAAAATACTTAATTCATTCAGGGATGGATCTGAAAAAATTGTTGTTGCTACTGATGTTGCGGCAAGAGGACTGGATGTAGATGGCATTACTCACGTAATTAATTACGACCTCCCTGATGATACTGAAGTCTATGTTCACCGGATAGGAAGGACAGGAAGAATGGGTCGCAGGGGCGAATCATGGAGCTTCGTTTCTGGTAAAGAGGTGCAAGCGATAGATAGAATCTGCTCCACTTGGGGATTGACAATACCTTTTGTTGAGCCACCATCCCTGCCAGCAGGGGTAGAGCGAGATTTCGTGCCTAGGAGGGACGACTGGGAAGAGGTCTCAGATGCTTTTGGCATGGTATGCGTTAGGATGAGTCTTGAAGGTTCAGAAAAGACCCGTAGAGAGATTGTGGATTGGATTGTCTCAGAAGCAAGAATTCCTGAGATAGCAGTCGGAGAGACGTACATGGATTCTGAAGGTTTGATTGTAGAGATTCATGTTGAGAAGGTTGCTTATGTCATCGATGTTATCAAGAGAAGAAAGATGGACGGCGTTTCTCTTAATCCAAAAATAGTAAATGCTTGAGGGTGGGATTCAAACGGTCCTCCCTCTTGGTGAGTGTGTGGGTCTAGTGGGTCCAGAACGAAAAAATTTGAATCTCCTAGGATTCTTTTGTCCGATTCCTATTAATGAGACTAGGATTGCATTGTCCGAGTTATCAGACGGCGATGTGATCGAGGTGGTGTGTGATGATCGTGAAACTCTGAGGGATATTCCACTTCTTTGCAAGAGGTTGAATGTGTCACTGATATCAATTGAAGAAAACTCAGGAGAGTTCACTTTCTTAATCAAGAATTCAGCAATTTTGGGAGATATTTGAATGGTTTCGGATGAGATAAGTATTATGGAGAAGGGAGGGGTTCCTGCAGATGCCAAACTCCCCACTGATCAAGGAGATTTCAGGATTAGGGTCTTTCATGATGCTGTGAGTGGTCTCGATCATGTGGCATTGACATTAGGGGAGATGGGAGGGCCTAATCCAGTACTTGTCAGAGTTCATTCTGAGTGTCTAACTGGAGATGCCTTCGGTAGTCTACGATGTGACTGCGGACCACAATTAAATGCCGCAATAAGACAAATTCAGGAAGTTGGTTGGGGGTGTATTGTGTACCTGAGACAAGAAGGTCGAGGAATTGGTTTACATGCTAAAATACAAGCATACAATCTCCAAGACAAGGGTGCCGACACTGTAGAGGCGAATCTTCTACTGGGGCATCCTGCTGATGCAAGAGATTATGGAATTGCATCGAAGATAATTAAGGCCGTGGGAATCCACAATGTGTGCTTACTTACAAATAATCCAGATAAAGTAAAGCAATTGTCATTGAATGGAACGAATGTATCTGAGAGAATGCCACTAATAGTAGGGATTAGTGATGAGAATAGAGAATATATGACGATTAAGGTGGATAAAATGGGGCATGATATTCCAGATGGGGAGCTTAACAGCTGACTCTAGTTATGGGGCCGTGACCGGGACTTGAACCCGGGCCGGCGGGACCACAACCCACCGTGCTAACCGCTACACTATCACAGCCGTCTGTGAATTGACGGGAGTAGTCCCGTTTATGAACAGTTATGCATGGAGGGCGCCAGAGACCAACGGGTTGAAGCACTATGGTTCTCGTGGATTAAATATGAGAGGGTTGGGAAGGTGCATCTCAATGGTGCTCATAATGCTTATTTCTATTCAAATTCCAAGTATTGTTGCTGGTGATACTGTAATCACTGCAGAGGAGATGGAGGTTTTCGAAGCGGGTTCGTTTGAGGATAGCTCTATTTGGTCGATTTCATCGACTTCTGGATTTAGTCAGAATCCTGCTCAGTTCTCAACAGGAATTGTAGCTGATGGCGAGCTGTCTTTTACCCATGATAGGCCAGAGAACTTTGGCGAGATAACATCGTGGTCCAGTTCAAGTCCTACTTCATCTAATTACAGCATGGGCAATCCCGATGGATTCTATACTTGGTCTAGAGGGCCGAATATCACTTTGGATGGTTTCGAATTCGAGGGAATGAGTTCATTGATCCTTACTAATATATCATTAGTAATCCACTTTGAGATACCAGACGTGCTTTATTCGGATACCGTGAGAATAATTCTCGGAGGCGTCGGTAGTGAAAAACTTGTTAAGACCTACACTAGAACTATTTCGGGAGTTTACAAGATGAACAATCCACTAATACTTCCCCTAGATGATCAGGCACATTGGACTTGGCAAATGGTCGAAGGCGCCTACGTCACAATAGACTACGTTTCTCAAGGAGGCGGCAGTGATGACTCAGAAGTAAGGGTAGACGCGGTTGGTATGAAAGCTAAGTATCTACAACCATGGTATTCCTTTGAAAATGTGAAGGCTACAAATGAGCTTATTGGAAATGGAATGCCTGTCTTAGACTTCGGGCCATACGACGGTGACGTCAACGGCCTTGTAGCAGAGAGTTGTGGCCTATCTACCGAGGAGCAAGCTCCTGGCACATGGGAATTCACGGTTACTGCACCTTACAGTCAAGAATTAGGGAGGATTCATGTGTTCGGTGATGGTAATTTTACAATCGAAGCCATGCCACAGGGACAGTCATCAATGGAAAATTGGCAGACATATGGCAATGGTGATTTATTGGCCCATAGCGATGACACCAATTTGGTTAGGTTAACAATTTACGATGGATGTATTAGTTCTGCACGGATTGACCTCAATGACCCCCATTTGGAAGTTACTGGATCCATTATTGGAAATATTTCAGGACTATCACAAGCAGGAAGCTCTCTCAGGTTCGCCATGGGCGACTATCTCATTGAAACTATGCCGATAAATTTAGGGAGTTTTTCTGTTAGTATCCCAATAGGTCATGCTCTGCCTAGTCAAGCGGACTCTGTTGAGTTTGGAGTTGCCTCAAGATTTCAATGGGCGTCTGATGGGTCTCCCGAAACCTTAGTCATTCATATCGAATCAGTTAGTATCTCAGGAGGTTATCTATTGGAATGGGATAGGAATCCTGTGTGTTTTGGACTAGAAGATATTCAACTAGTTGAAGATGGAGGTGGAGTATTACTCCCCCTCAGCGTAACATGTTCAGATGATTTGACACCCGAAGAAGACCTAATTGTTAGTGCGTTTAGCTCCCAGGAAGGCATAGTAAGTGTTTATTCAGAAGGTAGCTCATTAGTAATCCAGCCGATTTCTGAATCACATGGTGAGTCTTTGATTCACCTAACTGTAGAAGACGAGCGTGGTAATGAGTGGACGGACTCCTTCAGAGTGTTTGTTTCTGAAGTGGAAGATCCTCCAGTTTTCGAGGGGTTGCCAATGAGCATATATGTCGAGATTGGTGAAACCGCAACCTTGGAGTTGCAGATATATGACCCTGATTCCGAAAGTCTAGTGATCACAAGTAGCCGATCATGGGCGATTTTCTCAGAGGGGATACTTAGTTTGACACCTGTTGAGACCGGTGTTCATTCGGTGGAGGTCACCGTAAGTGACGGTAATAGCGAGTATTCGGAGATTATTGATGTGATAGTCACGTCAAAATCAGACCTTATAGTTGAGAGTGTATCGATAACAAACTCAGTTACAGGGGGCTCTATGATACTTGATGGGCAAGTTGGAAGAATTGTTGCCAATGTCCGAAACCAAGGGATGGGTGATGCGAGTGGTGTTGAAGTGAGATGTTATCTGGATGGGGCCCTAGTTGGGACCTCGACTATTGGGTACATTTCATCCGGAGGACTGGGTTACATACAATGTGACGCAGTTTTCCAGGGACCGTCCAGCCAAATTGTAAGGATAGAAGTTGATTATTCTGGATCTATCCTAGAGACTGACGAAAGTAACAATGTCAAGGAAGTGGAAATAATAGTCCATGAGTCTGGCAATGGTGAAGAGAGAGGCATAGGGGAGGGTAATGATACTGTTCTGTTAGCTATGGGGATTGGCATTATGATTATCTGTCTTGCCGCCCTTCAGATTGGCCCTGGCCGGGTAAGGAAGCCTTTCAGAAAAGATAGGAAGTAGTTGATAGAGAGATTATGAAGAGCACTGAGGGCCGATAATCAGTTATTCTCGGATAATGGTTATACATGCTACTTTTTCGAACACGGTTTCCAACTAGGATGGAGGACATCACGATGAAGCTGATAATTCGCTTAGAGACTGATGAGTGGATTTACGAAGAGCATGAAATTGCTTAGTTAGATTTAGTCCATGTCTGGGGGTATGTCCCTGGACTCATCAAAACAGATTTTGGGATTGCAATTTCTCCAGAATCTATCTCTGGAAGAGCGTCTGAATCTACTGTCAGCTCAGCGATAGAGACTGCTTCTCCTTTTAGAGTCTCAATTAGTACAGTTGAGCCTGCCTTAGTACCTGCTGAGGCTTTGACAATTCCAGGTCTTGCGAGAGTTGCTCCGTGTGACAAAGCCGCGGCTGCACCGTCTTTTATGACAACCTTGGGCAGATGAGTAAGTAATCTTTCTATGGGGCATATTATCCTCCTAAGGCCTCGCTCATCGCCATGCTCCCTATACACGTGTAGAGCATCGGTAAGCTGTTGCATCGTACATGCCATCGATGAGTCAAAGGTTCCAGCTTTAGTCCTGTGAAGCTCTATCAATTCACAATTGGAGCCGACCATCAGTCCCAAATCTCTAGCCAATGTACGGATGTAGGTACCTGCCTCGCAATCAATTTCAACAACAACAATTCTTGATTTTGAGTCAAAATCGAGAACTTTGATTGAGTTGAAAATCCTACTCCTCACTCTAACTTTAACTGCAGATTCTTTAGGTGGAACGTTGTAGGATCTCCCCACCAAAGACGATAACGAAGTGATTACCTTATCCTCATTGACTTCCTTAGAGAATCTCATCACTCCAACATATCTTTTTTCCCCTGCAAGAACGATGTCAGTTAGCCTAGTAGCCCTACCACATAGGAGAGTTAGAACCCCAGTTGCGAACGGATCTAATGTCCCGCCATGACCGAGTTTCTTGATTCCAAGAAGATTTCTAGCCCAAGAAGCTAGTTGGTGACTGGTTGGCCCTCTTGGCTTGTTAACTAAGATTACACCCGACTGAAAAAGTTCCGAAATGTCCCTAGAATATGGATTTCCTCCAGACTTTGAGTCTGTGTTTGTTGAATCTTGCAGGATGATCATATTTCCCAATTTCAATCCTCCAATTCTCTTTGAACTATTTCTAATACCTCTAACGCATCCAGATTATCTGCGTCAATAATCATATTATACGGAGACATGTCTTCCAAATTAATACCATACAGCTCTTGATACCTCTCCATATCGTCAGAATTCCTTCTTTGAGATGATTCGAGAACATCGTCAAAATTACCGCCCTCCCTAGACTGTATTCTGAGTGCCCTTTCTTCGTCTGATACTTCAATCCAAATTCTCAGGCAATCTATACGTGCTAAGTAGGCCCACCACCCACTCAAACGGCTCTCCACTATTGATGGTCCGTTTGTGGATGAAATCATCTGTTTGAGGGTATCATCTAGAGACCTATCTACTTCTAAGTCCTCTTTACACAGTCTACTGAAATCTTCAACACTAAGTTTCCTTCTTTGTGCTTCTTGCCTGAAGATATCCCCTCCATTTACAGAGTTCAATCCTCTATTTTTAGACAGCAAATCTACTAGTGTTGATGTACCGCTACCTGGCTTTCCGCTTACTGTCATTATGAGCAAGGACTCATCTCCACTCGTACCTGCAAACGTCACATCTGAGCTTACCACTCGACGCACGCATGATGAATTCCGATCCACAGGTCGGGCATGTAGACCCTTTCATGGGTGGCGCGGCGAGAGTATTTCCTCCTCTGACCTTTTCCTGCTCCTCTTTTTTATGCCCTGTTTTTCGGGGTCCTGACCTTCTTCTCTGAGACTGTCTGGTTCTTGATGCAGAGGAGCGTGATTTCTTCTTTGGCTCCTCAAGCAAATACAGGAGAGGCTCTGGGATTGGTTCCGCCGCTAGAACTAGTGGATGTCTCTTATACCTGATAATTTTGATATGCCTGTCGATTATCCTGCCTAAAGGCGCGCTCATTGTAATGTATGATGCTATCCATGCAGGTATTATCCAGAAAATCCTCTCGGTAAAACTCCATGTTGGAGACCATGGGAGACTGACGTATGATACCCTAAATGTCTCTATGGAGTGTGACATCCAGCTGAATATTGCTATAATGAAGACAATTGTGAACATCATGGGCCTGAACATTTCAGCCTGTGTAGCCATATTTTCCGGCCCTAGAGATAACTGAAGCTCTTGCATCTTATTGATTCTACTGGTATCGCGTTCCATTCTAGCTTCCCTGAGCTGCTTACCGATCTGCTTGCCCCTGTGAGCATTGTGAGCCTGCTTCAGGGAGTCAACAAAAAATGAACGAATAATTGTATTTACAACCATTATACTCGAGCCGACTACGAAGACAGTAGGAACGAAGTATTGACTGTGGAAGGGAAGAGTTGGCTCAATAACTGAACCGGCACTGACTGATAATGCTATTCTGATGAAGGGGAAAAACATCATTGATGCCATTACGACCATCATTACCATCATCGGCCCCATCATTGCAGACAATGCCTGAACTTGGGCATCCGCTGGGTTTGTTGCCTCGGCCATGTGCTTCGGCATACTAAGACAACAATCAACACTTCGGTTGAAATAGATGCTAGATCATGAGATAAATGAATACCCACAGACCACGCATGAGGAAGAGCCTACTGAAACCTCAGTACCGCATATCGGGCAATTAGCAGAGTCTTGTTGTACCTCTGGCTCCGGCTCTGGCTCCGGCTCTGGTATAGAAAAAACGGATTCTTCTTGGCTTGTGGTTTCATCTGCCCACTGAGGCAAGTTTGGTTCTTCATCCACTTCGTCGCCAAATGTGGCCCCATGATAGTCCTGGGCATCGGAAACCTTGTACTCAGACTCTGGATCACCTTGTATCTCGTACTGAACTGTGATTCTCTCCCCGACCTCTATCCTCCCGACTCCCCATGTAATGTGAGTACCTTCTCTCGCTGGCTCCTTGGTGTATGAAGAGTCGATATCACCCGATAAAGTAGACTTAACTGAGGAGTTCTCCAAAGAAAATGTTCCGGGTACGACATCATGAAGAGCGAGGTCTTCGAGAGCGCTATCAGAATTATTCTGGAAAACTAGAAGGATTTCATACCTTCCCAATCCTCCTGCAGGATATACTTCCTTACCTGTAGTGAAACCTCTACGTTTGTGGACTACTGTTATCTGAGGGGGCCTGGTTACATTTCTTGTGGCAACTGGTCCGAATCTCTCTGAACTGAAGTCTGCTCTAGCCGGAGCTACCAGTGTGCCATTATCTTTAGAAGGCTCACTTGCGTTAAGAGGATACTTGATAATCAGTTTTTTTCCTGGCTGAAGCCCCAGTGGAGCGGACGTACCGACAGTGATTCTAAGTGCGTGACCCTGTCCATCCGGAGATATCATTTTCTCCTCTAATTGAGTCCCATTGACTACCTCGACTCTATATTGATCTTCATTTAGCTCCGATGAACCCATCTCAATAGAAATCGACTCAGGAGATGGCGGGGAAAATATTCCAGGTATGTCATCTAATAATCTCATGACATTGATTGTTGCCGAACCCTTATTCTCAACAGTAATTGTTGTCTCTACGTCTGAGCTAACATAAGTTCTAATTCTGGAACGATCAAACTTCTTGAGTATTTCAGCATCTAGTACTGTCAGTTTTTGTTCTTTGACAGTTATCTCTCCTCTTGACTCTGAGGATGCCCTAGGTAGTATTGAGTATGAAAGCGTGGGGAATGTAAACCTTGGTTGGTCGTCGGATCTGACAGTCTTTACCATAGAATCCCAGCTTCCTTCGGGCGGTAATACGATTCTCAAATCAGAAGAGTCCAATATTGGCTCTTCTCTGCCTGCCAATACTACTGTAATATCCGAAAGTGTAACGACGAATGATGACTTATTCTCGAAGACAAATTTGCTGTGCCAGATACCCGGGCGATCGTCTTCAGTGGGGGTGACGAAAGGAGCGGCCCTACTTCTTGCTGAAATATTCTCAAAATTTACTCTCGACACCGTATGATCGGCCGAATATGTGGCTGTGACTTTCCCTGCAGGAATCTTGGTAACATCTTTCGTGGTTACCATGGGCAGCAACTCCAGGGTTTGGCTCTGTCCGACGGACAGTCTTCCAACAGACCATGTAATATCTGAACCATCAACTGAATATTCGGGACCCTCGGGGATATCAAAATTATCGGGAAACGTCCTAGTTACCTCAATACCTGAAAGGTTGACTGTAGAGATGTTTTCAATTTTGATGATTACTGAAATTTCTTGTGGATCATCAGAGTGGACTAATGATAGACTGGCCTCTTGATCTCTTTCTGAATTAGTATCTACTCTCTCATTGAGAATCAGCATTCTTGGCCCATTAGCAGTGTATGGGATGACCGTTTCTTCCGTGGCCTCCAACTCTCTGACTGTAACCATGTTGTTTCCCAAATCTGTTGATTCAAATTCACTCAGAGACACCTCGATATCCCATGCCCTATCTTTACGACTAGAATTTCTGAGAATTAGTTCTCCCTCAATTGATTGGTTTCTTATTGAGCCATCTGGATTTACAGTTGAGGTTTCTATCTCACTCAGTGTGGCGTGTAGTTTGTCGCCAGGTATAGAATCCACCTCTAATGCTGGCCTGAGACTTGAAGATTGGGCGGATTGGCTCTCCGTAGCCGGCGCGGATATAGCATTGAGACTGTCCTCAATATCATCAGATTCGTCCCACTCCCCCAATTCTTCGGCAGACCTCTCTAAAGCCATTAAAGAGTCCTCAATACTTGTTTCTTCATCCTGGACATCGGGAAGTCCTTGTACAGTAAAAGGTGTTTCCAATTCAGTATCAATGATTGAGTCCTCGACGGGCTCGAAACCGGGC
>DAPJ01000016.1:0-1602 GCA_002502095.1 Euryarchaeota archaeon UBA62
CTCTGCATGGACTGTGAGCGACCCTGGAATCTTCGATACTTTGGGGAGACCGATGCGAGATCTCAGGATTTCAGTGACTGATAGGTGTAACTTCAGATGCACATATTGTATGCCTAAGGAGATATTTGGAAAGGACTTCCCATTCATGCCCAAGGACAGTATAATGACATTCGAGGAGATAGATAGAATTGCAGGGATTTTCATCTCACTGGGAGTAAAGAAGATCAGACTCACGGGAGGAGAGCCACTGTTGCGAAGGAATCTCCACGAATTAGTATCTATGCTTTCCATGAGGGACGCTGAGATAGCAATGACAACCAACGGGGTCCTACTTCCCAGATATGCACCAGCTCTCTCAGCGGCAGGCCTCGATAGGGTTACGGTGAGCCTAGACGCCATCGATGAGGCCACCTTCGCCGCGATAACAGATTCAGGACACACGGTTGCAGCAGTGATCGCCGGTATTGAGGCAGCAGAATCAGTGGGCCTAGGCCCTGTAAAAATCAATACAGTTGTCAAGAGAAATTCAAACGAGAATGAAATCCTAGACATTGTTGAGAGATTTTCTAGTAGGGATATTGCTGTCCGGTTCATCGAGTACATGGACGTAGGTACGACCAACGGATGGAGTCTGGACGATGTTGTCAGCGCCTCTGAGATACGTGATATGATTGGAGACGCCGAGAGAATCGTACCCGAAAACAAGAGCGATGTAGCCAAGAGATACAAGCTACCCAACGGTGGCGAAGTAGGAATCATCTCCAGTGTCACCGAACCGTTCTGTAGTGATTGTACCAGAGCTAGGATTTCTTCCGATGGGAGACTCTTCACATGTCTTTTCTCGAACAGCGGGCTTGACCTCCTCTCACCAATTAGAGCTGGACATACCGACCCCTACATCACGGACCTGATTCGTGAACATTGGAGTAAGAGGAAAGACAGATACTCGGAGGAACGCTCACTGAACAGCTCCAAGACATCCGAAAGAGTGGAAATGTCCTACATCGGTGGCTGAAGACTCAAGGCCACTTCGACGATATCATCCCAACTCGCCCCTGTCCTGAAAGATGGCTTTCCATAATGAGTCAACGAGGCATCGCAACCCATCTCGTTTAGTTTGCTCACCATCAGAGTGGGACTAGGTGGAGAGCCAATACCCAGCCAGCTAGATAGGTCATCAACGAGAATATGGTGCGCTGAGCCAATTACAGCTCCCTCATGCTCTAAATTTCTGACCGACCTGACAACCCTTCTCCTCTCCATCTCGAAGTCCTTCTCAGACCATCCAGCCAAGTCACCATCTGCAAACTCCGGGGCACACAGCCTCGTAGCCTTCTCTTCCGTCATTGAACACATAGCGCTTTGGTCGCCAATACTTGCAATCCAGAGTGGCCCTGATATCCGTGGGTCCTTTCTATTCACGGGATGGGAGAGGGGAAGGAGACAAGTCATTGGCAGGCTATCCAAAGAACAGCTCGGATGCAATCCTGCCTCTACGGAAGCCACAACCTCTTCATGGGTAGGCGAGTGAACTCTCCACCCGATGTCATCCTCGAAAACATTGGCTCCACTCCTGCTCTTTCGAACTCTCGCTGAGACTCT
>DAPJ01000016.1:2003-4902 GCA_002502095.1 Euryarchaeota archaeon UBA62
GCCGAGTCGTGAGCGAGACCATCGGTTCTCACTCTAGCACCATATCTCCTCAGCATCGCTCCACGGGATGAGCCAGTCAGAGCGGCGGTGTCGGTCGCGCTGACTTCTATCACCCCGCTTCTGGCTAGAGACTGGACTGCCGTGTCAAGGAATGGCAATGGAGATCCGAAGGGATCTATATCGACCCAATGTCTTCCATGAGAAAGAACCAGCTTACGAAGGTCACCAACGGAGCTCGAGAGCTGTCCCTTTCCGTGTAGAGGAGGAAAATCTCGATGGCTTCCCATTGCCCAGTCAATAGCCCCCCTGTCCAAATCAGAGATTGTGACATCGAGCCTCTTGGCATTGTCCTCAGAGATTTCATTCAGCCATCTCCTTGCCCGTATGCCTCCTGCGGCCAGTCCGTCCAAGGCATATATCGTCCCCCCTCCCAGAATCCCGCTTTCTATCGCATGATCCAACAGAAGAACGCTCCTCGTCCTACTTCCAGACATGGCTGGATTCAAGAATACACCATCGCCCCTTCTGGAAACAGGACCGGTCTTCTGTGAATCGGGCCTCTCAGATACCCTAACTAATGTACGTCCTTCCCTGTGAATTACACCGGGCCACCCTTTCGGTTCCTCCCAGTCCATGGTGACCGGAAGAGCCCATGGCACAAGGTATTGACTATGATAGCCAATCAATAACTATCGAACCTGACAGCAGGATCACTATGGGTGACGATTCTTCCATTGTCAGTAACCGAACCCACTATACTGGCTCCAGGCAGTCTCTCTGAAATCCATTCCAATACGGAACCAGAAGATCCTTTGGACACCGCAATAACCATCCCCATCCCCATGTTGAAAGTTCTGTGCATCTCCTTGGAATCGACAGATCCACTCTTGGCAAGCCACTCGAACTCTGGATGAGGAGGGAGTGGGGTTTCAATATGCCAACCCAAGCTATCATGAAGCCGAAGAAGATTAGAAAGGCCACCACCAGTAATATGTGCTATTGCCTTGATATCAGACAATTCGCAAGGACCACTCCCTCCCCTGCACTCCAGAATTAGATCAACCACAGGATCAACATAGATTCTAGTTGGATTCAGCAAGACCTCCCCCAGACTAATCTCTCCTTCCGAATCCGGAAAGCGCTCTATATCTCTACCAGGGTGGGAGGTATCAAAAGGAGCGTCCCCAATAAGAGAATGGCCACTTCTCTCGACAATCGCTCTGACTAGGGTATAACCGTTTGAATGAATACCACTACTGGGCAAACCGATTAGAAGGTCTCCACATTCCAGATGTTCTCCAGTAATTGCCTCCCCCTTGGGAAACCACCCCAAAGCAGTACCCGACATGTCCAGCTCTCTCACAATTCCAGGAAGGGTCGCCGTCTCACCTCCTGCCAGTGTAACTCTAGATCTGGAGCAACCCTCCGAAAGAGACTCTCCTAATATCGAATGGACCGAGGGATCAGTCTTTGGCGTCGCGATATAGTCGACAAAGGCTACAGGCTCCGCACCTACACAAATCAGATCATTCACATTCATGGCTATACAATCGATACCAACTCCCTCCAGCCTCCCCAAATGATTTGCAATTTGCAATTTTGAACCGACTCCGTCGGTAGCTAAGGCCAATCTAGAGTCTCCAAACTCAATGATGCCTCCAAACCCTCCGGGCAGAGGAACTGGAGCTCCGATTTCTCCTTTTTTCCTAACAGAATTGGCAAGCGATCCAATCAGGCTTGTGACCGCCTCAGCCTCTAAATCAATGTCTACCCCACTACCTGCATAGTCCATCGGCGCACCACTCACGACTCTTCGCACGTGTTACCGCTCATGATACTCTCGCTTCCCATACTCTGAGATTCAGTAATAAAAAAATAAGATTAAGAGCCTTTTTTCCAAAAAACGCCTTTTTTTGACTTTTTTTTGAGAATCTCTATAACATATATACGTCGTCGTGCGGGCACTGGAACGTGAGTTTCTAATGAAGAACAACAAGATGATTGCAATGATGCTTACCATGAGCATGCTGGCGGCAGCTTTCGCCGGATGCCTTGGTGGGGATGATGAAGACGACACACCTGACTGGTCCATTTCGATGGCCAGTGACGTTAGTGCCGACTTCGTGGAGTCCGCATGGGACCCCATCATTCCCAACCTGAATGCCGGCGATATGTGTGACGCTATCATATCGGCGATGACGAAGACTGACGAGCGAGAGCAAGCTGTCGACTTCACCAGGGCCTACTACACAAGTAGCCAGGGTGTAATCGGTGGATCTGGCGCCGCTTCTATCAGCGCCGTCGCAGACCTGAACGCAGAAGGCACCACCATAGGCGTACAGTCGGGGACTACCTCTGACCTGTATGCTCAGAATAACCTAGGTGCAGCTACGATCAGCGCTTACGACGACTTCCCTTCGGTAATCGCCGCTCTGAACAATGGCGACGTACACTATGCAATGGGTGACGCCCCTGTTCTGTCTCTAGAAGGTGACTTGATGGTCACCTTCTCGGATGAGAACTTTGGTATGGCTGTGCAGGGGGACTCCTCTGGAGAGCTACTTGGCGCACTGAACATGGCAATTGGAGCCATGGTCGACTCCGGTGAGTACGACCTGATCTACGGCGCCAGTTTCGATGGTGCAGTAACCCTAGCCGATGACACCACTATGGATACAGCTACTTCCTACCCAGTACCTACTGAGGGAAGCGATCTGACCGCCGTACTGGAGTCCGGGAGCCTAAGGCTTTGCACAGACCCGTTCTACCCTCCATTCGAGAGCTATGCTGACGATGGATCAGTAGTCGGATTCGATGCTGACATCGCTCACGCTGTAGCTGACGAGCTAGCCGCTCACTACATGGGAGCAGAAAACCCAATGTTCGTTGCCCCAGTCGT
>DAPJ01000025.1 GCA_002502095.1 Euryarchaeota archaeon UBA62
GACATGGAGTCTGAGACGATGCTCCTAGTATATCCGAGAAGTTTCCTGGGTCGGCGTCCAGACACATAGCAGAGCTGTTTGCCCCGGATACAGGGTTATACTTCCCAATGGGGCAAGGTATCTGTGTAGTTGATGCATTGACATCTGTGTAGTAACCAGGACTGGCCTCTAGACATTCGGAGAGTCCTGCCTGATTAGCCCAAAACCCTGGAAGACAATGAGAAGCTTCTGTGGCTCCTTCTGAATCTACGTAGAACCCTGGTGGCGCGGGGGTACAGGAAGTCTGCCCATACAGTGATTGGAAGTATCCCGGGGTACAGGGAGTCTGGTAGGATGATCCATTGTCAGGGACTGCATGTCCCGGATCGGCATCTAAGCATGACAGTGAGCTATTAGCAGATTCCAATGGGTTGTATGTTCCAGAGGGACATGGGGTCTGAACGGTTGAGCCGGATTGTCCCACGTAGTATCCCGGGAATGCGCCTATACACTCTGTTGCCATGAATGAGGGCTGGAATGTGCCTGGCTGACATGGAGTCTGCGAAGAAGAAGCGTTTGTTGGGACGTAGTTGCCAGGGGTCGCCTGCAGACACAATGTCTGATTCGGAGATGGCTGATAGAAACCCGGATCGCAAGCTGTCTGTGAAATACTTGCAATTCCGGGCACATAATAGCCTGGAGATGACGATAGGCAGGATTGCTGAGCAGATAATGGCTGGTAGTATCCCGGATCACAGGGGGTTTGAGATGTCGAAGTGTAGTTAGGAACAAAGTGCCCTGGTGAGGCATCAATACAGGATGTAGAGCCATTTGAGGGTTGAAATGTCCCTGGGGAGCAGGCGGTTTGATTAGAGGATCCAGATATTACAACATAGTTCCCGGCAGACGCGACGATACAGGATAACTGTGCGAACGATGGCTGATAATTCCCCGGACTGCATTGTGTTTGGGAGGTTGCTCCAGATTGAGGAACGAAGTTTCCAGGCGAGGCTGGAGTCTGGAAAGAAGAGCCTGTTTGAGAAACATAGTAACCTTGGCTGGCTTGGATACATGAGATTTGTCCAGATAGAGGCTGGTAAGATCCAGGAGAGCATGTATCCTCAGAGGTTGCTCCAATGGAGGAGACGTACCTTCCAGGAGAAGCCGAGTCACAAGAACCACTGCCGGTTTTTCCCTGATAAGTTCCCGGTCGGCACTGGAAGAAGCCGACTTGTATCTCTGCGTCAATGGTCTCTGATTGGTTACCAACAGTGGAGCCATCGATGGTTGATATCAGTGTTAGCGTAAAGCTATAATTGCCGGAGCTTGAATTATTTGGAGTAACTGAAACCAGTAATGTAGAAGAGTTCGTAAAGGAAGTCCCAATTGTAGTCACACTTGCTGTTTGACCGCCCGATGTAGAGTTGTCAGATGTAGAAATCAGGGACATTGCCATCGAAGAGTCATAGTAGTACAAGCTAAGGTTAAAGTCTCCATTGGAATTTAAGTTAGTTAAGTCTACTGAGGCAGCAGTATCTCTTGGGACATATATCGAGAACAAATCCCCAGGGTCATTGGACCATGAGTAGTTTCCGATTTGTCCGCCATAGGTAGCACTCCTCGACTGAAGTGGAGTGGGCGAAACATCATCCGCATCTCCATATTGATTGTTCGTGTAATTACCAGCGGGAGATGCGATACATGATGACTGCGCTAGGTCATTCTGATAGAATCCAGCATCGCAATGTTGCTGATTAGGAGACGCTTCTTGATCGACGAAATAACCACTTGATGACTCATAGCAAAGAGTTTGTCCCTCGTCGGGCTGGTAGTTTCCTATTGTACAACTCTCATGGAATAATGATCCTTGGAGGGAAAAGTGGCCTGCGGAGGAGTTCTGACATGACAGTCGTCCCCACTGCCCGTCTGGACATCTTACCCATCTAGCAGGGTTTTCTGGATAATCATCCACTGATGAATTGAATCCATCTCCATCACTGTCGTCACTGATGCCCAAATCCAGAACGTTTCGTATTCCATCTCCATCGAGATCCTGCTCGGAGTAACCTACTGATTCCCCAAGAGTAGAATTGTTGAAACTCATAATGTGTGGAACAAGGATATCATCGGAGGTCCCATCAAATTCCCCGGCCTGCCCCCCCCAACAAAACAAGGAGTAGCTCTGGTTAATTGCACAAGTGGATTCGACGCCAGTTGCTAATGCAATTGCTGGAGACGCCATGAGGGCATAGGAGGGGATGTTCCCATCGGTACCTGAACAACTACTGGAGCTGGAGCTGCAGGTTCCATCGCCCCACTGCCCATGAGTATTTACCCCCCAGCAACTAATCGACCCATTGTCCAGCAATGCACATGTATGCCAGTAGGTCCCATCAATATCGGATGCTGTCCTGCCACTAGGCAACTGAATGTCTGATGATGTTCCTGTCACGGGGCCATCTTGAGTAGAAACCGTGTATGACTTACCCCAGCAACTGATTGAGCCATTATCGAAAATAGCACATACACTGTAACCAGGAGTTACCAAGGAGGAAGCCCTCAATCCCGTAGAGTGATTAGCGAGAACCGGCGTGTTTCTACTCGTTGTAGTACCATCCCCAAGATTTCCAAAACCATTGAATCCCCAGCACTTGATTTCTCCATTGTCTAGAATTGCACAGGTGAAATCATTTCCAGCAGATACAGAAATAGCAGTTCTGTTAGTACCTAAGTCAACTACAACGGGAGAATTTCTGTTGATGTTTGAGCTATCTCCTAGCTGTCCATGATTATTCCTTCCCCAGCAGTTTAGTGATGCGTCATCCAGAATTGCACAATTATGATAGTTTCCGTTTGAAATGGCTACTGGGGTTCGGGTTCCGAAGTCCACAGTTCCATTACTTAGTGAATTCGAGCCGATTCCAAGTTGACCGTAGTTGTTTGCCCCACTGCACCTGACAGTCCTATTGTACAGGATCGCACAGTCACCCGCGATTGAAATCACTTCATCATTAACGACTTCTGGATTTCCAGTACTGTTGAAGAATACTGTACTCCCATTGGATAGGACTAGAGTGGGGGACCCAGTATCCAAATCTAAAACTGAGTGACTGAAGACTGATCCCCTATCTGTTCCCGGTTGATTGAAACCAAGATTGTTTACCTGAATTGGAGATGGTGACGATGATGCTTCACTTAGTGTCCATGAGTCTGCCCCCCATGAGTCTCCAGAAGTACCACCATTTCCATTGACTAGGTTTACAGCCAGGTAAAATACGACATCTCCAGAACCTGTTGCAGGGGCCGTCCAATCTACTGACCATGACCTAGAATTGGAGTTTGAGTGAGTTACCTCTCCTGATGATAGCCGAGCATTCTGACCTGGATTGGAGAATACGCCCTGATTAGAGTCTAGATTGAATCCCCCGCTAGTACCGCTTGGACCTCCAGAAGCGCTTATTGAGAGAGAATATGTGGTACCTGGAACATATCCTGATGAGGGAGTTCCTGAAAGTGCTGGCGTAACTGTGGGGGAGGTAGAAGAATGGCAAAATCCAGCTCCACATCCATCGGTAGATCCTGTTCTGCCAGAGCTGTTCGCGAACGCTGTTTCTGGTACAGCCATTAGCAAAAGCATCAGAAAGGTTCCCACGATTATTACTCTAGTTTTCATTCCACTCTCCCCTACCATAAGTCGTCAATTCCTGTACTGGCTACATCAAAGAGATTTGTCGGACTGGTCCGATGGCCTCTGTAACAAACAGCATAGCGCTTCTGTTGGTAATATGACTATTCCTACCACGTGAGCTTTAGTGCGTCGTTACGAATACCTCTGAGGCCAGCGGAGGCATTGTAACTCCGGCTTCGGAGAATGCCTCCTCCACAGATGCGAAGCTTCCCTGTTCCTTGTTTCCCCTTCTAGCTCTGTTGCTGATGATTTTCCAAGAAGCTTTGTCGCCAATTCCAGGTAGTGCCTGAAGTTGGCTCTTGGTGGCGTGATTGATGTCTAGGCCGTACTCTATTCCCGAGATGCTTCTCATCCCATGTCCAGTAACTATGATATCCGACCCTGATTCTAGAGGGATAGCATATGGGACCCCTACTAAGATTGGGTAGGCCCCTATCTGCCTTCCAAATGTGATTCCGGGTTCTCCGTGTTTGGAAGAATCCCTGTATTTTTCTTCCGATAAATGCTCGGGGAGCCTTATCCTGCCTCCTCTGGATTCCCACCACAGGTCTTTCAATTTAGTACCCAGAGGGAATATCTCCTCGAGCATCGGACGATCTATTTCTTCTCTGACCGTGGTTTTAAATTTCCTGAATTCATTTTCAGGAATTTCTTGAAACCCCTTCCCCTCGACTTGTCGAATATTTATTCTCCTTAGCCACAGTCCCTCTGATTTCAATTCTTTGAGAAGCTCGAGATTCATTGTATAGGTTTCTCTTGTCTCACCATTTAATCCTGCAATAAAGTTCAGACCGGGAAGTAGCCTTGGCAATCCTCTGGTGCCCCTTTCCCTACCGAATTCGTTGATGTGCCTGATGGCTATCTTCAGCTGATTTGAGTTGCAATTTAGCCAATTTGACTCATGTACCCTCGGATCCGCCGATTCCAAGCCGAAAGAAAGTACGGCTCCATCGGATAGATTCTCTATCAGAGACTTAGTTATCTCCGTGGACGGCTCAATATTCTGTGCCACTATCGAAGGGTTGGCATTGTCCACATGCAGAATTTGTAGATTTTCATTGCTTCTTGCTCCCTGTAGGACCTTAGAGATTGGTTCTGGATCGGGGATTGGGTATTCCATCTCCTCGACTCCCTCTGCCCTGTAGGTGTAGATATCTGTGGCGCCGCCGATTCTGATATTGACGGCTCCCGATTCCACTGCAGCATTAATTTCTCGGATAACATCGTCTTCTTCCCTCCAAATAGGGAGCCCCTTTTTAGGCTCAATACAGAATTTACATCCTCTCTTGAAACGTACGCATCCCTGATAAAGTTCAACCTCGTAAGTGAGTGGGCCATGAGATCCATCCGGAGACAGTAGGTCGGGGTGTTCCACTACTGCCTTTGACGATGCTCCCTTCAGGGCCCATCTTGACCATTCATCTGGACTCCTTTTCTTATGAGACATTTTACCGGTTGAAAGGAAATGATTGAGAGTTGCGTCTATGTCCTTCAAGCTACAGAAGAGATTGGACCTGGGAGAGACCCAGCCAGATTGCCTCCAGTGTCTAATTGCCCAGCCTCCGCAAATAACTGGGATTCTACTCGGAATGGATGTCAGGAATGAATCTGTCTCGCCTCTGCTAATCGGAGTCCCTCTGATGTACTTACCAGGTACTACTGCCCCGGCCAGAAGAATCGCACCATCCAATTCACCCATCCGCTCTCTTACGTTTTTCCGCCCTTCGAAGGTTGAAAGCTCTGATTTGAATGATCTCCTCCATTGATCGACGGTCATATAGGTATATTCTATGCCCCTCTCCTCTAGAACTCCACAGATGTATCTGATGTGAAATCCAACATAGTTAGGCACGCCGAAAGCCGCGGGTTCATCTTCATACCCATCGAGCACGAGCCACCCGTTGAGTTTCTCCATGTTCCTGCGTCAGGGTATTCGGTATTCACCGCTTCGACTGTTTCCTACGTCCGCCTCTATCTCTGTTGGAGCCACCGGATGAGGACTCTTCGACTACTATCTTACGACCTTTGATCTCAGAGCCGTTCATTGCTTTGATTGCCGCCTTTGCTTCCTCCTTCGAGGGGAATGTGACGAATGCGAATCCTTTTGACTTTCCAGATTCCCTATCCTTGGCGATATGGATAGAATCAATTTTTCCATGCTCCGAGAATGCTTTGGAAAGCTCCTCCTCGGATATTTCATATGGAAGTCTCCCGACAAAAAGCTTGACTCCCATTTTCTCTTCAAGTTCTTTCCTCATGGCTGATATTCTCTCCCTCTCCTTGGAAAGCTCTTCCTTGGTAGCCTTTCCTTGCTTGACTTTGTCCATACAATCTCTGCACCTGATTGGCTTACCTGGAGTGGGTTTGAATGGGACCTTTGTGCTAACTCCACACATCGTACAGACTGTATCATGCATCTCCCTCCTTGGCCTACTCTGACCTCCTCTTCCCCCGCCACGAGTGGAGGATCTCATTGAAGCAACCCTGGCTGGAATCTCGTGATTTGCACCCCTTCGGAAATCCGCCATTGGTGATAGGTAGGGCCTCGCTCCGTCATGACCTAGTTTCGCTTCAGCCTCCGGGGACCATCTTTCTCCAGATCTGTTGAGTTTGTGCAGACCGAACCCAGTCTCATGGCCGTGGCCAAAACCGTCGGATAGTACTCGATAGGCCGTGTAGTCGCATCTAGAACAGTCCACATTGAAATCAATCTTCTTGTCGGATACATCCAGAATCACTCCACATGTCGGACAAGATGCGGATAGCACTCCGAGTGATGCATTTCCCTTTGTCGAAGCTTTGAGGATCGGATCATCCTTGACTATCCTAGCTCTCACGATATCTCGCATTCTCATTGCATCACCGGGCGATGGAATGAATCTATCCACGACCTCGGAGACGTGAATGTCGGCGAATAACTCGAGCGCGGGAAGGTCCCTGTGACCTCCCTGCTTACTCTCTATATGCAGAATTCTAATCTCGGCGACATTCTCATTCAGTCTGGTGACCTGGCCAATCACCACATCATCGACCTTGGGGGAATTAATCGGCAGTCTGGATGACTCTATGGAGATATTTCCATCCTTCTCTACAAGAATCCCCGGGAGAGTAGCTACACACCTTCCATTTCTCTCGAAAATGCCCTCTCCTGCCGAAGATCCAGGAGGAATGGTTACAGTGGAACCGGGCGTAACCTGGTCACCAACTACGGCAGACATTGTCCGGGCGACCGGCCATTCCCCTATCAACGGTACGGAGGAACTAGGGAGGGACTAACCTCCAGAATCCTGCTCTTGTTGCCCCTCTAGACATCTTATGGTGAGAATATGAGGCAGGTAGGGGGAAATCTGCTTCGCCATACATCTCAACGCTCCAGTTCATATCTTCGAATCTTTTTTGTAGGTGTTTGGCGTTAGCGCTGTGCATCATGTGCGTGGTGGTTCTTGAGGCTAAGATACATTCAATAAAATCGGAATCAGCCCTCTCTTTCTGCCTGCCCCAAGGAGGGTTTGAAATAATCAAGTCGTATCCTTCTAGATGAAAACTGTCCTTCCCTATTATCCGATTACAGATTTCATATTTGCCGTTCAATAGCACACTTTCTGCATTAGCATTGGCTAGTTCGCATAATTTTTGATCCGCCTCCACTAATTTTACGAAACCGGCTCCCATCATCACGGCACCAATTCCTAGTATTCCGTTCCCTGCTCCCAAATCGGCGACTCTGCACCCGGAAGATAAATCTCCGAAGGCCTGTATATCGAATAGCCATCTGGATGCTAGATCGCCTGGCGTGACATATTGCTCCAAGGATGCCACCAGATTTTCCTTAACATCCAGCTTTGACAAGGCTATCCCCAGTTTTCGTAGCCTCATTGGACGATGGGAGGTCGATAGTTCAGTTATGCCTACCGGATATTTTGACTAGACCTTAGAGGATTCTCTGAGTCGTGAATAATGCCCTGTGCGAGCATCGTTTCAGCAAGAAGAATGCTATTTCCAGCGGCCCCCCTCACGGTATTGTCCGAGGCTACCTTGAAGCACAATTTGCCTTCAGATAAATTGACTTCTCCTACATATACATTCATTAATCTCTGCATAATTTCCTCTGATGACTCCATATCACTGTAATTAATAGATGAAATTGTCTGATTTATGTCAGAGACAAAAATTAGTGATTTTTGATTAATGGAAGGTAAATCTAGACTCCCTGCTGTTGATTGGAAATGGGACCACGCTTCGATTAATTCGTGAGCACTGAAATTTTTACTTAGTTCCACTTCGACTCTCGCAGAATGCCCGAACTCCCTGTGTACTCTTTCACATTCGGCAGTAATCTCAATATCGATGTTGTGTGATTCTGAACCTTCATGAATTTCGAGTATTCTCCGTAGTTCGGATACAACACTCTCGGGCTCGCCGATAATTTCTGGTCCCGGGATGACCCCTTCACGGAATCTTTCCAGAGCTCCCCTACCAGCTCCAGAAATTGACTGTTCGGTATCAATTCGAATACTCTTTACTGGAAATTTCTTGAGAATTGGTGCTAAAGATATCGCAAGTGGGACTACCATACAATTTGAGCAAGATACTAGTGCACCTTGTCCGAATTCTGTTTGTACCCCTAGTAAGTCAAGATGATGGGGGTTGACTTCTGGGATAACCAATGGAACCTTATTTGAATGCCTATGTATCGTAGAATGACTGATAACTACTAACCCCGATCTTGCTAGATCTTCCTCAATCACGGATGCGGGGTAGTCTGGGAGTGCCGAGAATACAATTCTGACTCCTTGTGAAATCAGTTCCGAAGCCAACTCATCACCACTTCCCATTTCTCTAACAATGATTTCTGGTAAATCAGGCTTGGACTCATTAAAGACCCAAGGAATGTCATTAGTTCTAATGCCCGCAGATTCCTTAGATCCTACTACATGTGTTGGAACTAGCCAGTGGTGATTTGTGAGTATCTGGAGGAGTCTTTGGGCGACTAGGCCCCTGGACCCGAGGATAGCACATCTCACTCTCCCTAGTGTATCCATATGAAAAACCGAGACGCGCTTAGTCTATGAACAAATGTTTTTGATTTGAAGGGTTAATATATGGGTAATTAAAATGAAATTGTTATGAGTAAGCAGGTGGTATGTCCGCATTGTAGTCAGGCATTTGAGATGGAAGCGGCGGGATACGCAGATATTGTGGGTCAGATCAAGAGTGCTGAATTTGAAGCAGAATTAAATGAAAGGTTGAAAGATGCCTCAGACAAGCATCTTTTGCAGGTGGAGCTGGCCAAGAAACAGGTACTCTCAGAAAGAGAGGAAGAAATTTCAAAACTGAAAAATCTGGTCAGTAATCATGAAAGAGAAATTGAGATTGCCAAGAGCGAGGCTTTGTCTGAGGCGAAGGAAGAAATGTTTGGCAAGGATAAACAAATTGAGAGATTAAAAAATGAGAGGAAAGCGGCAGAAGATAATACAGAATTAGCCGTAACCAAAGCCACCGGACCACTGGAAAAGAATATTATCGATCTCAAGAATAAGTTGGATAATGTAGGCACTGAAAGAGAATTAGAGGTTAAACAATTAGAGCAAACCAATCTTATTAAATTGAATGCAAAGGACGAAATTATTCGTCTGAAGGATGAAGAAATAGATCGAGTGAAGGATATGAAAATGAAGATGTCAGTAAAAGACATTGGAGAGAAATTAGAGCAGTGGTGTGAAAACCAATTCAATTTAGTGAGGGCCACTGCATTCCCTAACGCATACTTCGAAAAGGACAATGAGAGTGTCAAAGATGAAGGGGATGTCAAGGGATCAAAGGGAGATTACGTCTTTAGAGATTCAGACACCAATGGAATTGAATATATCTCAATCATGTTTGAAATGAAGGATAAAATGGAAGGCACAAAGGGCCAGACCAACGAATCTCATCTGGCAAAGTTGGACAAGGACAGAAAGAAGAAAAAGTGCGAATATGCCGTTCTTGTCTCGATGCTCGAGCCAGAGAACGAATTGTTCAACGGAGGTCCCGTTGACATGTCTCACAAGTACCAAAAGATGTACGTAGTTAGACCCCAGGATTTTATGCTAATCCTATCATTAATTCGTAATGAGGCTCGGAAATCTCTTGAAATGAGGAATGAGCTTGCGGTTATAAGAAGTCAAAACATAGATTATGAAAACTTTGAAGACAAGCTTCTAGACTTCCAAGAAGGATTCGGAAAGAATGTCCTTTCTGCAAGAAATAATTTCGAAACTGCTATCAAAGATATTGATGCTACAATTAAGAAATTGGAGAAAATCAAGAGTAATCTAACTACAAGTAGCCGACAATTAAGGTTGGCTAACGACAAAACCCAGGACCTCTCAATCAAGAAATTGACTCGAGGAAACCCCACAATGAAAGCTAAATTTGACGATTTGAATAAGGCAGACTGAACAGTACATGATTTGTTAGTTTTTATCAATTTCAATTTTGGCCACTCTCACCTCGACCCATTCGATTCGCTTTGACTGAATGGCATCCCTGATTCTTCGCTGATTCATGTTGAGGCGTGACTTTCCTGATTTTACTTCGATGAATTTGATATCTATTTCTCCATCTCCATCCAATCCCTTGAACCCAATAAAATCAATAGGGGAGCCGAGAAATCTTAGTTCCTTAACACTATTTACACAGCTAATAGACCAGGGGGCTAGAGTCTCACTTATGTCTCCTTTTACTATTGCCCGTTGACGATTGGCGGTATCTTCTCTCGCGTTCTTAATTTTGGTTTCATGAGTTAATTTCATTTTGATTATCTGCCACACCAAATATACGATTATTATGCCCATGGCAATTGAAACAATGATTGTTTCTAATTCTAGCTCGATCATATCCCCTTTGTATTATCAGGGCCTGTAAACTTATGCGAATATATCAAGTGATATAGCTCATTAGAGTAGTCATGGTCAGATGGGAGACAGGCAACTATCATCCAGTGGTTTATCTTCCAGATGAGTACGAGGTCAGGGACTTCACCAATGGACAATACTCTCCTTCTGAATATGAGTTTGATATTGGCAGGTATGATGAATTGCGTCCTGGCATGTATTCTACGGATCTTTTCTCAGATGGTAGATTCCTGCACGTAGGGATCGATATAGGCGCCCCTGTTGGAACTCCCTGTATGGC
>DAPJ01000036.1 GCA_002502095.1 Euryarchaeota archaeon UBA62
GACGATGACAACATGACAGATGATCCTAAAATAGTCGCATTCTATGATGCGATTAACAATCCGGGGGCAACAAATGGAACAGAGATATTTCCCTATGATGACAATGGCCATGGCACTCACTGTGCAGGCATCACAGCCGGGACTGGCGCTCCCAACTATCAGCACATTGGTGTGGCGCCACGTGCAAATCTAGTGGGGGTCAAGGTACTTGACGGAGGTGGCAGCGGATCTTTCGCGGCAGTCATGGCTGGAATGCAATGGACAGTCGATAAGAGGCACGAATTCAATATCAGAGCGGCCAGTATGAGTCTAGGCGCCCTGACTGGAGCAATCGAGTGGACCTCATCGGAGGAGGAATCTGTCAACAGAATGGCTAATGAAATGATGAGGGCTGGTGTGACTCTGTTCATCGCAGCAGGAAATAGTGGGGGCACTGCAACAATAGGAACCCCTGGGAGTGCAGAGGACGTCATCACCGTAGGATCTCTGGATAAGGATACCTCGATTGCGATTTACTCGAGTCAGGGACCAACTGAGGAGGGCAGAGTCAAACCAAACATAGCATTCGTTGGAAGCAGTGTTAATGCCCCCGATGCAAATACCGGAGATGGTTATGTAGCACTGTCAGGAACAAGCATGGCAACCCCTGGAGCGGCGGGAGTGGCTGTTCTGATGTATCAGGCTAATCCCGATCTAAGTCCATTTGATATTCGAAATATTATGCAGGAGACTTCCACGTATCGGGAGTGCCATTACATGTTGGCAAACGAGCCCTGCGCCGAAGACGCGATTCCTAAAAATCGCCAGAACAATGTATACGGGCACGGGCACGTCAATGCTCAACCTGCAGTTGATGAAGCAGCCAATTATGACTATGACCTTAGTCTCACTCTGAATGTTACACTGGCCAGTGATTACGGCCTCGATAATAGAGTTTGGATCGGTCCTGGAGAATCTATCTCTTACAATTTAGAAGGTGGCATCCAGAGGGTTCAATGGAGGACTTGGGACATGAGAGACAATTGGATGGATTTACCAGAATTTAATTCTGGGGACAGTGATTTTGAGGTCTCACACAGTCTTCTTGTCGATAGACTTCAATACCTACCGAACAATACTATCGAGGGGACTCAGGTTATTCTAGTGAGAGCGATATCTGGAGCCTCTTCATCTACAAACCTAGCTACTGCAATCCATATTTCCGGTGAGGAGAAGATTGAGAGCTCTGACGAGGCGGGTTCTATGAGTGCCATCCTAATCGGAGGGCTATCCCTAATCGTTATTATTCTCCTGATCACACTAATATTTGCAGGGATTCAGTTGCGTGATATGGGTTTCCTTGAAACTGAAGAGTACTATGATGATGAAATCGAGGAAGTTGTTGGAACCATCGTTACTGAGGATGGCCTAGTTGAAGATGGCTAGCTTCCTCTAGCCAATTTAGTGACTAATTGATTGGCGGCTTTAGTGCACTCAGCGGCTCTGAATCTACTTATTGCCTCATTCCAGTGCGACATTCGATTTGCTGATTCCAGTACTCCCCTCCAATACCATCTTTGTGCGGACATTCTCCTGAAGGAAGGGATATCCTCTCTGAGCTGGTACCCGCAACATTCTCTGTGGGCCTCAATTAGCCAGTCTGGAAATTCCCTTTCCATGGCTTCGAGGGTAGAGTGTATTGCCATAATCCTAGTAACTGGATCCTCTAGATTTGAGATCAAATCTTTCGACCACGAGATTGAGCTTTCTGAAATGGAGCCATTCACTCTGGCGGACAGCCTTGCCCTAAGATCTAGTATTTCTAGGAAGATATCATCTCGAGAAAGTCTAGACTCGATTTCGGCTCTTGATTTTGATGCTTCTTGTAGATTTGAGTTACTTAGGGCGATACCATATTTGACCAGCTCAAGAGATAAGATTGCTGATTCCCTCTCATCATTGGGAATATCTCCTAATCTGACTTGCGAGATAATCTGTAGAATTTTATCTGACTCAGATTTATCCAGCCCCCCTGGGAGTCTGTCATCAAATCTCCTGATGATAGAAGATACCTCCATTTTAGCGCGTTGACTTGGTTCTGACAGTCTTATTGCTTCTTCTTCCAATCTATTTGATAAGGATTGATTGCCGTTCAGCCTTGCTAATCGGGACTGTAATATCTTCCTCGATAGAGTTTCTTCAATTTTATCGATGTGGACATTTGCTTCATTCCTCTCTCCCCTGTCAAGTGCGATAGATGCGGCCTCCTTTCTCAGTGTCTGGCTTTCTTCTAATTCCAGTGCGTTCTCTAATACTACAGCGGCTACGGCACTATCGGATAGTGAGATTTGATGAATGTTGGATTCAATCCATCGTATATCTTCCTCATCTCCCGACATTGATCTATGATGAGCTTCGATTTTCCTAGCTCTATCTCCCTCCAGTGATTCCCATTTCTTGGCGGCCTTCCTATGCATTTCCGAGGTTGTCTGCACATCCCAAGAAGCCCGTCTAACATTCCTGACCAGATGATGAAGCTCCGTAAGTCCATCACACCATTTCAGCATCGCTGAGTCATCTAACTCAGGGATTCCGATATCAGAAGCCATCTCTTCAACACTCATCGGTTGTGGAGCCAGAGATAGTTCATCGAGAGTTTTCTTTCCTTCATCAGTTAGTCTTTTTATCACAGTCCTCTCAACATACTTGAGAACCGCTTCGGACATCTCAGGAACTCCTTCATCTGGAGACCAGAGTCTAATTGCTAGAGGGTGCCCTCCTAGAGAATTTGATACTCCGGCAGCTGTTTCATCATCGATATCCTCAGGTAAGAGAAGCCTAGCGGATTCTACATCGAGGCCCTGAAGGCGGTGCTCTACAAAGTCTCCATCTAGATCTAATGGATTTGGCGCCCTAACCACTAGCAATACAGAACACATTGATGAGGAGGCCTGAGAAATAAGATTGCTAATCGAGCCGGCGTGCCTAGGATGTAATTCTTGGACCTCATCAAGCACGAGAAGAGTTTTCTTGGACAAAGTAGACTCAACGATGGCCTCTGGAGATACCAGAGATCTTCCCGGCAGCCACATGTTTCCTATGGCCTTGATATCAGTATTAACAGAGCAATTAGCCCATCTTATTTTCCATCTGAGGCCCTCTAGGTGAGAGGCTACGGCCCTAGCGAGTGTTGATTTTCCTATTCCTGGCAATCCACTCAATATTACCGAGTCTCCGTTTGATATTACCTCAGACAATCGTTCAATCTCCGATGATCGTCCATGTACTTCCGAAGGAACTGGAGCTGGTCCTATTATCCCATTATTAGATGGCTTAGAAGATAGGTTTTGTTTCTCGATCAGCTTTCTTCCCTTTTTTGTAATG
>DAPJ01000013.1 GCA_002502095.1 Euryarchaeota archaeon UBA62
GGATTGAAGTTCCACGAGCCTAGATTCAGGGAAAGTCACACCGTCTGAGGTAATCGAATGGGGATACTCGTTCTTATCAGGCATGGCCAGTCAGTATGGAATGCTGAGAATAGATTCACCGGATGGACGGATGTCGATCTTTCTGATAGAGGGGTAGAGGAAGCAAAGGAAGCGGGTGATCTTCTTTCAGAGATACCGTTCGATGTAGTCCACACCAGTGGACTCAAGAGGGCGCAGAGGACAGCTGAGATTATCATTAGCAGGAGTTCTTTCTCGGGGAATATCCCGGTAATCAAGGATGAGCTACTGAATGAAAGGCACTATGGGGACCTGCAAGGACTGAACAAGGCAGAAACGGCTGAGATTCACGGTGCAGAGCAGGTACATATCTGGAGGAGGTCTTTCGATATCCCCCCTCCTGGTGGCGAGAGTCTGAAGATGAATGCCGCGAGAACAGTCCCCTACTTCGCGAAGACTATAATGGGAGATCTGGAAGCCGGCAAGAATGTTCTCATTTCGGCCCACGGTAACTCTCTGAGATCTATTGTCATGCATATCGAGTCGATAAGTCCTGAAGATATTGTCTCAGTTGAGATTCCCACTGGGAAGCCACTGTTCTACAAATTCGAAGATGGCCAAATAACTAGGGAAGATCTATGAGAACCATGGGTGCTTTCCGAAATGATTTCTCGGAATCTTCTTCTTATTCTTGATCTGCCATTTGAACCCCCTAGTAACTGAGAATAGATACTTCCTCAACTTGGGCCTGATGTAGAGTAAATAAGCCAGGGATGCGGTTACTCTATTCCAATCAGAAAGAATGTGTGGATGGACTCTTATTTTGAGCATGGATTTATTTTCACTAATCTCTGAAATTGACCATTCAACGTATGACTGTCTTCCACCATCTCTGCCAATCATTAGAGAATACCCCTCACCCTCGATCCAAGTCTGGAACTTTCTGACTAACACAAATCCATTGAGATACTCCAAGGTATCTACTGATTCCTCACCGGGCCAGTTCTGAACTGTGTTCTCTTTACAGAAAGGATGAGAATCGTTTAGATTGCCTGGTGTACTTATCAATTTCCAGACCTCTGACTTTGGAGCGTCTATGACAACTGAATTATCAGCGTAAAATGGCCACCCTCTCATAAGTATAAGAGAAGGTGCTGAGATTTAGATTTGTGTGTGTCCGGACGGCCGGTTTTACCGACCGTCCGGATTACGTTTTTACATTGGTTTCTACAATTATCGTTTTACCGATTATTCCATCTTAGCAGCGTACCAGATCATCATACCGAACGCGCCCTTGTTGACCAAGTCAGCGATGTTGTACAGTATGTTCATGTCGTCTGTTCCCATGCCATCGATGGTTCCAGCTCCCATTAGGTATCCTAGTGGGTAGATTGCCCATCCTACAGTTACAATCATCCTCATTGAGTTGAATGCGTACTGAACGCTTGGGCTACCAGTCTCTGAAGCCTCTTTGACATCTCCGGACCATAGCTCGTATAGGATGTATCCCCATCCAGCCATTCCGATGACCCACCAGATCTCAGCGGATAGATCGATTGTACTGTCCATAGCTCCGGACTCACCGAAGAATCCAGCCACTAGCATGACGATGGATGCTCCCATGAGGTTTCTGAACATGGCGAAAGTTCCCACACCGATAGCGGCGAGGATTAGGTAGAACTCAACGACTTGCAGTGGTACTGTGATTAGCCAGTCGATGTACCTGTAGACTAGAGGAGATCCGTCTCCCATTGCCCATACTTCTCTCATGTATGTGTAGTGGTACCATGCCACACCGGTGACCAGTGCGGCCACTGTCATGGATGTCTTCCACTTGTCAGGGACGTTCTGCCTCTCGATGAGGAAGAAGACTGTGAAAGCTAGCATCATCGCCGTTGCGATCCAGAAGCTTATCCCGACCCAGTCATCATTAGCGAGTGCAGTGGTTGCTGCGCTAACGGTCTGTGTTCCTACCACTAGCATAGCCAACAATGCACTGAGCGCTACTTTCGTTCTTGTTGCATTTGAATAGGGCTTGTTGAATCCCATGTGTCTGGGACCCATATTTAATATAAAAAGTGATTTCAAGTTTTGCCCCTAATTCGGTGTTCATTTCCTTACTATACCTCGGAGAAAGGGCTCTCTGGAGGGGGGGACATGCCCCTGTACGTCTTGAGGCAGAAGTATCCTGCTGCGAAGAAAGCTAGGGGTGGTATCATTTCTGTCAGAGAGGGTGGAAACTGATTGATCAGAGTACTGACTCCAAAGAAGAAGGCCATGAAGGATAGTGCTGCAAAAGTCCTGTTGTTGAACATCTTCTTCTGATACATCTTGACGTATTGCAGAGTATCTATGGCTGGCTGAGGAGCGCCGGATTGATTCGAGGATGCTTCAAGAACATCCATCAAGCACTGCTCGTACTCCCAAATTGCCATCCCTCCTCTGTGAGAGTAGAAGGCGTTGTCTGAAGCCCACTCCTCCGGTGCGGTTTCTCTCCATCCTCCAATCAAGGTCATTCTAAGTTCCTTTAGCTGGAGGTTGGTTGATACTCTATGATGTATTCTGGAGAGATCGTGCACTAGAGATGCTAAATCCCTCATGGCGGGCTTTTCGGACTCATGTGGGATTAGTGCGTCTGATAATCTGGGAGGCCCTATTCTCAGTGTATTTCCAGAAAAATCTGACATCCTTACATCAAGTAGGGAAACCGTGCAAGGTTGCTCTTTAGTGTACGGTGCTCTCCAGATGAACTGGGCTCGGAGTAACCCCTCAATCTTCTCGTTCCTGGAGTTCCATCTCTTTTGGTCGGGTGGCAATTCCCTCAACTTCCTCATCGAGGAGTGAAATGTACCTAAGCACTTTCCCATGTCCCCTAGTATCCTCTGACAGGACTCTAGATCATCTTCTTGAAGTGCCTTGACTAGTGCCTCCCCAGAGTTTTCATCTTTGGAAATCGATCTTCTCAGGATGATTACATCTCTACCGTTCCAAGAGTAGCCTCCCAATGGAACATCGGAACCACCTGGGGCGTTTTTCGATCTTACCTTCAGCAAGCCGTCTGATCCCCATGGGAGAAACTCCGCTATCCAATCATCCTCGGCCTCAATTAGTGCGACTATGCCTCTTTCAGATTTCTCTGTTGTCAGTCTTGTCACTGATTCTGGCTGAGGGACCTCCCCCCATGCGTCGAGTTCATTGACAATCTCTCTCCAATCCTCCTGAGATTTCATGGAAATTGGCTCGATTAGTTCTGCCTTTATTCCGGTGAGGCCTTGCATTCCTACTACTTTGATCGGGTGAAATCCGGGAGGCGCTTCGAAGTTTGGTGTTACCTGCCTCAGGGCCTGAGGCCTCCACACTGGTAGCTCGCCAGACATCCTTATCGGTATGAGGAGAGGGTTTCTGTATTCATAGAATCGGTAGCGAAGGCTTGATTCGGGGTGTGCCGAGCGGGGGGCATGGGAACAGAGGTCTCTGACTTACCTTTAGCCGTCGATATGGATGGTACCCTAATACTCTCAGACATGTCTAGAATCAGCATGAGGAGAGTTCTATTTAGGAAACCATGGCTAATCCCATCTGTCATATTCAAGGAGATGACTGGGAAAAGAGCAGGATGGAAGAGAGACCTGGGGAGGATTCTAGTTTTTGATCCATCAGAGTTGGATTATCATGAGGGTTTCCTGGAATGGCTGACTGGTGAGCATTCCAGAGGTAGGGTGATTATCTTGGCTACTGCTTCAGACAGAATTGTGGCTGAGCAAGTAGCTGCTCATGTGGGGATGTTTTCAGATGTGATGGCATCTGATAATGATTACAATCTCAGAGATAGGAAGAAGGCCGAGGCACTGGTGGCCAGATATGGTGAGGGCGGGTTTGGATACGCTGGGAACAGTCATCATGACGTCGCTGTTTGGGAAAAGGCGGCTCAAGTTATCGTGGTTAATCCGGATTCGGGAGTACTGGACAGGGTTGGAAACTCTGTTGATATCGTATTCGAGTAAGACCTGAATGAGCTACTTACTTTATCACTAGGAGCTTTTGGTTGATGCATGGTCAACCAGCGGAGACGGCTCGGGAAGAGCTTGGACGCGCTAGCAAAGTGGCTACTCAAATTTAGATTGATATCTATTCCAGCGAAGAGCGTTGCCAATTCCAAGTTGGCATGGAGTCTAATCTCTAGATCCGATAGGGTTAGGGCCAATAGACTCAGAGAAAGACTGGTTTCAGGGGAGATTCCGAAACATATTTCGATTATTATGGATGGAAACCGGAGGTTCGCCTGGAACAAGAGCTCGAAAACGGCAGTGGGTCATGCTGAGGGGAAGGAGAAGCTGAAGGAGGTAATGGATTGGGTTCTTGATCTGGGAGTTCCTTACTTCACAGTGTATGCCCTATCAACAGAGAATATCTCCGAAAGAGACAATGAAGAGCTGGAAATTCTGTATGACCTATATGTTTCCGGTCTTGATGAGATTTCCGTAGATCCAAGAATTCATGATAGGGGGGTGAAGGTACAGGTCGTTGGGAGATTGGATATGCTCCCTACTAGGGTAAGGGACTCTATTGAAAATGCAGAGAATTTAACCTCTCAGTACTCTGATTTCATATTCACAGTCTGCCTTGCATATGGGGGGAGGGAGGAGATTGTCGATGCGGTGAAGTCGGTTGCTGAGGATCACGCCTCCGGGACTCTAGATATCAATTCTATAAATTCATCAGAGATAACAAAGAGGATGTATGCCGCAGAATTACCAGATCCTGACTTGGTAATTAGGACTAGTGGGGAAGAGAGGATTTCCAACTTCTTACTTTGGCAGATTGCCTATTCAGAGCTTCACTTCACAGATGTTTTCTGGCCGTCTTTCTCTAAGTCTGACCTATACGAGGCAATTGAGTCGTACCAATATAGAAGGAGGAGATATGGTGAGTGATTCCTGTCACCACTGTGGGCGGGACAGCTATCGTAGTCCTTCTGTTGTTGTGGACGCTGTGGTAACTAGAGGGTCTGGTGGATCAAAGGAAGTCCTTCTAATCAGGAGGGGGCATGAGCCTTGCAAAGGAATGCTGGCATTCCCCGGAGGATTTGTGGACTATGGTGAGGACCCAGAGGACGCTGTTATCAGAGAGCTGAAGGAGGAGGCAGGAGTTGAGGGTAGTAATCCAATTTCTATAGCAGTCCATGGAGAGCCAACCAGGGATCCCAGAAAGCATGTCATAGCTCTATTCTACTTGGTGGATGTAGACCCGGAGTCAATACCCACGGCAGGTGATGATGCATCAGAGGCCTATTGGGTCCCACTAGACGCAGTTACCGAGAATGAGATTGCTGGGGATCATATCTTAATTATTGACAAGCTCAGAGAATAATTCTATCAGCCCCTTACTAATCCCCTCACCATGGATAGGAAGCTGAGGATCGATACCGGTGGGAAGAGCTACGCACCTTACAGTCCGGGAATTAGTGTCAGAGACCACATCTGGCTATCTGGCCAGATAGATATTACTGAGAGTGACATAGAGTCTCAAACTAGAGGAACATTGGCTAAAATAGACGATTTACTGGAAGCGGCAAACAGTTCCAAGAGAGATCTAGTAAAGGTGACTGTTCTGATGTCTGATATTGCATTTTACTCTAAGATTAACGAGGTTTATGGAGAGTGGCTTGGTGACTCCATCGCTCCTTCCAGAGCAGCCTATGCAGTTAGTGATCTCCCTCTTGGAGCGCTGGTCGAGATAGTCTGTGAGGCTTTCCGCGGAAGTGGATATAGTGACTGAAGATGTCAGAATCAAGGGACCGTCCCTATTCACTCCAGTACTACTGGTAGGTTGCGTGATAGTCCTCGTAGGATTCGCGATAAGAGCATCCTTCGGCGTATTTCAGATTCCCATCGAAGAGGAATTCGGATGGCCTAGATCGGAGTTCAGTCTCGCAATCGCCATACAGAACTTAGCATGGGGCTTTGGCTCTCCTTTCTTCGGAGCCTTCTCTGAAAAGCTAGGCGACCGGAAGGCGATTGTACTGGGTGCGGTTCTATATTCCCTGGGACTCGTCCTCACAGCAGGTGCAAGTACTGCATTCGCTATTCAGTTCTATGAGATCTTGGTTGGCTTCGGAGTGGCAGGGACTGGATTTGGAGTAATACTCGCTGTTGTTGGCCGAGCTAGTGCGCCCGAGCACAGAGCCATGAGCTTGGCGATTGCTACAGCTTCTGGTTCAGCTGGTCAGATAGTGGGCCCTGTGGTCGCAGTGTTCCTACTGGAGTCCATGGAATGGCAGTCGGTGTTTCTGATATTCGCCGTATCTATTCTCTTGGTCCTGCTACTACTTCCATTCATGAGAGCCCCTGAGAAGGCTTCCAAGGAAGAAATCGAGGAGAGTCTTGGAGAGATTCTTAGACTAGCAATGAGAGACCCGTCTTACATGATGATTTTCGTTGGGTTCTTCTCTTGCGGTTATCAATTGGCCTTCATCACGGCTCATTTTCCGGCACTAATAACAGAAATGAGTGCCCCTATAGACCCATTGGGGTGGTGTGGGGACCTCGGTATAGAAACAACGGCGGCCCTGGGGGGTTTTGCGATTTCAGTTATTGGCGCAGCTAATATCATTGGGACGTTATTAGCTGGATGGGCAGGAAAGAGATTCGGGAAAAAATGGCTTTTATCTGGGATATATGCAGGTAGATCGATTGCAGCTGCATGGTTCATATTGACTCCAATTACTGCCGACTCTGTACTAATATTCTCATTCTCTATGGGTTTCTTGTGGTTGGCAACGGTTCCTCTTACGAGTGGCCTGGTAGCTCATATCTATGGAGTCAGATATATGGCTACACTATACGGGATAGTGTTCTTCTCGCATCAACTAGGGAGCTTCGTAGGAGTCTACCTTGGAGGAGTCCTCTACGACATGTATGGGAGCTATACAACTGTTTGGTGGATTGGAATTGCCGTAGGAGTTTTCTCATCTTTGATACACCTGCCCGTTAGAGAGGAGCCACGACTGAAGTTCCAAGCCAACTGAGATTGGCAATGCTTACGTGCATCGTCATCCAGCAGAGCGTGTGAGTGTGTTCAAGGCGTACGACATCCGAGGCATAGCTGGAGAGGAGCTTACTCCTCAATTCGCCGGCAGACTGGGTAAATCGATAGTTGCCCACTTGAATGCGGGATGCATTGCTGTGGCTAGGGACATCAGAGAGTCTGGTCCTGCCTTACATGACTCTTTCATCGAAGGGGTAATTGGTTCAGGATGTGACGTGATGGACCTGGGAATAACCACTACAGGAGTACTATACCGTGCGTCGAAGGACTTGGATGTCGATGTGTCTGTGATGATCACTGCGAGTCATAATCCTCCAGAGTACAATGGATTCAAGATATGCAAGGGAACGCTTCCGATGGCTGGAGAGGAGCTTCAGGAGCTTCGTGAAACCATGGAAAGAGGAGATTTCATCGAAGGAACGGGAAAATTAATCGATGCACGAGACTTCCAGGGACAGTATATCGAAAGAGTGATTGAAAATGTCGGAAAACCAGGCAGAAAGATACGTGTTGCGATAGACTGTGGCAACGCCGTTCCTGGCCCTCTAGCGATCACTGTACTGGAAAGCATCGGTGTTGATGTGGTCCCTGTTCACTGTACTTGGGACAATAAATTCCCTAATCACCCTCCCGATCCAACGAGAAAGGAGAATATGATTGATCTCTCTTCGGCCGTATTAGATGAGGGATGCGAGTTCGGCATTGGTATGGATGGGGATGGCGATAGGATTGGAGTCGTTGATGAGAATGGAGAGTTTATTCATCCAGACAGGCTAATGGCACTATTCGTACAAGACTTACTCGTAGACAAAGAGAGTATGGGAGATGATTCTAGGAAGGTATTCTATGACGTTAAGTGCAGTATGGCACTTGAAGAATACATAGAGTCCAAGGGAGGGATTCCTGTGATGGTAAGAACTGGACACTCTTTCATGAAGAAGCTTCTGAGAGAGAACCCTGATTCTCCCTTGGCGGGGGAGATGTCTGGACACTTCTTCCTTAATGACAAATGGCCAGGATTTGATGACTCTATTTACAATGCTTCGAGGCTTCTTGAGATAGTAGGGAGGGGAGTTTCTCCAGAGTATGGAGGAATGCCATTCTCTGAGAGATTTTCAGAATTACCTAATTATCCATCTACAGATGAAATAAAGATACCATTAGTTGGGGAGAGGGAAGATGTCATGAGGTCGGTAATGGACTCATTCTCAGATATGGAATACTCAGACGTAGATGGAATCAGAGTAAGGTATGGCCATGGTTGGTACCTCTGTAGACCGAGTAATACTGAGCCGATTCTTGTAATGAGAGCTGAAGGGAGAAGCGAAGAGTCACTGAAGAGGATTCTGAGTGATGTTGAAGCGAGGATCGGGTCTTTGATGGATTTGAGTAGTCTCAAATGAGCCTGCAAATTGACCTAGGGCCCTAAAGGAGGCTCGTTATCTTACCAAGTAAAATAATGAAAAGTACTAACGTAACTCCCATTTCGATCAACATTTTCAGAGTTGTCAGGAGTTTACCTATTCCTTTCAGAATGGGTGAGGTATCCAAACTATCAATACTCTTCATGACCTCTCTGTATGATTCAAAGTACTTGGTAAAAAAAAACACAATTGTTCACACTCGTTCTTTTCTTAGGGGCTAAGTCAGTTATCCCAATTTGGAACTGGATCACTCTAGATCGTTTCCAGCTGCAAGTAGTGGGATAGCTACTAGAAGACCACATATTGCTGAGCACACTAGGGACACAACGACCCCGACCCCTGCAATAAGTGCCCCTAATCCTTCTACCTCGGCTTCGCCTGTTGAGTCTAGAAGCTGTTGAGCGATATCTCCTGTGATGGCTGTGTCTCCGAGAGATAAGACGAATCCAAAAGCAACTGCTCCTAGTCCTATCATGACTCCTCTTTTCTTGTAGTTGTAAGTCTCATACCCTCCGTATGCCACGGCTCCTGAAACAATGAGTCCACTGATTGCAGAGATGTAGAACCAAGCAGTCTGGAGTCCTGATATTGCTATTCCAGCGTTTTCGTAATCACTGATTATACCCCCGGTTTGAAAGATCCCTATGATTCCAAACAAGCCAACAATAACTCCATAAATCATCATAAAAATTCCAAAAATCTTTGGAACCTGTGATTTGACAGGCGCATAGGCAACGGTTTGCTGGTAGGCATTCTGGTTAGGCTGAGTACTCAAGTTTCCTGGGTTCCCTTCGAGGGTCCCGCTCTCAGAAGCATCTGGTTTTGGCTCTTCATCCATGATAACCCATCGAAGTTCTAGCCTTAGTGTTGTCTACGGCATTGACTGGTAACATTAAATCCAAATTTTGGCTATTATGGCTGATATTCGTGAGTTCTCATAGAGGCGATTCTCTTATCTCTAGATTTCATTTGGCACGGCTGTTGCCACTGTAGCTTAGCCTGGTAGAGCATCTGATTCGTAATCAGAAGGCCGGGAGTTCAAATCTCCCCAGTGGCTCCAGATTTATTTTTCGGAGCTTATCCCCAGGGACTCAAGAAGGGGTCTGAACTTTAGTGAAGATCTTTCTAGAGATTCGAATACAGGCATTCTATCTCCGGAAAGCATGGATAGAACTGCACCTCCCCCTGTACTGTTATGACTCACTTGACCTGCTTTCCCCCTCTGATTGAATAGTGCGCTAGTATGCCCACCTCCAACAATAGTAATTCCCTGAGCTTCTACGAACATATTCATTATCTCGATTGTTCCATATGCGAAATCCGATTTCTCAAAGTATGACGCAGGCCCATTCCAGAGTAGGCATCTGGCTTCCATTATTAGTGGCCTCATCCTCATCATTGTTTCAATCCCTATATCATAGATGGGATGGTTTGTTGGAAGCTCATCAATTCCTATATTCCTTCTATTTCCATTGTCTTCGATTGCCACATCTGAAGGTAAGAACAGTAGATTGGAATGATCTCTGACAAGCATCTCTGAATCTTTCCATGTCTCGTCGAAGGCATCGCCGAGTGAGTTTCTGATGAACTGCTTATTATTCTCGCCGATATCATATCCTGATGCCCACAGCATCAAGTTACCCACCACACCAACCATTGCTATTCTATCGACTGAGCCTTTTTGGATTAGGTTCCTAGCAACTCTCAGTGAGTCATCACACTTTATTCCCCCTAATATCGCCACATATGGCCTCGGGGGGTCGAATACAGCTGTCCTTAGAGCGTTTATCTCTCTCTTCATCAGCCTGCCTGCAATACAAGGAATCTCATCTGTGAATCCAGCAAGGGAAGGAGAGCTTCTGTGGGAGGTTGCGAATGCATCGGTAACATATGCGTCTGCGATCCCTGAGAGTTTTCTCACTATCTGAGAGGTAGCTAATACCTCTTGACTAGATTTTTTCATCGTATTCTCTTCGTCCATCATTCTGACATTATTTAGAAAAAGAATATCTCCATCTCTCATCGACTTGATTGCCCCTATTGCTAATTCGCCACAAACATCGGGTACGAAATCTACTTTTCTTCCAATCAGCTTTGATAGTAACTTCGAATGTGGCTCTGTAGATGTAAAATCAAGCTTTCCTGGTCTAGATTGATGTGATATTATAACAACTTTTGATGATGACAAATCATCTAGAGTAGGCAGAAATTCAGTAAATCTCCTATCATCCATGAACTCCATATTTTCTGGATTAATAGGCGAATTAAGGTCGACTCTAAGAAGCACAGTCTTCCCTTCGAGGGAAACGTCATCCAGCGACAGAACTCCTGTCACAGTGGGCCCCAGAGTACTCTCACCTATGGCCATTGGGGTCCCTGTAAACATTCATCTTCCCAAATACCTTTGACGAGGAGGCCCCGAAGAGGCACATGGACTGGGACGTGGATCTCATCTCAGGTCCCGACGGGGATGATTGGCGAGTTCCTGTTACTGAGTTACACAAACGTCAGAGGAGGCTTTCCAAATCCTTGGCCAGTCATGGTATAGAAAGTGCATTGATCGATGATCCAGTAGAGCTTTACTGGTTGACAGGAGGAAGGCAGAATGGCATTCTCCTGATTGGAGCTGATGGTACTGGAATTGATACTACGCATTGGGTAAGAAGATCACTAAGACGAGCGTTGTTCGAGTCAGGGGGGAGCGATTGTCCCCACGATACCATGCTGCAACCAAGAATGGGTGCTCTGGAGGATTCTCTGGTTGAAAGGGGCTGTTCGACTAAACCTGCAATGTTGAGTGGGAAAATACCAGCCGAGAGGCTTTCTTTCATTAATTCCAAAATTGGTTCTCTAAATGGTGAAATCGAGAACTGTACCTCCTTACTTTACGGATTGAGGGAGGTAAAGTCGGAATGGGAAATTAGCATGCATCGTGAAAGTGGTGTGATTAACAGGAAGATGTTCGAAGCTGTAGAGGAAGCAGGATCGGCCGGTAAGACTGAGTTGGAGATTGCATCTGTAGCGGACAGTGTTAGTAGGGAATATGGTTTTGGAGGCAGGATAAGGATGAGGAAGTGGCCCATGGATTGTGACAGAGTTGTGATTGCATCTGGTCCGTCTGGGTCGGTTCCTTCCTACTTCGACTCAGCCATAGGGGGAATTGGGGCTAGCCCCATATCATCACTTGGTGCTGGTTTCAGAAAGGTGAAGCAAGGAGAGCCGGTGTTAGTTGACATAGTTCATCTCCACCGGGGTTATGTCTCTGATTGTACGAGGATGTTCAGTGCCGGTACTTTGAGTGAGGCTTGGCATTCCAGACTTGAGGACATGATCGAGATTAGGGACTCAGTAATCGGCTCTCTGGGAAGGGGGGATAATTGTTCAAAGTCTTGGGAAATAGGAAGGTCGCTTGCTGATGAAATGGGACATTCAGAAAATCTGATGGGGATGCATCCCGATCAATCTAGCTTCCTCGGCCATTCCGTTGGCCTGGAGCTTGATGAGACTCCAGTAGTGGCAACAGGTTTCGATAGGCCTTTGCCATTAGGAGGAACAATGGCTGTTGAGCCTAAGGTGATTCATCATGATGGCTCCATTGGGAACGAAGATACTTGGTTTAGAACGTCTGATGGGATGGAGTGTCTTACCGCGGGAGATTCGTTTCCTTTTTACACGGAGTGGTGAAATGACTAGAGCTAGGGAAGTCGCACAGAGGAGGCTGGCTAGGGTACTGAGAGGTAGGAAGGAGCCCCATGGGAAGAACTTGACAGATGAGAGCATCCTAAGGGGCGTTGATGTCGATGACTCGGGAATAGTGCAGTTATGGATTCAACCAACTCACCCTCATTGTCCGTGCTGCATAGATGATTTGATATCTCTCAGAAGTCTTATCAGTGGTCAGAGTGGAGTTCTAGCATGCCATATAGAGGTCGTAGGAATACCACACTCTGACAGGTGGACTGCAGCCATAAACGAGTAAGAAAGATTATTTTTTACGTTTTTTTCGGTTTTCCACTTCTTCTAGCTTTGAAGTTAGTTTCCTCGAAATCCACCACACTGCTAGAGTTAAAGCTATGATGTCGAATATTAGGATAGCCAGAAATCTAGTATCGCTGAAATCCACCATTCATTTCACCTACAATGGAGGTCTTACATCAATCTCACAGGATGAAGAGGGAGAAAGACAGCATGACAGTATTCCGCCCTCGCTGATCAGGTATTCATCCAATCCGGGAGGAATATCGTCAGGTAGTGGGACTTGCCCGCTCATCAGAGTTACGAGACAGGTTCCACAGGTTCCTGATGTACAGTTTCTTGGAATATCGACCCCTGCTCCTTCGGCAGCCTCAAGTATAGTTTGACCATGAACCAGAGTAGTCTCTCCAATCTCAGATTCTCCCCTGAAGAAACGAATTGTGAGAGTATCCTTGGTCATGCGAATCCTCAGAAGTCGCCTCTGGACCACCTTCCGGTCTGCTTGTTGAAGCGTAATCCGGCCTTCTTCATCCACTTGTTGAACTTCGTGGCTCCAGCCCCTGTGGCAATGATGAAGTCTTCTCGGTCTTCCTGAGCCTGTATGTACCCCTTGGCAGCGAGAGTCTGGTCTATCCAATCGTCAATGTCCATCAATCCTCCAGAGAGCTTACTGGATTCTACAGCGGCCTCTAATTCCTCTGCTGTCGCCCCAGTAGTCTCCAAATCCTTCATCATTAGCTCGACAACGGATGAGCTTTCTACCTTCTTAGGGGGTTTTACAACTGGCAACCTTGGTTTAATCTTGGGATCTATTGTAATCCTAGATCCGTTTGTAAGTCGTTCTTCCACATGTTCTGCCATGGGCGATCTAAATTCTTTCTCACATTCCCAGCAGATGAAGACGTAATCTGACATATCTTCCATTAGGTTACCACCTCTTGGATCCATTTCTTCACCACAGTGTGGGCAGGCGTGCAAACATAGAATTGGGGCAATCTTCCTTCTGAAGTCAACAATATCTTGTGGGGTTCCGACAAGCTCCAGCATTTCGTGGTCCCTAGCCGCTTCCAGACCTCGGGTCTCTAACTGATCTCTAATCTTAGATCGCTGTTCATCTTTAGACTCATCATCAAATGTATTCTCAAGTTTTACAATGAGCTCAATCGTTTTTCCCAGTCTGTTCATTACAAGTTTCTTATTTCTGAAGGCCTCTACTCTGGCCATCCTAAGCTGTTCTTTCTTCTCCAAGAGCTCCGCAAGAAGATCTTTTTGCTCTCTCTTGAACCTCTGCTCCTCAATTTTATCGACTTTTGGCTTTCCATCCTTGGAAAGAACATCTGCGAGAAACCTCTGCTTACTGGATGTTCTTGGACCCGATTTAACTGCTTCAATCACAGATGTTGCAATATCCTTCTTCAGACCGTAATTATTGATTAGGGTCTCCTGGTCCATCTTCTTCAGATCACCGACTTTTATTCCTCCGTCTGATAGAATCTGAGCAGTATTCTCGTCTATTCCCCTTCTCAATAGAGCAAGATAGGTGTCTTTCTTTGCCATGTTTTCCACTCCATCTGTTAACGGGCCGGGGACTGGCCGTGCCCCGCCGAGAGGGGGGGAACCTATCAAGGCGATGATTATAGTATCAATTTTCAGACTCGAAGTCGGAAATATAGTTACATAATGATAGCCATTCCTCAATTAGCATATCATCTGGCCTCATTTCTAACCAGTCAGCCCTCATTCCATCGGGAGTTGTGTCATTGAATTGTAATACAAGTCTCGCCCATCTTGACTTATGCCAACCTCTTATTCTACTGATCCTCTTTGGTGGCCTAGAGAGAAGTGTTCTCATCTTCCTTCTCCTGTTGGCAAAACAATGGTGTGTGATAATTTTGAACATTTTTCTATCTGTTACTTGAGGCCCCTCCTCTCTTGGCTGTAGCATTACTAATCTGGAGTTCACCCTAGGGGGAGGAGAGAAAGCACCGGGAGGTACCTTTGATCCGAGGTGGATGACAAAATCTAAGCACAGCGATAGGCCTAGTGGACCTATGCTTCTAGGGCCCCTATTCATAGCCATCCTTTCCGAAAACTCATCCTGAACTAGTAGAACTACGGATTTTAGCTGGTTTCTACGAATATGATGCTGTATCCTTTCTAGGATAGGGCTGGAAATACCATATGGGATATTGGCTATTATGTGAGTTATGTCTCCTGGCCAGTCTACAGTAAGTGCATCGGCATGTATTATGGAAAGATTGTCGTCCTCGACATCGAATACCCTATTCAGGTGCAATACTGCTTGTTCATCTATTTCGAGGGCGGTTATTTTAGCACCTTTTCTTAGTAGAAAGAGGGTCAGTGATCCGGGTCCGGGTCCAATCTCTAAGATATGTGACTCCTTTGTGACTTCCTTGCCGATTTGATTTGACATATTTACTGCTTCTGAAATGATATTCTCGTCTAAGATGAAATGTTGTCCTAGATTCCTATCAGGATTAATCCTGTCTGTGAGTAAATCCACCAACATTCTTGGATCTAAGTCTTCCAAAACAATACCTCCGACTAGATCTCGGAGCGTACGAGAAGTTCCAGAAGGCTTGGAGACTCCGAGGGGTCGTTCATCTCCCCCAGATACCTTTCAGCCAGGAGTCTGACTGATTCGATTCCACAGGAGCTGTCAATCTGCTCGAACGAGGACCATCCTGAACCCCCTCTCTCTTTGACCATCTGAATAGCCTTCGAATTACCTATACCAGGAAGTAGCTGGAATGCATGATACTTCAAGGAGAGGTTGTTTGCTCTATTGTAGAACCCCAGGTGCCTATCAGGATCTGAATTTATCGATTCGATAATTGCCTCATTTAGATTATTTGATGACTCTGGTGTTAAATCCCTGAATCTTATTTCTGATAGAGGCCCAATAGAACCTGATGACGTATCTACATCTTTACCAGGAGAATCGACTGTCTCATCTTCTATTCTTGCTCTAACGAGATACATAGAAGGTTTGGATAATCCCTGAATTTCGTACCCTGAAGGGATTCTATCAAGAACATCCAAAATAAATACTGATGATTCCTGATGAAGTGGTCCTTCATCGGAGATTCCAGAATCAGATGGGTCTTGCGCTGGCATACTTCTCAAATGTTGGAAGAGGTCTTCCCTCATCAATGGTTTAGTCGGAACAGATCGTTGGAAAACGGTATCAAAGGACGTTCTGCCTTACTATTTCTATTATTTCCTCAATCTCAGAAGTATCCATAGCAACTCTCTTACTAGCTATTATTACTCTAACCCCTGAGACATCCATTGGAGCTAATTCAGCTATTTTAGCGCAAATATCCGGATTCTCTGCCAACTTATCATTCTCCATTAGTTTTGAGAAGAGTGAGACGAAGACTTCCGGATCTGTCTTTATTCCTCCTCGATTGGTACTGGCCGCCCACGTTGCGTGTTGGAGAGCCATCATCTGCTCGTAAGATAGTTCTCCTCTTCGCTCGTTTGCGCTCTCTAGAAGATCTCTAACTGTTGCAAAGTCTACAAATTCACGGTCTGCCATCAAATCACCTCTATGCTGGTCTCAAATGCTCTGGCCTAGCTACAACCGTCTTTGCCATATTACCCTGAACGACACTGACTACGAAAGCGTTGCCCTGTGGCTTAACAATTGTTCCAGTCAGCCCGTGGAACCTCCTATGAGGCATACCTCTTTGTTCTGCTCCATCCAGGACAATAGAAACCTTGTCACCTTCCTTGTAAGGATGTAACGCCCGGTTGATGAAGAGTCTTCCTTTCTGAGTCTTCTTCTTCTTGAGGATTGATCTAGTTCCTTGCCTAGTACCATGGGTCCGCGTCGCCATTGTATCACCTTCGACCATAGGTCGTGGAAGCGCTCGACCTGAGGCCCGCTATTAAGTTCGTCGGATTGTTATTTATCAGTCAATCAGCGTGTATTTCATCGACATCCAGCCAGAGGACCTCGCATTCTCTATCAATTACAGACTTTACAGAGGGGACCGTTCTACCTTCATCAGAGTGGACCAGTTCTTTCACATATGTTCCAGCCTCACATCTCAAAGAGAATTGTATTTCCTGATCATCTACGACCACGTCTGATATAGAGACAATCTTTCTCTTGCGAGTTTTTGCAGCTCTCCGGTGTGAGACTCTTTTCGGAGTCTCTTGCTCCAAAACTACTCCTGAGAGAGAGTTAATTGAGTCAATTATTTGATCTTCGGGGGGAGCGTCTTCAATCTTGAACCTGATAGTATATGATTTCTCAGATCGGGTCTCTTTGACCCTACTGACATCCTTCTTATGACACCACTTTAGAGAGTTTACTTTCACCTTCTCAGGATTATTTGAATTTATTTTAGACTCTAGATCTCCGAGGTCTGTTTCTCTTATTTTGGGATTCTTTATTTCTAGAACGAACGGTCTCCCAGATCCCAAGCATCTGACATCGATATCCTCCCTACCCATTCCGTGAAAGGACGTATCGAAAGCCCCCATATCTGCTTTTACTGGATCTCCAATAATATCTTGCACTGATTCTCTATACTGCAGACCGGTTCCTTCGCAACTTTCACAGCCGTCACCTCTGCCCCTGCAGGACCGACAGGGCCAACGAGTTTGTGGGATTCCTCTGGCGAGCTTCTCATACCTACCGTAGATGAACACTGGTCTAACATCCGTATCGACTCTTAGAGTCAAAGCGTCCACTGTTACCATTACATCGGGATACTCCTTAACAAATGCGATTTCAGGAATTTTTCTCAGCATCTCTGCTTGTATTGCTATGGCGAATGAGGCTTTCAGTGGCTTAGATCCACGCGCACCGTGTTTCGTTCTAATCGCATCCTCACTCTGAAGGAGGTCTTTTGGAATATGAATCCCTAGTTGCATTGATCTGAATTGAGTCTCTTCGAGGGTCTCAATGATCCTCTCAACGATATTACCTACGTCATCAAATAGATTTTCACATAGTGGACACAAATCTGGTATATCGAAATCTGAAAGACCAGCATCCCTTGAGAATGCCTCTTTCCTCAGTGAAGCTCCTCCTTCAAAGCCTGAGGATTGGGTCCTTCTTCCTCCTATTCTATGCAGACAATGATCACATGCTCCAATCTTGATTACATGAGCGATTCCTAATGGTGCTGGGCAGGGAGGAGCGTCCCAGTCAATGGAGTCTCCTTGCTGATAGAAATCATCGCCATCGAACCACTCGACATCGATTTCCTCTTCCTTACTTGGCTCACTATTTTCGAGTGATTCTGCAGCGCCATAGTCAGCACTGGCATATAGGTGCCATTCGTCCTCATCTACACCATTAGAGGTTTCTTTCGAGTCGTCTTCACTCATTAAAATCACCAACGGGGAAGGGGGGGCATCCACATCCTCGTTGCTATTACGAGGTGCCAACTTGTTTTGACATCTTCGTATCAAGAATCATACTTTCTGTCCCGATGATTCGGATATCTTTCTTAGATGTTCGAAGGAATGGATTCCACTAGAGCACCCGGTTGGCCATTCGAATCTTATCGCATAGTTTCCCACTTGCTCTACTTTCGGTTTAACTAGCATCATTCTGGAGATTTCCTCCTCGAACTCTATCTTAATCTGTTCATTTACCTGCCTAGGCTTACACTTTGCGCATTGACAATTCTTTCTTACTTCTAAATAATCAAGTTTGTATGTGTTGTCATCTGAAAACGCTAGTATACAATACGTATCCTTTCTTTCCAGTGATATTAATACCGGAGATTTATCCATATCTAGCCTTCCGAATGACTCGTTTTATCCTGAGAGTTTAGGATCACATGCATGAGAAGTCCCACGGGCATTAGCATTACTCCGAAGAAGACGATTAGTCGAGTCTTACTAACCCCTATTTGATTCTCTATGGCCTTTCTCCACATCCACCTAGTAGCCATGATATCGCCTGCAACAAAGTGAGACCATGCTAGAACGGTACCGGATTCGGTTCCCAGTATCTCTACCATAGTGTCAAGGAAATCAGTAGGATTGCCCGTAACTAAGTCAATAAGGCCAGATGGTTCAAGGATTGCGGTGATTAGCCAAACTGCAAGTGGTCCGATGAATAGGGAGTTCCCTCGCATCCAATCTCTCGTTCTTTCCGATGTTGGTTCAGAAAGCATGAGTAGCCAGTAAGGTCCAATCCAGATAGTAGGAATGATGAACAGGACGGTGTAGATTAATTCCATGTCTATTACTCCATCGTCTGTTATTTCTATGCGGCATTATTGGACATAGTACGTGGCTTCTTGAGATCTTCAAACCAGGTGTCGGTACCGTTCCAGTCAGGTTCGACTCCCATGTCCGCACAAATCAACTTAGCGGAGATTCTCCCACTCTCCAATATCGTTGGTAGGCCACTTCCTGGATGAGTTCCCCCTCCTACTAGATACAGGTGGTCTAGTTCCTCAAATTTATTCTGTGGTCTTCTCCAAAGCATCTGATCTAGCCCGTGTGCTAGGTTGAAAACTGCGCCTTTGTAAATATCACGAGCAGCCCAGTCATCTGGCGTTACTATGGTCTGGGATACTATGTGATCTTTGATCCCTTCAAAGCCTAAGTTTTCCATCTGTTTGAGAATTACGTCCATGTAATCATCTTTGATATCCTCCCAATTAATTCCCTCATGAGAACTACTGGCGGGAACTAGAACATAGATAGTTGAGTGTCCCTCTGGGGCCATTGTAGAGTCCGTTACGCAGGCATTCTGGACATATATCGACGGATCATCCCAAGTGACCCTGTTCTCAGTGACTTCTTTGAGATTTTTCTGATAGTCCTTAGCCGCATATATCTGGTGGTGTGGAGTGTCGTATAATTTGTCAATTCCCAGATAAAGCATGTATGTTGAACAGGAGTATGACTTCTGGTCGAGTTTCTTGTTTGACCATTTCTTCCTAAGCTTGTCTGGGATTAGTCCCTTCATTCCTGTGGCGAAATCTGCATTCATTACGAATTTGTCAGCTGTGTATGTTCCATTGTCTGTTCTAGCCCCTATTACCTTCTTACCTTCGAAAACAAACTCATTTACTGTCTCATTAAGTATTATCTTAACTCCGAGTTCTCTAGCTATATTGGCCATTTTCTGGGTTATTGTTCCTAGTCCCCCTTCTACATGGAATACTCCATGCTCGTACTCGAGATATGCCAAGATTGTGAAAAGACTGGGTGCTTGGAAGGGACTCATTCCCAGATACTTGGTCTGGAATGACATGGCTAATTGCATTCTCTCATCGGTGAACATCTTGGAGAGATCTGAGGATACACTTCTCCATGGCCTCAATACCTTAGCAACTCGCAGAGCCCTTCTGCTAAGAAGATCTGTCGGGCCTCTCCAAGGAGAGTTCAGGCAATTCTTAGAAAGCTTCAGCTTAGTTCTGTTGTCTTCTATGTATCTTCTGAATCCATTGGCGTTATCTTCCCCACAAAGTTCTCCAATTTGGGAAACCATATCTTCTAAATCCGTACTGGCGTTTATGCTTCCACCTGCTCCGAATACCAGCCTGTAATTTGGATTTAATTCGATAAGCCCTAGCTCCTCCCTGGCATCTAGGCCGAGGGCTTCAAAGATTTCCTCAGCAATTTCTGGATAGTGGAAAAATGTAGGTCCGTTGTCATACTTGAAACCATCTTTCTCGAATACCCTTGTTCTACCTCCGACATCATCTGATTTCTCAAGTATTGTGACATTGATTCCTGCCTTGGCTAGAAGCATTGAGCATGCTAATCCACCCGGTCCCGCGCCAACAACTACTACATCACTATGCCCTGACATTATATCACTCCAAATCTAAGCCGGATTTGAACTCATCCAATGAAGCTCTCATCTCGGAAATCAATTTTACATCTGGATAGGTCCTAATAACTAGGCCATCCATGTACATCAGTGAGCGTATTATCGGGAATCCCTCTTCCCCATAGTCAGCTCCAGCATTCTCAACTGCAGATCTCACAGTTTTCATCATGACTTCTGTCAAACTCTGCTGACCAACACTCAAATTTTCGAAGTCATTGTAGATTACATGCATATCTTTCTTGAATTGATTGACATCATCTGATCTCGGTCTTCTCTCTGCAAGAGAAATTAGGGATTCAAAGGCCAAGTCTTTGTCATCTGCAGATAGGTGATAGAAGAAGTTGAAAAGAGATTTGCTTACTTTTCTTGGAGCCTCGCATATCGCTCCGTTGTCGATGAAGACGAAATTTCCATCAGGATCCATTATGCAGTTACCCGGATGAAGATCGCCATGGAAAGTCCCTATACCGAACATGAAAGCACCATGAATTCTGAACAGCTCAAGAAGATCGTCCCATTCTAAGCTGGAGGACTCAATGCCTTGTTCCAAGGTTTGTCCTTTAACCAGTTCAGAAACTAGGACATGTCTGTTGGAAAGATCTGGATAGTATTCGGGGAATCTAAGTCTAGGCATAGGAAAATCACTTGATAGATCTTCCTTTATTGTACTGAGTCTGGAAGCTCCATTTATCTCGTTACGAAGATCTAGCTCACGGAGAGTATAGTCTTCGACGTGCTCTAAAAGAGCAATTGGATTTCCTACCTTTCTTAGTTTTGGAGAGATAATCATAGCAATTTTGAGCCATCGACTCATTCTTTTCACATCTCTCTTAAACTTCTTTTCGTGGTCACCTTTGATTATTTTCACAACGACTTCTTCGCCTGATTTCAGTCTTGCTCGATGTACCTGGCCAACTGATGCTGCGGCCAGAGGCTCTACATCAAACCATGAGATTTCATCATGATAGGCATCTGGAGCCTTTTCTTTCAATATCCTGAACACATCTTCTGTGGGTATAGTGGATGCACTGCTGTACAGGGCCTGGAGTTGCTTGCACTTCTCTAGGCTGATGATGTCTGGCCTGAGGGCGAATATCTGAGCGAGCTTCACTGCAAGTAGTCCCTGTCTCTCTATCCACTTCAGATTGGCAGGAGATTCCCGAGTAACCTGCCTCATGAAGAGTATGAACTTCAGTAGACGCACAATAACAGGCAGGGAGCTATGGATATAATGTGATGTATGCATTCTGATGACTAACTGTTGAAGTTAATATCATATTTCACTGAGTTTTCAGCGTTTTCTATAGTTGACCTTGTAATCTCCACACTTGAGTCATCAGAGTATCTTGAAAGAAGGGCGCCCTCTATTATTCCGTCATCCAATGAATGTATTGGGAGTCCGCCTGGCTTACTAGATGGGTGCTCCACTAGGATATGGAATTGGGGATCTATATCGTAGCTGAGCTGTCCAAGTCCTGCATACTCCCACCAATCCATCATCTCATTAAGGAACTCAATATTTCCCTCGATATTCCTCAGAGAGAATGATAATTCCTGACCAACTCTATTTCCTACCTGTCTGAGAAGATGCTGTACGTCTATTCCGAATGCGGAAAGAGCCTCAATACCACCTGATTCTAGATTTCTTCTAGCATCACTTATTTCTAGTCCTGAAGCAAGGAAAGCGTCGGGATTGAATGGCGTATCTCCTTCTGGGAGGTCATCAGAAATCTGAAGAACTTCTCTGATCTTCTCGAGGAATGAACCACTATCAATAGTGAGCTTAAGAGGGTCTACAATTCTCTCCTCGGTGAATCTTTTGGAAGCCACTTCGTAAGGTATTGCCTCCTCCCATATGGTGTCTAGAAGATTTTTCTGCGATTCTGCGAAAGACTCAGATTCAACCGTCAGAGCTGCATCATTCTTTCCTCTTCCAACGGGGTTCTCCTCCATGCTGAGGTACTGAACGACTTCGAAGTCGTCTACTAATGCGCCCTGGGCGTCCAGGTCATCAGAGTGACGGGTCTCTATTGATTCATGGAGATCGTTGTAGAATCTGATAGTCCTTCTTTCGAGCTGTGAAAGTACCCTGACTCTGACTCCTCTGGAGGCCGCTTCGTTTACTGCCTGTAATGCACTACTTCTGCAGAGGTGAAGAATACCAAACTTTCCGAGAGTCAAGACAATCTCATCCTGAGCCTCTTCAGCCATCTTCTCAATCCTTTTCATTATGTGGACTCTTTCCTTCAGGACGGCAAACTTGGGCTCATCGTCCGAGGTTCCCTTCTCAACTGGAGATGAGTACTTTGATCCACTCTGAATGTCTTCAAGCCCTTGCTCTATCCTCTTTAGTTGCTCCTTCCTAATCTCTATCAAGTGAGTGACAGCATTGTCTAGCGGAGGGCTAGAGAATCTCATTGGCCTGTCAGCGGTTGTAGTCACTAGACCTATCCTCTGGAGTCTCTCGAGCGAGTTGTAAGCATCTAGCCTAGTGGTATCGAGTTCTTTGGCGAGCTCACTGGCCTTGATGTTAGATTTTCTAGACAGTACAGTTAGTGCGTTGATCTCCCTCTCGGAGAGACCGGCATCTGTGAGAATCTGGCTCCATGTCAGGAGAATCGTCCCCCATCAGTTATTTTGCTAAGTGAGTCTAGAATCTTTGCAACATGCCTCCTGGGTCTGAAGAGCCAGTCATAGACATGGTGGATTGTATTGTCAGGACCTATGACAAATGAGGATTTAGCAGGAAAGGTCCCTAGATGAACAGGGACTTTGAACATGTCCGCCACCTTTCTATCGGAATCCGATAGAAGGACGAATGGGAGTTCAAGTTCTTGCTTGAACTCCCTATGTTGCTGGACGGAGTCTTGGCTTATTCCGATTACTTCTACCGACGGCTCCAGTGAGCGGAACAGATCATATTGTTGCTTGAACGTCAGACATCCTCTCTTACACGTAGGAGAGCCAGCCTTGGCATAGAAGAAAACCACCTTCCATGATCCATCCAAGTCACTGAAGTTGAATTCCTCACCGTCGCTTGTCTGTAACGAGAAATCTGGTGCTTTCTGACCTATCATTGATGACATTGGCAATCTCTCCAGTGGTACGAACGGCTTCTTATATGTCAAGTATGTGGCCCATTCTCTTACCTTTGGTGGATAGATACTGTATGTTCTCTAATGATACACCTGAGATGTGCTCTATTCTCTTCTCAACATGGATACCATTGTTCCTGAGACCTTGAATTTTGAGTGGATTATTCGTCATTAGCCTTACTCTCTTGACTCCGGCTTCCTTGAGCATCTTGGCGGCAATTCCGTATTCTCTTGCATCTGCTGGAAGGCCCAAAGCCAGGTTAGCATCTAGAGTGTCATACCCTATATCTTGGAGGGCATATGCTTGAATCTTGGAGTTTAATCCTATGCCTCTACCTTCTTGTCTGAGGTACACTACTGCCCCGCAGCCCTCCTCCTGAATTTTGCTCATGGCGGCTTGTAGTTGTGGACCACAGTCACATTTCATGGATCCAAATGCGTCCCCTGTTAGACACTCTGAATGTATCCTGACCAGGGGGGCCTCGCCACTGGATATGTCCCCAGTGTACAGTAGTGCGTGCTCTTTTCCGTCGGAGTCCAGAGTAACCCTGACTCTGAAGTTTCCGAACTCCGTCGGAAGGTAAGCATCTGCTTCAATTTCAATTGGTTCAGCATCTTTTTTGACTTGTATAGTCATGTCTCGTCGTATTCACGGTAGGTTATGAATGAGTGTTTGAAATCCAACAGGATAGAAAACACCGCCTTATATGCTTGAGAGGCTGAATTGGGTCGTGATTGGTGTGACGGGAGGAGTGGTGAGTATATCTTCTCCTAGGGTTCGAAGACTAAATGATGAGTCGATAGATGACTCAGGTGAGTTTGTCCTTTACTGGATGACCTCGACTCGAAGGTATCACTACAACGCTGCCATGGACAGGGCTATCGAATTGTGCCAAGAGTTGGGAAAGCCTCTACTGGTAGTTGAGTGCATTTCTGTCAGACACGAGTGGTCCAGTGAGAGAGTTCTGACCTTCGTTGTACAGGGAATGGTAGACAATATTTCCATTTTCTCGGACAACGGAATTACCTACTTACCATGGATCGAGAATCACCTTGACTCGGGAGATGGCATGCTCAAGAAACTCTCAACAAAGGCTTGTGCTGTTGTGATTGATGATTATCCCACCTACCTACCTCGGTGGGTCATGGAAAGAGCTAGCAAGTCATGCAAGGTCAGCGTCGAAGCTGTGGATTCTAACGGGATACTCCCAATGAGCTACGCTGACAAGGCACACAAGACTGCATACTCCTTCAGAAAGCATGTTCAGAAGAGTCTCTATGGTGCCTTGTCGACAATCCCCAATGAGGATCCAATGAGTGGAATTAGTTCAGATCTGTCTATGGACATGTCGAGATTTGATGACATAATCGAAGAGTTGGAAATCGAGTTTCCTCCACTGGAATGGATTTGGAGAGTTGCCGAGGGAGGTAGCGTGGGCAAGAAGGCTATGGCGCCGCTTACGATAGATCACGAGGTGTACGCCGTGGAGTCAATGAAGGGAGGGTATTTTGAGGCAGTCTCAAGACTGGGCAGATTCCTCGAAAAGAGGTTGCAGAACTATTCAGAGGGAAGGAATGACGCAGATAATCCTGCAGTTAGTGGGCTATCTCCATGGCTACATTTTGGACATATTTCTAGCTTTAGGATTGTCAAAGAGGTCCTCGAAAAGGAAAATTGGACATATGACTCTGTTTGTGTGGAAGATACCGGAAGGGGTTCCAGATCAGGATGGTGGGGCCTATCAGCATCTGCGGAGTCTTTTCTGGATCAAATAATCACTTGGAGAGAGCTAGGGTTCAACTTCGCACACTTCAGAAAAGACCACAATACACTAGATTCTATACCAAATTGGGCTAAAGAGACTCTTAACGAGCATAGAGATGATGAGCGTGTAAGCTATACTTTCGAAGAGATTGAAGGCGCGAAGACCAGTGACGAGGTTTGGAATTCAGCTCAGAGACAACTACTCAGAACTGGACACATGCACAATTACCTGAGAATGCTCTGGGGAAAGAGAATCCTAGAATGGTCACCTAATCCTGAAACGGCTGCTGACTGGATGATTAGAATAAATGATAGATGGGCCTTAGACGGAAGAGACCCAAACTCGTACACAGGAATCTTCTGGGTTCTGGGAAGGCATGACAGGGCGTGGGGACCTGAGAGACCTATCTTTGGAAAGGTTAGGTATATGTCCTCTGCGAATACTAAGAGGAAGCTGAAGCTGGATGGGTATCTTTCAAGATGGGCTGAGGACGCCCCTCTTCCTAAGAGCCTTCGAAGGTGAAGAAATGTACAAGTACACGCATGAGACTGTAGTTGATTCAGATATCAAATCAACCTTCGATTGGTTCGAACATGAAGGTTCTTTCAGAAGGCTGATGCCACCTTGGGAAGTAGCCGAGGAAGTCCGTGCAGATGATTCACTAGAGGTTGGGTCTCAGAGAGTTTTCCGATTTCCAGCTCCAGGTGCACCATTCTTGAAAATGACTTGGGTTGCAGAGCATACTGCCTATGACCCTCCTAATCACTTCGCTGATAAGATGGTGAAGGGGCCCTTTTGGTCTTGGAATCACAATCATGATCTGACTGAGAGTGGAGGCAAAACCACTGTTAAGGACGAAGTTACCTACCAAGTTCCGTTTGGGCCTCTCGGGAATCTAGCAGATAGTATTCTGGGAGGGTGGCTTGTTAAGGGTAGGATTTCTAAGATGTTCAAGGCAAGAGAGCTAAGACTTCAGAGGGACATGAGGGAGCATGCAAAATTTTCTCAAGTCAAGAGGAAGAAAATACTAGTCGCTGGCTCTTCTGGATTGATAGGAACACAGCTAGTTGCATTCCTAGACACGGGTGGGCATGATGTCTGGAGATTGGTTAGGAGACCCGCTAAAGAAGGTCAAAAGGAGCTAACTTGGGATCCAGAACAGGGATTAATCAATCCTTCCGAGATAGAGGGTTTTGATATTGTTATCCACCTTGGTGGTGAAAATATTGGAGACAAGAGATGGAGCAAGAAGAGGAAGGCAGCGATAATAGGTTCTCGGAGAGACTCCACTATTCTACTCTCTGATACTATCAGTAGTCTTAGTAAGAAGCCAGAAGCATTCCTTGTAGCCAGTGCTATTGGGTTCTATGGAAATAGAGGCGATGAGATCCTCACGGAGGATAGCACACAGGGAGAAGGTTTCCTCACGGATACGGTGATAGAATGGGAGTCTTATGCTGAGTCGGCCAGAGAAGCGGGAATCCGGGTGGTCAATACTAGGAACGGAATTGTTCTATCGGCGGCTGGAGGAGCTCTAGGAAGAATGCTCCTCCCCTGGAAGTTAGGAGGAGGGGGGCCACTTGCAGGAGGCAAGCAATGGATGTCATGGATTTCCCTTGATGACGAAATCTATGCCATTCATCATCTGATTATGAACGGAGAGTGCGAGGGTGCGTACAACCTTACTGCCCCCGAGCCCGTAAGACAGAAGGTGTTCTCAAAAACTCTGGGAAGGGTTCTACGCAGGCCCGCTTTCGCTCCGATTCCTGGTTTCTCCATGAAGATTCTTTTCGGTGAGCTTGCCGGTCCTCTCCTCATTGAAGGGCAAAGAGTACTACCTAGCAGACTTCAGCAGTCTGGTTATGAATTTCTCCACAAAGACCTTGAGTCGGCGCTTAGAGACTCTCTTGGTATTTGGGGGTAGGTTATGCAGGGCGACGCCCAAGTAAGGAATATTTCTAACACGGGAAGGAGAAATAGATTCTACGGCTCTATGGCATTGTTTTTATTTGCGATTGTCGTAAATATTGTGTATCTTGTCGTGGGAAATCCACCTACGTTGAATCCTGATTATAATCCGACTATTCTCATTGTGACAGCTATCACATTATCTGGGCTATACATAGCAGGATTTCTAGTACTTCTAGAGTCGACCACTCAAGTATGTGTTTACCATGGGTTCCTAGGAACACATGAGTCTTCATCTGGAGGCAAGAAGCACGAAGATGAGTCGGTTGCTCGAGCATGTAGGAGTAAGAGCTGGAGCATAATTTTTCAGTCTATATTCTTCGGTATTATTTTGACAGTTTTCTCACTTTGGCTTCTCTCTGAATTTATGGTCAGTTAGTAGTTCTATGTAGCATTCCGATGAGAGCGGGGGCGATTATCATACTAGCAATCAATGACAGTATTATCATAATAGCACAGAATAATCCGAAGGTCGAGAAGAATCCCATCTTTGACTGATTAATTACCATGAATCCTGCAAAGTCGGACAGTGCGGAGCCGAATAGTGCAAGTCCAGATGCCCCTCCAACTACTGCTACTGATTCTAACTGCGATTTTCCTTCTTCGATCTCCTCCCGATATCTCTCTATTAGGTGAATGACATAGTCAACTCCGACTCCAAGTGAGATTGCCGCTATGGAAACCGTAACCATATTCAGGCCATATCCAAACAAATCAACAAGTGCATATAACCATATTATCATGATGAAAATTGGAGTTGTCGTTATTCCTGCGTAAATGAACGGCGTTGTTCCAAAGGACAGTGACAAAATTAGTGCGACAAACATGAAGTGTAGTAGGTATTCATCGCCAACTAGGGCTAGTGATATTAATGCGAAAACTATCACATTTAGAAGGATTAATGGAGAGTTTTTTCTAATGTTAGAAATATTCTTTTTTATCCTATGAACGGCATTCCCATTATCTCTGAATCCCCACCAAAGTGTGAGGAAGCAAAGTAAAACACCCAAGAGAATCGTATCTTGTAGATCGTCTTGCATGGAATCTGCCGCTACGAATCTTACAACTGGCTCACCAGTTGGAATGGCCCATGAAACTGGATGATTTTCATCGGAAAATGCGTTATCCAGTGAGCCTCTGTTCCTGAGTTGACTTACAGATAGATTCTGTAGTGGCTCCATATCTGCTTCTAGCTGAATTAGAGCTGGTTCCACCAATGCGAATTGTTCGGGACTGGATATTCCAAACCGAAGTGTGGCTCTTGGATACCTGGGTGAGTCCCCTTCTTCCGTAAGCCATGGCCTCTCAAAGTCAAGCTTGCCATCAACTTGAAGGAATTCCCCAACTATGCTGGGAGATAAAGCAGGATACCCACCACTGGCTGGAACCCCTCTAGTCATCATGAAACCATACAGGAACTTCAGTGATTCACTGTCATTGGCGGAGGGGATGAAAATAAACTCAAAGTCCCTATTTGGGATCACAACAGTTTCGCATCCTATGCCACCGTCATTCAGATCAAAGTCCCATCCTGCCTGCTCAAAGGGGGTCTGATTCCATGCCATTGCAGCTCTGAGGTACCACAGCATCTGGTCCACGGCAAGTAACTCAACTTCGCCGTTTGGAGACCTAGTAAACTGATTGGGTTCATCGGGGGAATGAGAGTTCATATTTTCTCTGAGCTCCTCAATAGCATCCAGAACTCTAGGATTTGTGAGATTGGCTTCCAGAAGTATGTATGCAGGTTCCCCCTCATCACTGAATCTCTGATTTATTAGTCCAACTCCAACAGCTAAATCTGACTCTTCCTCAACAAAATCTTCGACTTGAAAGTCTCCTTCAAGGGACGTCATCAGTGGGACGGCATATGCAGTAACAAGCAGTACACAGATAATGACTAGAGGGTACATCTTGAATGACTTGGTAGTAATGGATGATAGCCATGATTTTGGAATCATATGAATCTTATCTGGATCTTCATCTTCAAGTCTGTCTCTTCGCTGTAGCCATTTATCGATGTCAAGTCTTGCAAGGGGGACCCATAATCCTGTGAGGAAAAAGGCACACATTACCCCTATCCCTGCCTCTATGCCGAACGATCTCAGAGCGGCGATATTAGATGTGAGGTTTGCCGAAAATGCGACTATTGTGGTCACAGAGGTCAACATGACTGCAAGACCAACCTTACTAATTGAAACATGGCTGGACTCTTCTATGGTCTTTCCAGAGCGTCTCTCCTCCTTGTAACGATGGAGGGAGTGCAGGCTGTCATCAATCTCTAGAGCCAGTATCAAAATTGGAAGGAGATTGGAGAACTGTGATCTGAAGATAAACTCGAAGCCTGTTTTTTGACCGAAAATCATAGCCCATCCAATCAGTCCATACATCCAGAATAGAGATACAACCAGACTCGTTGAGACTATTGCAACATCGGAGATTCTGCGAAGATTTATCCAAAGAAGTCCCACGACAATGAAAGACATGGCGACTAATAGATATGCACTTGAAAGTAATTCTCTATTTATTTCAACGTTAATCGCCTCAGCGAACATCAGTGTGACAATATGCTCGTCGGTATCCCGAAGATCTTCTTCTATGGACAGATAGAGCCATTCTACAGAACAGAGTGGCTGATTGTTTTCCTCTCTTTCTTGGCAGTATTCGAAAGAGTATCTGATGGGATCTGTAACCAGTGTGAGTCCCTCTCTCTTGTACCCGAAGTCTGTAGTCGCATTCTTCCATGAGAAGGTCCATCCACTTTCTTGCATCTGCTCCCTATCTAGGTTCACTATCAGCCACGCTGAGGAAGCTGACCATCTCCCTCTCTGCCAGAGTTCAGACTCAAGGTTTCCATCTTCTCCAATCGTGTGATTAACTGGCCCGATTACGGAGCTATTCGAATCAGGAGTAAATGCCCTGTCATTTGAGAGAAATCTTAGGAATGAGCCATTGCTACTATTGGCCATTCTGTGGGCTGCCAAGTCTATGTGGTCTTGTGTTATATTTGGATCATCAAACCGCAGGCATTCTAGTATTCCGCAGTCAGTCCAATTTGTTGGTGCTGGATCCATGGATTCCTCAAGATCCAAGGTAAGTGCAAGTTTGTAGGGGTTAATCCTTGGTTGTGTGAGAGATGAGTTACCGGACATGAATGATCTGAAGTCAGAAGCTAGATCCAACATTCCCACTGCCGGGTCTCCAGAGATTTCTGATGCGATCGGAAGGAAGAATCTGGATACGTTGTGGTTTCTCAAGGTCTCAGCATTGATGTCGATTTCCCTGAGGACAGTTAGATTCAGAATTCCTCCCTTCGGAGATTCTAGTCCTGAGTTTTCACCTGTGTAGTCTGCAATCATAGTAACATCGGACTCAGGGCTACCAAATTCTGCCTCATCTCTGACGAATATCCCAAATCCCCAGATATTTCCAGCTGCTGTGAACTCTTCCCTGAATACCATGTTAGCATCCAGCTCAGGAGATTCCATCTCATAGGATTCTATGTCGATCGGTTCAAATGTTGCCAGTACCCCAGGAATCATTAGAATGGTGAAAATAAATACTGAGATGTGAATTCTCTTTCTTCTTGGAATTAGGTAGTCAGCTACCTTGGAGAAGTCACGCACGTCATTTGTCTGATGGACCTGTATTTGATTGGTTGTGATGATTCATAATCCGGCTTCTCTGAGTTGCTCAAGTATTTTTATCTGTTTTTCCGTTAGTTTGTCGTTTTCGTGGAGGACGAATTCAATATCCAAATCACCCCCTTGATGGCCGTGTCCGTTCACCCTTCTCCTGTCTCCTATTTTCGTTCGTTCAGGTACTTCGATCTGAATTCTCTTTCCTAGGGGCGTGGTAATCCTGACACTGCCTCCTAGAATGAGTGTAGATATTGGTACTGGAGCCTCTTGGATTAGTCTTCCATCCTCCCATCTTCTACCTTCCTGAGCGTCCAGTCTTAGCGTAATCAGTAGATCTCCGGGGACTCCTTGTGGATGCTCATGACCCATTCCTCTAAGTCTGAGCTGCTGTCCATGAATTGCCCCGGGAGGTACCTTGACATTGATTGAGCTCCCCTTTGTCTGTACTCCTGTTCCATTACAATCTTTGCATGATCTAGTGGTGCCAAAGCTTGTTCCCTCACACTTTTGGCACCTCTTCATTCTTCTATGAGAGAAATTTACCTCCGTGCCACTGATTGCCTGCTCCAAAGTGACATCCAAACCTGCCTCTATATCAGCTCCACGGGCTGTTGTCTCTCGTTGATTTGAATCAGTGAATGGAGAATGTCTAGATTGCCCTGATTCTGAACCAAATCCAAAGTCTGCATTCGATCTTCCTCCGACAAACTGAGAGAATAAATCTCCAAAATCAAATCCACGGGAAGATCCTGATGAGGACCTCCCTCCTCTGAACATTTCCTCCATTCGTCTCTGTTGATCCCACTCCCTCCTTGCCTCGGATGAGCCTATGGACTCATATGCAGTCTGTATTGACTTGAAACGCTCTTCCGCGGCGGTATCATTTGGATTCCTATCTGGATGATATTGCCTAGCGAGTTTCCTGTATGCTCTCTTTATCTCAGCATCTGAAGAGTCCTTCGAAACACCGAGAGCACGATATGGGTCCTCTGCCATCTAACCTTGTCAGTATGGCAGGTGCCTTCAACCTGCTGAGAGATTTATCGATGTGATAATGAGATTGCAGGTAGTGCCAGAGTTATGGCAGTGGGCTGGGCGGTATTCAGAAACTATGTTGGACATGCGAAGGAGATTAAGGGAGATGTGACAGATTATCCGAGGTTCTTTCTCATGCCATCGACATCACATGTAGAATCTGATAACGTTGGAAATAACAATATCTCACTACTAGTCGATGAGCACATAGACTACGAAGTTGAGATGGTTGTCAGACTCGGGGATAACCTAGAGCCTGTTGAGATGTGCATCGGATGCGATACAACGAATAGAACCCGTCAAACGCTAGCCAAAGAGAAGGGTTGGCCATGGCTAGAAGGGAAGAGCTTTCGAGGCTCTGGGGTTCTGGGTACTTGGGCCCCTTGGGACCCAAGAATCATGGAGATTGGTCTTTCTTTGAATGGGGAAACAAAACAATTGGCCACCACCGATCTGATGGTTCATTCTTTCGACTCAATAATGGGGCATCTGACAGACTGGTATGGACTAAGTCCGGGGGATTTGATTTGGACTGGGACTCCCGAGGGTGTAGGGGCCATGAAAGTAGGCGACAGAGTGGATGCATGGATGAAAAATCCCGATGGAGAGAAGATCAGCGTCCTTAGCGCGGAATGCGTATTGTAGAATTCGTTTAGTTGATAAGTGCGCATAATACGCGATAACCATGGACGTAGAGTATGATTTCAGACCGGCCTTCACACTAATGACTGCAAATTTGGGGCCCGGAGAATCTCTCAAAGTTGAGCCTGGAGCTATGGTAGCCCAGTCTAGAGGAGTCGATATGAAGACCGGTATGGGCAGTGGCGGAGGAATCGGGGGATTCCTAAAGAGCGTGGTGAAATCCGCTGTCGGAGGAGAGTCCTTCTTCGTGAACACATACACAGCTGGTGGCTCTGGAGGATGGGTATCTTTGGCTCCTTCCGCTCCTGGTGACATAATGGAGTTCCACCTAGCCCCAGGAGAGGAGTTTTTCATGCAGGGTGGGGCATTCATGGCTTGTACCCCGAGCGTTGACATGGATACAAAATTCCAAGGGGCGAAGTCCCTATTCTCAAGAGAAGGTGCATTCTTCTTGAGGGCACATGCTCCGAGAGGGGTTGAGGGTAAGGTATTCTACACCTCATATGGGGCTATCAAGGAGATAGAAGTCTCACCCAATGCCCCAGTAGTAGTTGATACTGGCCATGTTGTGGCATTCACCACCGGACTATCGTATAATGTGTCCAAAGTTGGTGGTTTGGGATCTGCGATTTTCGGGGGAGAGGGGCTTGTTCTGGAATTCAATGGTTCCGGTAAGGTATACATCCAGACTAGGAATATGGAGAGCTTGGCGACGAGATTAATGCCATTCATGCCAACTGCCAGAAGTAACTAACCATGAGAAACTTGAGGTGCGATATCCTCTGGGGGAGTCATGGAGTCTGGTGTCAGGAGGATTACAGGTACTCGTCTCATCGATCACGATGGGAGGGTCAGAGAAGGTGATTTCCTTATCCACGAAGATGGTTCATACTCTCATAGCTCTGGAGATGAGGATGTTACAGAGACCATCGAGGGAAGCGACCTAGTGATTACTAGATCTCTTCAGAACTGGCATACTCATCTTCCGATGACCCTCAATAGGAGCATGGGAGAAGGTCTAGCTCTGATGGATTGGTTGCAGACTAGTATTTTCCCAAGTGAAATGAATCTGACCCCAGAGTTGGCATCTATCGGCACTAGGGCTTCAGTAGCTGAGATGATCTCGGGTGGAACTACTTTTGCCTGCGATATGTACCACTTCCCAGGTTCAATAGCCCCAGTAGTCGCTGAATCTGGCATTAGAGGGGTTATTTGTGGACCTACGACAGACTGGCCACCTTCTGAAGAAGGTGAGTCGGATAGTGGTAATGCCCTCAAGGAGCTGGACTCCCTGATTCGCTCTGGTCCGCTTGGTTCGGGAAGGGTAGAGATAGGGATAGCAACCCATGCCGTTTACACATGCTCAGAGGAGATTTTGAGAAAGGCTAGCGAGATGTCCAGAGAATCTGGGGCAAGGTTGCATATTCATACCTCGGAGACTAGAGAGGAAGTAGCACAGTGCCATGAGAAGACAGGGATGTATCCCATAGAATACTTGGATTCAATTGACTATTTTACCGAGGGGACCGTCTGTGCTCACTGTGGATGGGTGACCAAAAAGGAGATGAGAATTCTTGCAGGAAAGGGCGCACATGCGGTTCACTGCCCGGTATCTAACCAGAAGCTAGCATGTGGCGGGACTATGTCTTATCCGGCGATGATTGAGGCAGGGGTTGACGTTAGGTTGGGTACCGATGGTGCTGCAAGTAACAATGGTCTTGATATGAGAGCTGAGGCAAGGGCTGCAAGCCTGATACAGAAACACGATCATTGGGATGCGACAATATTGGATCCTGTAGAGACCTGGCAACTTGCAACAAGAGGATCATCAGATTGGGTTACATGGGACTTATCTGATATTCGAATGCGGCCAAGGGGCAGAGGAGGTAGGAGGATCCTATCTAACCTAATTTACTCAGGAGCACAATGTATGGATGTTTTTGTTGACGGAAGAGCCATCAGGAGAGATGGTAGGACCCTTACTCTAAATGAGGAAAAGGTAGCACAAGAACTAGAGGATGCAGCTCAGGAATACTATTCTGAAATCTGATGAGTGCAAACACTTCTTGAAAAGCTAGGGCTCGATGTCGATTCGTGTCTTTGCTAGATTATCTCTTAGCTCCGAGAGAAGATCACAGGGGTTGGAAAACTCCTAGTGAAGCATCTAGAATACTGTTTGTGATGGTTGTAGGTTCGGTCTCTTACTGGGCTTGGCCTGTTACTGAGGGAAATATTGTGATGTGGGTAGGGACAGTGATAATGGTCTCCACAGCTCTACTCTCACTGGGATGGTGGTTACTCTCTCTGGCCGCTAGGAACAGGGCACCTAGGAAATTGACAGCTTCCGTGGGGAAGGTCACGAAAAGGCACCGTAAACACTCATCCTGATCGATTGTATACTTTCAAACAGGTTCTATTGAGTACTCTAGAGTGATCAACTCAACTAGATACTCGACGTCCTCGCCGTCATCTGTGTGAGCGCATCCTATTGCTCCTCCAGTACCCACTGTAACGCTAATGTCAAGTGCATATGCCCCTAAACCAATTCCTCCAGAATCCAGTCCCATTGTGATTTGTGATCTTGAAACATTGCTGACGTTACCTATCATTGATGAGTCGTACCACTCCACTTCTACCGAATGTGAGGAGGGGGGGCCATCGGAGTTCTGGCCACTCTCTGTCATATTCTTTTCATTGTGTGCCATTGTAGAAGTGATGGTATCTGGATCGGAGTTGGAAGCACCTGGTGCATTACAGCCGATTCCATTACTGGTTTCATCCTCAGAATAAGTTAGAGTGGCCCTAACTCCAACGATATTGATGTCTTCTGCATCCTCTATCGAGTCTGTGTGCATATTTATGGAAATAGTCTCTCCATCATTCACATATTCAAATCCGTCCGCGAGTTGCTCACTTCCGAAATTTGCCTCCACTATCCAATCGCCAGATGGGCCAGAAACTGAATCGGCTACATCTGGTCCGGATATTGCATAAGTCGCTTCAACTGCTCCAAATGGTATAATTAAGGCTGCTGCTATGGCTCTCGTCTTCCTATCATCTGGCCAGTCATATCTGCCTAGTGGGGAGATTTCAGGTGATCTTATCTTATTCATAACAAAGTGTGTTATGAAGGCGGCCCCCATTCCTGGAATCGACTCGAATACCTCGTCATTCAATCCCATCAATCTCCAGGCAATTACCCCGGTAAGAGCGGCGATCATCATTGCCATCGTGTGGGTGGTATCAGGCTCATATTCAGCCCATCTGATAATGAGAATAGGTACGAAGATGGAGCCGAGCCCATACACTGCAAGTACGACTAGGGAGAATACGGAGTCCCCACCGGGGACGTAGAGACCGAAAATCGAGATAGCAGTGGCGAAGGATGCCACTGCTAGAGTAACCGTCTTTGTCTTCTTGTGGTCCTGGCTAATCTCAGGCATAACATCGTCAGTGAAGGCCGCTGTACATGCCAAAACCTGGCTGTCAGCTGTAGACATAGTCGCTGCGAATATGGATGCGAGAATTAATCCAACCCAGAAGGGCCCCAAGGTTTCCATTGCCAGCATTGGAAGGCCCAGCTCTGGATCGAAGTCTGCTCCGCTGAAAACCACCCTACTAGCTAGTCCTATTATTACCATGATGAGAAGAAAAGGGGTCTGCCATGCAAAGAACCACAACATTGCTTTCTTCCTATCCTCGTCGGTTCCTAGTGTCATAACGCGGCTAACGACCTGCGGTTGTCCTGCTACGCTAAGGCCACCCAAGAAGAATGCGAAAGCCCAGAGAGTCAATCCGAATCCCAAATCAGCTGGGACGATGCTAGTTAGATTGGCGTTCTGTTCCTCTAGGCCTGAGTGTAGGCCGTCAAAGCCACCAACCTCTCCCATGGCTACCCAGCATAGTAGGGAAGAGCCCACAATCATCACGCTCGACTGAGCTGCGTCGGTCCAAATCGAGGCTCTTATTCCACCAGCATAGCAGTAGGCAACGACCAAAACGAATCCGATTAGTATTCCTACAACCTCAGACCATCCCAGCATCACATACAATGCCTTACCGCCACTAGTTAGCTGAGCTGCGGCATATACTGAGAGGAATAGTATCGAAAGCATGGCTGCTAACTTTGCCTCTGGAGAGCCAGTTGCTTCCGAAACTAGAGATGATAGTGACCTTAGTCCCCTCTCATTAGCGGATTGCTGTATGAACTTATACAGCCATAGCCATGCTAGAATCTGTCCTATCATGGACCCAACCGCTATCCAAACTATCGAGTATCCCATCGTGAATGTGAAACCTATGAATCCGATGAACATGTATCCGGAGTTCCAAGTACTGACTGCGGACAATGCTGCGAGTGCAGGATGCATCCCCCTTCCTGCCACTAGATAGTCATCAGTGGTATCCTCTTTGACCAGCATACTGGCCAGACCGACTCCAGCAAATGCGGTCATGAATAGGAGAAATGAGCCAACAAGAACTAGGTCCACGACTAGATGCATAAGGAACTTGACTATCAACAATGGGATTGATACAACTGCCAAAACAGAAGAAGCAGAGTAAATTACAATGGCCATTATTGTGTTATTTGATGATCAATGTAAATTGAGGATTACCTACAGTCTTCTTCTGAGTCTTTCCATCGCTGAATCCGCCTCGCCTAAGGACTTCAGGCACGATTGAACGTCTCCTTCCTCTAGCATCTTCTCTGCTATCGAAATAGCTCTGAGAGACGAGGACTTATCAGAATCTTCAATTCCTATACCTCTTGAGTCGAGCTTCTTACTCAGAGAAGACCATTCTGAGTTTACGAAATCTATTAGCTCCCCGGCATCAGATAACTCGGCCTCAAGTAATTGGAGATCGTTGGTTAGTGATTGTAATTCCGAGGATGCCTTTGACCATTCGGAAGATTCGGAAAGATTGGCTACAATATCGAGTCTCTCCATCCAGTCTCCGTGCTTTGGAAACCTAGATTCTAGCTTATTTCTCTGCCTGAGCGCTCTAGTTACTTCATTGGAAGATTCTGAAATGTCCCTTACATCTCTAACGATACTGTCAGAGATTCCCTTGGATAGCGGGTAGTTACCCTCCTCGTGTGCCTTTCTAGATTCTGAAATCATCTCCAAGTGCTTACTAAGAGACTCTCCTTCCAAGGACTTAATCGACTTTTCTGCTTCTTCCAGAGCCTTTAGTGATTCAGATTGTAAACTGGTAAGACTCTCTATATGATTCGGGATGTTTGAAGCCATGCTCTTTGCAGTCACCGGATCTTCTGCATCAAGGGATTGCTTGGCAGATTCCAGAATACCTCTGATATTATCAGAGGAGTGCCCCTCGAGATTAGATAGTAATCTCTCACCTTCCGAAATTGCTTCGATGGCTTCTTGCCAATGTTCAATCACCACGGATGCCTTCGTCTTGGCTGTTCTGAATAGTATCTCAGCCTCTCTCAGCGACCCTAGTTCAGATTCTCTTACTGCCATATCGTAGGCTTTGCGAGGCCCCCTTGCTGTCTTCGAAATATTCTCAGCGCTGATCACATAAGAGAGCGCGTCTTCCTGTATGTCTCCGAGATCCTGAGAAATTGCGATTATACGCCTAGCCTCGCTCTCAGCCTCCTCGATCATCATCAGACCCTTATGGGGGTTTTTCCAGCCAATTTCTCTAGCATTGGTTAGAAGAGAGTTGGCTTGCTCTAGTCCTGAGTTGTTTGACCTGAGTGTGATCATCAGGTCTTCTGCACTTTCTAGACTGGAAGAAAATTGCTTTCTGATATCATGCATCTCATCTTTAGAAAGTAAATCAGGAATTAAGGTGTAGGAAATTGATAGTCCTACTAATACCCAAATTTCAGTGTTTGAGCTCAAGGCCACCATTGTTGCGATTGCGAAAGCCAATCCTACTACACTTGTTGTTCCTCTGAGTCTCCTAGTTGCAAGTGAATGATTCAAAATATATTGTGATACGCTCCACAGGTAAAGTGCTACACTTAGCATCAAGACAGAGGCAATCTTCTCATCTACAGTTGAATATTCTGAGCCGGCAACAGCGATTAAGCTGGGCCAAACTATGTTTGATATTGACCCTATTCTAGATTTCTCTACAGGGCCGAAATCAATCAAATCTGAGAGTAGAATTGCTGATCCAAAAAGCAAGAAGACGTGGCTTGATCTAGATAGCAGGTCGACCTCTCCATTGACTGCTGGCCAAAGCCACCATGCTCCTCCTATTATTATCGACAGTAAGCCCAATAAAGCGATTTTCTCGACCCTTATTCTATGCTCATTTACGACCCTGGTTGGGTAGTCGGGAAGCAGGACCATGTCTCTTGAGGTATTATCATCTCTCATGAGCTTCACTGATTGGTGATTGCCCCTAAGGCCTCATTGATTCTTTTCCCCATAGACGGTTTGCGAGGAAGATGAGGAAAGCCAATGCAGAGAGCACAGCGAAAAATGCCTGGACTTGATAGTCCGATACCTCATCATCTTGCTCTGATACCATTATTGATTGATTGAGATTTAGAGTTCCTGATTCTCCATCTTCGTTTCCTATCCACTCAATTCTGATATCTAGAGGGCCTGTCTCAAGGAGTTGGATATCAACATCTAATTCGAAATATCCCAAAGAGGAAGATGTTGCCCCTGGAATCATGACATAGGCCGAGCAGATCTCTGCATAGCAAGCTCTAGCTGAGCCTACTGATGATTGGAGATTATTGATTGAAGCCCGGAAATTTATCGTATTACCGATAATCTGGTCGCCGGAAATCTCGGTTTGGATTATCTCAAGATTGAAGCCCTCTTTTGGTTCAATAGAGAATTGAAATAAGATGTCTGCTGAATTTCCCAGAGAGTCGGTGGCTAGTATCTCGATAGAATGGATTCCTACTCCTAGATTTGACAACTCTATCTTTTCTGCCTCTGTCCATGAGACGTTTGTATATTTTTGATCTCCATTTATCGTAACCGTCCACAGTGTGTTCAAGATACTATCCAGATCATCGAAGGACTCGGTGAGAGTAAGAAGGATATTATCCCCTTCACGAGCAGGTTCTGAAGGACTCACACGGGTGGAGTTTGCAGTGATGTGTGGAATGATTACTGGTCCCGCAGAGTCCTCGACTATGATGTCCCACGTTCTCTTTACTGTATTCCCTGCTTCGTCTGTAACATTCAATAGTAGCTCCCAGTGACTATTCGCTCTCTCTTGGTGCCTCTCATCAGCAGATAGATGCATCCCATTGACCTGATCTCCTTGATTGAAGACGGCTGAGAAATACAGCTCATCATTGGAGAAATGTCTCCATCCCTGTGATTTATTTGACACTACCTGTACTGAAACGGGAAGATTGGAATTGTCTGAAGTAACCACGTCAACAAAAAGCTCACTGTCCGATCTAATGATCATGCTGTGTTCGGATTCGTTACGCTGGACCTCAATTCCTTCAGATGTTATTTCTGTGAATCTGATATCGTAGCTAGGATTTTGTCCATCGATTATTATATTCTCATACCAAGTTGAGGAAGTCCCAAATGAGTCGATGCAGGTTAAATCTGCACTGAGAACATCTCCAGACAAGTAGCCATTCTGTACAGGATTAACAGGGATGACGACGCGCCCATCGGAATCATATTCTCCAACCGAGCTATTCAGAATTGTTCCGTTATTAGAGAGTCTCCAATTGAAGGTGGGAGTCTCCAATATGCTATCTTCACACTCTGAGATGAAATATATCGTACCATTAAGAGGAGCAGAAATAGACATCCCACCAGATCTACTGACTGTCACTGAAGGAGGGGAATTCTCGCCTATTGCTATTCTGATTGTTGAGTAGACAGGAGATTCTGCTCTTAGAACAGTGAAAGATCCGGGTTCACCGGATATTATCTCCTGCATTGCACTGAATCTGAATTCCCATGGTTCTTGGATTGAGATGACAAGCGGAACTTCTTCAATCAGGGACCCTGTTCTGGGGAGATCGAGTAGCCTTGTCGTCCTCAGGTCAGTATTAGCCATCAACTGAGCGGACTCCGACCAACCCCATGTTCCGGAGCTTGTACTAATCACTGGACCTGCGTAAGGAGGGGAAACAACCACCGTTACTGGCGATAAGAGAGTTAGTTCGGTATAGTCGAACATACAACATCCAGCTACCTCTGAGTTGATCCATGATCTAGCGTTGGTCAACAGCTCTATGAAATCAGAAATCTCAGAATCCGTGATATTCCCATCTGAGTTACCCAGGTGATTATCGATCTGCGATCTGATTCCTGTTGACTGATCAGGTAGTAAATCGGTACCATATTCCTCTGGAATTCCAATTTCCAAATTCCAAGTAGCATTAATCTGAGAGTCGGGAAGTAGGTTTCCTGCGAGAGAAAGGGTAGCCTGGCCGTTTATCTGAATTTGTCCGGAGTTGGTGTTGTCATCATCAGACTCAGCAAAACTAAGCGGAGTCAGAATGACTATTATTGTCAAGAAGACAGCTACTGATTTATTCACAGACATTCTCATCATCCTTCGAAGATAATTGTTGATCCGATATCATCTATCCCTAGTGGAATAAGTCTATTTTTTGCGTGTAATTGACGAAGCCTGTCTCTGAGATCTTTCTCCCCATGAACTAGGAAGAATCCTCCTCCTCCCGCACCAAGTAGCTTGGCTCCGGATGCCCCTAACGACATTATCTCATCGTGAAGGGAGTCTATCTCATTTCCAGATACCCCTGCAGAAATTCCTCTCTTCTCGTGCCAAGCCTCGCCGATCAAAATTCCTAGTTTGGAAAGTTCGCCTTCATTGAGAAATTGTTCTGCGGTATCAGCCTGATTTCTGATTTTTCTAAGTCTCGTTAACTTGTTGTTGTGATCTCTCGGGACCTCTCTTAATACCTCAGAAGCACTTCTGGATAAACCAGTGAATACCAGTGTGAACTCATCTCTTATCTGTGACTCACAAGATACTATTATCGGTTCCACTCGTACTCCTTCAGAGTCAAAGGAGATTGCATTGATTCCTCCGAAAGCTGCCGCATACTGATCCTGTCTGCCGATAGGCTGTCCAAGGATATCTATCTCTATCAAGCACGCTTCTTCAGCTAATTGAGCGGGAGATACGTCACGACCTGCAAATTTGTGCAGGGCATTCAGTAGTCCGACTGTTACCGTTGATGAAGAGCCCAGTCCTGTGCCTCTTGATGGTATATCTGCGATTGTGGTAATCTCTACTCCGGAAGTAACTCCAGTTAGCCTCATGGCCTCCCTAACGAGCTCGTGTTTGAGATCCTCAAAGTCATCCACTAACTCCAGAGAGGAGTATGATACTCTGACTCTGTCATCGAATCTCTTGTTCACCAGAACGTGGATGTATTTGTCAATAGCCAGAGATACAACCTTTCCCCCGCTCTCTTCCGATTTGGAGAACGAGTCGATATCCGTACCTCCCCCACAGAAGGAGGCTCTGAGGGGTGTTCGGCTGATTATCATCAGGCTAGTGGGGTCGTACACTACACATCAAGACGACGGTTTACTGACAATAATCAGTTACTAGCTAATGACAACACATATGACCTTGCCACCACCGGAGCGAAGGGAGAGCGATGTCCGACGTAGTGACCATGGATGACCTTAGTAACGAAGAAATATTGTCTATTCTGGAAGATTCAGTTAGACTTGTGCCTGTTGCTAGAGGCGCAGTTCACCTGCCTCTTCTAGAAGGGAAGGTTCTTGCAAATATGTTCTATGAAAACTCGACTAGGACACGAATGTCCTTTGAGACGGCTATGAAGAGACTTGGTGGGTCTGTTCTGAACTTCAGCTCCATCGGAACCTCTGTCGCCAAGGGAGAGACGCTTTTCGACACCATGCAGATGGTCGAGGGTTATGCGGATATAGCCGTAATCAGGCATCCGAGGCAAGGAGCGGCCCAGTATAGTGCTGATGCGATAGACATCCCAATTCTGAATGCAGGGGATGGCGCTGGAAATCATCCTACTCAGACCATGCTCGACCTCTTCACAATAATGGAGGCTCATGGTACCATCGAGGGCCTGAATGTGGTTCTAGTAGGTGATCTGAGATACGGTAGAACGGTGCATAGCCTGTCTCATGCGCTAATTCGTTTCGGAGCTGAACTGACTCTTGTCTCTCCTGAAACGCTTATGATGCCTGATGAGATTGTGAATGACCTTCGCGCTTCCGGTGCAACGATTTCAGAGTCAACTGATTTGGTCGCGGCTATTCCTGATGCCGATGTCATCTACATGACAAGAATCCAGAAAGAGCGCTTTCCAGATGAGGATGAGTATGCGAAGGTTGCAGGAATATACATGTTGGGCGCCAAGGATATGGACGATGCCAAGGATGGCATGATTGTGATGCACCCCCTCCCCAGGGTTAGTGAGTTACATCCTAGTTTAGACTCCACAGTAAATGCTAGATACTTCCAACAGGCATTCAATGGTGTACCGACTAGAATGGCACTTCTTTGCAGGAGTCTTGGCGTAGAGGTACCAGAGGAGGTGAAGAAATGAGTGAGATGAGGAGGGTTACTGCAATCTGCAATGGTACAGTGATAGACCATATCCCAGCAGGTCACGCGCTGCAAGTCATCAAGATGCTCAGAATCGATACGAACAGATCGAATCCAGTCTCTCTAGTGATGAATGTCCCTAGTGACAAAATGGGAAGAAAAGATCTACTCAAAAT
>DAPJ01000012.1 GCA_002502095.1 Euryarchaeota archaeon UBA62
ATATTCCAGCCCACTCAAATGGGCCGGCATGAGCATGGTTGTGATGTGCGTGTCCTCCGGGCATCTTCAGGACTGCCATGTTGAAGTCCTCGCCGTGCTCGGACTCGAACTCAAGGAAGTGCTCACCAGCCTCCATGTGGAATACCTGGATTGAGGTTTCTGCAGGGCATGACTCAGGATTTTCGATGACTATCTCCGCCTCGGCGTGGTTATGATCGTCGTGGTCGTCATGGTCGTCATGGTCGTCATGATCATCGTGGTCGTCGCCATCTTCTGAGTGGTCTCCATGACCGCCTGCGGTCTGCATGCCGCCATCATCGTCGTGGTCGTCATGATCATCGTGATCGTCGTGGTCGTCGTGGTCGTCATGATCATCGTGGTCGTCGTGGTCCTCAGGCATCACACCGAGTATGGTCGTCTCAAATGGTCCCTCGTTCATCAATTCGCAGAGGTTTGAGACTAGGATTGATTGGTAATCTAGTGTAGCTTCGCCTGAAGGCATTGTGTGTGTCATGAATGATGGAGGTGCATCAGCTCCGAGTGATTCGAGAGCACCGTCTACCCAAGGCTCGAGACCGAGGCCGTGGTAAAAGAAAACATCTGCCTCCTGCAATCTAATCAAATCAGTTGCTGAAGGATCGTAGTCATGGACTGGGATATTGTCTTGGCTCATGTAATGCATGTCAACATGGTCGCCAGCTACAGCCTTGACAAGCTCACCAACGTGGTAAGTGGAGACCATAACACTACCAAATGATGTAATTGGATCCACTACTATTGGATCCACAACATCGGTATCATCGGCATCATCTGCCCCATCTCCCAGACATCCAGCAAGGCTGGACGTAATCATTAGCACACTTAGTAGTACGGACCTGTACGTTACACTCTTCATAGCTTGCCGACTGCTAATACATATTTAATCAAAACTAATAATTAGATTATCATAAATTATTATTAATGCGTCCATACACGGCAATATATGAGCAGAATCATTTCATTTAGTGCAGACAACGAATTCACAGATGGTTTCGAGAGTTTGATTGCGAAGTCTGGATATACTAACAGAAGCAGTTTTCTTCGAGATGCTACAATGTTCTTCGCCGAAATTCAGCAGAGGGGAGATCTGATGAACATGCAGGGAGATCTGATTGTCGAGGGGCATTTGATAGTTCACTATCAGGAAAAGAGCGAGCAGAAATTGATGGTAAGTAGGACGGATGCTATCGAGGTTGCGGCTTATCACCACAGCAGTAGACTTGGTCACTCTTGTCACTCATGCGTTGACGTAGTCCACGTCAAGGGTACTGCTGAAAGTGTTAGGGAAGTCTATGAACAACTTCAGAATACTTCCAATGTCGATAAGGTATCTTTCGTCAGTGCTCCGATGAAGGATGAGGATTGCTGCTAGTGGTTTAAGCTGATACGACTCGTCTTCTCTATCCTATGACGATTGGGGAAGAGGACAAGACTTCGTCGCTACACCCATCCTTGTACTGCTCAAAATTTTCTATGAACATACGAGCTAAGAGATCGGCCACATTGTCAAACTTCTTCTTGTCATTCCATGTCTGGCGAGGTTGGAGTATGCTGTCTGGAACCCCCTCGCAGGTTGTTGGGACAGAGAAACCAAATCTCTGATCCTTGACGAAAACAACGTCATCTAAATCCCCGTTCAGTGCAGCGTTAAGCAATGCCCTGGTCCACTTTATTTTGATTCGGCTACTGTCCCCATAGCCCCCGGCTACCCATCCAGTATTGATGAGCCAACACTTAGCATCATTCTCTCTGATCTTCTTCGATAGTAAATCTGCATATATCGATGGATGCCTTGGCATGAACGGTGCACCGAAGCATGTAGAGAAGGTTGCCTGAGGCTCAGTAATACCAATCTCTGTTCCGGCTACTTTGGCAGTATATCCCGAGATGAAGTGATACGCGGCCTGCTCGGGTGTGAGTCTGGAGAGGGGCGGGAGAACCCCGAAGGCATCACAGGTCAGGAAGACTACATTCTTGGGATTACCTGCCATGGAGTCGGGGGTCCTGTTTTCTATGGCCTCTATGGAATAAGACCCCCTGGTGTTCTGAGTGAGAGAGTCGTTAGTGAAATCCGGGGTTCCGTCGGCATTAAGGACAACGTTCTCCAATATTGTGCCCTTCATTCGAGTAGTTGCGAAAATCGCGGGCTCGTCCTTCTTAGAGAGGTTGATCAGCTTGGCATAGCATCCTCCTTCAAAGTTGAAAACTCCGTCTTCTGACCACCCGTGTTCATCATCACCCACCAATGCCCTATCCGGGTCAGCGGAGAGCGTGGTCTTGCCGGTTCCTGAGAGTCCGAAGAATAAGGCGGAGTTGTGACCATCAGTATTTGCTGAGCAGTGCATCGGAAGAAGTCCTTTCTCTGGCAGTATGTGGTTCATTATGGTGAATATAGCCTTCTTTATCTCACCTGCGTATTGGGTTCCCCCAATAATTACCAGTCCCCTATCAAGAGCAAGAATTACGAAGACCCCGGAATTAGTCCCGTCCTTACTAGGATTGGCTTTCAGAGAGGGTGCATGGAGAATAGTGTATTCGGGAGTATGCCTTTCGAGTTCATCTTCAGAAGCTCTCACGAACATGTTGTGCATGAAAGCAGCATGCCACGCGTTCTCAGTGACTAGTCTGACTGGCATCCTGTGTCTTGTGTCCGCTCCACAGAAAGCGTCTTTGACGAATAAATCGTCAGTCCTGTCCAGGTGCTTCCTGGTCTTATCGAGAAGTCTCTCGAATTTATCAGGAGATATTGGCCTGTTGACGTCCCCCCACCATACCTCGTCTGCTAGACCGGTTTCCTCGACAATGAAACGATCGTTGGGGGACCTACCGGTCCTCTCCCCGGTTGTCGTCAGTAGTACTCCGTGTGAAGTGAGCTTTGCCTCCTTCCTAGAGACAGCTAGTTCATGCAGCTTCTCCCAGCCGAGGTTCCAATGCACCTTGCCACTGGGATTCATTCCATGGTCCGCCAATGTAGTTAGAGGAGCCGTGCTGGAGTCCGATATAGCTCGGTCCTCCATGCTCTTCGACTAGGACATCCGGCTTCAAGGGTTGCGGAGGTGGCGGCTTGATTGAGAAGACGGTTGAATACTCTCATATCGGGGATGCGATTATCGCTCACATGCTCTACGCGGGTCGATGGTGGATGGCGCCTCGGACGATGATATCATCCGTGAGAGGGCCTTTAGAATCAGTGATAAGTTAGATTTGGGAGACCTAGTTGATGATTCTGAGTTCACCGAAGTGGAAGAGCCCGAAGATGATAGTAAAGATGTTGACGATGCTATCGGAGATGTCTTTGATCCGTTCGTTCAAGACAAAGCACTTGGAGGAGTAGAGAGGGACGGTACTGTGAAAACAGCCCCTGAGAGGGATATAGTTACTGATATTGCAACAGAGGGAGAGAGGCGAATTAACTGGATCTTGATGGGTTCTATGATCTTGGTGTACAGCGCAATAGGTTTTCAGATTGGTTTCGTGTTTGAGCCGATGGTTGCCACAGTTTCCCTAGTAGTACTTTCCTCAATTGGGTTCCTCCTTGGAGAGAGGTGGTCAAAAGACGAGCGATTGAGGATTCTTGGAGTAACATGGGTAATTATCTCAATGAAGGTTCTGTATGGGTTATCAATTGAGTTACAGAGATGGGGGATTATCGACGTAGAGGGTTTGGGGATATTCTTACTGATCACTGTAGGTCTGAATATAGTGCTCTCGTACAGGTATGACCATGATGCCATAGCTGCTCAGTCTACTCTGGTTCTTCTGGCTGTTGGGTCTACTGCGGGCTCGTTGTATGGACAGGAGGGTGTTGCAATTATGATTCTGGTTTCTACTGTCCTGATGCATCTACTCGCATCGCACCGAAAGTCGGGTAACCTTGCGGCTCTTGGAATCGCGTCCTCTAACTTGTGGATAGGGATGCATGCCATCACTGGTGGATTTGAAATTGGAGAATTGAAGGTCTTAGCTTTGGATAGACCCTTACTTCTGTTTGTCCTTATGATGGGGGTAACCGGTTTGAACGCGGGTATGGCAACTCGTTTCGCTAGAGAGGAAAATTGGTTCTCCAAGGGCATGAAGATACTAGGTCTTGGGAAACCTGGCCTCTGGGGAGTTTCAGTCTCACTTGGCCTTTTGGGTGCCCTTCTGGCTGTTGCAGCGAATAGAGGAGATGTCGGGTATGCATTAGGAATGGTAACAGTTCTTTGTGGAGCATTTTCTGGTTCATACCTAGTTGTTAGGGGCGTTTACTGGAGGAGGGTTTCAGTGCCTCTGATTGTGATGGCCATGATTCTTTTGATCGGTCTTGTGTTTGGCCATGAGGCCGCATCATCAATCGGTTTTTCAGAGTATACAATATTCACAATATTTGGTTCGACGACTGTTGGATTCGTGATTCTAAGGGACCAGAACAGTGTTTCGGATAGGGTGCTATGGATGGGAACTGTTGCGGTACTTACTCTGCTAGTGATTCTAGTACCATCAGAATCCAATGAGGCAGGTGGAGACGGCGGAGTCCTTCTTCTGACTATGCTATCGCTTCTCCATATCGGCAGTGGGGTGCTTGCTATCAAGAGAAAGTCTCCATCCTTAGCAGGAGTGACTGTTCTTCTACCATGGTCTTGGATCATAGCAGAGCAGTTAGTACAGGAGACATTGAGGACCCTGTTGATGTCAAATGATTTTGATGACCCGGGGAGCATAATTCATGTTGATTCGCTTCCACTGACTGGGTATCTTATGGTATGCTCAGTGATGATAGCAGTAGTCAATGAGAAGATGGGGAAATCGGACGTCAATCTGGCCTCTAAGTTTTTGGGAATTTCTGAGATTTCCGCTTCTATAAGAGATTCGGGTGCTCTTCAACTATGGAGCCTTGGGCTATGGCTACCGATGGTTTCAATCTTATTTATGGCTCAATTTGGAGCCTTTACATCGCCAACTATATTGTTAGTTTCAGGACTACTGTGGGGACTGCACTTGTTGGCGCATCTGAGAGGTGTCAGAGTTGGAGAAGTGAGTCTAATGGTGGGAATTATCCTGCTCTCTGGTCTGATTATACAATGGAGGCATGGAATGGGAGAGTATCTATCTCTATTGATCTGCTTGATGATGGTTTCCATCCTTCTATCAAAAAGAGAGGATGAGGGCTTTTACACGACTTCGATGGGAGTAATGGGAGTCCCACTTCTCCTCCTAATTCCAGACAGGAACATCACGATGATTCTGGAGGATTTCTCTTACTTACCAGAGATAGAGGCACCAGTGATAGCCATATCAAGTACGGCGATTTTGCTTTCAGTTTATCTTCCCAAGGCTGGTGAGATTGAGGATTTACTCAAACCAGCAATGTCATCTTTGTGGCTGATGTCGATTTGTATTGCAGTAGCATATGCACAGGGAGATCAACTGTCATTGTCTTTGTCAGTTGGCATATTCATGATAGCTACGGTATGGCTGGTGGCAAGAGGAGAGTTACGTAGAGAGCTCCAGACAGTGACAAAGATGAGCTCGAGGAGAGCTCTGGCTTTGGAGAAGAAATCGAAGAGCCTTGAAGAGGGGGAATTACGAACATATGATGCCAGAGAAGCAGAGATGCTGTCTTCAAGGAAGAAGAGTCGGGAGAAGCATCAGACAGATGATGTCGAGGAGCTTTATATTTCGGATGTTAGTCATCGTCCTGTAATAGTAATCGCGGTGATGGCTCTGGTCTTTGCGACTAGTCTAGTAATAGGCTTCACCTCTGGACCCGATCCAATACTTCTCCTTATGGTTGGAGTATTTGTTACTCTACTGATCGCTGTCGCTAGATTCCGTACTAGGCAATTAGAGCTCGATCTACCGCATATTCTTGGTATTGAGATGCCAATTGCATTGGCAATATCGGGACTTGTCATAGTACATATTTTCTCCTTGCTTGGACCTGGAGCGAGCAATGAGAATCTAACTAGCATGGGCGTACTAGTTATTTTGGTCGTAGAGCTATCTTTGATTTCCCTATATCAGCAAGACAACATGTTGGATAGAATCCCAATAGCTATTGATTGGATAATCTATCCACTTCTGGCGGACAGGATTCTTGGTGCAATATTGTATGAGTCTATGCCATGGCCCCTAAGCATTGATCCATTCTCTGGGGATCTAATAGAATGGAAGGGACCTCTTATGGCTCTGGAGATTTGCTTGGTTGGCTTGGTCGTAACGAGTTTCTGGATTGGTAACTTGAGGACTTCCAAGGGACGGGAGTCAGAGAGTGGCTTCTCACTAGGTTTCCGAGGGATATCGGTTGCAATCCTGTCAGTTGGTTTTGCAACCATCATAGTGATAATTACAACACTCAGAAGTGGATGGGCTAGGAATCAATCTAATGCGGTAGGAATGGGAGTTCTATCAGTCGCACTGGCCATAGTCTCGATTGAGAGTTGGTTCGAAGGTTTTACTGGGATAGTGGGAGATCTGTACAGTATCCTAGGAATGGCCTTGGTGATATTACTGGTATGCACTATTCCAATGAACGGGGAACGTTGGTCGATGATGCTGGCTGTTAATTCCCATGTATTACTAATCTCAGGATTACTCATCAGTGGTTTATCTATGCTAATTCCGATTTTCTTGATAATACTGTCAACAACTGTGTGGGTGACAGGTATTCTTCAATTTAGGAAATCAATGAGGGCTTGGGGTCTTGTGGATCTTTTTGCTGCAATTTTATTCTCAATAGTTTTCTATGGAGGAGTAATTTTCCAGCCCCAGATTCTCCTAATTGGGCTTTCAGTAGTCGCACTAGAGCTTGGGATTGTCTCATGGCTTGGACTCAGAAACGAAGAGTCCCTGGTGAATAGCTGAGAGTGAGATAATCAGAGTAAAGGAGATCAAACTGGGCCAACGTTGATGATGGTCGGGCTCGGCAAAAGATTCGTGACGAGGTCTTGGATATCGGATACTCCCGATGAAGTTGAGCATCCGCCAGTCCCTCTGGGCATCAATGAAATGGTAGTTCCTAGGATCTCTATTCTACTTTCAATTTCAACTATAATCGTGATTCTTCTTTCATCGATATGGATTGGCCTAGATGCTCATAAATTTTTGAATAACCTAGAAGATTCATTCGAATCTGTCGATGAGTCGATGATTGAAATGGATGGAAGATGGGCTTGGGAGATAGATATGTTGTTTGATACATGCGATTCTCGAGAGGGCGATTGGACATGGCCTGAGAACCTATCTTCTCAGGATGATTTATTCCTATATCCGGGAGAATTAAGGTGCGATTGGGAGCATCAGGGACAGGGCGATACAGCCTCGATTGTAGTTTACAACAGGGGCAATCAGACTCTAGATTTACTACTGGAAATAGCTGGCGCAGATGTTCTTTTCTCGGAGACGGACGATACACAGTATCTCATCAACGAGATGCCAAGTGGGGATTCAGTTATTCTGGAGGTTTTACTGACCGAAGATGTCTCTGAAGGAGAGATAACAGTCATCGCTTCTCATGTTTCTCTAATTTCTGCTGAGGTGAGATTGGATGTTACCATATTCCAGGGGGCTGAAGCTAGGACTATCCATATCGAGGAAGGAGATAGGGTAGAGGTCGAGTATACAGTCTGGAATGCTGACACGGGAGAGGAGCTGGATAGTGGGACATGGACTGAGAATGCAGGTGATCCTTGGATGTCAATTGAGGGATTTGGATGGTCCACGATAGGACTAGATATTGACGATGACAGGGGGCTGATACCCGGAGTACAGAGTGGCACTAGCCATATCACTCTCCTTCCTCCGCCAATAGGCTATGGCAATAGTGACGGACATGAGCTTCAGGATGTTTGGTTGAGATTTGAGGTCAATCTAGAAAGGGCACCCCTTTCAGGATAGAATATCGGGGACGAAAAATGTCAGAAGATAGCTCACATGCATCCGTAAGGCCCTCCTCTTCGGTAACCAAGGAGGCAGGTAAGAGAGTGGTAGCTAAATCCGCGAGGAAAGGTGAGCCGTCGTTTCACATGACTGACCAAATGCGTAGGCTATCTACTCCTTGGGGCGTTGCTCTAGCACGGGCTGGACAAATAGACCCCCATTCATTGGGACCCGGGATTATCCTAGATGCGGCCGCTGGATCTGGCATACAGCTGATTGCTTACTCAAATATCCTGAAAAGACCTTCTCTTGGGGTCGAGATAGATGGAAATGCTGCGGTTCTTTGTGCTGCAAATATGTTTGCAGTTGCAGAGAAAGATGATATTCAGAGAACTATGGACAGGGTAGTTATCGGGGATAGTACAGATTCGGAAGGCGTGATGACTGAGTTCTGGTCGAGTCTGAGAGAGGCGGGAACAAGAGCTCACCCCCCAGTTGCAATGCTACACTTAGATCCTGCCAGGCCCAGAGATGCGCAGAATCACCATATTGATGAGATGAAGCCCAGTATTGAGCCCTTACTATCATCATGGAAGAAGTATCTGGAATTGGGTCCGGATGGCCCGTGTATCCTACTCGATCTTTCTCCAAGGCTAGATGAGGAACAACGATCCATGATAGATGAGATCGTGGAAAGGATATACCCAGGATGTGGAAGAACTTGGGAGTGGATGAGCAGAGGAGGAGGGAGGGTGGACAGGCTTTCGATGTGGGTCGGTTCGCTATCATCCGACAACTCTAGAAGATGTGTTAGGATGGGGACTAAGAGAATAATGTCATCTATTGAAGGGGAGGGCATAGGTGTTTCGAGAGTCAGACTTAGCGAGCCTCCTCCATTTGATTCCTGGATTACGATAGTTGATCCAGTGGTTCTGGAGAGTGGTCTGCAGGATGAATGGATTTCAAAGGCGATACCAGATGGAAGTGGGTTTTCGTGGATTAGAACTGAGGGAAGGAGACCCCTGCTTATTCATACGGACCCACTAAATGATGACCATGAGGTAAATGGCTTCATAATTTCCAGTGGCCGTGTTGTACAACACAAGCTTTCTCCTCCTGAAATACATACGATTTCACAAACTGCATCATCGCTCGCCAGGTTAGAAATAGGCAGTGTAACTTTGAGATGCTCACTGGATCCAGAAATCCATCCGAAGCTACAGAGACGTCTTCACAAGGCTATGAGAGAGATTGAAGGTGCGAGATCATTCATGGTGGATATTGAACTATCAAGAGATACGGGCGATTACACAATGTATGTTGTTTGCATAGAGGAATAGTCCCTTTGGGCTTTCCAATCGATTCAAATAGGGATGGTTGGTCGCCCGGATGCTTAACAGCCACTGGGTGACCGGTGAACGCGGGAGGACCGTACATGACAGGAACAGATGAGACACAGCTAGGAGACGACTTCTCATACATCATCAGGATTGCAGATACAGACGTAGACGGCCTGCGTAAAATATCCGTCGGACTATGCTCTATCAAGGGAATAGGGATGAGGACTGCAGAGATGATTTGCAGACTCTCTGGAGTAGATGGAAGCAAGCTAGGGGGGCATCTAAGTGATGAAGAGCAGGACAAGCTCAGAGATTCCATTGGAACTTACGCTACCGAGATGCCTTGGTGGCTAATGAACAGGCAACGAGATCTAGAAACTAATGAAGATGCTCATATTGTAGCTCTAGAAGTTAAGATGACCAGGGATGATGATGTTGCAAGGATGGCTGGTATCAAGACCTACCGAGGCATGAGGCACAGAAGTGGTCACAAGGTTAGAGGACAGCGACTTAGAAGTAATGGCCGAAAGGGCTCTGCTCTTGGTGTCCAGAGGAAGAAGTGAGGTGATTAGATGGGCGATCCAAAATTTGCAAGACCTAAGACTCAGACACCAACTCATCCGTGGAAGCAAGCAAGAATAGAGGAAGAGCACGCTCTGAAAGCAAAGTATGGCCTCAAGAAGATTGGGGGTATGAGGGAGATTTGGAGAGAAAAATCCGCTCTCAGAAGACATCGAAATCAAGCTATGAAGCTAATTGGTAGGGTGGACACATCTGAAGGCCACTACGCTCGTGAGAAGGATGACTTACTGGCTTCCTTAACCAGAAAAGGGCTACTTTCAGAGGGTTCTATTTTGGATAGCGTTCTGCAGATTGATGTAGAGCTGATGCTAGCTAGAAGGCTCCAGTCACAAGTCTACTACAAGGGGCTAGCACCATCGATGAGAGCGGCTAGGAATCTGATAGTCCACGGACACATTTCAATCGGGGATCAGAAGATGACAGTACCCGGATATCACGTTCTCAGAGAAGAGGAAGAGATGCTCAGGTACACCTCGGGTTCCAAGTACGAGAATCCCGATCATCCTTTTAGGCAGGAATTAGAAAAGATTAGGGCCACTTTAGACACATCCGAGGAAGAAGCGGACACTGTCGGCGGACCAGTGAAGGTTGCAGATACCTTCGTTGAAGATATCAAAGCTGGAGAGGCTACGGCCCCTACAGTAGAGGATACTATTCCAGAAGGTGATAATTGATGTCCCACAAGGCTATCCTGCATATCTTTACCACACACAATAATGTGTTGATGACTGCCACTGATCTTACTGGTTCCGAGACCATTTGTAAGGTATCAGGAGGTATGGTAACTAAGGGCGGTTCTGAGAAATCTAGTTCGTTCGCATCCATGAGAGCGGCTGAAAGAATGGCTGAGATGCTTGCAGAGAAAGATTTCAACCAAGTTATCGTGAAGTACAGAGGGGCTGGAGGGAATAAATCTCACAGCGCCCCCGGTGCCACCTCTGCTATCAGAGCATTAACAAGGGCTGGAATGCAGGTTACTAGAATAGAAGATGTCACTCCCATACCAACCGATGGTACAAAGTCTAAGGGAGGACGCCGTGGAAGGCGTGTTTGAGGTGTGAAAATATGGTCAATGCAGAAATTCTCTATGAGGACGATGAGAAAATCAAGATTCTTTTGAAGGAAACAGATCGAGCTTTTGTTAACTCGATAAGGAGGACGTTGATGTCGGATACTCCAAAAATGGCTATCGAGACTGTGAGCTTCATCAAGAAGACAGAGGAAGAAGATGGAGAAGTTTGGGAGACTGACGGACCACTTCCAGATGAGGTCATCGCACAGAGACTTGCAATGATTCCTATCCCTACAAACCACGAACAGTACTACTTCCAGGATGAGTGCCCAAACTGTGCAGATATGGTAGAAGAAGACAGGGGATGTGCCCTGTGTACGATGCTCTACTACTGTCAGAAGAAGGGTTCTCAAGAAGGAGTATGGGTAACAGCTGGTGATCTTAACTTTCTAGGAGAAGAGGAGGGTTTCATTCCCGAGAAATACCAATCTATACCAATAACTAAGCTATTCCAAGGTCAGATTATTGAGTTTTCAGCCACTGCAATCATGGGAAGGGGTAGGGACCATGTGAAGTGGTCACCTGTTTGCGGTGTGAACTTCAATCCAAGACAGATTGGAGTTATTAACACAAAGTCCAGGGCAAAGATTCTCTGGGACTTAGGACTTAACATCAAAGCTGGAGATTTCAACAAGGATGGTAAGCTGGAAGATGTCGATAAGGTTGATCTGCTAAGAAAGGACTTGAATCACGTTGGCTCTGGGACCGAAGAGTCCAGAGAGTTCAAGGAAGCCGTAGTTTTGGAAGACGTTCCCAATGAGTTCATACTGTCCTTCGAGACTGATGGGTCAATGAGTCCTAAAGTTGCCTTTGAAATGGCTGTTGCGGAGCTTACTGGAAGGTTTGGCGGGATCGACGACGACCTCAAGGCTGTTCTCTGAGCAGGATATATTATTTCCCTGTAGCATACGGAATATTCGTGCCGGAGTTGCTTGGGCGAGGATATTGTGGCGGACACGTCACTCTATTGTTCACCATTGAAGATAGCGATCCAGATCCTATTAATCAAGGCAGCAGAGGTGTTGGAATATGTCTGCAAGACGGTGTAGAGATTATTTGTAGGGGAAGAGAGGGGAAGGGCAATCTTGATGTCTTCTTCACTGACCATATTGGCGATTCTAGATTGTATATGGATTGCTTAAATTTACTCTCTATTGGAGTTCCTGAGGTTATGGAGTATGACTGGGAGGCTACTGTCAAATTGGGTTTACCAACTGGACAGGGGTTTGGAATGTCTGCCGCGGGTTCGGTTTCTTTCTGCAATTCCATTCAGAGGGCGATTGGAATACCTTACGAAGAGGGGCACAGGCGTTCACTAATGATTTCTCATCTGGTAGATCGTAAAAGGTCCAGTGGGTTGGGGGATGTGACCGCATTATCAGCCGGGGGAGTAGAGATAAGGAAAATCCCTGGCTCTCCGTTTAGCGGTCATCTCCTAGAAAACGGCCCTGGTAAGTCAGAGGGTTGGACTACTGAGGCAGAAATAATACTGGCTTGGAAGGGCGAGGGGGGTAAGCATACCTCATCGTATATCGATAACCCAGAGTGGAGGGGATTAATCTCATCTGCTGGGAGTAAGAATCTTGAAGATCTGTCTCACAATAAGTGGGATGAGTCGAGATGGAGCGATATTATTCTTAGTTCTAGAAAATTCTCTGTAGAGAGTGGGCTTTCCAGTGAGAAGTCTCGTTCTGAGGTACTAAGAAAGTGTGAGGAGGCTATGTTGGAGGGAGGGATGAATCATAGCGGTGTTGCACTTCTTTGTATGCTAGGAACTAGTGTGGCAATTGTACCCAACAGTATCAAATCAGGACTAGTTGGAGTGAATCAAGTCAGAAGTCTGCTAGATAGTTACGGATTGGAAAATATCCTTACGAGAATTGGAGATATCTAGGAGCTTGATCCTTCATGGAACTTATCTAAAAGTGTCAAGTCTAGTGGACTTGCATCCAACTGCTCAGCTCCATTTATGACTAGCCCGTCACAAAATCCATGCCTATACACAATGGCCCCATGGCCATATTCTGCGACATAGCGATCTACTTGCTTCTGTGTTTTCTTTCGTGGAAACTTCAGATCTGCTCCAAAGAAATGTTTGGCGTCTATCCAAGCGCACGGGACTCCATTTATTCTTACGTCATCAATCATCAATAGATCTGGGGTAATCACTGCTCTTCCTTCTGATTTTTTCTGTTCTGCCATCAGGTCCTCTTGAGTTCTGTACCTAACGCCAATGGAGTCAAAGAATAAGTAGAGGACGTCTTCGAAGACCATTGATGCTTTGTGGGTCTCATCCTGATTAACTGAGCTTACTCTATCCATGGATTCTGCTAGTTCGAACTGTTCCCTATCTCTGTCTTTCATCTTTGACGGTTGCTTCAAGAACTCCTTTATTCTGTTCTTACCCCACCCTCTACCTGTCAAAATAGCCCTGAAGGTATTCACGGGAGGTGCGTCAAATCTCTTCGAAAGTGATATCACATCTTCACCGGAGTTATACCTTCGACTTAGCTCATTAGATCTGCGCATTAGTTTGTGATGAGAGTAAACGCTCTTCTCTTGGTTCAGAGCATTCCTAAGAGATAGTGCCTGTTCCAGAGATATGGATAGTCCATCTAACTGTGATGCGATCTCATCTACTCTCTCCTGGGGAAGGAATCCGAACTCTCCTCTCCTCATCACAATCTCTCCTGCCTTCTTCTGAGTGTTTTTGGGGACTGCATTGAGCTCCCAATTCACATCTATTGTTCTTGGAGGGGGGTCTATCTCAGAAGGAAATCCCATTGGCTTTGGATCTGCTGAAAATCTAGCCAAGGCCCTCTCGATAGACTCAGACTGATCGTCTCTCTTGGGAGGATTGTTGCTTCGTCTTCCCTCAAAACGATTCTTGGGCCTGCGTCGGCCACGGCTCTTTCTTTCTCTTTTTTCTTCGCTCAACGGAACTCCGAGAGCAGTTAGCTCCATGAACCCACCGCGTGATAGTCAGTGGTTTTGTAGCGTCATACGAAGGCTATTCCGGGCTCTAGAGGGAAAGCAACCCTGGCCTTATCAGCAACATCTTCACCATCTCCAACAAAATATGATGTGATCGATTCTATATCCAATGCCATAGCTAGGAATTCAGAATTCTGATTAATTATTTCCACCTCATTCAAGTAATTGAGCAGGAGAGTTTTCTGAGAGTTTGACCAAGTATGTATTCTACCTCTCTTCTTTTTGGAGCCTGTTGTTAGAGTCATCCATAACTGAAATATTTCTCCTCGCATGGTTTCATTCTCGAATATTGGAAGGTTTCGTATATGCTCTTGACCCTGACTTTTGAAATCAAAATCTGTAGAAGCCAGATTAATAGCATCGCTGGCAAGTTCTGATTTCCATTTACTAGCTACCTGGACCACCATTCTGGATAGTGGTGATTCAGAGTGTTTTTCTGCTAGAGATCTGAGATTTCTCGCAGTATCAATAAACTCTCTTAGATAGTCTTCACGAGCCAGTACCAGTGACCAGTCTGAATCTGAAAGATCTGAAAGATCTGAGAGTGTGTTACTAGCGAGAATACCTGTGCCCCCTAGCGAAGACCAGAATTCCTCAGCAATATGAGGGGTAGCGGGGGCTAACATCTCTGACCAGATACATAGGAATCTCTGGATTGTCTCCCTATCTGATCCACCTCTTCTCCTGTACCATTGCCAGTCTGATAGCATTTCATAATGACTGATCATTACTCCTTCCCTTAGACTAACATCTTCCATTGCATCGATCCACCTAGTTTGATTATCGAGTGCTCTTGCTAGTAGCCAAGAGTCGATATCCTTTGGGTTTAGGGATGCACTCTCCAATGATTTGAATGCCTCGAAAATTTGGTTCATCTGGCGTGAGCTAGACTCTAATGCAGTATCTGACCAGTCCATTCCAGCCTCTGGATTTGCCCCGAAGAGGATGAAGAGCCTCACTGTGTCCGCTCCAAACTTAGTAACCATCTCTCCTGGACTGACAGTATTACCAAGGGATTTTCCCATTTTGACAGACCGGGTCGTCAGACCAGCACCACAATTAGGACAGTCTCCTCCAAAATTTTCAATATGGTACTCAGAGTTACAGTCTACACAGAAAGGAGCGGGGGCATTCAACATGCCCTGACATACCAAACGTCCGAATGGCTCACCTACCAAGTTCATTCCCAAATCTCTTGTAGCCTTAGTAAAGAATCGGGCATACAAGAGATGCATCACGGCATGCTCAATTCCTCCGATGTAGAGATCTACTCCTCCATCTAACCAATAATTCACTTTGTCCGAATCGAAGGGTTCCGAACTATTACTAGAATCTGCAAATCTCAAGAAGTACCACGATGAATCAAAGAAAGTATCCATTGTATCGGTCTCCCGCTTCGCTTTACCTCCGCATTTAGGACATTCTACATTTAGGAATTCTTCATTTTCCTCCAATGGATTACCACTGTTTTCCCAACTGAATTTAACATCAAGAGGAAGTTTGACTGGTAGGTCACTATAGCTGACAGGTACAACCCCGCAATCATCGCAATGAATCATGGGGATTGGGGTTCCCCAGAATCTCTGACGACTCAGCAGCCAATCCTTCAGTCTGTACTGCACCGTTCCATAACCGGTTTCATTGGCCTCTAGAGCGGATATTACTGCTTCCTTGGCTTCATTTCCGTACAGGCCATCGAATGATTCTAGGTTAGAGTTAGCCATCCATCCCAAGCCGTCGAATACAGGATTCTCTTCAATCGCATCAGCCCCTCTTGTCTTGGATAATACTGGCCTAATTGGAAGATCGTATTTCTTGGCGAAGTCATAGTCCCTTTGATCGTGGCCAGGTACTGCCATTACAGCACCTGTTCCATAGCTGGCAACTACGAAGTTTCCAGCATATATCGGAACCTCCTCGCCATTTAGTGGATTGATGGCAAAGCGGCCCAATGGAACTCCTTTTTTCTCCTTGAGCATATTGATTCTCTCAAACTCGGTCATCCTTGCACATTCGTTCCTTAGTTTCTCCCAATCATCATAATAATCCGTGCCCGAGACTAATTCTTTGCATAGGGGGTGTTCAGGCGATAGTGTTAGGAAAGTAACTCCAAAAATAGTATCTGGTCGAGTAGTGAAGGCTCCAATAGATGATTCTGAGCCTACTACTTTGAAATTGATATGAGCTCCTTGGGATCTTCCTATCCAATTTCTTTGCATGGTCTTGACGTTTTCTGGGAATTCAATATCATCCAACTCATTCAGTAGCTCATCTGCATACTCTGTCATTCTCAAAAACCATTGAGCCATGTCCTTCTGTACGACCTCGAGACCACATCTCCAACATCGATTATTTTTCACTTGCTCGTTAGCAAGTACCGTGTCACAATCGTTACACCAATTAACTGGTGCGAATCTCCTCTCAACCAGCCCTGCTTCGTGGAATTTCAGAAACAACTGCTGATTCCAATGATAATACCCAGGCGTGGATGTAGCAAACATCCTACGCCAATCGTAAGAATATCCCATACGTTCTTGATCGGTCTTAATCATCTCGATATTTCTCTCGGTTACTGTATGAGGATGCCCAGATTCTTTTTTCGCTGCATTCTCGGCGGGCATCCCGAATGAGTCATACCCCATTGGATACAATACGTTCTTTCCCCTCATTCTTTGAAATCGAGCCATTGCATCTCCTATCGAGTAATTTCTAACGTGACCCATATGCATATTTCCAGATGGGTAAGGGAACATCTCAAGGCAGTAGAATTTGGGCTTGGAGTGATCGACTTCTACTTCGAATACTCCTTCTAATGACCATGTTCGTTGCCATTTACTCTCAATAACGTGAGGATTATATGACATTTTACACACCTCGGTAGTCCCAGAGAATCAGTCTCCTTTCTGAAGAGGGTTTACTGTTAGCCTCCTCACTGGTGGAGTCCCCGTACAGGACATTCTTGCCATGTACCTCGTAAAGGAGGGGCGATTTTGAACCCTGCCCCCAATATGCTTCCACCATACCTATTGGATAAGACCGATTGCGGTCAAGCATGCTAGCAGATGGTGAGTTCGATAAGCAGGTAGGAAATGACGGTGTAGATGTATGGGTAACTCAGATGGGTGACTACATGAACATGAATACAGCTTTCATAGATAAGAAAAATGGAATTGTCGCTATAGTTGATCCTTTTGATTCTGAAAGATGGATAGAGGGATTAGCAGAGGAGGGTCTCCGTCCGACCCATATTTTGTATACACATACACACAGAGACCATGTTGAAGGATATTCATCCATGATCTCACTCGCACCAAATGTGGAGGTTTGGGGCCATGAGGATGCCAGAGTTAGTGGAACGATGTCAAACAAAGTTTTCAGTCTAATAGGTCATGCCGTGTTCAAGAATGTAGACTTCACCAATACTTGGAAAAATAATCCTGATTCTTCTGTTGAGTTTAAGTTGGGTTCTATCTCACTAGTCGTCACTCACTCGCCGGGTCATGCCCCTGGACACGTTACATTACATGGACACGGTGTATATCATGCCGGAGATTTACTATTCACCAATGGGATGGGAAGGGTGGATTTACCAGGGAGTGATCCAGAGGCGCAATGGAGGAGTATCAGAAAAGCAAAATCAATTCTGGAGGGTCTGCCAAAAAATTGGCGATTAATTCCTGGACATAGATATGATTGGATTGATGGGACGACTCCTGATTGGGTTACAATCGAAGAGGCATTAGAGCATAATTACGCCCTGAACAACCGGAACCTGTGAGAACAGGTTACTTCTTTCTTCTTAACTTAGCAATGAATGATCCAATTGTGGCGATGAAAATCTTATTTCTCCATAACCATGATAGGAGTTTGAAAGTACTTCTGATCCTTCCCAAAATCACTCCGCCTTGTCTTCTCTTTTGGGACTGATACCCATTCTTTTTGACGTCTCTTTGACTGTGCCAATTGGCATCTCTCCCACTCTCTCCAGTGCAGAGAGAGAAGCTATAATGATACTCTCAGTGTCTATCTCGAAGAATCTCCTAAGGTTTTCTCGCGTATCGGAACGTCCAAATCCATCAGTCCCTAGAACGGTAAACGTTCCTCCTACCCATCTCTGTATCATCTCAGGAATCGCTGCTATGTAGTCTGAGACCGCAATAGTTGGGGTATTATCTCCAAAGCAATCTGCAACGTATGATGAAATTTCATTCTGCGGGTTGAGTCTGTTGTGCCTCTCCGAGTCTAATCCCTCTCTGCGTAGTTCCCCATATGAAGTCACGGACCAGACCTCAGATGAGACTCCATGCTCAGATAGCAATAATGATGCCGCCTCTCGAGCGTACTGCAGGATTGGCCCTGATCCTAGTATCCTGACATGTGGGGAGTCATTACTATGTGATTCCTGAACCTTGTAAGCACCCTTGATGATCCCATAATCTGCCCCCTCGGGCTTTGGTAGCTGTTGCTGATTCTCATTGTACAGCATGACATAGTGTATTACATCCATGTTCTCTCCCCACATCTCATTGATTCCGTGTCGGATAATTGTGGCAAGTTCGTAAGCATAGGCGGGATCCCAAGCACGACATCCTGGAACGGTTGAAGCCATTAGTAGGCTGTGTCCATCCTGATGCTGTAGGCCCTCTCCGTTCAGTGTGGTCCTACCAGCAGTGGCACCCATCAGAAATCCTCTAGCTCGTGAGTCCGCGGCCGCCCATACCTGATCTGCAGTTCTCTGAAATCCAAACATGGAGTAGAAGGTATAGAACGGGAGAGTGGGAGAGGCAGAGTGAGAGTAGGATGTAGCCGCCGCGGTCCAGGTCGCCATAGAGGTGGCCTCTGCAATACCCTCCTGAATTATCTGGCCCGACTCTGACTCCTTGTAATTCATGAGCATCTTGTGGTCTACTGGAGTATAGTTCTGACCAACCTGAGAGAAAATACCAAACTCACTGAATAGAGGGTCCATCCCAAAAGTCCTACCCTCATCAGGGATAATAGGTACGACTCGAGGACCCACCTCAGACTTCAGTAGTTTTCTTAATAGTCTGACAAAAACCATTGTAGTTGAGACTAGCTGTCCTTCCCTAGTACCTTCATCGAACTCCGAGAAGGTAGATATCTCTGGAACCTTGATGTCAACCCGGGGAGATCTCCTAGATGGGAGATATCCACCTAGTTCCTCCCTTCTACTTCTAAGATACTCGATTTCATCTGAGTCTTCCCCGGGGTGATAAAGAGGGGAGTCCTCGAGAGTCTCGTCATCTATTGGTAGTTCCAAAGAGTCCCTATATGCGATAAGGTCCTGTAAAGCCATCTTCTTCTTTTGATGTGTTGAGTTTCTTCCCTCGAAGGAGTCTATCCCCCATCCTTTGACAGTATGAGAAAGAATGACTGCTGGTCCTTCGGCCGCCTCTGCACATTTGTAGGCGGCATAGACCTTCCTCGGGTCGTGACCACCTCTACGCATGTCCTCTATCTCAGCATCAGAGAGTGATTCTCCCAAGGAGGAGAGAATATCATTGCCAGAGAAGAATTCCTTTCTGAAGGCTGAAGGCTGAAGGGTACTCATCCTCTGCCAGTCGCCGTCATTAATTCCCTCAATCCTTGATAATACAACCCCCATGGAATCTTCGTTCATTATCCGATCCCATCCTGATGACCAGAGGACCTTGATCACTGTCCAGCCTGCTCCTCGATATAGCCCCTCTAGTTCCTGAATAATTTTCGCATTGCCTCTAACTGGGCCATCTAGTCTTTGGAGATTACAGTTTACGACTACTATCAGATTGTCGAGATTTTCGCGGCCGGCTATCGCTATTGATGCTATAGATTCTGGCTCGTCCATTTCCCCATCACCCAGAAAGGCAAAGACCCGGCTTTGAGATGTATCCGCAAGTCCCCTCTGGTGAAGATATTTCCAGAACCTAGCTTGCATTACAGCCGCGAGTGGCCCTAGTCCCATGGATACAGTAGTATATTCCCAGAATTCTGGCATAAGCCTCGGATGAGGGTATGAGGAAAGTCCGTCTTTGAATGCCTCTTGTCTGAAATTGATCATCTGCTCACGTGAAATCCTGCCCTCGAGGAATGCCCGAGCGTAAATACCGGGGCTTACGTGGCCTTGGATGTAGATTGCATCTCCTATCCCATTGGAGTCTTTTCCTCTGAAAATATGGTTAAATCCGACTTCATACAGCGTAGAGCTGGATGCATAGGTAGAGATATGCCCTCCGATTCCATCTATTCTCCTGTTTGTATCAGAAACGACAACGGCCGCGTTCCAGAGTATCGAATTCTGAATCTTCTTCTCTATTTCCAAGTCGCCCGGATATGGTGGTTGTTGGTCTAAGGATATGGTATTCAGATAGGGAGTTCTGGATGGTGGCTTAATCGGGATCGAGAGATCCTTTGCCTCAATCATGAGTTCATGTAGGAGCATACGAGCTCTTTCAACACCATGAGACTCTACAACTGATCTTATTGATTCCAACCATTCGTCTGTCTCCTCGGGATCGAAATCGGGAAGACTTTGGCGTGGTTTAGGACCTGACATGTGAGCACCTGCCCCTATGGGGCAGACTTCCGACAGCTAGTTGTTTATTCAATGTTCGATAGTAACGAGTTCAGTTGGCAGGCCCTTTAGGACCTACAGTGACAACATGACACTCATGAATAGTGCGAACTCCTGCTACAGTAATCGATGAGTCCCCATCGATACACCTCTCGCCCTCCCAGTTCCTAACTACCTTTGCTACTGTGCTTCTACCTGCCTTGTTTAGCGGATCTACCTTGAGTTCTATTGAGACCTCTTCGGCTTCCCCCATCCATCTCAATACTGCTTCAATAGATTTACTAGCAATACCGTGATTTTGCTCGGAGCTCCTAACCCAGTAGCCCAGGTTCCATGATGCTTGTCCAGATCTTGTAACACGATCAAAACCTATCAGACCAAGTAAAGAGTCGTCCCAAGGCCTTACCATTATCCAATGGTGCAATAGTCCTGCTCTCCCCATTCTCTCAGTTTCTGATAGGAATTCAGATATTTGCTGTTTCAGATCGGCATCTGGATTGATCCAAGGCATAGCTCTATTGACTTCAGGCCAAGTCTCCTCAAATGCCTCCAAAAGATCCTTCGATCTCGTATTGGATGCTGGTCTGAGAACGAGTTCTTCGCCCACTCTAATAGAGCTAGTCGCGCGCCTCATAACGTATCGGAAAAGGGCCTATCGCATCATCTCTGCGGAGATGAGTCATGGTCTCAATTTTGCTTTGGCATTAGAAACTGCATCATCTTCGGGGTAAACTCTGAGTGCCGCCTCTAGCAATTTATCTACTGCTTGGGCCCTGCCCATTCTCTGCAATAGAGCACCTATTGGATAGACTAGCTTTGTTCTGTCACCTAAATGTGGGCCGACTTCATCCAGTATGACTGTCGCTTGGGCGATATTTTTGGATTTCGCGGCTTCCATAGCAGACTTCACCTTCTGGGCCACATCCCTTCCAGACCACTCTTCTTGTTGGGCCCATGGCCAAATATTCTCTATCTTAGAGTCGGCAACAGGCCTGGAGTCGATCATTGACAAATCGGGAGGAGGAGGTATGGGCATAGGCTCTTGGTCATCATCAACTATGGGTGGATCGATTTTGACTTCTCTGAGAGGAGGGAGGTCTGTCGGGGGACTGGGTAGTACCTCTGGATTCTCAGATACCTCCTCATCGACAACAATATCCCGAGATGGCTCAGGGAGTGTTTCTCCTTTCTCAACCTCTAAAGGTTCTGGTATTTCTTCGGCAGAGACTATTTCCACATCTTCTGATGATTCCGAGGTTGGCTTTATCAGGTCCACTTGTTGTATGGGTATCTCTTCTAGTCCTTCTTCTTCGGCTTCTGGCATTTCGAACTTTGTAACAAATTCGGGAGCGTCGTCAGGAGTTAGTTCGTAATCCTCGTATTCCTCCTCTTCGACTGGTTCGGGTTTGTCAACAGTAAACGCGAAGCTGGGTTTCTGCTTGGTAACTACTGAATCGTCGCTACCATACTGTTTGACATCTATTGTTACGTCATCCATCGTGAATGTGGTTCTAGACCAGTCCACTATGTCCTCTTCTTCGTCCTCCTCAAAATCTGAGAGTAATTCGTCAAAAAGTTCTGTAGCTTCTTCCTTATCGACATTATTTGCTTGTTGATGAGATGCCATTTTCAGCTGATAAGAGCATCTTGAACAAATCTCTGAATCCTCAGGATTCTTCTCTTGACATAGGGGACACTGGATGGTATTATCGGCTGGCTTTCTATTGAATTTGAATCTATCAAACACTAACGCATCCCCCCCCTATTGTCCATTCCCCGAAACTCATCGTATAATCCTCACGGGGATATGAGCGATAATGCTCGGTAGGAATTTGTCATTATTCTCTGGCAATAGTGATGAAGGTCCAGTGCTACGGAAGCATGTGGAAGGAGATTCTGAAGATCGTCGTGGTCGATTCAAAAGGAGTCAGGATCATCATGAGCTCTATCAGAAATTGATACGTTGGGAGCTTGATGATGAGCTATATGCCACTGAAAAGAGGCTTCGTGACTGGACTAGAGAGAGACTGGTCTCAAACGGGTTAGCTCTTTTCGACTTGATTGCGAAACCAGATGGCTGGCTTTTCGACCAGCGAATAGTCAAACTAAGGCGAAAGAGTAGGTCTGATCTCGGACAGCATAGATTTAGGCAGGGAGATATTGTCATGCTGAGTCGCGGGGACCCTCTTTCAGAGAAGCCTATTGAAGCCATAGTTAGTGATCGTCGAAGAGACTCTATTAGAGTTGTACTCAAAGAGACCCCATCTGACCTCAGGAAGGACACATGGAGAATGGATAGGGGTGCTAATAGGATAGCTTATGACAGAATGAGAGATTCTCTAAATTCAATCTTCCAAGAAGAAGGAGGGGTTCCTATGAGAGACTTGATTCTAGGGTCCGTACATGATCCGTCTGGTACTTCTTCTCTACCTCCCCAACTCGGTGGGGCAAGAGGAAGGAGATTTGTCTTGGATAGTTCTTTGAATAAACCACAACGAGAAGCCGCTCTCGCAGCGATACAGCAGAGGCTGACTCTGATACAGGGCCCTCCTGGAACGGGAAAAACACACACTGCAGTACGTATTATTGAGGCGTGGTCACAGCAAGATCTGGGGACTATCCTAGCGGTGGCAGATTCAAATGTCGCTGTGGACAATTTGTTGGAAGGATTACTGCAGCTAGGCGTGAGGGCCGTGAGACTGGGACAGCCAGTGAAAGTAAGGGAGGGTTTGAGGGACGCAACAATGGATGCTCTGATGGAAAAGCATCCACTTAGGAAAGACCTCATAGATCATTTAGAGCTCAATGAGAAGCTGGGTCGTAAAATCAAGGGAATGAGGGGGGGCAAGGAGAAGGGACTTGCTCACAGAGATTTAGGAAGGGGGTGGAAGGAAGTGAGAAGGATTGAAGGCCAGATGAGAGACGATATCTTGGATAGGGCACAAGTCCTCTGCTGTACTTGCATAGGTTCCGGACACGAGCTTCTGGATGGAAGAAGATTTAGTCAGGTTTTGATTGATGAAGCTACTCAAGCTACAGAGCCGTCCACTTTGGTGCCAATTGTCAGAGGTGCCAGACAGATTGTTCTCGTTGGGGATCACAAGCAACTATCTCCCACAGTTATATCCAGAAGAGCTGAGGATGGTGGATTGAGTAAGTCTCTATTCGAGAGAATCATGGAAATGGGCATTACCCCCTTCTTGCTGACAAAACAATACAGGATGCACCCGGGGATATCGGAATTCCCTAACGAGATGTTTTATGATGGGAAATTGGAGGATGGGGTAACAGAATCCGATAGGAAAGCACCTGCAGGTATTCTATGGCCCGATTGGGAAAGGCCTGTTGCCTTCTTACCAGTTGAAGGAGGAGAGGTAGATGGACCTGATGGGGCTTCAAAGGAGAATAAGGCTGAAGCTTCTTGGGTTGCAAAAATCGTGGAGGACCTAGTAAATGCTGGAGAGATAGGGCAAGACCAAATTGGAGTCATCACTCCTTATGCGGCTCAAGTTAGGGCTATTCGAGATGTTCTTCCAGAGGCCCTAACTGACTTGGAGGTGAAGACTGTGGATGGATATCAAGGAAGGGAGAAGGAAATCATAATTTTCTCATGCGTGAGATCTAACTCGGATGGAAATGTTGGGTTCCTGTCCGATCCAAGGAGATTAAATGTGGCGCTGACTAGAGCTAAGAGGGGTTTAGTGGTTATAGGAGACCCCGCTACTCTGAGGCATGATGAGAATTGGGCCTCCTGGATTGATCATGCTAGTAAACACAACCTTGAGGCGTGGCACATCATCGGAATGGCTTGAGGGAGTACTGTGGCCGACCATGATTCACCGATTTCACTTTCACCTTCTGGTGGTTCGTTAGCTAGAGTTATTGTGGCAGAGCAGAACGCTGACCATTGGAAAATACCTGAGGGTACTATTCTAGCTTCCGCAACGAGAAGGGGCACTGCTTTCGCGATTGATGTCGTTATTGTTACGACTGTTTTGATGCTTGTTACCAGGTTCCAGCTGATGAATGTGTGGAATCTCAAGACATGGGAAGACTCCACACATCATTCTCTAGCGTATACTTTCATATTATTTGCATCGCACTGGCTTTACTGGAGGTTAACGGGAATCAGATTTTCTAGATCTCTTGGACAGAGATCGATGGGACTAGCTGTATTAGTTGACGATGGAAGTGAAATGACTAGTGAGATGTGGGATCGAAGGGCTTTCAGGAAGTTAGTATATCTAATTCCAGTTGTAAATTTGATTGTAGGATCATATGAGGTGGCTAGGATATTCCAAAGGCATACGCATCAGACAAATATCGATCTAAGTGTTGGATCGATTGTTGCACAGGCAGATTCACTGCCTCCTGCTAATAGACGACATATCAGGTAGATGCCATGAAAGATGCAGTATCTAGTTTGAGAAGGGGGATGTGTGTTGTTTATCCGACCTCCACACAGCCTGCGTTGGGTTGCTTGCCAACCAGTGAGTCACTAGATTTACTATATACGTTGAAAAATAGAGAGGGGGATCAGCCAGTAAGTCTTGCAGTGGCAAATCTTGAGCAGGCTAGGAAGATCGCACATATTCCAGATGGCGTAGTGTCATTGTTAGATCATTTTCCCACTGGTTCAATTACGGTGGTTCTTGATTCAAAGTCTACACTAGACGAGAGGCTTGGAGGAGAGAGAGTTGCATTAAGAGTGGTATCTCACAATACTGCAGTCAGACTGATCGATGAAGTCGGTCCGATTACAGCCACGAGTGCAAATATTTCTGGAAGTCCGCCCGAGAATGACCCAGCCATGGCCGCTCGCTCTCTTTCAACTGATGGTTTACACATACCATTCGTTAGCGGACTCTGCGGGGGTGGTGTACCCAGTACCTTGATATCGTGGGAATCCTCCACTCGCTCACCCGATACTACAGGAACCAAGGTTCTGAGAGAAGGTTTAGTGAAGAAATTGGAGGTTTTTGATTGGTTGAAGAGTCAGATTTGAAGCAGTGGAAGGATGCTGGTCACGTCGCTCGAAGAACCTTGGAGGGAGTCAAAGGGGAGATTGTTGCAGGTAAGGGATGGAATGATGTTATTGACTCCGCTGAGAGGTTTATTCGTAGACACGGGGGTCAAGCCGCTTTCCCAGTAACTATCTCCGTTAATGATATGGCTGCTCATTATACTACCAATACCCAACTGAGTCCTCCAGAGGGATGGGAAAGGGAGATGGTGTTTGAGAAGGGTGATTTGGTAAAGCTAGATGTCGGGGTTCACATCAAAGGAGCTCTTGGGGACAATGCGATGACGTTGGAAGTTGGAAATGGAGGAAATCACACCGATCAAATAAAGGCTGCGAAAGATGCTCGAGACGCTGCTATAGAGAAGATGCATCCGGGAACTTCTTGGCATGTCGTAGGAGCCGCCGCAGAACAGGTTGCAAAGGATGCTGGATTCTTGCCAATTTCCAATTTGTGCGGGCATAAAATGGAAAGATGGAGCCTGCATGATGGGGTTTCAATTCCTATGTACGCTTGTGGGATCAATAATCCAAGTTTCAAAGGCTCAGTAGAGAAAGGGGGGGTATACGCGGTTGAGCCATTCAATACTACCGGGAAGAGCGGTTTAGTTGAGAATGTGAATCCACATAATTCGTCCAATATACTCAGAGTAACCGGGAATGTCAATATCAGAAAGGCGCTGGCAAAGAAGAAGCTGAAGCCCCTGGGTGCGAGGCTGGCACACTACATTGAAGAGAGATATAGCACGCTTCCATTCGCAGAACGGTGGGCGTTCCCTCTGTTGGAGAAGCCTTTCCCTGAAGAGGACGAGGAGTCCCTCAAGAGGAAGTGGGGGCAACTGGTGAAGAAGCTGACCTCGATTAGGTTCTTGGAAGTCTATTCTGCATTACGTGATCAGGATAGAGGAAATGTTGGTCAGTTTGAACACACTGTTTACGTCACTGAAGGTGGCCCTGAGGTTCTTTCTGTATCTTAATCAGAAGAAAAACGACTGAATCAGCACTTTTTGCAACTATTATTGATAACGATTATCTATCCCCTACCCTTAGTGGAGTATGTACGGGGCCGATTGGTTCTCGCAGAGTGCATCCCATCCCTTCGCAATTATCTCTCGCCCTGTACACTAAACAGATTCAGGCTTAGCCTTAGCATCTCCGAACATTGTGACCGCGATAATAGCAATGAAGATTAGAACCATTCCTGCTGACTGCTGTGTAGAGGGAGTTTCGTTAAGAAGAAAAATACCCCAAATAATAGTTAATACTGGTTGGATAAGTACTGCAAATGAAGTGTGCGCTCCGGGAAGTCTCGGGAGTGCATATGTGATTGCTATCCAGCCGGCAACTTGGCAGGAAAAGGCCAGTAATAGAAGCCATGCATGGCTTGGCCATGTTATCTCGAAGCTTATTTGTTGGACGCCTATCGATTCCATTGGAATTAGTCCTAGGAATAGAAGACCAATGGTTGCTCCTAGGGTAGCGTCCAGTTGGGCATTAGCCGCAGGAGCCATCTGTTTGTTCGAGTACCTGTAGACGATTAGAAATGATGAGTAGAAAAACGCCGCTAACACTGCTGCTATTACCCCTCTAGTCGGATCCTCTCCATAGGGCTCACCATCCCATATTCCCGAGATGAGTGCGAGGCCAACTACAACAACAGGTAATGAAAGAAGAATTGATCGATTTGGTCTTTCTCCTAGGAGCTTCCAGCTTACCAATGTCACAATGATAACCTGCGAATTTCCTACGAGTGTAGCGATTCCTGTGCCTACGTAGTCTATAGCACTATGATATGCCAGGAAATCAAATGCTATAATTAACCCAGCCAAGAAAGTGAGTCTCCTTGATCGGATATCACGAGTCTCCTTCTTTCTGGACAAAAACACAATCAAGAAGAGTAATGGAACGGCATATGCCATTCGAAAGAACGCTCCCGTCGCGGGGTTGGTTTCAGATAATTTGTACAGCAGTGGAGCGAAAGAAATTGCTCCTGCGCCTGCTAATGCTATGAGCATCGTACGGCGATCTTCGGACGGTGGAGTGTCGGCGCTCACGCTCGGCCGGCTTCGTACATCTCTAGAAGGCTACCGTCTTGGAACATCTCGAGGACTATGTCACTACCGCCGATCAGCTCACCGTGGACGAAGACTTGTGGGATTGTAGGGAAATCAGACCATTCCTTTAGAGCGGTTCTTGCCCTAGAGTCTGACAGAACGTTCACACATGCAAATTGTTCGAGACCTACTTCCCTAGCGAAGGCACTAACTATCTGGGCTCCACGACTGGAGAAGCCACATTGTGGCTGTTCGGGCGTACCTTTCATAAAAATCACTAAATCGTTGCCATCGACTATCTCTTGCAATTCGCTTGGTGTCCAATTAAATCCGCTCATAATATCACTTCTTGTTAGGTCGCCTTACGTGGATACCAAAGAACTCTTGCTTTCCAGAATGGGGATCAAAAGTTGTATTTCCCATTGCTGAGGATTGTTCGGGGGTCATACACTTCAAATCAAGAGCGTGTACTGAATTATCCTCAATATACTTCTTAAAATGCTTCAAAACTGGCATCTGCCTTTGGAGTGGCCTTACGCCCTCGAAATCCTCGGATATTATTCTGACATGAAAATGATCACCCGAACCGTGTAAATCGGTAGCTTCTACTGAAGCAGTTGGATACACTTTCAGTACTTCCGATGACACCCATTCCTCGGAAACCATACCACTGGATAGAGGGGTATGATTTCAATGCGTTGATTATTGGCTCTCTAATACCTTATTTATTCTGAGAAGATTTTGAGAAATTGTACCTTCGTCATTAATCAGTCCGCTGCCTACAACAGCAATGTCTATTCCCCACTCAGAGACCATCGCCGCGTTGTGATGCTTAATGCCTCCATCAATCATCAGGATTGGAGTTTTACCTCCTGAATTCTCCTGTTCATCTATAGCCTCTCTGAAAGCTTTGACTTTATGCTCAACCTCAGGGATGAACGACTGTCCACCCTTTCCTGGGACGACAGACATCACCAATACTAGATCTAGATCTGGCAATAGGGGCATAACTTCCTCGATTTCTGTATCTGGGTTCAGGACGCATCCAATCTGTGTTCCTGTTGACTGGACTTCTGAGATAAGGTTTGGAAAATCTTGAACTGCTTCAATATGAGCAATGATCATGTCCACTCCTGCATCAACATACTGAATCCAAGTTTCTTCGGCATTGTTGATCATTAGATGGCAATCTATGAACACTTCATCTCCTAACCTTTCTCTAACTGAACGGATAATTGCTGGTCCGAATGTTATTGTCTTATTGATAACCCAGTTTCCATCCATTACATCCATGTGAATCCAATTTATCCCTGCTTCAATGGCCTCATCTAAGGTTTCACCCAGTTTACAGAAGTCCGCAGTCAGTATGCTGGGAGTAACATCCATGTACGCTCTGAACCAAGCGAGGAGGAGGAGGTTCTCAATCCCTTGGATACCGATAGTAAGACACAGGTTGATACGGTGCCCCCCTCTCAGGTGCTTGGGTGGACCCATGGGACAAGTGATTGATGCTAGTGATTCGGACTTTGATGTAGTTACAAAGAGCGGGGGTTGGGTCCTAGTTGATTTCTGGGCTCCTTGGTGCGGTCCATGCAAAATGATTGCTCCAGTATTGAGTCAGGTAGCGACCGAGAGAGAGATTACAATAGCCAAGGTGAATACCGACGTAAATCCACTAAGTCCCGGCAGATTCGGAGTCAGAGGGATTCCGGCACTGATACTATTCAAGGATGGAGAAGTCGTTGATAGAATGACTGGTGCTATGCCAAAGCCAGGTATGGACTCCTGGCTGAATCGACACATGTCTTAAGATTCGAAAGCTTTTCTAAGTTTGATAGATCTATCCTCCAGAGGATTTCCTACGTCTCTAAGTAGCCTTGCTCTGATAGCTTCATGTAACCACATTCCATCTTCTAGTTCCAGCATTAGGCCTCTTTCTATGAGCTCGAGTGGAGGGGGGCCATCATGTTCTGCGGCTTTGGCTATAATTTCCCATGGAACCGGTCTATCAGAAACAGATAGAATAGAGAGAATCTCCCTGCTATCCGGAGGGAGAACATCTAGAATCTCCTGATCGAGAAAACGAGTCCAATCCTCGTGTACGGTCTTTCCATAAAGTTCCAATAGCTCTACTGCCAATGGGTGTCCACCTGTGATACTATGGATCTTTTCCACCTCTGTTTCATTGGGAAGGTTCATCGAAGCTATCCAAGTATTAACTTCCTCAATAGAAAGACCAGCCAGGTGTAGTTCTCTAACTCTCTCTCTTGTATGAACATCTCTCGTATCATAGAATGACAGTCTATTTCTTGAGATCAATATTAGTCTTAATGGAGCGATCTCGGCTACCTGTAAGAGAGCTCCAAAGAGGTAGTTCCCATCCGGCCCTATATTGTGAACATCGTCTAGGACAACCAGAAGTTCGGTTTCTTTCTTAGTATCTAAACCGGATTCGTCCAGTAAATGGGCCGTCAGCCTTCTCCTGTATGAATCGATATCAATTTCTACACCGGGCCTTAGTGGGAGAGCTTCCAGAATATTGTAAGGATCGTGCTTCCCATCATCCACTCCGACACCTATCTTGTGGAGTAGGCTTGTTGCAATCCCTAGAGGCGTGTCCCAAGGCTGGCAAGGATAGTACATTACTTCATATCCAGGAGCTGCTGGGATAGTATGGTTTAGCCAGTGTGAGGTAAGTGTTGTTTTTCCACAGCCAGCGATTCCAGAAATGGCTAACAATGGGATTCTGGATGAGAGCCAAGAGTCGAGTATGTCCTTCTCCACCAGTCTTCCATGTATCTCTCTAGTCACAGGTGGAAGATTTCGATAGGTAGAATAGGCACCGGAAAGTAGATTTGGAGTGGGTTTTTTTCTCTCTGGCATCGACACAATAGCACCAAATCTAATATCTCCGAAATTGAGTACTCCCTCATGTTGGGCGTGCATCAATACTTGTAGTAGTGAGAGATTTGTTTCGAGTTTTTTTGCGGCCTCGTCTGCCCTTATTTCCAATAGCTTACCTTTCTTTCCCCTCAATAAAACGGTAGTAGTTCTTAGATTGGAAATCCTCTGCCTAGCTTCCAATCTTCCATCTTCGGTTAATTGCCATGTCTTCTGGCGACGATCTTCTCCTCTAACACTTCTAGAATGCTCAGAGACAAAGCCATTGGACATGAGCTCCCTCATTGCCCGGGAAACATTTGGAGGATGCATCGCGCATACCTCAGAAATTCCTGTTCTTGTTACTTCACTTGTTACAATATAATGATCCGCTTGATGGTCCTGTTCCCACAAGTGAAGAATTATCCTGTCTATGACGGGGATACTGACACGGGGGATACCGTCCGACATGGTGGTTCCGAAGACTCCCTCCGCATCAAGAGTTTGGAATTCGGTTTATTCCAAACACTGAGGATATGGCTGTTGCATAGGAGGGAGAAATAGATCTGAGCATTCCCTGTCAAGAGATGGTAGAGAAAGAGTGCTCTCGCTCCCCAATGAGAGAGAAACGGGAAATGTTGAAACCGGACTAGGGATATAATCCTCGCCAGTTTGACTGATTATCAGACGGATTCCATCTCCCTCAGGTACTACTACATCCATTCCAAAGAACTCCATCTTTGCCAGAACTGTCTGTCCGGGGACCAGAGGGCTTCCTTGATTCCCTCCTTGATGAAATCGTAAATCCATTACAGCGTGTCCTAGATGCATGTCAGAGCTTGATTGTACCATCTCCACGAAGAGATGCCCACTGGTGGAAAATGGAGAAATGGTAGCCTCCACATGAAAGGTAGGAGTTCCAACTATTCTAGTCAGAGATTCAAATTCAGGGCATTCAATCATCAGACTGGAGGTAGTAGTTATCGTATCGCTACCACCAACTATTGAACATTCATTCATACCTATAACGATTGGATTCGCAACAAGGGGAGGATAGGTCTGCTCAACTCTCCAAGTACCCATATTGTCCTGCACCTCTGCAATTAATCTTGGTTTTGGCCCCTTATCTAGTAAATAGAAATCGAACCACTCCAACATATCGTCCGCCCAGTCCCACCTCAGGGTATATGGGAAGGCCTCAGCGCCTCTTCCTGACGACAGCGAGGAGTGCCCGCTTTCTCGGTCTGGATAATCATGTGCCCATTGTCCATAAAGTCCCTTCACGTCGAAACCTGCATCTATGGACATTTGATGTGCAGGGAATGCCATATGAGGATCGACATTCCAGTCTTGTAGGCCGTGTATGATGTATATCGAACCATTATAAAATTCTAGAGCATTAGTCAGGAAATGCCTTTCCTCCCAATAATCAGATCCAGTCCATGCTAGATTGTCTCCCGTCATGTATGCGGCTGGTCCTGCGTAGTATCCCTCCACATATCCCTCACAGGCATTCTCGATGTCCCCATTATCCCCGTCCAAGCCAAATGAGCCGTATACTCCATTATGCATTATCGCCCCTCTTGCTTCCATACTGCCATTTCTCCACATCAAATCATGTACACCTATCAATCCAGACATTGGAACAATGGTAGCTAGATATTCGGATCCTGATGCAGCCGCATTCCAAGGAGTGCTTCCATCGTATGATTTACCTATTGCACCTACCTTTCCATTGGACCATGATTGAGTCCCTAACCAGTCTACTGCTGCCTTGATGCCAGCTTGCTCATCATGACCCATCAGGTCCATACAGTGATTTGATTGCCCTGTTCCAAAAACTGAAACCTGTGCTACGCCGTACCCGTGTTGAACATAATTCTCAATTAGGAACCTTCCGAGTCTATCTGCGGGAGTGAGAGCATCAACGTCTCCATCATCATAGTACGGGCCTATCTCGGCAATAACCGGGACCTTGCATTCTTCCAGAACTTCAGATATTGTCAAATCGCATCCTTCCTTTTCTGGAAGCCACAATCCGAGATGAACTTCGGCCCCGCCCGTGAATCCTGCTCCTCCATCAGAAGCCGTAATCGAGGGCACGGGTACGAAGATTGACTGGACCTCTCCTGTGTCATATGTACCATTAATTGAAACCCTGCTGAATACGTCATCATTTCTGTATTCCTTCTCTGATCGTTCCTCGACAGGTGGTAACCAATGTGTGGTCTCGACAGAATTATCTATTCCTGATTCTGACTCCAGGCACCCTGATAGAGTTGGGCTAACCAATATTAGGACCAAGAATATGGTTACGACTCGCGGGAGCACGCCCCTCTGGAGGGTGTGAGAACTCATCATAGATTCGGTTCATTGGGCAGGATCATTGAACCAAGAGTCGCATCTCTTCGACGCTTTTTAGCTCAGCGAGATATATCTGCTCCATCGAATCGTATAAATCGTCAGTCTGTTCAATTAAGGGGAGGAGTTCCGAATAAACTTCTGACGCTCTAATCTCTGTCTGAAGAGAATAATTCAACATTTCAATGTAATCTGTTGTGTGTATAATTGGATGAGAGTCACGTTCTGTAACTGGAATTCCCCCCAATTGAACAATTCCCTTACGAACAATATCGGCATGCTCTATAGACTCTGTCATTTCAGTGTTGAACATTGGTGAAAGTTGGAGCCGATTAATGCCAGTTATATTAGCGGCGTAATGTGCATACATATTCATCGCTCTGAGTTCCCAAGCTAGGGCTTCATTCATCTTTTTGATTAGCTCTGTCACAATATCATCCCTTAGGTTGGGCTAAACTTTCTTACCCCGTCTTGTCAAATATTACTACAGGATGGGAGTTATTAAACCAATCCAATGAATGCCTCCAGTTCCTACTGAGTATAGTTGTAAGGTATCAATTAGTCAATAATTGTAAGAAATATTTTCTGGTTAAGGATTCGATAGTCAACAGCCTAGATTATGAGTGAGACACCTCTCTCAAATGGTATGGACGCTTACGATGAGCTTCTTGGAATACTCAAAGATATCGATATGATGGACCAAGTAAGAAGTCTTCTAGGCTGGGATCAAGAGGTCTTGATGCCTCCGAAAGCTGCTGAATTGAGGGGGGAACAAATAGCATGGATTTCCAGGGAGTCCCACAAAAGGAAGACTTCTCCTAGGGTTGGAGAGTTATTGGATGAACTGGAAGAAAGAGTAGATCTGGGAGATATTGAGAGTGCCAACGTTAGATTGGCCAGGGAGGCCTATGACAAGGCCACAAGGCTACCGACTGGATTCGTCTCTGAATTGGCTAAGCATAATTCGAAATCGCTCATTTCTTGGACTGAAGCTAGGAGGAATAACGACTTCTCTATATTCAGAGATGACCTGGCTAAATCAATTGAATTCGCGAGAAAGAAGGCAGAATACTTGGGATATGAAGACCTTCGATATGATGCTCTCCTTGATATCTATGAATCTGGGCTCACAGTGTCTCGTCTCGACCCTCTTTTCGAAGGACTGAGAAACAAAGTAGCCCCATTAATCAGGTCTGTTGCAGAAAGGGGAGAGCGGCCCGATATTTCATGGGTCACCGAAAACTCATGGGAGCAGAAGGGTCAGGAAAGACTCAGTCAGAAGGTTTCTGAGTCAATTGGCTTCGATTTCGAGGCAGGAAGAAGGGATGCCTCGACACATCCTTTCTGTGGAGGTCCAAATCCAGATGATGTTAGATGGACCACAAGATATAGCGATACTGATCCGTTTGGGTCACTATACGGTTCTATGCACGAGACCGGGCATGGTACATACGAGCAAGGAAGACCGAGAGATCTTGACTTTCAACCCTCTGGAAAGGCCAATGGATTGGGAATTCATGAGAGTCAGAGCAGGCTCTGGGAGAATCAGATAGGTCGTTCACTAGAATTCTGTCAGTGGTCTCTGCCACTCTGGAAAGAGCAGTTTCCAGAGAACATGCAAGGCGTTGAAGCAGAGGACCTCTGGAGAGCGGTTAATTTGGTGGAGCCCAGTCTGATTCGTGTTGAAGCAGATGAGGCCACCTACAATATCCACATTATGATTAGATATGAGATTGAGAAGCTACTAATCTCGGGCGATTTGGAGGTTGATGAGCTTCCCGACAAGTGGGACGATATGTATGAGGAATACCTTGGAATAAGGCCCACAGATAGATCGTCGGGGGTACTACAAGATATTCATTGGTCGATGGGAGCGATTGGGTATTTCCCGACATATACCCTCGGAAATCTATATTCTGCTCAACTATTATCTGCGGCCAGAGAAGACTTGCCAGAGCACGATGCACAAATTAGGAGTGGTGACTTCTCCCCGCTACTTGATTGGATGAGGAAGAAAGTGCATAGGCGAGGGAGTATTCTAAAGCCTGCTGAGCTCATTGAAGAAGCTACAGGATCGCCTCCCTCGCCAGAGGCATTTGTTGATTATCTTAGTAATAAGGTGAGGCTTCTTTACTCGATTTGACTGTCGATTATACGGAAGTACGATATCTACTTCCTCCATAGGGTATTTGTGGGAGACAGGAGCCTTAGTGACGCTTCATCATTTATTAGGGATGTTGGAAGTTGTTGTAGTTCTATCTTATTTGGGTCAGACACAGTCGTTGTTGGTTCGAAAGAAGGTGTGATTAAGTCATGGTCAATTGAGACTGGTGAGCAGATACTGGAACTGGAGTTGGATGGACCGATATCAGATTTAGCAGTTTCAGGAGAAGTGATTTATGCCTCATGCTCGTCTAATTTGGTAGCCATTAAGATTAGCACGGGTGAAGTTTTGTGGAGCTCGCAACTGGAAGGTTCCAGCGATAGTGTAGCGATCTGGGATGGCTTTGTTTGGGCATTATCCTCTGTCTATGAAATTGATATCTCTGACTACACTGAGTCAACACTTTGGAAATTCAATAGCCAGGGAGAGCTAATTGAAAGATGGTCGTTCGCCGAAAAAGGGTGGCATATGGGAGTCAACAATGGAATAGAGATTGGGATAGGAAGGCCTTCTTGTGGCTTTATCAAAGTAGGTAGGGATGGTATACTGAATTATCACTCACTTGCCGTCGCGTCTCCTGTTACCATCGGTTGCGATGGGGCTGAGACGATAATGTTCGGATTGAGTGACGGCAGTATTTGTAATTCTGAAGGAGATTTATGTGGAAAGGGAAGTGGATTGGTGACCTCGATCATTAGCATAGATGATGGATGGGCGAGTGGTGATCGAAATGGCCGAATTATATGGGGCGAGGAAGAAATTGAGCTAGGTAGCGAAGTATTGTCATTGGGTATAGCTCCGAATGGCGTTGACCTGTGGGTTCAGACTTGGGAGGACAAGTCAAGATTCTTATCGATTTCACCAGGTGGGGTTTACTCACATATCTTCGAGCACCCTGATAGAATTGTGGTTTGTGATTTCGAGGAAGGGGGGCTGGTTTTTGGAGATCAAACTGGAAAGGTGTTCTTGGTAGAAGAAAGATACGAGAATCGATTTGACCGGGGGGACATGGAATCAGGACGTCGGGAAGGGGAAAGAAATCTCCTTATGGAACGTTTGAGAAGGCTGAGGGAATGAAAATTTACAGTGGAAATTAACATTTACTGACCCCTATTTCCACTGTAAACGTGTTACTGAACGAAAGGTTTATTTGCCGCCGCTTGCCCTGTTGACTTTGCCGCTCCGGGGGAGTGGTGTGGGCGCGCTTCGGCAAACCCGCGGGCCACAACAACTGATCCGCTAAGTCGGAACGGTAGAACCGTACTCTGAAAAGAGTGCGGGGAACAGCCGAATCACCTGTGGGTGAGTAGGCAGCAGTAGAACCAATGTGGGAAAGATCGGACGCAAGGAAGGGAAAGAAGCAATGGGGAAAGCTGGGGAAAACGGAACCGAACCCTTCGGGGGGAAAACACAAACCGTACCAGAAAACCATACTGCAAAGGTACACGAAGGAAGGGAAAGCATTCAGAGATGGATGCAATCTTGGAGCACGGGTGCGGGGAACGAAGTGGAGATAACCGGACGCAAGGAAGGGGAAGGAAGCCTAGGGAAACGCACCGGGAACAAGAGCAGGGAGACCTGTGGAGGACCGGTACCGATCGAGAAACAAAACGGTGATACTAGCCGTGGAGTGACTCGAGAAGGGCGACAGAGGAGCAATCCTCTGGGGGATATTACCCAAAAGTCCAGAGAAATGGCGAAGGAGCCCTAGTGGTTCCAGAGTCGTCTACCCGGGAAATCATCTCCTTTGGAGATGACGAACCGGACCCTGCGGAGTACGCAGGGGGGAAAGCTTCCCCAAGCAGAACCCCCTGCTGCTCCCACCTATGGCCCTTTCAAAATTATTTTTTTCGTGATGATAGCCTAGCTGTTTCCTGTCATTGACTCTGGCCTGACCCATTGATCGAACTGTTCTTCAGTAACCAATCCAAGTCTTATGGCACTCTCTCTGAGTGTTAGATTGTTCTGGTGGGCTTCCTTGGCAATCTTCGCGGCGTTATCGTATCCAATGTGAGGATTAAGAGCGGTTACCAACATCAGAGAGTTCTCCAAATGCTCGGAAATCTTCTCTTCATTAGCGACCAATCCATTAATACACTTGGAAGTGAACGAGCGACAGCTATCCGACAGGATTCTGATTGAATGGAGCAAGTTATGAATCATCATCGGCTTGAATACATTCAATTCGAAATTACCTTGGCTACCTCCGATGGATATGGCTGCATGATTACCCATAACCTGGCAGCATACCATCGTCATAGCCTCGGACTGAGTGGGATTGACCTTTCCTGGCATAATACTGGATCCTGGTTCATTGGCAGGCAAGGACAGTTCACCGATTCCGCATCTGGGGCCAGAGCCGAGCCATCTGATGTCGTTTGCGATCTTCATTAATGAAACCGAAAGGGTGTTCAGTGCTCCCGATGCGGAGACAATTGCATCATGGGCTGCTAACTGAGAGAACTTGTTCTCTGCACTGATGAATGGCAGGCCAGTTTGTTGGGAAATACTGGTGGCGACCTTTTCTGAAAAGTCGGGATGTGTATTCAATCCAGTTCCGACGGCGGTCCCCCCCAGCGCTAGTTCAAATAGATCGGTCAATGCGAACTCTATCCTCCGAATATCAGCGTCCAACATGTACACGTATCCTGAGAACTCTTGACCGAGAGTAAGTGGCACTGCATCCATGAGGTGTGTCCTGCCAATCTTGACAATAGAGGAAAACTCCTGCGCTTTGGCCTCCAAAGAGTCCCTTAGATGATGAACTGAAGGCAGTAGTTGATTCGCGATTTGCTCGGCTGAAGATATGTGCATTGCCGTTGGAAATGTGTCATTACTTGACTGCGCCCTGTTCACATGATCATTTGGGTGGACGGGGGCCTTACTACCCAATTCTCCTCCTGCGAGCTCTATTGCCCTATTAGCGATGACTTCATTTGCATTCATATTTGTTTGAGTTCCTGATCCTGTCTGCCAGATCCTAAGTGGGAAGTGTCCGTCGAGACTACCTGAAATTACCTCATCGCATGATGAGGAAATCAAAGAGGCGATGTTGCCATCCAGCTGATCTAGTTGGGAGTTGGTTTCTGCTGCTGCTTTCTTTAGAATCCCAAAGGCTCTGATTACTGCTCTTGGCATTATGTCGTCACCGATATCGAAGTTCTCAAGGGATCTGGCTGTCTGAGCTCCATAGTATCTATCTGCAGGTACGACTACTTCTCCCATGGTATCAATCTCGATCCTATTTTCATCTGGATTCGCCCTAGCAGATCTCTGATGGGTTGAGACTTCGATGTCCTCTTGGTGTGAATTTCTTGACGATAGGCCGTCTTCAATCATCTTAGAAATTGTAGCGGACCTTCCCCTAGTCTTGCCCTTGCCCACTCTACGGTCTAGCTTCCTAGCGGTTTCCTCTGGAATACTAATGCTGATTATCCTACGATCACCTACACGGTGCTTTGCCATATATTCGGCATTAATTACTTATTAATAAACTCTGTGATAGACTATTAGTAAGGCGTTTTATTAAAATCTCTCAACCTTGATTATCTTCTGAGGATCGTATGGCCTGTCTCCTGGCTGAGTATCGCAGTTCTCGATTTTGTGAACATTTTCTATTCCTTTGACGACCTTTCCAAATACGGCATGATTACCGTCAAGCCATGGCGTGGGGACGGTGGTCAGGAAGAACTGGGAGCCACCAGTGTTTGGACCAGCATTGGCCATAGAGAAGAGTCCTGGAGTATCGTGGCTCTTTGCTAGTGCTGAAGTCTCACAAGGAATCTTCCAACCTGGACCTCCAGTTCCAGCTCTCCCATTGTGTGGGTCCCTCGAGTGAGGGCATCCTCCTTGAATCATGAAATCTTTGATTACTCTGTGAAAATGTAGTCCGTCATAGAACCCATCATCCACAAGTCTGAGGAAGTTTCCTGTGGTCTCTGGACAGTCTTCGGTGAAGAGTTCGATATCTATTGGTCCCGCGCTTGTCGTCATTCTAACTATGGTAGGCATGAGTTGAGCGGGTGACAAGCGGTCCAATAGTGTAACTGCCGTAAGAAGGAAAATGGCAGTGCAATGGCCTGACCTTGTTATTGGTCGAAACATGGTGGTAGACGAAAATCGACTCGGGTCCTCTCAATGTAAATGAATGTCGAGTACGAATCCAATTACTGCTGGAAGCACAAGTGAGGTCAGGCGACCAATGAACCGGGTAACACGCCTTCAGGAAGCTCGAGGAGCCTGACTGTTCCGTCCGGATCCAGAGCTCCAAGAACCAGAAACTGACTAATGAAACCAGTTGGAAGAGTTTTGTCGCCGAGATTGATCGCACCTACTACTTTTCTTCCAATTAAATCATGTCGTGGATAGTTGGTTATCTGTGCTGAGCTCCAGAGCTTTCCTATAGCAGGCCCAAAATCAACTTGAATCTTGTATGATGGCTTTCTCATCTCTGGGAACCTCTGGACATCCATGATTACTCCAGACCTTAGATCTAGGTCAAAATAGGCAGATGCTCCAACATAATCCTTCATTGGGTGTTTCTCAGGAGAATAGGGGTCTCCTTCCGGATCTATGATATGTTGGCTCAATCAATCACCTGTAATATTTGATCTCAGTAAAAGTGGAATAAGAGGTATTCCGGCATTTTTGAATGCTTCAATTCCTCCCTCCTCTCTATCAAGAATAGTAATGCATGCCACTACTTCGCATCCCATAGAATTCAACATCTCAGCCGCCTTCAATGCTGATCCTCCAGTTGTGGTGACGTCTTCGAGTAATACCACTCTATCTCCTGATCTGATGGTTGAGCCTTCTATTCCTGGTGGATTTCCAGTCTTTCTGCCTCCTCTGCCCTTGGGCTCCTTACGAACCATGAATCCTCTGATTTCTGAGCCTTTTCCAGCCTTGGCGATTGCGATGGCCGTTAGGGGAACAGCCCCTAACTCCAAGCCACCAACAGCATCTACATCCCCTAAATCCACAATTTTGTCATGAATTAGGACTCCAAGTAGGTGAGCGCATTCTGGGTTCATCATCACTGGTTTCATATCAAAGAAATGCGGACTCTCCCTGCCACTGGCTAGGGTGAATAGGTCATTAGGAGAGTGAAGGTATGCCAAATCTCTCACTCTGTCAATCAGTAGGAGCTTGGCTTGAGCGGCTGAAATCGACTGCATATCCGACTAATCCGAGTAATGGTAATCGAATGAAGCTTCGGTAGGTAAATAGCCATCGAGTGGGGAAATACGGTCAATGTTCTTGAACGGTCTAGTCTGTTGGACATTTATTCGCGTGGGGCATAGTTATGGTTGAGCAACGTGAATCTGTGTCGGAGTATGATTCAGATAGGCTTTCATCCGAAGTTGAATCCTACCAAGAATGGCTTGATTTAAGGACTCAGGAAGTATACGATATAGCTCTCCAAGCAAAGGCGAAAGGGCTTGACTTCAGCACTGAAATAGAAATCCCCAGAGCCGCGGATTTAGCGAGTAGGACAGAGAAGCTTCTCGAGGAGTATCTGAAGGGGCTAGAGATAGAGGATACACTCCGAGCAATACTGCTGAAAACTGACAGAGAGAGTGCGTCTATCCAGATTGCGGTTAGTGTGGCAAAACGGATGTATGAGCGTGACGGAGATCTTCGAGAGGCAATAGATTGCGGACTCAGAGTTGGCTTAGCTGTACTTACAGAAGCTGTTCTTGTAGCGCCACTAGATGGCATTGGTGCGGTCAGGATTCTCAATAATTCAGATGGCTCAGAGTTTCTCTCTATTGATTTCTGCGGGCCGATAAGGGCTGCTGGAGGAACTGCTCAAGCTCTGTGCGTACTAATTGGTGACATGATCAGACGTGAGCTTGGTCTGGGGAGATATAATCCATCCACAAGAGAGGTGGAAAGAGTGAAGGAAGAGTTTGGACTATACAGAGTTGGGCTTCAGTACAAACCTCCTCCTGAGGAAGTAGAGGTAATCGTTAGAGCATGTCCAGTAATGGTTAACGGAGAGGAGACTGAGAAGCAGGAGTGTGCTGGATTCAAGGAGGTCAAGAACATACAGAATGAGAATGGTTCATTCAGGACTAGGGTTCGAGGTGGAGTAATGTTGGTTATCGGTGAAGGCTTATGCCTCAAGGCTCCAAAAATTGTGAAGCACACGGAAAGAATGGAGATTCCAGGATGGGAATTTATCTCTCAGTTTGCTAGTAAGGGAAAGAGCGATGAGGGAGAATCTGATAGCTTCAAAAGCAGGCAAATTCCTGAGATTTCAAGATATATGGATGATGTGATTGCTGGAAGGCCTATCTTTGGTGAGCCTGGTGAGCCTGGGGGATTTAGGCTTAGATATGGGAGAAGTAGAGCTACTGGGTTGGCGGCCGCTGGGTTGAATCCAGTATCGATGGAGGCGGCGGGTGGGTTCCTATCGGTTGGAACACAGATGAAGATTGAGCGTCCCGGGAAGGCTTGTGCAGTTACTCCCTGTACTGATATCGAGGGACCAATGGTAGTTCTTGACGATGGTGAGTTCAGACGTGTACACACACTCGATGAGTGGAAATTGATTCGAGAGAGAGTGGTTTCTGTTTGGGATAATGGAGAAATTCTGATGGGTTTCGGCGAGTTTCTTGAGAACAACAAGAATCTGGTTCCCTCCGCTTACAATAGAGATTGGTGGGCGGCGGACCTTCTGGATTCATTGGATCATCCTCAGAAGGTCTCGACCTTTGCAGAGATTATGGGGGTCGGGCTTGATGCTCTGCCCAAAGGACTACCGTTTAATGGCGCAATAAATCGAGGGGGGGAGGATGCTCTTGAGAGAGAGTGGCGTAAGAGAGAATGGTATCTTTTTCTGAGAGATGTAGATTTGACTTGGCAACAGTCGAAGAGAATATCTGAGGCCTTCGGGACAGCAGTCCCTCCTCCTTGGAATCTATGGTGGTCCGATCTTCCGATTTCAATCACTAAACCTCTCATCCAAGAATTGACTGGGTCAGAAATTGAAGAAAGTGGCTTGAGGATAAGCGGGGCGTCGAGAGATTGGAGCCCTGGTTCTTTACAGGTCGTAGACTCGACACACGAGCCGGACTTTGACAATTGGCCTTCATGGATGTCTGTCAGAAATCATGGAATTGTAAAATCGTGTCTTCTGACTCTTGGTTTACAGCACTATCATGAGGCTGGGGATATCGTGATATCATCCAACTGGGAAGGTCTCTTGGAGGGGCTAGGACTGATGAACGAGGAAGGTATAGTAGTTAGCTCAGTGGATGCAATGGGGCATATCGACGATAGGCTCTTCAGGGTTAGTGAAGCCAAGAAGGTAGTCCAAGTTGAGGGCAAGAGAAAGAGTGAGCTGGAGAGTAGAAGGGGGCTTGCCAGAGTACAGGCAACTACCCTAGCTATGCAACAAGGCAAGGGTACACTAGAGACAGAGTCGATTGGAGAGGAAGCCGCACAGGGAATCTTTGACCCCGGGCCCGAAAACGTAGCCTCTCTGAATAGATCAGTTTCGTTACTAGATGATCACATTGTTGACGGTTCGTTATGGCTAGTTAGGAAGCTATCCTCAATGAGATGGGAGGACTCGGCAACGTGTAGAATTGGAGCTAGAATGGGCAGACCGGAAAAGTCCGGGGTTAGAGAGATGAAGCCACTGGTCCACTCACTATATCCTATTGCTGAGAGTGGGGGGCCTCAAAGGCTCCTGGGAGAGGCGTCCTCCAAAGGAAGTATCAGAGTCCAGATGGGGCCGAGAATTTGTAGTAAATGTGGTTCAGAGTCTCCGCATATCAGATGTCATGTCAGACCTGATCCCAATGTGGCCAAGGAGTGTGGAGGAAGAACGGAAGTCCGCAAGAGTCGTGGAGGTAAAAGGAGGCGTCGAGGAGAGTTTACGACAGTCCCGGTCTCATCGATTCTTGAAGTAAAAAGGAGAGCTTTGGGCTTGGACAAGCTCCCCTCGAAGATCAAAGCTGTGAAGGGACTAGTTTCGATTGGACAATCCCCAGAACCATTGGAGAAGGGCATTCTGAGAGCGAAGCATGGGGTTTCTGTCTTCAGAGACGGAACGTCAAGGTATGATATGAGTGATGTACCGGTAACACACTTCAAACCAGTAGAGATTGGTACATCTTGGGAGGCTCTCGCTGAACTGGGATATACTCATGATATTCGAGGGAGGATCCTGAAATCTGATAGTCAGATGTTGGAGTTGCTTCCACAGGATTTTATTCCATCAATTAGGTCCAAGGACCACCTTCTCGCTACTTGTAATTTCGTGGATGAGCTTCTGATTAGATTCTATAAAATGGAGCCGTTCTATAATGCGACTAGTGAGAAAGACTTAGTCGGAAGATTAGCCATAGGTCTCGCACCACATACTTCTGGAGGAGTATTATGTCGCTTGATCGGCTGGACTTCCTCATCTGCTGGATACGCTCATCCACTTTTCCACGCAGCAAAAAGAAGGAATTGTGATGGAGACGAGGACAGCATAATGATGCTCATGGATGGTTTGCTAAATTTCTCTAAGGAAATTTTACCTGCTGGTAGAGGAGGCAGGATGGATGCCCCTCTTGTTCTGACGACTAGGCTGAATCCGATGGAAATAGATAAGGAGGCATTGAATGTGGATTGCTCGTGGAGCTATTCTAGGGACTTCTATGAGGCTACATTGTCTCAGCCCCACCCCAACGAAGCATCGGACTTAGTGGATCTAGTAAGTGATAGACTGGGTAGTATTGGAGATCTGCGAGGATATGGATGGACGCATGACTCCGGTGACTTGGATTCTGGGCCAGTAAATTCTGCATACAAGACGCTCGTTAGTATGACCGACAAGATGGGTGAGCAGCTTGCACTAGGGAGTAGACTCAGGTCAGTCAGTGTGGATAGAGTGGCATCGCAAGTCATTGAATCTCATTTCCTCCCAGATATGAGAGGTAATATGATGGCATTCACCAGACAGAAAGTACGATGTGTAAAATGTGGGCACTCCTATCGAAGAATGCCTCTAGCTGGTAAGTGCGTGCAGAGGGCATCAGGAGTCTCGGGAGGTCCGAGATTCTCGAGTTCAGATGACGGAGTAGCGACTTGCGGAGGAAATGTCGTCCTAACAGTCTCGGAGGGGGCAGTCAGGAAATATATCCAGGTTACGAAGGAAGTAATGGAGAGCTACGGAGTTGATGATTATACCAAACAGCGTGTTGGATGGATGTCTGATAGTGTAGACTCATTATTCAATAATGATAGAGTGACAGTGATGACCCTGGAAGACTTCCTATGATCAGTAGTGAATCCCCAGAGCCTGTAGAATAGTTGCCATCCACTGTAATTTGACTAGTTTCCTTTCCTTTTCGGTAGTTCCTGACCACCTACCGACCTCCTTTGTGTTTGTTCCTAGCATGGTTATCCTCTCTACTGGAATTCCCAATGACATAGCTATACATGCAGCCCTATCTCCGTCTGTGAAACCTCCTGGATTGTACATACCAGCTATCTCCCCAGTTGTCTGATGTGTCAATATCAGAGGAGGTGGGGTGGGTGCATTCTTTGCGATTTCCAATAGGTCCCTCCAGTCATTCTCATTATCTCCGTGTGCGTGTAAGAAAACTGTTTTCCCCCTGTTCACGGCCTCAATGGTACCCTCTCCTCCGTCTGCATCTGAAACTATGAAAGCCAATCTTGACCATGCTCTCTCTGCTGTGGTTTCGGATAACAGAGAGATTACTCCGGCGGCCCCATCAGCGGCAACCAGAAGAGTTGGTGACTCTAGAGCACTGGTTAGTTCTTCTATGTCTATTGCAGCGCCTAGGATAGCAACATTTTGCTCTCTGAGAACGAGTCTTCTCTGAATATTTGCTACTGCTGCAGCCCTATTGGGCCTCCTCCATTGCTCCACTCCTGACTGCTCAACGGTAGAAAGAAGATTTTTCGCACTTGAAATATCGTCAGATTCTTGCCAACCAAAATGGCTCCTGAATTCATCTTGAATTTTTACAAGAATATCAAGAGAGGGCATCAGATCTGTGGGTGGCCTAGACATGTTTCTCCAGTGGAAGGGGTCGGTGATTGTTGAATAACCCTCTTGGTTCTCTAGGTATCGTGCCCATTCCACTCAAGCCACCCATAATCGAAAATCGGGTGATATTATCGAGATACCCAATGCTACCACAAAGCAGGAACCACATACGAGAAGTTCTGAAGGAGAATGGGGTCACAGTAGGAGATTTGGTGGAGGCTCCTTGGCTTGAGGAGGTACGAGCCAGGGGTAGGTTGCGACTACTGGAGTCTGTAATGCACAAAGACGGGGTAGATGATGCAACAACGGTGGATCTTTCGAGTGAGGCGGGTAAAATGACTGAGACTCTTTCATTCCTCCATGCCATGCTCGTAGTCTGTGCTTCTTTCGATGAGCGCTTGTTAGCAAGATGGATAGAGGGAGAGGCTAGCAGAGCGGATGGTCTGTTCGGCAGGGATGTGACTAACTTCTCAACAATTTGCTCTAGTTATCTTTCCGGAATCAAAATAGAAGAGGGGGATGATACGATCTACTGGGTACCTGTTTCTGACTTCATCGAGCTTTGCCCGAAAATTTCAGGAACATATTGGAGGTTGGCTAACAGGCCAGTCAGAGACGGTTGGGTTCGAATGGATCCAGCCTCTGGAGAGAATAGCAGGAAGAGGACGTCTAGGTTGCTAAAAGAGAGAGTAAGAGGGTACCTTGACGCGACCTGTAGACAGCGTATGGAGAAAATGAGTGATGAATTTGCCGCACAGTTCTCAGATCCAGTGGAGAGGATAATCGGAATGTTGGCCCTACGGGTAAAGGAGGAGATGCCTGTCTCGGCCGCTGTCAGGGAAGATTGGCCTCCCTGTTTTGAGTCAGCGGTTTCAGAGCTTAATCAAGGAGTCAACGTTAATCATGTGGGGAGGGTTTTTCTGGCTTCTTTCTCTAAGGCTCTTGGTCATTCCCAAGAGCAAACCTGCGGGTTTTTCTCTGGAGCGCCTGACTACAGCCCAGATACAACTTCATATCAGGTCGCTCACATATACGAAAGAGAGTATACCCCTCATGGGTGTGCGGCTTTGAAGACCAATGCTCGCTGTCCGGTTCAAGTAGGAGATGACTCGCTCTGTGATCAAGAGTGGTTGACTCACCCTCTGAAGTATATCCGAGCCAAGCAACGAAGGAGATACAGTGACTCTGGCGGGTCCGACTCTAGTTCCTAATGGAGGTAATAGACATCATTGTAGGCAATTCTTCATATCGCCCCGGGTGTATCAGAGGTTGAGGTGGGGAGATGGTACGAACTCTGGTACTGACAGTGGACCGAGATAATGATCTGGGTGTCAAGGCTGGTATTAGGGGCCCAGTAGTGGGTCGTAAAGCTACTCTTGCCGCGGCTTTGAGGCTTGGAATAGCCGACCCAGAAGAGTCGGATACTAATGCCATATTGGGAGCCTTGCACCAACATGACCGTTTGGCTGAAGAGGCTATTGGTGATGACGAGGTCCAGATTGCCTTACTGACAGGAGATGTCAGAGTTGGGTCCAGAAGCGATAGGGAAATTGCCACACAGTTAGACGAGGTAATACAGGAGTTCCAACCCGATAAGGCGATTCTGGTTACTGATGGGGCTGATGATGAGGAAGCGCTTCCAATAATCACTTCCAGAGTTAGAGTAGATCATATCGAGAAGATAATTGTCAGACAGTCTAAGGGAATTGAGAGTACCTACTACTACGTGGTAAAGGCAATTGAGGACCCTCGTTGGAGAGCAAGGCTACTCGTCCCAATAGCAGCTGTGATGATAATTCTGGGTATCGGCCTTATCCTTCCATCCGACTATGGAAGTGCCCTTATTGGCACTCTACCTCTCATTATCGGGATTTGGCTTCTTTCCAGAGGACTTGGCTGGGAGCAACAGCTTGACCGTCTTGTAAATGATATGCGGGCTGCCGCCACTGGAAGTCTCCTGACCTCTATGCTGTGGGCATTGGCTTTGGTTTCTATGATAATAGCCGTAGTGACAGTCATACAGGTATTGTATGCGTCTAGCTTGGAAATTGAAGCATATGCTTCCTCTATTCTGACTTCATCTACTAATTTTGATGTGGACGCTGTTAATAGCAACATTGCTGTATGGGTAATTGCGATTGACAATGCTCTCTCATGGATTCTTGTGGCGTTCTTCTCTCTATTCCTATCATTGGGGGTGCTAAGGTGGAAGGAAGGATCCTTCACCGGTCAGAGCATTATGCTTCTGGCTACCGGCTTCGTCGCTTACTTCGTAATCTCTGCAATCAATGAGGTTTCACTCAGTATGTTGGGAGGACAGGATGTTGATTTGCGAGTTGACTCGGTAGCGGCAACGTGGTCCCTCCCAGTAATGGCTATCCTAGGAAGATACCTGCTGAGTGTTATCGTCGACTCCCTTTCAGAGGAGGAGGAAGGAGGAAGGGGCAGTGAGTTCTGGGGAGTCTAGTTCTCGAATGTTGATTCCATCAGACACGCAGGGCACTTTACCGAAATAGGCCTGACGGATGGAATCCCTAGTGCCGCGTTGCAGTGTGGACAAACTATGGCTTGGTTCACTTCAGACTGCCTCTTCTTTCCCGAGTGACTCGGGTCATATGTGAATCTATACTTGTGAGTATTTTCCAAGAATCTAGGAGAGCCCTCTTTCTCTGCTTCTTGCTGTGAAAAATTACTTTCCCTTGTCGGTTGAGAGTGAGTGGCGGTTGGAGAATTTGTGGGCTTCATCTGTCCATTTTGAAATTCATCCAACTGCGAAAGAATCTCACTTTTAGACAGTCCTAGTTCCCTAGAAGCTCTGTCTATTGCTAGTGTTCTCTCATAATCGCTCATGCCGACGAACTGCTGGAGTAGGACCGCAGGTATTCTTGACATGATTGGCGCACAAAGGGTTTGTTTTCAATACCCTGCCAGATATGTTTGACTTTTCAGTCTCTTAGTGACCTCTGAGTGAGTCTAATCTAGACTCATCTAGTCTTTCCCATGGGAATAATCCTTCTTCGGTTGGAGTTCTTCCAAAGTGCCCGCCAGATGAAGTAGAACTGTAGATTGGCCTCTTCAGATCGAGGTCTCTAATCATAGCAGCAGGCCTCCAATCAAAGTTCTCCAATATCAACCTGGAGATTATGGAGTCTGGATTTTTACCCAAATCGCCATTAGTTGTTCCATAGGTATTCACCATGAATCCGACAGGGCTAGCTTTACCAATCGCATAGGCTACCTGAATCTCACACCTTTCTGCCAGTCCAGCCGCGACCACATGCTTAGCGACCCACCTAGCATAGTATGCGGCTGATCTGTCTACCTTCGATGGATCCTTTCCACTGAATGCCCCCCCACCATGTCTTCCTCCTCCATATGTATCCACGATTATCTTCCTGCCTGTCAGGCCGGCATCTGCGTAGGGACCCCCCGGATCAGGGAATGATCCCGTTCCATTGACTATTACCTCAGGATTGTCCAACAGACTAGGAGGAATGGCATGCTCGACCACGTGCTTCCTAATCTGATGCTCGATATACTGACGTCTTTCCTCATCTGATAAATCGTCCTCAGCGGGCCAGTTTGGTCCTGCTTTCGGAGAGTGCTGTGATGCGATAACTATCGTAGATACCCTACTGACTGACTGTTTATCATCAGTTAGTTGTACTGTAACTTGGCTCTTTCCGTCGGGCCTAACCCATGGTAAGATACCCTCGTCATGTACTATCTCTAACCGTCTGGTTAGCCTCTGCGCAAGAGCTGCTGAGAGTGGGAAGAATCTTCCTCTAAGCTCTGAAGTTCCCTCTGTCTCCGTACATGCGTACCCGAACATTACTCCCTGGTCACCTGCCCCCTGTGTCTCAAGGTCGCCATCGACCCCTTGACTGATGAATTGGGACTGAGTGGTAATGTGAGTATGTACGTGACAGCTATCTTTTGATGAAGCGTCCATCCCGATCTTACTGTCAGTATATCCAATCGATGAAGCAGTAAGACGAGCAATTTCCTCATAGTTTGGGGGATGTCCATTGAGACTGACCTCTCCCGCGAGAACTATTATCGCTTCTCCATCGGTTCCCTTGACCATGGTTTCAACGGCAACTCGAGCATTAGGATCAATCCTTAGACATGCATCTAGAATGGAGTCCGAGATGGCATCACAAAGCTTGTCAGGATGGCCTGCAGTAACTGATTCGGCCGTATCTGAAGGTGGAATCGAGTCACTCATGTTTTATCGGGTGTGCACAATGCACATGATTGTTTTTGAATCTGATTAGAAATAGTTGAGCTGAAAAGACGGAGTGCCCTCCGCTATAGATATGGAAGACGCGGTTGCGCGTGTAGTATGGACTGGTTCCAGAGGTGTTGCTGAGAATCTCTTGGAGTCTATCATGCCCGATGACCCTGATTCTTTCGAATCTGAAATAGTTGAGTCTGAAGACGGAGTGAGCCTGACAATACTAGTCTCATCTTCTGAGCTCAGTGAGCTACGTGCCACAGTTGATGATATCCTAGCCTGTCTATCCGCTGTCGAGGGTAGCTTGGAAGTACTTGGCGAGGAGCTTTGAATTCGGACCCTTCAAGTCTGAAAGCTTTCAGCAAGTGTCGTGAGAGCGTTACCCCACGATAGATCTAGTCTCCTGTGCTGTGATGGGAAACCTAGCATGATGATGCTTGAATCGATAGATAGGTGGATGACTGCGATGGTCTCTGATGAAGGCAGTGGGGGAGAGGGCCCGGATGTGTCTATGGAGGCTGTTGTCATCTCCAAGGAAAGAGGGGTAATATGCGGAACTTTCGTTGTTGACAGGTTACTTGAGATACACTATCCCTCCTGTTCCGCTGAATGGAGAGTGTCAGAGGGATCGATGGTAGAAGTCGGAGGCGAGGTTCTCAGAATATCTGGCAATGGTGCCGAAATGCTACGTTCTGAGAGAGTCTTATTGAATATCATCGGAAGACTCTCGGGGATTTCCACTAATTCTTCCAGATGGATCAATGAGGCTGGGAGTATGGGCGTAGCTAGTACTAGGAAGGTTGACTGGGGGCTTCTGGATAAGTGGGCAGTACATGTTGGAGGGGGACTAACGCACAGACTGAGCAGGGAGGACGCCCTGATGATCAAGGATAGCGAGGTTCTATCATCACGAGTTGGCGATGAGACAGAGGATGAAGCCTTAGCCAGATTGGTTCTGGAGATTGATATGGACACTAATTCATTCTTCACCGTGATAGAAGTAAGATCTGTTGAGCAGGCGCTAACTGTGGCAGATATTTGGAAGAGGATACAGACAGAAAGGGAGAGTAGTGAGAGAGTTGTTATTCTGCTTGATAATCTGGGTCCTGAATTATCATCTCTGGTATCGAGAAGATTGGAGGAAGAGGGGCTACGTGAATGGTGCGTTCTCGAGGGCTCAGGAGGGATTTCTCTAGAGGAAGTCAAGGAATGGCGTACATGTGGGGTTGATTTGATTTCAACTAGCTCGATTAATAGAGGGGTGTTTCCTCTCGATCTATCAATGAGATTCAGAGGGGAGTAATTATGACAGGTATCCCAGATTCACACCCCAGGAAGGCGTCCCTAATGTCTCGACAGAGGATGGTAGAGGCCTCCAAGAGAGGTCTGTTGGCAGAATCGGCTATGATTGCTCATGGGCGCGGTGAGGCTTTTGACTATCTTCTCGGTGAGAGAACGAGCGATTCGGCGTCATTAGCAATTCGCGAGGCGGCGGCTCGTCTGCTTGTTTCTGAAAGACCGGTTATCTCGATGAATGGTAACTCTACTGTCCTTGCAGGTAGTGAGGCGATTATGATCGCCTCGATACTGGGCTGTCCTGTTGAGGTGAACATTTACTACCGAACCAGTGAACGAATGGAGTCGCTGATAGGTGAGTTAGAGTCCCTGAGGGATCGACTTGGGAGAGAATCTCCAGAAATGGTCAGGGAGTCCATTATGGGTGTAGAGATCCTAGGGGCGGTGGCAGACGGGAGAATTCTAGGGCTACAAGGACCAAGGGCATTATGTTCTTCTCGGGGAATAGAGCAGGCTGATGTTGTGCTGGTCCCTCTCGAGGACGGGGATCGTTGCGAAGCCCTGATCTCACTTGGAAAACAGGTAATTGCCATAGATCTTAATCCACTATCTAGGACATCCAAAACAGCTACTGTTACGATAGTAGATGATGTTGCTAGAGCTATGAGCAGGCTTGCCGATGTCCTATTAGAGAATCCAACTACAACCGATTGGGATAATGAGGCGGTAATTAGAGACGCCTTAGATATAATGTCTAGCTCCTCGCTGAGGATTGGCTAGGGAAATCTCTCTTTGAGCATCGACTCGCATCTCATAGCGATGGCTTGCCCAACTTCCGAGGTACTTGCTGTACCCCCCAAGTCATAGGTCACTATGCCCCCTTCTTCGAAATGCTTCTGAATGGCACTCTGTAGAATCTCAGCACACGTATCGAGATTCTGATCCTTCTTTCTGAATGCCAGGGCCTCAAACATCATCTGTACAGATTGTATCATGGCTATTGGATTGACAACATTCTTTCCAGCATGTTTTGGGGAGGAGCCGTGAACGGGTTCGAAGAGCATGTGCTTCGGTCCCATGTTAGCGCTTGCGGACATTCCCATTCCTCCTTGCAGGACACTGGCCAAATCTGTGGCGATATCGCCAAACATGTTTGGAAGGACTACCACGTCTAGATCTTCTGGATTCCTGACGAGCCACATAGTGAAGGCATCGATATACGCCTCCTTTACAGCTATATCCGGATTTCTCTCTGCGAACTCTCTGAATATCTTTCTGAAAAGCTGGCACCCTCTGGTGACATTGGACTTGTCTACGCATGTTACGGACTGGGATGCTCCCGTTTTCCTCTGTCTATGCTTAGCATAGTCGAAGGCGAATCTGATTACCCTCTCGCTGCCGTCCCTCGAAATTGGACGAGGGTCCCAAGCAACCTCTCCATCTAATCCAGGAAACTCTTCAATTACAATCGGTTCATCTTTCTTTCCTAAAGCCCTCTGCTCCATTCTCCTAAGGAGCGAGTGATAGAGTCCCTCCGTATTCTCACGAATCATGATAATATCTACCAAATCTGGGTTCCAGACTTGTTTGTGAACACCATGCACCTTGTGAGTGACACCAGCATAAAGTTTGACTGGCCTGACATTGGCATATAGCTCCAAGCCTGATCTAAGACCGAGAATGGTCTGTCCGCCAGCCATGTCTCCATTCGGAAGTCTGGCATCGGGCCATCCAATAGCACCCAAGAGAATGGCGTCAGACTCATCTCTACAGTATTCGAAAGACCCTTTTGGCCACTCTTCACCTGTCTCAAGATAGTACTGCCCGCCACATGGAATCTCATTTATGTCGAACGATGCGGGACTGTTTTCGTCAAAAACTGAAAGGATTCGTAGTGCCTCTCTCATTACTTCGCGTCCAGTCCCGTCGCCGGGCAGTACCGCTAGCCGATAGGTAGCCATGGGTCTCGGCAAATGTTCATCATTCATCAATTAACCCCCAACTGACGATGGCTCAGGAAGAGGATAGTTGATAGACGGTCACCGAGAATGACTGGGCAATGGAGCGCGCGCCCGAAGATGGCAGGGAAAGTCCACGGATAGACGTTAGGACACTCCCAGAATCAGTAGCTAGGCTCTGGGAGACTATGCTTAGGTTGGATCCTTCTTGGGATTTGTCTTCCTGGCTGGACGAAAGAGCGTTGGAAGAGCTTGAGTTAGTCGAGAGTCACCTAGGAAGAGAGAGGTTGCGATTAGAGCAACGTCTTCACAGAATTGAGACACTAGTAAAGAGGCTGAAAAGACAGCGTGAAGTGGTTGGTACAGGGATTGAGGACCCACATCAAAAAAATCTATTTGATATTTACGAAATAAGCAGTAAATCGAAAGAAAAAGATTCTGAAACGAGTCAGGAAGGGGAGCCTGCGGTACATTTCGGTTCTTTAGATGTTGGAGACGATCCGTTGCTGGCTATTGTTGCAGAGCATGTCCTAGGATTACTTGAGCTCCACTCACTAGAAGGACCAGCTCCTGTCCATTTCGACTCTTTGATGGGCAACCTTATCCCTCTTGGCATTAGGGTAGATGATCTAGACGAAGCGATAGCTTGGCTCCTTCAGAGCGAGCTTATTATCGAGATTGAAGAGGACTCTTTTTCTCTCAGTGGATAAGCAATTTTCTTAACCAATATACAACCTTTCAAAAAAGGTTGATGATTTCCGTGAAGTGAGATTAATGGTTAGTGAAGCGGCAGGTTGGTATGCAAGGCTAGATCAGGCGTGTCCTGATAGAGCGAAGCAAATCAGATGTTGGTTGGATTTTTGGGAGTCTTCTGTGATATCAGGAACACCAATTGCTGCATCTCTGCCCAATACGTGGCCGACCCTTCCTGCTGGTCTGCTGACCGACCCCGGCGTGGTTTTGGAAAAACTTCTATCAAGATTTGAAGCGGTTGAAGACGGGCGCTCTCCTAAGGGAGCTTACTCAACTCCATCCAGGCTTGTTGGATCGGTTCTGGCAGATGAGCTTTCCAGTGGAGGTCGCAGCAAGAAGAAAGAGGCTCCTCCGACCCTGTCTCTATCTGCTATTCCTCCGGCATTCAGAGACTACGCCCAGAGATTGAATAATGAAGCCTCGTCAATCTTAGGAGAAGATGACTATTCTGACAGCTCGGAGAAGACCAGCTCTGGAATCCCTCTACCCTTCGCTGATCCTAGTTGTGGTGCGGGATTGGTTGTATCACAATTGATAAGGCTCCATGCACAGAGAATAGAAGTCCTTTCTGCTGAGAATAAATGTACTGATACTTTGAGGTTGTTAGAAGGCTTGCAGCTGGTGGGTTTCTCGGGACTTGCCGTAGAAGCGGCTAGAAGGAGAATACTCATCACACTAGGGAAGGCTGGATTGGTAGATTTGTCTGGAGATAGCAGGAGTCAGATGATTGGTCGTGCTGAAGCTGAGATGATTCTTGAAAGCAATGTCCTCGAAGGCGATCCACTTCTCGGTGAGTGGCCTTGGAATGAGAGTCCCAAGCTACTGATTAGTAGACCCCCTTGGATTAGGATAAAAGATAGATTCAGGGGTCATGAAGAGGGGAGTAGGCTTCGAAAGGAGCTCTCCAGTAAGTTAAGGAATGCAACAGATTATGATGGTAGTCTGAGATTTTCTGCTCTACGTGGAAATGTGAACATGTACAGATTATTTCTCGAGAGATCGATGCAACTTGTGGGCGAAGAGGGCAGGATTAGAATGATTGTTCCAGATTCCCTGCTGAGGGAGAGAAGTAGTGCACCCCTGAGAAAGCTACTGGTTGAAAGTAATGAGTGGTTCTCTACCTGGTCATTCCCTGACCCCAATAGGGTGTTCCCGGGCATAACCCAAGGTGTAGCGGTGTTGGGACTGACTGTTGGTGGCAAGACTGAGAAGATGGTAAGCTACGGGCCTTTAACTGCGAATGACATTTCTACTGAGGTGGGCCTATCGAGGTCTTCACCTTCTATAGACCTGGAAAGGGGCTCATGGTCTTCCTGGACTGATGCTACTTGGGCAGTTCCGAGGATGCCAATAGATTCTTTTGATAGGAAGAAAGTTATTGAAGCGATTGGTAGATTGGCGGATAAACCTAGGCTGTCGGAAGAGGGCAACTGGCTGAATCCAGATGGAAGCTCTGTTAGGGTGAGAGTCGGTGAAATTGACCAAAGTGCATGGTCAGACTATATTGATGACTGGTCGGAAGGAAGTTCAGAAATACCTTTCATTCGAAATGCTCACTTCATGGTAATGGATGGCGAGGTTTGCCTACATCATCCAGCATTCGATAATGATGTCGAGGAGGGTGCAATTCAGAGATCTCACTCATCATGGAATGGGGATAGTAACTCTCCATCTGGCCCTAGGATCGCTTGCCAGGCCATATTGGGATCAAACAATGATAGGCGTCTTCGCTGGGCAGTTATTCCTGATGGCTGCGTATTGAGTAACTCAGTGAACTATCTTGAGTTCTCGGAGAATGTAATTGATTCTTTAGTTGGCAAGGGAGGAGGTTCGCTAGTTATTGGTTTGGAGTGGCTTTGTAAGGTCTTGAATTCTGAAGATTTGGAGATTTGGTCAAGAGCATGGGGGGCAAATAATAACGTGAACAACTATGAGATAGAGAGTCTTCCTTTCCCTGTTCCGGAAGACGAGTTATCGTTTTCAATATAGTTGAGGCACAACTATCAATAAAGCGGAAATAGATTTCCGTTGTGGGGAAGAATTAGGCATAATTAACCGAATAGACTATTATCGTTACTTATCCTACACTAGTCGTACTATCACGCGAGTGTGTCATGGAGTAGTGGAGCTAATGGGCATCAATCCTAAGATTGGAATAACTGGACTACCTAGATCTGGTAAGTCAGCAGTTCTCGATAAGGTCGTCAAAATGATCGAAGAAGAGAGTTCTGCGTCTGTTGGAATTCCTGTGATTGCAGGAATGAGATCAGAGGCAATTATTGAGAATGGCGAGAGGGTTGGCTACGCTTGTGTCGATATCGTAACCGGAGAGAGGGGGATAATGGCTCACAAGGAGATTGACTCGCGTCATAGGGTACTTGGGTACGGGATTGACCCCAGTGAGATTGACAGAGTTGGAGTACCCGCGATTCTGAATGCGATTGGTAATTGTCAATACTTGGTAATCGATGAAGTTGGGAAGTTTACTGTAGAAAGCGAGGGTTTTGTATCCGCAGTTCGTGAGGCACTAAAGTACGACATGCCTACTCTTCTGACCCTTCACAAAAAGAGTCGTCATCCTCTGCTCCAAGATATCAGGAGGAGGGATGATGGACGTATTCTGGAAGTCACTCCTGTTAACAGAGCGCTCCTACCCTATAAGATACTGAAACTAATCCAACAGGACTATTGAGACGGAGAAGTTGATTCGCTGAACCCCCTGTTGATTATCATGAGCTCCCCCTCTATCCGGCTCAGGAGAGTCTTGATGGGCGTAATGATATCCATGGTTTTTCTCACCTCAATATCCATTGGCGATGGTAGCCTCATCATTCTAGATGAGGATCTTTCAAATGAGGACAACAGGTCGTTTGCATTCCCTGCATTAGCGACCATCTGTGGATTGATTCTTTTAGCAATGAGAAGAGCTGATGGTAGAGAACATGGGGGTTTCTTTCTTGACTCTTGGATAAGTAGAGAATCCGAGGATGAAATGATATCCAGGCTAAAACGAGAGCAAGACGAGGCTGGTGTCGAAAAAATGGGCGGAGCCTGGGCAGAATTGGAGAAAGTACACTTAGAAAGAAGCCTTGAAGAGGAGTAGCCAGAAACGAAAGATTGACTGTTAGGTCGCCCTCGTGAGGTTGGGTGAGAGAATGAGCGAGGTACCTGAGGAGCTAAGATATACTAAGGAGCATGAGTGGATAAGGGTCGAGGGAGATTCGGTAGTCATAGGAGTAACTGACTATGCGCAGAATGCCCTTACTGATGTTGTATGGGTAGAGCTGCCTGAAATGGGTGCCGTTGTTGGTTCGATGGACTCATTCGCTAGTGTGGAGTCTGTAAAGTCAGTTAGCGAGATTTATGCTCCAATAAGTGGTGAAGTTATCGAGATCAATGATGTTTTAGAGGACTCTCCCGAGCTAATCAACGAAGATCCATATGGGAAGGGTTGGATTTGTAAAATGTCTATTTCTGACAATTCCGAGCTTGCGTCTTTGCTGGATGGGACTACTTATCGTGGGCTCATAGAGGAATGAAGATGAGGGGCTCGTCCACTTACATCTACTTCGATGGTTCGTGTGGCGAGAATAGGAATGTAACCTCCGAGACTCCCGCTGGGTGGGGTTTCTGTGTAGTGAGCGGGGATAACGGGATTGGTAGGGGACACGGAGAGATAGTTAACGAGAAGAGCGGGGTAGTGGTCACAAACCCACTTGATGAGGATTTCATAGGAGCCCGTGTTGGTTCAAACAATACTGCTGAGTTGAGTGCTTTCGCTCACTCTCTTATCTGGATTCTCAAGAATCATGATTCGGGTAAGATAGTGATCAGAGGAGATTCTGAGTATGCCATGAACATAGGGTCAGGAAGATGGAAAGCTAAGGCTAACAAGGAGCTGGCAACAAGAGTTCGTTCACTCTGGGAAGAGGTGAACGCCTCTTTTTTCATTTCAACGGAGCATGTAAGAGCTCATGAGGGACACAGGTGGAATGAGCGTGCTGATCATTTAGCTTTCAGAGCAATGAAAGAAGAGATGCCACTTCCGCTCCAATTCTGGAAGCCTGGTAGGAGATAGTCAAATTATCTGAAGTAGATATAAGAATCCTAGGAATGCATGGATGATCACTAACACGGCCATTACATCTCCTAATCTTCCATGTAAGTCTCGAGTTTTTACAATACTCTCTCCCTCCCTTCTCAAAGAGCTGGTCTTTCTGCCCAGATACCATAGGGACCCCATGAGTGCAAGAGCTAGAATCCCAGCCCAGCCATGATAATGATTGGGAATCAGTTGTTTTAGTGCTTGTTCATTACTCTGACCAGATATGATAGCCTCGACAATCTGAGCAATAAATGCAATCGAGATAACAAAAATGAGATATGCCATTATTCTGTTTCCTGATTTTTCGTGTTCATTCATGGCTGAAGTCCTTTCATCGCCCTTTAGGCCCTCTCTTTCTCTTCTCCAAGACCTTTGTTTCATGAATGCCCATATCAAGGCGAGAGCCAGTATTGGATGAATCATCAGAATTCCCACTCTGATAAAATCCATGTATCGCCCGAGACGTGATTACTTATTTCCTCTACTGACGCGTAGGTTACTGAGGCGATGTGTTGATGTACAGCGCGCATAGGCCGAGAGACGAGGTTGTGCTGTGGAGGAGTACCTTCTGGACTGTTTGGAGATACTAAGCAGGTCTGGTGACCATGAAGCAACACGGAGAAAGAAGCTTACCAATGCCCCCTCATGGTCATTGCTACAAGATCCAAGTTGGAAGGCTCTTGCTTTGATTGCCGCTAGTAAGGAGGCCATTGATACAGTCGAATCTGATGTCAATATGAGGAAGAATCGCTCACGTAGAGTAGGAAGAAGAGGGGGTCGTGGAAAGATTACTACGACTTCCGACAAACTCGCTTCACCTGATGCTGCTATCTCCAGTGGTTATTCCTGTGGGTACAGACTTGCTGTACTCATAGCACAAAAAAACAGGCTTACTAAAGGTGAGTGGAAGATGTCATGGGATCAAGAGATGGATGTGATAAGACAGGAGTGTAGGAATGGAGTTCATCCTGTATGGGAGAGGCTTGCAAGAGAGTCCCCCCTTCTTGCAGAGCTAGGTCTTTTCCCGATTGTGGAGCCTGAATCTAGTTTTGGAGAAAGAGACCCATGGATATTCGGGTCTAGGATAGACTATTCTGATAACGAATCTCTCAGAAGCTGGTTGAATTTGGCCGCGCCATTCAAACTTTCAGCTTCACAATTGAAAGTTATTCAAAAGATTGAGAAGGACTTGAGGAAAAATCCTCGACGTAAACTCTGGGAAGATTGGATGTCTCCTTCGTTGATAGGCTTAGAAGGAGATGCGGTGCTACTTGAGGGCCTGTTGTTGGCTTCGGCTCAATCTGATAGGGCTAGAGGAGTGTTAGAAAGTATCGAGGGAGAGTGTTCTGAAGTGGCTAGGGATCTTGGTATTCTAATTTCTCTGAGAGAGGGGGAGGACTGTGACTGGAGCCTGACTGTCGAGAGGAAAGAGGAGGATAAGTTATGTTCTGCAATCAAAATAGAAGGATGGCTCAGAGTAGATCTTTATCCTATGGAAATAGCTCATGAATTAGTAATGGAGGGCGTTTCTATTATCGAAGAGAGCGGTAGAAGCGTTCCATCCAGGTTAGCTTGGATAGCATCAGAGGGACTCGTTGAATCTGGAGATTTCTCTACTGCTCTGAACTACATTGAAGGGAAGGCAGTAAATGACTTCAGAGGACTGAAGACATGCTTGACTATGATATCAAGTGATTCTACGGAGATTTCACTTGATTCTATAGTTTCTGGCCTGCCAGAACTCAATGAGGAGTGTCTGAGATTGGCTCTTACTCATCCTAATTCTCCATCCCAAGTTAGGACAATGGCGGCTAGTATTCTCTCCAAAATTGATCAAATCAGGTATACTGATGAGATCATATCGTCGTTTACCATGTCAGCAGAAATAAAGGGACTAACAGACATGCTAATTGAGGAGGTTTCGCTACAGAGAGCATATCCATTTCGTGTCATGTTGTCGTGGCACTTGATTACCGCAAAAGACTCTGTAGGGATCTCATCCAAATTGTTGGAAGCAAGAAGAGTAGCTCTTGCATCAATAGAAGAGGCAGAGAGGGATGGGGTACTTTCTGAGGTATGCGTGGGACTGATCTCTCTCCTTGATGGAATAAGTAGCAATCTTGAGGCAGTTCATGATAAGTTGGATTCTGAAGGACTGAAGACTCTGAAAGAGGTTAGGATGGCTCTGGGACCAGAAGGGGATGGAATAGTTAAGGAAGTAAGAATAGAGAAGTTAGTTAATTCGGTTAACGATGCAGATCTGACATTATTGGAGAGGAGGCTTTTCGAAGCGGTCATAACTGCACTGATTCTCAATAGGGCGGCTGTAAATCTCCAAAATGGGGAGGTTTCCAGTAGGGACCAAGCTATTTCCTCTCTTGAATCAGTGATTTCATCGGATAGCGTTTCTATGAGAACAATAAGGTTCGCCTCTGACCTAGTTTTCGAACACTCTGTAGGTATTGAGTCATTGGATTCCTGGTATAGGGAGAATGATAGTAAAAGTCCCGAATGTCAGATCGTTAAGGCGGCTCTACTAGAGAAAAGTGGAGATTTGATTGGTTCGGCATGGGCGTACAAAGATGCGGCTTCTAAGCTGATGGAAATAGATATTGAAAGATCTGCAATATTCCTCCGATGGTCTCTGATTTCGTTCGCACATGGAGGAGGGTGGAAGGAGGCAGTTTCTCTAATTGATGCATATCCCACTCTCTCTGCCTCAGTAACAAACAGATTCAAAATGTATCTCAATGTCTGTAAAGATCACACAGAAAAGAATCATTTAGGGGCTACATCTAGAGTAATAGAACATGTAAGCAACGAGCAGCGCGGAGGGGAAGACGAGGGAGATAGTGCCTCTATCGTCGAGTCTCTAGAATCAATCAAAATGTATCCAGTTGAGCATGGACTCCCAATAGATCCTTTCCAAGGCAGGGTAATGGCGGCTATAATGAAGATGAGTCATTCATCGCAATCTAGGAGATCTGATCTTGAGAGAAGATTTGATTCTGAAATGAGGTCCAAAGAGAAAAATACTTTTTCAATTGTTACTATTATTGAGCAAGTTGCTGAGATGAGTCCGATTAGAGCTCTTAGGATGTTTGAGAGAGCTTTGAAATCTGGAGAGTTCGAAGGTAGGGAAAAGAAAATCCTACAGAATACTCAGAGGAATCTGTTTACGAGACAGTCGGGAAAGATTTCAGTTAGAGAAAGAAAGACCCTTGGTAGCCTGGGTCTGAAGCCTTTGGTGTTGGTGGATACAAATATTCTGATAGATGCTCTCAAGGATGATTTACTAAGAGAATTATCTCCAGATAGCCTTGGTAGTTTTGATTGGACTATGCAAAGAGCATTTCACTGGAAGTTGAGGTCCCTTGCCAAGGAAGATCGCGTACTACTGAATATTCCTAGGGCCGCGATGGGGGAGTTCATGAATCGTGTTAAATCTCCTGATATAGTTCTGGACTTATTTGAAAACGTGTATATTGAAAGGTCGTCATGGGACGAGATTGTCTCTGAGAAGTTTCTACAAGAGAGAGTATCTTCCATCATTTCAATCTTCAACAACTGGGATGGAGATGATTTGGAGATTGCCTCCAATGAGATAGATCTAGAAGTTTTCCTGACCAATCATAGAGAGATTTTCAGAGTTGTAGATCAGCACAAAAGAGAGCATAAGGAAGATATCCCTGCAAGAACAGATATAGGAGGGGAGTCAATTTACCCAGAGAAAGGGGATTGTGATATAATGAAGAGTGCCGCCATTATTGCCGAATCTTTCTCTGTGGGCGTAGGAAGTGTAGTTGTTGCAACCAGGGACTCCGACTTCAAACTAGTCTCAAGAGCGTTAGAAGAAGAGTTTGGGTTTGGCGTAATTGGTGATCTTCAACAGCTTAACAAGCTGGCATACTTGGACTCTTGATCAATCATCTTTTGATTCCAGAGAACGCCCCAGACTCCTCATGATTGATGTTGCTGATTCTATCTCATCTACTGTCTCTACGCTTTTTCCTGCGGACCACAGATCTTTCGCTGAAGATTTCTTTCCCCTGGCTAACGATCTCATTCTCCAAAATGAGATACCTGTTATTAATACCCTGACTCGATGCTTAAATCTACTCTTTAAGAGTCTCCTAATAAGCCAATTACTATGCTTTTTGGAGCCTTTTGTTTCTATCACTGCAATAGGCACACCAGTAAGTTTTGTTGTCCATGTGATGTCTTCCTCTTTCGCATTGACTATGGCATCTTTGTAATCCTGAGGAGTTGTACATTCGTGTGTAGCAATGAATCTCGTACCCATCTGAACTCCATCATATCCCATCTCCATAGCTGCTATTAGTTCCTTTTCACTGCCAATTCCACCGGCGCAGATAAGTGGGACGCCGAGGTCAGATAGATCCTCATACATCTGCTCCATTGAAAGGTCACCCAGATGCCCTCCGGCCCTGTTATTAACACAAATCAATCCATCCACGCCACAATCAATTCCCTTTATGGCGTGCGTTCTGTTAGTTACATCATGGTAGACAAAGCCTCCTTTTGCATGGACCCTCTCGCACACCCAATCGGGCTTTCCCAATGATGTGACAAAGAATCTTATTCCTTCTTCCAAGGCTATGTCGATCCATTCAGACATTCTCTGGAGATACTTTTCACTGCCTTTTTCTATTAGTGCATTGAATCCAATTGGATTAGTTGTCATGGTCCTGATATGGCGAATAGCTACCCTCAGGCCCTCTTTGGTATCTGGCTTGTTGTAACCGTGCACCATAGTCAGGGATACTGGTTGTACTATTGCGATTCCTCCGCCCTCTGAAGCGGCCGCTACTAGTTCTGGGTTAGAGCATGGATACATAGCTCCACAGATAATTGGATATTCGATTCCAGCGTCTTGTGTAAGTCGTGTCGCTACCAATAAATCACTTCCTGTTAACAGCGAGAAGGTTCCACTTGAAGACCCATTCTGAAACCACATCTCCCGACGAGTCTTTTCCTACTGAAATTAGATCGACATCAACAGCCTCACCTTTCTCCAAACTCTCTTCAATAGCCTCTCTAGCTTTGGACACATCTGAGCAAGTGAATGTAATTCTACCTTTGGCCCTCTTAACGAATTTTGCCTCAGTACTAATAACGAACATCCTTAGTTTCTCATCCATTGATCTTGATATGGCAAAGGGGGCTGCTCCAGTTGCTAGTTCTGCTCCCATCCCCTGGACTGCCCAATACATTGTCTTGAATGGGTTCTGAGATCTCCATCCACCTGGTAATGATGTAACGCATTTATCACTGTCAAGGACGTCCATTCTTAGTCCAGAAAACCAAGCTGCAGGCATAGATAGAGCTGTGAATATTCTAAATTTTATCCGGCCAGTTAGTGATTTGTATTCCGAGATTAGCTTGGTGTCATCGATTGGCACCTAATCACCTCATCATCCATCCAACTCATCCACTATGGAACAATATCTTTCCATGGCTTCGGATTCGGACATTCCTGAAATAGCGTTCCATGCCTTCCATTTTGCCCTCTCCTTCATTCCGCCACTTGCCCTACCTTGGCAATCCCCATCAGTAGCTTGTTTGAATAGGGCATACAATTCTAGGAGTTGATTGTTTGAAGGCCTTTCTGATAAATCCCATACCTTTTTTGATGATCTTTTAAATTTTATTTTCAGTGATTGGCTAGCCTTTCCCGTCATCAAAACATCTCCGTTGGAAATTCCATCACAGACTTATGCCCAGACTGAATCTTTGCTGCCAAGCTTACCGTCTCTGGGAATATTCTCTTGAAGAAGAATCGTGCACTTCCTAGTTTGGCATCGTAGAAAGGATCGCCTTTCTTCTTAATGGCTGTCTTGGCTATCTTAGCCCACATGTATGCCAATAGTACATTACCGAAGTACCTACAATAATCGGTAGCACCCGCGGCTAGGAAATGAGGGTTGGCTTGTCCTTCTGCGATCAACAGTAGTGTCAGCTGTTGGAGACCTCTTACTCCTTGGTGAAGAGGCTTGTTAAATTCTGACATTTCAGGTATATCTCGGTTCTCTTCGATAAATTCAGTTAGTGGCCACATGAGATGGCGAAGATTTTTGCCCATATTCTGTGTAATTTTTCTACCTGCGAGATCCAGTGCCTGAACGCCATTGGTACCCTCCCATATCTTAGATATTCTGACATCACGATAAAATTGTTCTACTCCATATTCGGTACAGTACCCTGCCCCTCCCATTACCTGCATACAGGTACTAGCAGTCTCACATGCAACATCTGTAAAGTGGGCCTTGACGATAGGGGTGAACAGTGCAACTAAGGATGAGGCGTATTCCGCCTCCTCTGGGTCATCGCTATGCATTTGGTCGAGGAGGATTCCGGTCCAAGCCGCTAGGGCTCTACATCCCTCGTTGTTTACCTTGGACTCGAGAAGCATTCTCCTGACGTCAGGGTGCACGAGGATATTGTCAGCACTCTCGTTAGGGTCTTTAGGGCCTTTTAGATCCCTGCCCTGACGCCTATCCTTGGCCCAAGCCAAGGAATTTTGATATGCTATTTCAGCTAGTCCAAGTCCCATTATTCCGGTTGCGAGGCGCTCCTGATTCATCATCTGAAACATGAGTTTCATGCCTGTGTGTAAGTCCCCTACTCTCCAACCGATACTATTATCGAAGTTCATTACACATGTGGGAGAAGCATGAATACCCATCTTTTCTTCACTTCCTGCGCAAGTTACACCGTTGTGATTTTCCATCAGGTCATGAGATGCATTACCTAAATCACCTGACTCCAAGTCTATGGGTAGATATTTCGGAACTAGGAACATCGTTATCCCTTTGGTTCCTTCAGGTGATCCAGGAGTCTTAGCTAGGACCAAATGTACGATATTCTCAGTCATATCGTGTTCGCCATATGTTATGAAAATCTTGGTTCCTGTAAGTCGATAAGTGCCATCGTCCTGAGGTATAGCCTTACTGGATATTATACCTAGATCTGTACCAGCATGCGGTTCTGTTAAGCACATTGTACCGGCCCAGTGACCTTGCGCGAGATGGGTTGAGAAGTAATCAACCAGAGTTTTATCTCCATGCTCATTTAGCACATCGTAGACTCCTAGGGTAAGAGCTGGGAGAACGCTCATTGCCATGTTAGTGGATGTGGCTATCTCCCCCCAAATCACAGATTGAAAGAATATTGGAGTTCCCATGCCTCCATGTTCTGGTTTAGTGGAAGTGGAAAGCCATCCTCCTTCAATGGCCTGATTGTATGCATCTTTGAACTCTTTGGGCATGGTAATTTCGCCGTTCTCAAACTTCAGACCTACCCTGTCACCGAGCTGGTTAATTGGTAGCCAGACTTCTTTGGCATGATCAGCCCATCCCTCTGCTAACATTGAAAGGAAATCCTCATCAAAATCGTACCCAAGTCTTTTCATGGTTGGGGTTACATCAAATACCTCGTTAAACAAAAATTCGTAGTCTCTTAGTGGGGCTTCGTATTCTACCAATTTATCACCTCAGTTTCTCAATGGCTTTCCTGTTTCAAGCATATGTTGAACTCTGTCTAAAGTGTCCAAATTCTTTAGGAGATTGGCGAAGGTATCCTTTTCCATGGAAAGGATATCGTCCTCTTCTAGGGTCTCTGTTATATCAGAGTCGCCTCCGGTAAGTATCCTAGCCAGTTTTGTCGCTACAACCACATCATGAGGCGTGGCTTGTCCTGATAGTGATAAATCGTTCAATGCCAAGCTCAGTGCGGCCATGCCAGTAGGCCCTGGGAGAGCATAGGTTCTTGGTTCCGGAGGAGTGTAGTCTTCATGAAGTTCCAGTACCTTCGTTTTAGCGTCTGCTAGTAGCCTGTCCCTGTTCATTGTGATCTGATCGCTTGGAGCTAGAAATCCTAGTGAACTAGCCTGTTCAGCGGACTTGGCAACTTGTGCGGTTCCTATTGTCTCGAACGCTTTCATTGCCGCTCCCATGGGCCCATTGGTAACTAGCCCGTATTCTACTAACCTACCTAGGAGTTCCTTGCATCCTCCCCATGCGGGGACGACGCCGACGCCGACCTCAACTAGACCGACATAGGACTCTGCATGGGCTTGGACTGCATCACAATGCATCAGAACCTCTGCACCACCTCCTAGGCAGAGACCTGCTGAGGCTGCTACAACTGGGACATCACAATACTTCAAAGTTTGATATGTGTCTTGACCCAGTGTTATGAAATCTTCAAGATCTTTCCAAGCTCCTAGATTGGCTGCGAATAAGGCCAGACCAAGGTTAGCTCCAGCACAAAAGTTAGATGCATCATTTCCAATAACGATACCCTTGAATCCGTCCGACTCAGCAATGTCCACTGCATTGACTAGCATCTCTATGTTCATTGGATCCATGGCGTTCATCTTGGTGTGGTATTCAACAAGAAGAACCTCGTCGCCCATATCCCAGATACTGGCAGATCCATTCCTCTTGAGTGGTTTCCCTCTCCTCTTGAGATCGGCAACATTGAGAGTCTCCTCTGGGCGTTCTACAACAACCATTTCTCCAGATGAGGAGAGTCTCATTATCTCGCCTTCCTCGATACTGTAAAACGAGCCTTTTTCTTCGGCTTGAGATAGGAATTTGGGAACCTCTCTTCCTGTCTCTTGGAGTCTCTTTACCATTGAGGGAACACCTATTGAGTCCATCATCTCAAAGGGTCCTTTTTTCCAGTTATAGCCTACTTTCATGGCTCCGTCAATAGAATAGATATCATCACATACGTCAGGGACGATGAATGCTGCATATGCAAGAGCGTCAAGAAGCACGTCCGTAACGAATCTCGCTCCATCGTCATCACAGTCCATTAAGGCGGAAAGACCTCTCTTGCCCATCTTTGCAGATGGGAAAGCAGCCCTTCGGTTCGCTTTACGATATTCTCCTGAAGAAAGATCTCTTGCCTCTTTTACCTTCTTTCCATCATCTCGATTGAGGCGATAGAATCCTCCTTTGCCCTTTCTTCCGGTATATCCTTCTTCGATCATGGACATTATTATGTCTTCACCGGGCCCTGTTATCTTGTGGAATGGATCTTCTTGATCGAGTCTTGATCGAAGGCTCTCTCCAACTTTGGGAATAAGATCTATGCCGATCAAGTCCATCAGAGCAAAAACTCCTGTCTTGGGGAGTCCTATCGGTCGCCCAAGCATTGCATCTGCTTGTTCAACTGACAGGCCGTGTTCAAGTGTTGCCTTAATTGCTCTCTGAACAAAATAAACGCCTAGCCTATTTCCGATGAAGCCGGGTCTGTCATTACACATTGTTACTCTCTTACCCAGCCTACGGTCCGCGAAGTTACAGAATCGTGATACGACATCATCGTTAACTTCGGAGGAGGTTACGACTTCTAGAAGTGGGAGGTACCTTGGAGGATTGAAGAAGTGAGTTATTAGGAATCTGGATGAGATATCCTCGGGGAGCTCCGAAACCAATTCCGATCTAGGGATAGTCGATGTATTGGATGAGAGTATTGTGCTTGGGCCGATGTAATCTGAGAGTTTCGAATAGAGATTTCTCTTTATTTCCAGATTTTCAATTATCACCTCGACGACCCAATCATAGTCTTCGAGGAGATGTAAGTCATCCTCAATATTTCCGGGCGTTATTCTCTTTGCATTTCTCTTGTGCATCAGCATTTCTGGATTGGACTTATGCATCATTTGAATGGCATTACGTGCCACCGCACTCCTATCTTGATTTTCTTCCGGAACAATATCAAGAAGGAGCACTTCGCAACCAGCGTTTGCGCAGTGAGCAGCTATTCCTGCTCCCATAACCCCGCTTCCAATGACGGCGACTTTGTCAATCGTTCCTGTCATTTTATCACCTAGATTCTTTCTAGAACGGTGGCGATGCCTTGCCCTCCGCCAACGCACATCGTAGCTAGTGCATGCTTTGCACCATTCTTGCTCATCAGCTGAGCGGCCTTCCCAGTTATTCTGGCTCCACTAGCGCCCAATGGATGGCCGAGAGCTATCGCCCCCCCCTCGATGTTGACTTTCTGAGGATCAAGTCCAAGTTCCTCGATTACGGCTAACGACTGTGCTGCGAACGCCTCATTCAATTCTACTATGCCGAGTTCCTCTATGGTGAGTCCCGCTCTCGATAGTGCTTTCTTGGTGGCTTCTACCGGCCCTATTCCCATAATTTCAGGAGCGCATCCAGTAACAGCAGTACTTACTATCCTAGCCAGTGGCTTCAGTCCGTTCTTCTCTGCAAACTCTTCTGAGCATACAAGGACAAAGGCCGCCCCATCAGTAAGAGGAGATGAAGTGCCGGCGGTCACAGTTCCTTCTGACAGGAAAGCAGGCCGGAGGCCTGCGAGAGTAGTGGCATCTGTACCTGGCCTTATGCATCCGTCTTCTGAGACAGTACCGGATTCTGTTTCTATGGGAACGATCTCTTCGGATAGTGCCCCACTTTCTGATGCCTTGGAAGCCTTAGATTGGCTCTCGACAGCGAATTCTTCCTGACTCTGCCTGCTGATACCGTATTTCACTGCAAGATTCTCGGCTGTGATTCCCATAGAGGTAAATGCTTCCGGATATTCAGAGCCTAGCCTTGGGTTGGGCATGGGATTATATCCCGTCATTGGGATCCGTGTCATAGACTCGATTCCTCCTGCTATGAATGCGTCTCCCGCGCCCATGGATACTCTGCCCACTGCATCATGAATTGCCTGCATCGATGAGCCGCAAAAGCGATTGATGGTAACTCCGGGGACTGTTTCAGGGAGATCCGTCAAGAAGGTTATCATCCTAGCTACGTTGAAACCTTGTTCGGCTTCTGGAAATGCCGTACCTACGATTAGATCTTCAATTAACAAGGGGTCTACACCGGTTTCTCTTATTAGTCCGTTAACCACTGTTGCGGCTATATCATCAGGTCTCGTTCTGGCTAGGGCACCCCTCTTAGATGGGGTGAAGGGGGATCTAGCGTATCCGGCTATCACTGCGGGCATAATCATCCATGAGCGGCTGGAATAATTAAAACTGCAGGTAATTTTTACTACACCGAGTTTATTTTACTAAACTATGTAATTTAGACTTGACGATCCCAGACTGAAATATATCTGAGAAGTCCGACATCGTCGTTATCTCGACTTTTGACTTCGAAGTGGATTTGATTTAGGCCTTCGCCGATTGAATGTATGAAGGATTCTGCTAATGGCCAGGGCGGACCATCTGAATACTCGTTTGAGGATTCGTAACGACCTATGCAGATTAGTTTCCCTCCTGGTGCCAACAGAGGTGCGAGCTTCTTTGAGGCGGGATTTCTGATTCCCTCGGGTATTGCTTGTAGAATATGGACCTCAACTACTAGATCCCAATGACCCGCCCATTCATCTGGAAGGTTGAGAAGATTCTCGACTCTCCAATGGATATTCAGATCACCATAGATCTTTGAAGACCACTCTATTGCTGTTGGAGATATGTCGAAAGCTGTCACATCCCATCCAATTTTAGCCAGGTGAGCGGCATCCTCTCCAAGTCCGGAGCCGACAACTAGTGCTTTTCCACCGGGAGAGACAGATCTCATCCATTCGATCAAGAATTGATGTGCCTCCCCGCTTGACCACGGAATCATAGACTCGTTCCCATTAGATGACTCATAGAGATCTTCGAACCAACCTAGTGGATCTTTCCCTGTCTCGGCTTTTCTGGCCATTGAAAGAATTCTACTTCTGAGCTCTGCGATTTCTTCCTCGCTCAAGGTTCTCATTGTACCATCTCACATATGAGAGATTAGAGCATCTCCAAAACCAGAGCAGGAGAGTAGCGTTGCACCTTCCATGAGTCTCTCGAAATCATAGGTCACTGTTCCAGCTGAAATAGCCCCTTCCATACCTTTGATAATCAAATCAGCGGCTTCTCCCCAACCCATGTGTCGAAGCATCATCTCAGCCGAGAGGATTAGGCTTCCGGGGTTTACCTTGTCCTGACCTGTATACTTGGGCGCAGTACCGTGAGTAGCCTCAAAAATTGCTATTCCAGTATCATAGTTTATATTCGCGCCCGGGGCTATTCCGATACCCCCAACCTGTGCGGCGAGAGCATCGGAGATGTAGTCCCCATTCAGATTCATGGTAGCGAGGACGCCGTACTCCCTGGGCCGTGTGAGAACCTGTTGTAGCATTGCATCCGCAATAACATCCTTGATGGTAATGGTCCTGCCTGTTTTTGGATTCTCTAGAGAGCACCATGGCCCTCCATCTAGTAACTCGGCGCCGAACTCGTCACGAGCTAGCTGATACCCCCAATCTCTGAAGCCCCCCTCTGTAAACTTCATGATGTTCCCCTTGTGGACCAGAGTCACAGAGTCTTTGTCGTTTTCAATAGCGTACCTGATGGCAGCGCGGACTATCCTACTAGTTCCCTCTGAGCTAATAGGCTTGATTCCTATTCCTGAGGTTTCTGGAAATCTAATCTTTTCAACGCCCATCTCATCCTGAAGAAATCGAATTACCTTCTGGACCTCGGGAGTACCCGCCTCCCATTCTATTCCAGCATATACATCCTCGCTGTTCTCTCTGAAGATTATCATATCTACTGCCCCTGGGTCCCTTACTGGGCTTGGGGTCCCATCGAACCACCGTACAGGCCTGACACATGCAAATAGGTCTAATTTCTGACGTAATGCGACATTGAGGCTTCGGATGCCCCCTCCTACTGGTGTAGTAAGAGGTCCCTTGATGGAGACCAGCCCGCTTCTCATGGCCTCAAGAGTCTCCTCCGGTAGCCATTCACCAGTCGTATCGAAGGCCTTCTGACCTGCTAACACTTCAGTCCATTGTATCCCTCTGGAACCGCCATATGCCTTGGAGACCGCCTGATTTACAACTTTGATCATTACTGGGGTGATATCTATACCTATCCCATCTCCTTCAATGTAGTGGATAATTGGGTTTTCAGGAACCTGCAAGTGACCTTCGATAAGTTGGATGGTGGAGTCCTGCGTCATATTTCTCATATCTCCGACCATAGGGGCATTCATGAAGCCAACCCTTGAAGTGCGATGACTCTGAGTGGTGGCCATGAACGGGGAAGTGCGATGGACAGAGGAGGACGGTTATGTTGGTAGGACCTCCAAAGGCAAGGTATTCGGAATATACAACGATTCAAGTCCAAGTCCGATGGAGATGGTTCTTCACTCCCACGCGGCTTGCTCGCTGATCGATGTGATAGACGGGTTGAAGGATAGGTCAGATAATGTCGAGCACGCAATAGTAGAAATCGACTCCGTTAGATCAGATGAGAGGCCTCGGGTTTTCACATCTGTGAATATGAAATACGTAGTAAAGGGAGATGTCCCTGAGAAGCTGGTTCGAAGGCTTATTGAGCAGAGCCATGAGAAGTATTGTAGTGTCGGAATAATGATTACTCGATCTGGTGCAACTCTTACTTGGACATTGGAGATGCAGAAATAGAAGTATCAAGTTCGCCATTCCTCCATGATTAGAAAAAATAATTCATTTACGCCTTCTGGCTAGTTGGATATACCAATCATTAAACACCCCCCATCCTGAAGACGGAATCCCTCGCGCCACGGGACGTGCATGCAAAGAGTTAGAGAACGGGAGTAGTGAGAAGATGCAACAGAAAGTCAAGAGTTCGAAAAATGAGAAGAATACTGAGAAAGGCATGGTAATCGAACGACGTTTCACATCCGCTGGTGAGGATCCTTTCGAGAAGTTTGATTGGATTGAGATGGATGCGGAAATCAGAAATCCGGACGGTTCGATGGCAGACTCGATTACTGGCGTGAGGCTACCGTCTGGCTACTCTGGTGTGCCTGGAAAGGTCCTAGCACAGAAGTATCTGAGGAAGGCAGGAGTGCCAGCCCATCTCAGAAAGGTACCAGAAGACGGAGTTCCAGTATGGTTACAGAGGAGTGAGCCTGATCATGAGAAATTAGAGTCAATCGATGCAGGAGAGAGATACACTGGTGAGAGAGATGGAAGGGAGCTCTTCCGAAGACTCGCTGGGACTTGGACGTACTGGGGATGGAAGCATGGATACTTCGCTAGCGAAGCTGATGCTAGGTCGTACTTCGATGAGATGTGCTTCTTAGTGGCTAGCCAGAGATCGGCGCCCAATAGTCCTCAATGGTTCAACACTGGCCTACATTGGGCATATGGAATTGAGGGGCCTGCTCAGGGTCATTCCTACATCGACCCATTAACGGGCGAACTAGAGTACTCTGTTAATGCATACGAGCATCCACAGCCACATGCTTGCTTCATACAGTCTGTCGGGGATTCCCTGGTAGGGGGCAAAGATTCCATTATGGGTCTATGGAATCGTGAGGCTCTACTGTTCAAGTATGGTTCGGGTACTGGCTCTAACTTCTCCAAGATTAGAGGAGCGGGCGAGCCTCTTTCTGGAGGAGGGAGCTCTTCTGGACTCCTGTCATTCCTAAAGATTGGAGACAGGGCGGCTGGTGCCATAAAATCCGGAGGAACCACACGAAGAGCGGCAAAGATGGTCACTCTAGACCTTGATCACCCAGACATCGAAGAGTACATTGACTGGAAGAGCAGTGAAGAGGAAAAAGTGTCTGCTCTGGTGATTGGCAGTAATATTCTTCAGAAGCATGCGAATTCCTTGATGGAGGCGATTTGGGATTCTGATAGTGATGGAGATAGGTTTGAACAGAGTGAAAACGCTGAGTTGAAGAAAGCCATGGTAAAGGCAATCAAAGACTGTGTTCCTCAGCCCCATATTCAAAGAATAGTTGATCTTGCAAAGCAGGGTTGGAAGGGGGTCGATTTCGAAGTATTCGATACCGACTGGCAAGGAGAGGCTTACATGACCGTATCAGGTCAGAACAGTAACAACTCCGTGAGAGTGCCGAACTCATTCATGGATGCCGTCAAGAATGGTGAAACTTGGGATCTCCACTGGAGGACAGAGTTAGATAAGGCGGCCAAGGAAGGAAGGGGGCCAGAGGCATGTAAAACTCTGGACGCTGGAGAACTTTGGGATAAAGTTGCATACACAGCATGGGCCTGTGCGGATCCCGGTGTCCAATTTGATACTACCATAAACGAATGGCATACCTGTCCCGAAGCAGGGAGAATAAATGGTTCGAACCCCTGCTCAGAGTACATGTTCTTGGATGATACTGCCTGTAATCTAGCTAGTATCAATCT
>DAPJ01000014.1 GCA_002502095.1 Euryarchaeota archaeon UBA62
GCCAACTTCCATAATCTGCATTGTCGAGTTGGAGAATACGGGGAAAATCCTTGTCGACGAAGAGTTGCTGTATCGGTATCTATCATTGTTCTCGTATGAGTTGAATTGAATGTTGACTCTTGCTTGGCCGGCAGTCACTCCAGATAATGGACAAACAATTTCGAAGAAGCCGTTAGCATCGGTAGTTCCGGGAATACATGAAATAACGCCCAGAGAAGCGTCTACCATCTCGTAGGTAATCCTGATTGCCCTGTTGGACAAGTTCGAACCCAATTCATCGGTTAGCTGGCCCGTAACTATCATCGGCTTTTCTATGGCCTGGCCGGTGGTAGGGTCGATTTCAGAAGTATACACTATCTGATCATCGACTGATAGCTGAGTCCTGCCTATCAGGCTAAACCCATCTACTTGGAATTGCATTACCTTGCGGTAGTGATCGCTATTGACGACTAGCGCACAAGGATCCCAAGCCCCGGACGTTTCCAGAGCGTCGGCATCCAGAGGTTCACAACCCTCATGAGGAAGATTTTCTGCGAATCTCAGTATCACATTGACGGGTCCAAAACCATCGGGAAGGAATGAGTTGGGGTCGTCTTTGAGGAGCTGGGGGTTCAGTAGTAGGTTATGGTAAATCGACCCTGCGTTCGGACAAAGGGTCTCGATGATCTGCCGATGAGTTCTATCTTCGAAATCGGTACCTTCCATTATCAGGAGTACCTCTCCACCATTCTCTAGGCATCCGTCTAGTGCCTCGCCGAGATCTTTTTCCACGGCGGTTCTGTTATCGTCTGTAACTTGCCCTGAGAATTCCCATATATCTCCCGCCTGAAGTAAATTTGGGGTGGTGCTTTGTACGCTCAGATATGTTCTGGATACAACCCATAAGCTAGTGTCGGAGGAGCTTCCTTGCCTAAATGGATCGCCAGGATATGTCACACCCAGGGTGAAGTTACCTAGCTCATGGAACTCGTCAATAGTTAGGTTGACCTTGAGTACTCCGTTATTGTCGGTAATCGCAACACCTGCTGAGTTATCTGCTGACCACGTGTAGTTAACCGGGGCGTCCCTCACTGGTTGGAACGCGTTGTCTATGAGTCGGGCTTCGAGAGTTACATTCTGACCACGATATAGTCGGGGTATGGAGCTGAACTGGAAGTCGGTTGTACCGATTACTGAGACGTTCACATATGCACCAGTTGGAGCAAGAACAGATGTCTGATTACCTGTGAAGTAGTAGTTTGAATTGGTAAAGTCGGCCCTTATTCCGAAAACACCTGCAGAGTATTGGGAATACCAGGTCCAGTTGTAATCGAACTGTGCAACACCATCGATCATACTGGGAACCCTGGCAAAGCCCGTCTCAGTTGAGCCGGCAAATACGCCGTTTCCATCAACGTCTACCTGTAGTGCCATTGGGTCGTGAGGCCATGGGACCATCGTCCGGTTCCATACAGAGCCTACTACCCTTAGTGACTCACCTGTAAACATCTCTGGAACTATTTCACATCTGACTTCACTATCTGGGTCTAGTGGATCGACTGGTCCACACGGAGGTACGTTGAAATCCCCTCCGTTCTGCATGGCTATGAACCAATGAGTTCCATTGGAGGAAAGGAATGGTCTCAATCTGGAAGCCTCCCCTGCAAGAGACTGGGGGTTTCCATCCCACAGTATGGGGTAGGGCTTACCCAAGCTTGCATCTTGGTAGTCCAAGTTAGCGTTCGCCAATGACGGCGAGTGGAATAGCGCTCTCCATGCTCCAAATGTGGAGCCGGTAAATTGGGTAGCGTCCCAGAAATAGACTGGTCTTATTGAAGGAGTAATTATGTCTGCCTCGACATACATTCTGTGCATGGACCTGATGTTGAAAGAGTCAGACTCATCCCCTTCAAGATAAGGCCATGGAAGCTCAGAGCCAAGATCTGGTCTAGAGTATGCGGTAAAGGTATAGTCACCTATTGGTAGACTGGTCGAAGTGTAGTTGTACCTGCCGATAACATTGTGTGTTTTTGAGAAATCATCCCATACTATCTCCTCATATCCTCCTGGAATGGCACCGGGGCCGTTGTCCATTGTGGAGTTCCATTGAACCTGCTTCCAGATTCCCTGGCTGCCGGATTCTTGGACGAATGTGAGCGAAATCCATCCTCCCTCATCAGCCCTGTATCCATAACCATATCCATCGAAAACAGTGGGATTGGTCGTATTGCCAAATGGTCCACCTGAGACATTGAATGATACCGGAGCGTATGACAGCCTATTGTCGAAGATACCCCTGTCCCAATCTGCCGCGTAGTGAACCTTGTAGTCAACGAAGAGGGGTTGCTCGTCACTTCTGAAGTACGTCCATGCTACGTAGTCGACGGTGGTGTTTGCTCTTACTTCTACGGGTACGGGCTCTGTGCTGGCCCCGTCATGGACAAACATCTCTGTGACTTCGGCATATATGTTGTAAGTAGAGGACGGCCCGACTTCTAGATCCTCGGGGAACAGGTACTGACCCACCTCGAACTCCCCATTTTCATCGGTTAGAACATCAATGGTCTCTAGAGCAAGAGTACCATTTGAGGCCCACTCGATTATTACTTGAACTGGAACGTTTGGAGCTCTAGTGAATACGCCTTGCTCGGGGTCCAGCCAATCTACGCTACCATTGAACTTGGCAGGAAAGAACGCGTCGAGCCATAGAACTTGCTCAGTGGAGAGTGTGATTCTAGTTGGTATCTTGTCATCTTCATCGGGTATTCCATCGTTATCCTGGTCCCAGTCAGAAGAGCCGTTCCAGTCTTCTTCTAGATGATCCCAGTCAACATCTGTTCTATCGTCCGCATCGTCATCATTATCGATAGCATCTGGCCCTGTACTGGGATCTGTTGGGTTAGCGATTCCTGAACCGTTGCCAAAGTCATCATGGTCCCATGGATTGGTAGACTCTGAATCAAAACGAGTGGGCCAGAGCATGACTTCGTCTTCATCCTTCATTCCATCGGCGTCATCGTCATCGTCGATATCGTCCCTTAGACCATCGTTATCATGATCCCATGGAGTGATGAAAGGAGTGGCCCCGGACTGCTCAATCACATTGACGATACCATCGCCATCCCAGTCGTTGTCAGCCCAGTTTGGTATACCATCGTTATCGTGATCCCATGGACTCTGCTCCTCGCCAGTAAAGCAACCTGGGAGGGTTTCTTGAACTGCGTCTGAAACTCCGTTGTTGTCGTCATCTGGATCCTCCCCGTCTGGGATACCATCATTGTCGTTGTCCACGTCGTAATATCGGGGGGAGAGAAGTCCCTGGCCAAGTAATCCCTTGTCCCAAACGGCCTGATACCACCCGTCATCATCGGGATCGGTGTCTGTACCATCATCGTCCCCATCCTCACAGTTGGTTCCTGTGAAGAAAGAGCCCGGTGGTTCAGTGTTAGCATCGTCATCTAGGTCGTCATTGGTGTCTATATCGAGGAAGTCCCATACTCCGTCATTGTCATCGTCTATGTCCCAGTGATCGTACACCCCGTCAAAGTCATCATCAAGATCTGCAGTATCATTGAACATGCATTGAGGTTCCATATTCCCGGCTACAGGAGCACCACAATCGTCATCGGGATCCACATCGTTGTTCAGGAGGTCGGCTACCTCATCGGGGAACATATTGGCGTTGGAATCGGCCCCCCATTGGAATAGTCCTCGGTTTACCCCAACGAACGCAATCCACAAATCTCTGTTGTCTTTGATGTCAACATAGGAAACAGCCGAGCTTGGTCCTACATCTTGGTTACCATTGAAATCAAACCAGAAGCAATTTTTGTTACATGTCCATTGACCATTGGAGTTACTACCGTTGTAGGATCCTTGATCCCATTGGGGGTCGGGCCGTGTGGAGTAAGGTAATGTATAGATTCCAAATCCTTGCCCTGTCTCCTCGAGAATGGGCCAACCATACAGCCATGCCAGTTCTACACCACATGCTACTGGTTGGAATCCGATCTGGAAGTACATGTAGAAAAGTGATAGATCGCATTCTCCATCATTCAGAGACCCTCCAAAAGCTGGATCGTTAACATCCAGTCTGCCGTCTGATCCTTCGTCTTGATCCCACCAATCTGGCATTCCGTCAGCATCCATATCGACATCGATTCCATTAATCAGGGAGTCCCCGTCCATATCGATATCGAAGTAATTATTGCCGTTCCACGGACTCCACTTCATCATGACGTGCCAGTACATCTCAGGCACTACTCCGTTAGAGTCCATCGTAGTGGCCCCTGTGGTGGGGTCTGTTGATTCCTGATACCCATTGTATGGGAGGATAAAATCGTGATTTTCCGCAAAGAAGGGGCTGAAATGCCAGAACTGATCCCACCTCAGGGGCTGAAGGAACGTGTATGTTGAGCTGTCGTCACTACCGTCGATTGTATCACCGTCTTGATGTGAATATGAATTATCGAACTGGTCGGTAGAGTCGCTATCAACCACCCCACAGTTGCCATCATCTGGATCATATAGATCTGAAATTCCATCGTTATCGTCATCCCAGTCAATGTCGTTGGAGAGTCCATCGCCATCGATGTCTGTATCGATGTCATTTGCCCCGTCGTCTCTAAACATCGAGCCATTGAGATTGTGGAGGTCTGCATCATCATCTAGGTCGCAGTTCTCGTCAATATCCAACCAGTCTAGTACTCCATCGTTATCATCATCTACATCTTCCCAGTTGTTGAAGCCGTCTCCATCCCAATCGTTGTTTCCTGTGTAGGATTTTCTTTCTGTGGTACATCTGGGATCGGGATTGACTGGATTTGGATTTTCTAGACTTGGGCAGTCCCAAGAAGCGACCTGGTCGCTCGTGGCGTTCATGAAAGGATCCAGCTCGTTTACAATTCCATCGTTATCCAAATCGTACGGTAGGTCGTTCGGATCGTTTGCGGGATTTCCAAGTAGGTTGTCTGCCGGAACTGCTCCCCCTACATCTGTGTCCTTCCAATCCCAGACGAGGTCATAGTCAGAGTCTATTGGCCTGTAAAGATCATCATCCAAATCCCTGTCATAATCTAGTTCACAGTCAATTCCCGGAATGCCTATTGGCTGGGAGTTGGGTAAATCTCCATTTCCATCGGAGTTAGTGTCAACCTGCATGCAGGAGTCTGGAATCCCGTCATTGTCATCATCTACATCCCACATATCGAGAAGCCCGTCGTTGTCGTCGTCTGTGTCCGCAGAATCTGGGGACCCATCGTTGTCGTTGTCGGGGTCGACGAAATTAGGGATTCCGTCACCGTCTAGATCTCCATCTATGACCTGGGTGAACGTTTGACCTCTGGGGTGCCAAACTGTTCTTTCCTTGGTGACGAAATTGAATTTATCAGTCCCATAAATATCCTCGTCCAAGTTGAATGCGTCTGGTAATGTCTGGCTTGTCTCCGCGCCGACTGTGATCCTTCCTTCAAACTGGGGAAGTCCTGTCGATGGATCTGTGAAGGTCCAAGTTCCTTGGGATGAGAATGTGAATGAGAACGTGTCTCCTGTACTCATAGAGCCACTATCGAAGGAGCCATCGTCAGCTGTGACATTGTGAGGCTCGGAGTCATCGTTAGTCCATACTACTGTATCGCCCTCCTCAATGGTCACTCTATCAGGAGTCACTCCACTCTCTCCGATAGATATCGACACTGTCTCGGTCGCTCCCCATTCTGTTGCAGTATCCCACTCAGGTGCAGTGGTGGTGATGTTTGTGGTGATCGAAGAATCCCATGGATGGGAGTCCCAAAGATCCTCGACACCATCATCGTCGTCATCGGAGTCGAAGTAGTCCTGAGTTCCGTCTGAGTCGAAATCACACGGCCAGACGAATTGGTCTATCCTGCCATCGTTGTCGTCGTCCTCGTCGAAGGAGTCTGGTCCAGAGCCATCTGTATCATCGTCGGTTATTCCATCGTTGTCGTGATCCAAGGGGTTCTGATCTACCCTGTAGCCTACTCCAACGGGGGTTCCAGTCCAAGGATGTACTGTTGTTGGTTCCACATATCTGTCCATGGAGACGTTTCTTGGGTCCGCCCCTTGACTGTAGTCAATCGGTCCCTCTAGAATTCCATCGTTGTCGTCATCAAAGTCGAATTCGTCTAACTGTCCGTCATTATCGTGATCGAATGGATGGGTTCCGAAACAGCCGTCAAACATCTCTATCAGATCGTTTATCCCATCGTTGTCATCGTCCAGGTCGCTGAGATCCCCAATGCCATCATTATCGTGATCCTCCGCATCGGTCTCCTCCAGGAAGAAGGCATATTCTGGTTGCATCATCAGTGCGGAAGGATCGGAAACCTTGCCGTAGTATGACATCTGATCATGGAAGGAAGGATCCGTGAATGCTGGATGGTTGAAAAAGTGCTGTTGGACTCTCGTTGGCTGGGAGATATCACTCGGTGGCCACTCTGCTTGACCGCTCTGTTGGAACGGCTCCCTATCTTGGGCATCGCTCACTACTGAAGACTTCTCATCGTATGTCTCAAAATCTTGGAAAGAGTACATTTGCGTACTGAAGAGCATTATACCCACTAACATTACTGCAGTGAGTGCTTTTCGATAGTCTCCACTAAACTTTCCTAAAACTTTCCCGACAGACATGCTAACACCAGTAACGTAGTTAGGAGCTGTTTGACTTATGAAGAGATACCCCTGATTCTCAAATAGAGTATCAATGAGGGCTTGGAGTATCAGTCGTGAAACCTTGGGTTGAAATCTATCGATGCCTTCGCATCATCATGACGAGTATGCGTTGGATGCTTACTTCAAAGATTCACAGAGCCACCGTGACAGCGGCCGATCTGGATTATGTTGGTTCGATAACTATTGACAGGGATCTGATGGAAGCCGCGGGCTTAGTCGAGTGGGAGGGAGTCCATGTTCTGGATATTACGAACGGGAATCGCTTAGAGACATATGTTATCGAAGGAGAGAGGGGGTCTGGAGAAATCTGCATTAATGGTGCCGCTGCTCATCTGGTTAGTCCGGGTGACTTAGTGATTATCTTAGCTTACTCGAGTATTGATGACAGTCAGATTGACGGGCACTCTCCGAGAGTGGTGCATGTAGATGGCAGAAATCGACCAACTCATACTCTGTGATACGATGATCCTCTGTTTATTTCGGAGGCTCTGTAGAGTTGCTCAAACAGAATGGCCGAAGCCATTTCATGGGTGAGAGTCATTCTTGATATCGAAATCATCCTGTGTCTGGACTTGAATTCCTCACTGAACCCATCAACAGGACCGATAGCGAAGTTCAGGTTCTCTCCAGAGATAGCTACATCCGATAAAAGGCTCGCAATCTCTAAGCTGGTGAATTGATTACCAGACTCGTCTAGGAGGATTAGTTTACCACTCCTGGTTTCTATCCTATCTTGGTAATCCAAGTTAGATACCTTGTCTGAATGAATCTCAATGTCTATTCCAGATGAGGATATCCTCTTTCCGTAACTCTCTATCAGGTCCTTGGTACCGAGTCCCTTCGGTCGGCCATGGAGATGTACGGTGACACGTCCCATGGTTGGTGGTACGCAAGGAAGACTTTGGACATTCGTAATGATGAATAGAGGGGGCCCCTTGGTTGAACCGAGATTTATGGGATGGTGGCCCTTTGGTAAGCGTAATAGGGCTGTAGTCGATGATTCACCACATGTAAAGGGTACTAGGATGTGGCTCCAGGAGCTCAGATCGGTCTGTGAGAGAAACTATCAGAGTCCTTCTGCGGGACAGTCCCTAGTTAGAGAAATGCAAGTAGAGTGGACCGATGCAAATCGAAGGGGGGACCTAGATGATATGCTATTGCAGGGACTAGACAGGAGGGCCTTCAGACTACTAAGGGCAAGTGGCGAAGAATGGATTGATTGGCTAGATAATGAAAAGTTCTGGGAGCCCGGATGGAAAGGCGGATTCGAAACGGAGTGAGGGAAGTGTGGTTCTGGATTATTGTTTTCGCGCTAGTGGGTTTAGCATGCCTATGGTATAGCAGACATCAACCATTTCCAGAAATTAGTGGAAGATTCTCAGCCTTATTGTTGACCATATCTGTCATTCTATGGTTATCCAGCACGGCCCCCAGGTCAACATCAGAAGAAGTTCCTGCGATTGTGGCCGCCGTCATAGGTGGTCTCGGGGTGGTGGTTGGAGTCAGACATATGACAACTACTCACAGAGACGTAGTCGTGGCTCCATTTGGGGGAATACTACTCTGTATAGGTTCAATAAGCCTACTTTCGGAAAGATGGAGCGATTATGATCAGACCGAGCAACTGATTTCTTTCGCTCTGGCTTCGATTCTTGTGACGCTTGAGATATATCTGTCATTCAGAGGACTGGTAATAGGTGTCCAGGGGATTTCATGGTCTAAGTCTGGTCTGAGGCAGGTTCGGAGGGGTTTGCTGGAAGGCCCGAGAGGCGCCGTTTCTCATTTTGAGAAGTCATGGCATTCAGAAGATCAGTGGTTAACTGCAATGAGTCATGCGGCCCTGGTATTGATCCACAGACATATGGGGGATACTCAGAATGAGGAGTATCACGATTTGGAGCTTGAGAAACTCGGTGGTTGGGATTCAGTAGATGGGTCTTGGACGAGCGCTATTCAGGATGGTCTTTCAGAGCTGTGATTTAGGGACTTTGATATTCTCGCGCCTGTCCGCACGGTTCGATGGTCCGAATTACGAAGGTTCACACTGGTGGCGGAGATGGGGGGGAGACATCTCTTGTGGATGGCTCGCGCGTGGGGAAGGAGCATCCCCGAGTCGCTATTTACGGTACAATAGATGAAGCTAATTCAGCAATCGGAATCGTGCGCTCGGAGATAAATCACAGGCCTGAAGGCGATGATCGCCGTCTGGCTGAGGCTGATCGGATGCTAGGAATAATCCAACAGGAGTTATTTGATGTCGGTGCAGAGTGTGCTTGCCCTCCGGGAGGTGTTCCGGAGCAGATGTCAATAATAGGTGAGGATGCTGGTAATAGATTGGTGGAGGAGATGGATTACATGTTGGAGGATTTAGATCCTCTTTCGTCGTTTGTACTCCCGACCGGGAGTCCTGTAGTAGCTCATCTGCATATGGCTCGTACTATTGTCCGTAGAGCTGAGAGAGAGGCTTGTGGACTTCGTGAAGAGGTCAGAAATGAGGTTATAAGCTACCTTAACAGACTCTCGGATCACTGTTTCGTCCTCTCCCGGTGGCTTACCGGAGAAGAAGGGGAAGCCCTGTGGACCCCTCTGGGAAAGAGGGTTTAGAGTCAAGTTACGATACCTGATTTTTTCATATGAATTATCGCCGACCTGACTAGCTCCTTCTCTTGATCGAATGTGAGCATGGACTCGGCCTCCTCGTAGTTCAGCCAGATATAGCTAGTATGCTCTTCGGAGAGCTCTACATCGATTTCTTCGGTAGTGGCAATGTACCAAAAAACCTGTTTTGTGGTTTTCTTACCTCTCTTTCTAAAGGTATACTGTGTTCTGTACTCCCAATTAGAATCTATCTCCAGAGTACTGATTCCTGTTTCCTCCAATAATTCCCTTGATGCCGTCACGTGGTGGTCGTCATCCTCGTCTTCGACGTGTCCTTTGGGAAAGCTCCAATGTCCCTGTGGATATTGGAGAAGAAGGATGGCGTCATAGTTAATCAGAACGAGTCCGCAGGAGGTCTCCATAACCTTGGAATCCGAGGATGCCATGAGTGTAGTACGGGCATCTGGGTCAAAAAATTACTCATTGATATGACCAAAAGCACCTTTGAGTAGATAGTTTCCCAGAGATTTTCATGGAGGTAGATCCGTTGTCGTTGGATATACGCAGGATAGTAACTGATAGTGACTTAGATGGTGTGGTGACAGGATCTATACTCAGAAGATGGTGGCCTGATTCAGAGGTAGTTTTTGGACATCCTGGGGAATTGCGTGCGGGATTGATGGATCACCTAATGGATAGGAAGACAGCGGTTTGTGACTTGCCTAGGCATCCAAAATGTGGGTTGAGTATTGATCACCACCAGTCAAACAGGCCGGTAGGAGACGAGGATGGTGTGATATCTGTGTGGAGGGCGACTCCATCGGCGGCTAGGATTGCTCATGATATGTTGAAAAATAGGATTGATTTGTCAGATTTAGACGATCTTCTGGTCTGGGTGGATAAACTGGATGGAGGCGGGGTGACCAGAGATGAGTATCTTTCAGATAATCCCGCGGTTTGGTTGGGAAGGGTCATTGATGTAAGCGAGGGCACTGCGATGGCGGTACTGGAGGGGCTGCAGAGAGGGGATGGAATTGAACAGATTCTGGAAATGCCACTCATTTCCAGGAAGCTTCGGGAGAGAAAGAGTGAGCGTGAGAAGCTGACGGAGATAATCGCCGAGAGGACTGTTGTGGTAGATAGGATCGCCATTGCAAGGCTAGATGGGTTAGGGATGCGGTCAAACGGCTATCACGTCACAGCATTCGCTGGTGACTCTTGTGACGCTTGTATAGTCATACACGGCGACATAGGAGCATCGTTTGGTGATGATACTGGATATCCTGTCTCAGCGTCGTTTTACACGAATTCATTTCTCCATAGAGAAGGGGGAATTTATGACTTGACGAGATTAGCTACGCATTTCGATCCCGATGGAGGGGGGCATGCAAATGCATGCGGATGTAGGATCAAGCCACTCGAAAAGGGCAGGGTATCTGATAGGATAGTAACCGAGGAGGATGTTCAAGAGAACATATCAGAGTGGCTCAGATTGTGGTCTGAACGCTAGTCTTCAGCGAGAGGGCCTACACTTAGCAGGACATAAACGGACTGAGTGAACATCAGGAAGCCGATTAGGGACATTACTAACCCAGTCGGCGTAGGTAGAATTTCCTGCATATGGTTTCCAGTATACCATGCCAGAGAAAGTACGCCTATTGAGGATGCCAGAACGATGTAAGCAGATTTTCTCGGCTCGGCCCATAGGTCAACCCATGGAATGAGTCCTCTTCGCTTGAACGTTATTCTGTACCATGCGATGTATAGAAAAATCAAGGAGATAGAACCCAGTAACCCCAGGGTGAAAGACTCAGATTTCCAAGGCCCTGGGATCGAAAGCTTCAGAGTGATGGTATTGAGCAGGATGACAGAGCCTACTATGGCATGAGTCTTCCAATTGGGCGAGTTGGCTTCGTCCACGGCGAATCGAAGAGGGTCCTGCGCTTGAATGCGACTAACAAGTGTATTACACGATTACTACCTGCAATAGACGTGAAGGACGGGCTTGTTTGGGAGAAGTCAGTGGATCGAGCGCATCTGGATCTCAGATTCGAAGTACTTCGAGAGGGGCTTCCGAGGGGTTCGGAGCATTACCCGGGCATAGACGAAGATGCGCGGACTAGATTCCTTTGTGCGTATGAAGGAGGTAGGCTTGTTGGTTGCTCAACATTGCAGACCGACGAAAGAGAGGGGTGTAGATTCAGAATAAGGGGAATGGCAGTCAGCCCTGATTTTCGAAACAGGGGAATCGGTTCACGAATCGTAAAGAGGCTTCAGCAATATGCTTCTGAGCAGGGCACTGGGATTTGGTGTAATGCTAGAATTAGAGCAGTTCCCATGTACAAGAGATGTGGTTTTGTCGAAGTGTCTGACGTTTTTGAGATTGAAGGAATAGGGTTGCATTACGACATGGAATGGAAATAATTACAATATTCTCTATAAATTCTGATCAATCATTATGATTATTAGCCTTCAGTTGAGCGATTTGCATAATGTTTGATAGGATTAAGTCAACGCCTGCGAAAATATGCCTAATAGTGAGTGCCCTTGTAACAATTGTTTACTCGATGAATTTCATGCTCTTCGCTGATTGTTATGTTACGGGGGGAGACGGTTGCTTCACTCTTGGTTTTACCAATGAAACCACTGCTGGAATGCTTTCTTACGGAAATGGGGGTCCTGAAACAGCTTTCAATGGGGTGCTGATGTTTGGCGTTTTCATGTCCACGATGCTAATTCTAAATGAGGGAGCGAAGGGAATGTGGAAGATCATGATTCCAGTGATTATCGGATTCGTTGTTATGTCTGCATCAATGTGGGCTTACTGGGGAGACTTGGACTCCTCTACGACTCCAAAATACATTGCTCCTGTAACGACTGCGATATACATAGCGGCCTACTTCCTATTGAAGGCTGAGGACGAAGTTGATGATGGGATTTCTGAATTCAAGATGGGTTTGAATATAGATGACAAGCCATCGCTTGTAGCTATGGTGCTAGTGGTTGTTATGGGGATTTGGTACAGCTTCATGTCCCTTGTAATGCCTGAAGATAGAATAGAGGCATTTGGCCTAGGAGAGGCAAGTCAGGAAATGCTTGACGCTGGCCTTGGCGCTCCATCAACGGTAACGGTGGCTGTAAGTGGTTCTCTATTCCTAGTCTATACCATCTGGACTGCGATGGTAGTTTTGGACGGTGCAAAAGGCAAGTGGTCAATATTGCATCCAGGAATTTTCTTCCTAATCACAGCAACAATATCGACTTACATGGCACTGGTAGACAATGTGGGAGAGATATCTAGACCCGTATCAGATCAATCTGTTCTAGACAGTGTTGCAGGTCCTCTTGCGATGCTTTTGGTATTATTTGCCTACTACAGGATGAGAGATGAAGGAGTTGAAGATGGTATGACTGGTTATGGGGCTGGAATGGAGGAGCTCACTCCAAACGCGTTCAATATCTTGGTCATCACTGTGACAATGATCGTTGGACTGATTTTCACTGCTAACGTAATGCTGTAGTAATTAGTTGGAGCACGGACCGGGATTTGCACCCGGGTCCAGGGATCTGCAATCCCTTGCATAGCTGCTCTGCCATCCGTGCCGCGTGCTCGGGACCTCCCTCCCTCTCTTGAAGGCTATCCGAGATTCGGCATACCTTCATGGTCGTCCTGCGCGTCGGAGATACATGCCAGACATTTCTGCAAGGTTCGAGGGACTCGGTGTTGGCTTCGCACCGTATCTCCAGCCGCCAGGGCCCGAGATAGTAAGGTGGACAGTTGGAGAACCTGGTTTTGCTACTCCCAAGGAAATTCTAGACGTTGCTATTGGAGAGCTTGAGTCTGGCAATACAAAGTATACCAGAGGGGCGGGATCAATGGAATTGTGTCAGGGAGTCGCAGATTATCTATCGAAGCACCATGAGATTGAGGTCTCGGCTGAGGACGTAGTAGTTACGCCCGGGGCTAAGCAAGCGATGCTGTACTCTTTCCTAATCACTACTATGCCGGGAGATGAAGTGATACTGCTCGCACCTTCTTGGGCATCTTACGAGCCTATGCTGGAGTTCATAGGTGCCAAACCAGTCCATGTACCAGTTAGGAAGGATAATTTCCATCCCGACTTAGACGCTATTCGTGAAGCTGTAACTGACAAGACAAGAATGATTCTACTCAATTCTCCTTGCAACCCGACGGGCGCGGTATTCACGCCTGATGAGATTCAGGAAATTCTTGAAATCGCAGTGGAAAACGATTTGTGGATCGTATCTGATGAGATTTACTCACGTATGGTCTGGGTTGATTGGCCTCACGTATCTCCGGCGTCTTTACCAGGAGGCATGGAGAGAACTATTGTCGTCAATGGATGGTCAAAGTCATGGGCGATGACTGGGATGAGGCTCGGCTTTCTGACAGGGCCTCCCAATGCCGTTAAGGCGGCCATAAAAAGCCAAGCTAACTCGGCCTCTCACGTACCTACATTTATGATGGAGGCGGCTAGAGTCGCGTTGAGCTGCGATGACTCCGTAGAAGAGTTCAACTTAGAATACAAGAAGAGAAGGGAGATAATGAAAAACGGTCTATCAGAGCTACCGGGAGTCAGGGTCATTGAACCGGAAGGGGCCTTCTACATCTTCGCTGATATTACCGGAACAGGGATGACTGATACTGAGTTTGCAGATGGTGCACTAGAAGCCGGAGTGCAGTTAATTCCTGCCTCGCTGATAACAGGTGGGGAGGGTTTCATCAGAGTATCTTATGCAACTAATGAAGATGCCATACATGAGGGCTTGAGTAGACTAAGATCTTGGTTACTGTAGTAGAGAGCTTGAAATCCCATATCTACACGAGTGGCTATGCACGATGGGGAGTCGCGAGGGAGCCACATCTTCTTGGATTACCTCAATTACTCATGTCCAAGCAAAGATGAGGGGGATTGGATGTTGTCCCTTATGAGAGATTGTGTGAGAGAATCGGGCATCAGGGAAGTTCATTCGCACGTAGAGGTTTTCGATGGCTCCGAGAGCCCGCCTGGGTTTGCAGCTGTTGTACTCATTGATGAGAGTCATGTTACCGCTCATTGCTACTCTGACGAGGGTTTGCTCGCAATTGACGTTTTCACCTGCGGGCCTCACGACCCAGAGCATGTTGTGGAGCTGATCCATGAAGGTTTGATTTCAGAGATAGAGGGAGTTACCTTGGTTAGAAAGGAAAGAGTCAGTAGATTTTAGAGAGTGATTCAATGGATATTGGTGATTTCGTTTCTGAGCATTTCCACCACTTCAATGCAGGAGAGCTGACAAGATGTGCTAGCTCCCTGAAGGAGTTTCTAGATGAAGGAGGGAGACTGATAGTGACCTTGGCCGGAGCAATGTCAACAGCTCAAATCGGCAGGAGTCTCGGGCCTGCAATAAAGTCACAGAAGGTTCATGCGATATGTTGTACTGGTGCTAATCTTGAAGAGGACATATTCAATCTAGTAGCGCGTTCGAAATATGAAGAAATACTTGATTGGCGACAACTTAGCCCTACGGACGAAGAGCGTCTGAGAAATAGAGGGATGAATAGGGTAACTGATGTAGCCCTTCCTGAAGACGTGTTCAGAGAAATCGAGGAGGGTCTGATGTCACTTTGGCAGGATGCGTCCGAGGTTGGTGACCGAAGGTTTCCCCACGAATATCTATACGACCTTCTTATTCATGGGGAGATTGAGTTCGATATCGATCCTGAGAAGTCCTGGCTGGCCTGCGCCGCTGACGCTAATCTGCCTATTTTCACCCCAGGATGGGAGGATTCAACACTTGGTAACATCCTAGCATCCAGGGTACTAGACAGGACGGTCAAAGACTCGTCAATCATCAAGGGCGGTTTAGAGGCCATGCAGGCCCTAGCGGACTGGTACAGGGAGGATGACTCTCCTACTGGGATTCTTCAGGTAGGAGGGGGAATTGCTGGTGATTTTGCAATTTCGGTGGTTCCTATGCTTCGACAGGATGTTGGTTTGGATGTTCCTAGGTGGGCGTGGTTTGGACAGATTTCTGAGTCGAGGCCGTCCTATGGAGGGTACTCAGGGGCCCCACCCAATGAGAAAATCAGTTGGGACAAGCTAGATGTTTCGACTCCAAAATTCGTTATCGAATCAGACGCTACAATAGTTCTTCCACTATTGCTATCCCTATTGGAATAGTTTAGAGTAGGTCTCGCACTCCTCCGATATTCTGAGAAGCTGGTTATATTTTGATGTTCTATCGCTTCTGGCCGGTGCTCCAGTCTTGATTTGTCCTGCGTCAGTACCTACTGCTATGTCAGCGATAATGGAGTCTGAGGTTTCGCCTGAACGATGGCTAATGACAGTGCCATACCCTGCGGCCTTCGCCATTGATATGACCAATAGTGTTTCAGTCACTGTTCCAATCTGATTGAGTTTGATTAGAATTGCATTCGATGCTCCCATATCAATACCCTTAGCGAGGCGATCGGGATTGGTGACATACAGGTCATCCCCTACAATCTGTACTCTGTGTCCTTCGCGCTGACAGAATTCGACCCAAGAATCCCAGTCGTCCTCACCAAACGGGTCTTCGATTGATACAATTGGATACTCATCGAGCCACGATGAGTATAGTAGACCAAGCTCTGAGCCACTGATCACCTTCCCGTCTATATGGTAGCCATCATCCTGCAAGAATTCTTGGCTGGCTACATCTAACGCGATCGATACTTCCTTGCCTGGCGCATATCCGGCTCTGGTAATCGCCTCGACAACATATCGGAGTCCTTCCTCGTTACGAGGTAGGTTCGGAGCGAAGCCCCCTTCGTCGCCGACACCACCGAGTAATCCCGCTTCCTTTAGTACGGCCCGGAGTGAATGATAGATCTCAGTACCCGCACGTAGCGCTTCTGGGTATGAGTCGAAGCCATGAGGCACTACCATAAATTCCTGTACATCGACATTCGAGTTTGCATGTGCCCCTCCGTTGAGGATATTCATCAGAGGCACTGGAATCGAGGCACTCCCATCTGAGAGGTGTTGCCATATATTCCCATTTCCAACAGTAGCCCTTAGACAAGCCATAGAAGCACCAAGCATAGCATTGGCACCGATTTTGCTCTTGTTGGGGGTTGAGTCGATGGTCATCATTGCTGTGTCCACGACCCCTTGTTCACTAGGGTCCAATCCCACCAAGGCGTCTGCAATGGGTCCGTTGACGTTCGCCACTGCGGTATCGACGCCTTTGCCTCCCCATCGATTGTCGCCATCTCGTAGCTCCACTGCCTCGTGACGACCTGTGCTGGCTCCGGATGGGACCATTGCTCGGCCGAGCGTTCCATCCTCAGTGAGACAATCAACCTCGACTGTAGGGTTGCCCCGGGAATCCAATACCATCCTTCCTCGGATTTGCGATATGCGTGCCCCCATGTGCCGTCGACTGATGGATATCTTCTGAATATTGTCATTGTAAACTGAACCTATACGGCTGAGTAGCCAGTACCATGTTGTTGATTGTCCGGAATTATTCGTTCAACCAGCTTAGCCAACGAGAGACCTTTGTCTGTACTTCTGGAACCTCCATCTCTGATCTGCAACACGCTTCCCAGCAAAGTTGCTCACCTGTTGGCGAAATGGAGAATAGTTCGGCCCTGAAGAGGACCCCGTCCTGGTCTGAGAAATCACACCTGTTATCATCCACAAAGCAGTGAAGCAGGTGCTTTGGATAGTGGTGCATCTTACCAGATACGGGGCAACACAGCATTAGGCTCCTATCAAAGAATACCAATGACTGCCCGGTCTCGGTATCAACCTCATGACCTACTATTCTGGTTCTGTTCAGTAGCGTGGCTACATCTACATTGTACCATGCCGCGTAGGAAGAAGGAAGGTCAAGCGAGGATACCTCATCTAGGTACTCCTGTCGACGGAGAAGGTGCACTGCCTCCTCCCTCGCCATGATGCCCAAGACAAGGGGTCCCATTTGAACGCAACCTCTGAGAATAATTTTACAATTATACGAAAAGAGGATTTTATTGTTTGAATTTTATCTTAAATGTGAAGAATAGATACAAATACTATACATAAAGCGGATAAAACTCGTATGAAGGTAGATTCTCTGGACCGATCAATATTGAATGTATTGAGAGACGCTGGCAGGTCCTCTTTTGTGGAAATTGCAGACAGGGTGGGAGTCACGGAGAGGACTATTAGAACACGCATGAAGAGGCTGGAGGAGGAAGGAGTAATCAGAGGCTATACAATTAGAGAATCAGGGATTGGACTTACTGCTCTGATTAGGCTGAAGGTAGGGCCTGGTACAGAAATAGGGTCTCTTGCAGGGGAGTTTGCGAGCTGGCAGAACGTCGAGAGTGTCTACGAAGTAAGCGGTGACGCTGACTTGATTGCAGTAGTGCACGTTGACGACACCGTAGGACTGAGAGAAATGCTCGATAAGATGTGGCTCACAGCACCGGCTGAGATTAGTTCAACTCAAACCGAGTTAGTCCTGGAGCAGTACTAATCATAGCTTCCACTTGACGGAGCACCCAATACTATCTGTACGAGGGTTAGAAATTTCCTTACCATTCAAGAGCTCATCAATTGCATCTGAAAGATCTGAGGTCGATGCATGCGAAGGGTCTCTAGGAGAGTCGTCCATCCTACCTCTGTAAACGACCGTGCCCGACGAGGAAACGAGATAGAACTCAGGGGTTCTCTCGGCCCCATATGATACGGCAACAGTCTGATCTTCATCATGGAGATAAGGATAGCTCATCCCCCTTGATGCTCTCTTGACCATGTTATCCCATGAGTCGGATTCATACTTCACTGGATCATTCGAGTTTATTCCTACGAAACCGAGTCCGCTTTCCCTCGCCTTCTCTGCAATATTCTCAATCCTTGGCTCTGAGCCTACCACATATGGACAGTGATTACAGGTGAACATGATTATTCCGCCTTTGTCACCAATCACGTTAGACATTGAAACTGTCCCACCCCCAGAGCTGTCGTTGGCGTTTGGAAGTTCGAAGTTTGGAGCATTGTCACCGGGCTCTACAGTGTTGGCCATGTGCATCGGCGTGGAAGGAGGTGATTCAATCCTCCGGCCCCAGGATCTTGGCTGAAGCCACGGTTCTTCCGTTGCACTCTTCCAGCCTCCTTCTAGCTAGTTTGTGTTGTGGATCGATATCCAGAACCTTTCTCCAAGCATTGGACGCATTCTTTGTGTCTCCTCTCTCATGGAAAATTGCTGCTATCATCAGCCTTGCGTCGATGTGCTTTGGGTCATTCCTAGAGGCGCTTTCGAAGTCAGAGAGAGCCTCTTGTCCTCTGCCGAAATCCAGATACAAGAGCCCTCTTTGATACCATGCGTCCGAATTTGTGGAATCTATCCGTAAAGCTGAGTTTAGTGGCCTTTCTGCCTGCTCCGCCTTATCCATCGCAATCAAACATGTGCCAAGATGAACTAGAGCCATGACGTGCTCATCTCTTCTATCCAGAATCCTCCTGAGTTCTGCCTCCGCTTCTGTCCAGTCGGCTAGGTTCATGAGAACTTCCGCTCTTCTCTGTCTGGCGATAAGAAGGGCCGGTGAGATTGAAATCAAGTGGTCGGAGTCATCCAGTGCCACGTCTAAATCTCCCTTTAGTAAAGAAGCAGAGCATCTGTTCAGTCTTGCTCTAACATGATCTGGATCTATAGCCAGAACCTTGGTGAAAAGAGTCTGTGCCTCAGTCATTCTTCCCTGCTTTGCCGCTATCAAGCCTCTGACAAAGGGTACTATTGGGTGTTCATGGAGATGTGTGGCGGCTTCGGCAATATGGGTATTCGCCTGATCGAGTTTCCCCATTTCTATGCAGAGATGGGCCTCCTCCAAAGGAATTGATGTATGATTGGGGATTAATCTCCTGGCCCTGACTAGTGCGACTTCGGCCTCATTATGTGAGCCTTGGAATCTCAGAGCCCTGGATCTACCGAGCCATGCGAGGCCGTTTTCTCTATCGTGATCTATCGCGGCATCGAAAGAGATCAAAGCGTCTATCAAGAGTATGGGATCATGATTTCCATACTCATCCCTATACTGCTCCGTATCATGCAGATGCAGTCTTCCCTCCATGACATGCATGTGGGAACTCTCCCAGCAGATTGGAGGAGCTTCGTTGAGAGTCTCTTTTGCCCAGTCTATGGACCCGGCCTTCATCAGGACTAGGCTAAGTCTGGCTCTCGCTTCCGCATCTTCAGGGAGTGTTTCAAGGTGCTCTTCCAAAACTGCTCGAGCGGCATCTAGTCTCCCTTCATTCTCTAGGATTTCGGATTCCATTATCACTCCGTATTCTCCAAGGGCGGTTGCTCTTCTGATGCTCCGTATGGCTTCCTTTGAATTGCCTTCTCCTGCAGCTAGTATGCGTGCATGTAGAAGCCAAGCTGGTCCGTTGTCTTCATCCATCTCAATTGCTTTCGTAATTGCCTCAAGGGCAGCGCCTGCCTCTCCCAATCCGATTAGCTTAGCCGCTCTTTCTACCAGCAAAGGGGAGTCGTTAGAATCTAGAGTAGATGAGTCACCAGAAATCCTGGAGTCTTTCGCTCTAAGAGCGATTTCAGATAGCTTTGTCGAGGTCTCGGTCTCTTCCAGAGGTTCGCCCAAAGCAATGAGCCTTGTCTTGTTTCTATCATATCTCTCATCATCAGAACCGACTAGGATCGCGGCTTGTTCTGCGAGGGCCTCTAGATCATCGGGAGACGTCGCCAACAGCCTCTCAAGAGTTCTATCCAGAGTTTCCAATTCTCCCGATTCTCTCTGAATTCTAGCTAGAGATCTCAGAGAGGCCGAGTCCTCTGGGTCCATCTGATTTGCCATTCTATAGCAGTCCGCGGCCCTTGAAGTCCTGGCGGACGCATGGAATAGCTCACCGAGGATCCTATGCTCTCCTCCATTGAGTTCCAAGTCCTCGGCTCTCATCTCTGCCTCCGTTAGAATAGCATCAAGTCTTACAACGAGCGGGAGTAGTCCTGGAAGTATTGCAGTATTCTCGCCAGGTTCTGTGCTGTGCTTCTCGATGATTGCCTTTGCAGCGTGAGAGGCGATTGCGCACGATTCGCTTGAGCTGACTGCTATTCCTTGGTCGAATAGTAGATTTTCCGCGCTCTCCAGCTTACGGTGTACTCCGAGTAGATTACGAACTTCGGGGGTCTCTCCTAGGATTGTATCCACCCCTCTTGAAAGCAGGTCTAACCTCTGGGTGGTGTCAGATAAGTTAGTCTGAAGATCGCCCATTCTGTTCATCATTCTGTCTCTCTGACTTAGGACTGATCTATGTCTGAGCCAAAGAGCGAGGACCGTGACTCCTAGAATGCCGTAGAGGGCCAGAATGCCGGCGGTGGTCTGATCCATCAGTTACAGCGGACCTATTGGACTTTTGATGCCTTCTGCTGATGAGCTTGCTGAGACGCGGGTTCCAAACGGGACTACGTCCCGCCGGACGTAATTAGTCAGAGGTCTTCCGAAGAGTATGCTTGTACGTTGCCCTTTCGAGTTACGCCACCCACGGATGTACCTAGGACATTCTCAATACCGGCCCCTGATGCCAGTTCGAAGATCCTGTCATTGACCTTACCAGCGAAGACAAGTCCTGTGGCTCCCTCGGCCTCCGCCATAGCGGTTGCGAGAGCTCTAGCGCCTATTGGATCGGTTCCGGAACCATCCTCTAGGATGATGATAGCATTGTTCTTCTTTAGGCCTTCAAGGTGTGAAGCCCATTCCTTAACATGGTCTGGAGCGACCAACGACTCGTTCCCTCTGCCAACGGATTTGTCGTCTTCCTTGTTCAGCTCTGATTGAATCCTGGGTACTGCCTTACTTGCGGCTTCCTTCTGCTGTAGGTACTTCGTGACTACTTTTCCTTCGAGGTGCTCTACCTCTCTGCTCTGGGGAGCCATGGCGACATGCGTGAGGGCCTTCCCCAGCTGACCGTTTATTTCCATTAGGAGGAGTTTTCCTCCGCGATCTCCGTCAATGAACGCGGTGACTCCCTTCTTGCTCTTGGCAAGCTCGACTAACTCAGGCTTAATCCCTGAGCCCATTGTTGCGATCGCATTCTTAATTCCGAACTTGAGTAGGTTCCTAACATCGTTCCTGCCTTCAACAATTATGATTGCTTCTGACTCGGTGACATTTGGGCCAGCGGTCATCCCATGGTACTCTGTCTCCTTGTCCAATGTCAGAACCGCTCTGACCTCTTCTAGGATATTCTTCGAGTCGTCTACGCCAGAGTTTACCATCTTCAGCAGAAGCTGCTTTCCTCTCTCTATTACGTGGTCTCTCTTGGAAGACTGTTGGTTCTCGATCATCTTTACTTTGATGACTGCTTTGCATGGGCCAATCCTATCTATTGTTTCCAGAGCGGCCCCTATTACTGCTGTACTGACCTGGTCAAGTGACGAGGACACAAGAATCTCCCCTTGCACCTTGCCCTTGTTCTGATGAAGAACCACGTCAACATGTCCTATTCGACCTGTTCTCTGTAGCTTTCTTAGTTGGAGCGCTTCGCCGAGCAGACCTTCGGTCTGACCGAAAATTGCGCCAACCACATCCTTTCTCTGGACGTTTCCATCCGTACGGATGGAAGCGTGTATGACATACTTTCCTTCTTGTGACATATTTTCATTTCTCCTTTCGCTATCGGGCCCACTTTCGGGGCCTCGTTCCAGTAGCCGAAAATCGGCAGTGATGGGTGATTGACACCCTCGAGTAGGCCTAAGCTTGATTGTGGCGGGGGACTCTACCTTCATGAACGCTCCTGATGGAAATTCAATGTGAAACGTGTTAGATATTGTTCGGAAGTAGGCCTATTGAGCACTAAGAAACGAAGCGGATATGTGTGAGTACCCTGACAGCGGGTCATGTCTGGACGACTGTTGCCCTCAGAGGACCCGATAGCAGAAAGTGTACTAGAGTGGACAATAATGAGGGATTCCAGAGACATAAGACAGCTTATGGTCTGGTTAGAGGAGTCCGAAGGAAGGAAGGAGCGTGCAGTCTTCATGAGTAGGGCCTTGGATCTGATGGATGAAATCCAATATGCTCTAAGCAGGTTGGACGAGCTGAGGTGAGGGATTGCGTTCCCTTATCCTAGCAGGTGGTAAATCAACCCGGATGGGTAGTGACAAGTGCCTGTTGCAAGTTGATGGTGTAGCATGCATACAGAGAGTTGCCATGACTCTCGCAGAGGCTGGTTTGGAGCCAATCAGAATTTCAGTAGCGTCACCTGAGCACATGGAGAGATACGGCAGGGTATTGGATTCCTCTCTCCAGGTTGAGTGGGTGGTTGATTCCAACCCACATGCTGGCCCTATCGAAGCGATACTGGATGCATTAACAGACCCGTTCTGTAATGACCCGTTGCAGATAGCCCCTGTTGACGTTCCTTGGCTTGAAATGGAGATTCTTATTGACCTTGAGAGAGGAATTGGGGACTGTAAAGTTGCTATTCCTGTTTGCTCGGGTAGAACACATCCGTTACTCGCTCTCGTTAGACCTGAAGTAGCTGGTTTGGTGGGGCGCAACAGGAGGCCTCTTCGAGAGCAGTTCCATGAAATGGACCATGTGCTAGTAGAGGTAAGTGAGGAAGTGGTTAGGAACATTAATCGGCCCAGTGATTTAGAGTAGTACCCTTCCTGAAGATATGTCATCTAGTACCTTGGGATATAGGTCATGCTCTGCTTGCTTGATCCTATCCCTTAGTGTGTCGATGGTGTCAGATTCGAGTACTGGAACCTCCCTCTGCTCGATGATGGGTCCCGAGTCAACTCCTTCGTCTACGAAGTGTACTGTGCACCCCGACACCCTCACTCGTGCCTCTAGGGCATCTCTCTGAGCATGGGCGCCTGGGAAGTCTGGAAGCAGTGATGGATGGATGTTCACCAGCCTCCCCTTCCACCGAGATACGAAAAAGGAGGTCAGGATTCTCATATATCCACTGAGGACAATCAGCTCAATGTCCTTTGATTCGATGATTCTGATGATCTGTTCCTCGTGGGCCCTCCTCCTCTCGTCCCCCTTGAGTTCTTTAGGGAGGGGTACGGAGAAGGATTCTACACCTGCGTCCATGGCGTGCTTCAGTCCCCCTGCTGTCTCGGAGTCCGCTATCACCAGCGTCGTGACATGTGCTCTATCGGCTTCCTGTTGGTACTTCAGCAGGGCTCTGAGGCCTGAGCCGCCTCCTGATATCATCACTGCCAGGCGTAATGGCGAGTCCGGAGTGGCCTTCCTGGGAAGGACATATTCGTCGCTCACGCCACTCTGAAGGCGACCTTGTGTTTCATGTTACTCATTGAGCGCCTCGTTGAGAGTGATGGGGCATCTGAACTTAAAGCACCGGCCTCTAGCAGACATGAGCCACATGGAAAGACTCGGGACTGTAGATGAGATAGTGGAGAGGTATTCCGTCTCCAGCAGTCCATCAAAAAGTAGACTATACACCACTTTGGGTGGTCTCTTCGTGGTTTTCGCTGTAATCGGGATATGGATTCCCGGGTGGCCCACGGTGTCTTGGGCTGTGCCCGCCGCTTACTTTTTCTCCATATCCAGTGAGAAGCTTTTCAGATGGACCCTTACCAACGACTACTTCGGACCCGCTATTTTCGAGTATTATGCCACTGGTAAGACTATTCCCAAGCACGCCAAGTATGGGGTTGTCTCGCTGATCGGGGTCATGACTTCCCTGTCTGCATACTTCGTTTGGGCGGTATCGACCAGAGGGACTGGTACTCTCGCTGACCCGTCTACTTGGAATGGTGCTGATCCGGGCTTCGGGGCGGGTACGGTTCTGATGGTCGGACTGATTGGGATTTGGTACGTCGGTTTCAGAGTACCTACCAGGAATTAGTCGCGATTTTGTAAAAACACGCGTTTATTACCTCAGGTGAGAGGTAGAACTCATGGTCATGGAATGCAACATTGATGCCAGGGGTAAGGCTCTCCGACTTTTCGGGGGTCTTGCGTCCATAGTGGGTGGCCTTTGTATCGCTGGTGTGGCCTACCTCGACATTGTCGAGCTCCCATATCTGTGGTATGCGTCTGCTGGTATGCTGGCAGGCGGTTCTCTCGGAGTCCTCGAGGGATGGTCAGGGTGGTGCGTGGCTAGGGCAATGGGAATTTGGACCCCGATTTGATTCTAGAGCAGTGTTTGACCGAATCTAGTCTTAGAATAATTTCAATTGGTCGGTTCTCCAGCGAGAGTCATGATACTACCGCTAGAGGGAGTGAAGGTCCTAGATATATCCAGAATCCTAGCAGGTCCCCACGCCGCTCAGACACTATCCGATTTGGGTGCCCAAGTTACCAAGATTGAAGCCCCTTGGGGTGATGATTCCAGAACATGGGGACCTCCCTTTCAAGCTGGATTCGATGGAAAGGAGGTAGCATCCTACTTCCTCTCGTGCAACCGTGGAAAGGACATACTGTTTGCAAATATCAAGGAGGAGAGGGAGAGGGTCCGAGCCTTGATTGAGGAGTCGGATGTGGTAATCGAGAACTTCAGACCGGGGACATTCGACCGGTTACTCGGGCCTATTAGGGACGATCTGATTGTGTGTAGCATTTCGGGCTATGGACAGACGGGGCCGCGTAGGGAAGAGCCTGCATTCGATCTGACTATGCAGGCCAGAAGTGGCATTATGTCAGTAACCGGCGAGGAGGAGGGGTCCCCGGCCAAGGTAGGGGTGGCTTGGATAGATGTGATGACTGGTATGAACGCGGTCAGCTCGATACTGGCATGTCTGCTCAGACGAGAGAAGACAGGGAAGGGAGCTAGGATAGATATCTCATTGTGGGACACTGCTCTGGCCTCACTGGTTAACCAGGGACACAATGCCCTAGTGGGCATGAAAACAAGGAGGATGGGCAGCAGTCATCCGAATCTAGTTCCATACAGGGTCTTCCAGGTCAGTGATGGTTGGTTTGCCATAGGTGTCGGGACCAGTGGACAATGGGAGAAGCTGGTCGAGGCCCTGTCCCTTGACTCTCCTGAATCATGGATCGAGAATAGCGTCAGGATAGAGAACAGGGAGTTGGTCGAGAGTATGGTGCATGATTCGATAAGAAGGCTCACAAGAGCTGATTTGGAGGAATGTCTTGTCGGTGTTCCGTGTGCGTCTGTTAACACGATATCAGAGGCTCTCGATGACCCTCAATCGCATTTCAGGGAGAATGTGACGGATTACAGAGGGGTCTCTACTCTAGCAAGTCCGTTTAGGTTCATATCTTCCTCAGAGTAGCATGGTCGGTTCTCAATTTTCCAAATAAGGGAACAGTTTTTTCTCGGTGCGACCTATTTCGATAGCATGAGCATAGCCGGGGACATACTGGGCTCAGTGGTCCGGGACATGGTGGGAGATGCCATGAATGCAGAAGCAAAGACCATGAAGAAATCATACGAAGAAAGAAAGGTTGGTGAGGCCACTAGTGAGGCTAACAAGCTAGCGAAGGAAGGCGGGCTATCCGCAGATGAGGCAGAAGAGGAGATTTCGAGATCTGAAGAAGCGTCAAGGGAAGAAATGGCTAACAGTCAGAAGAAGGCGATTACATTTTTCACCATTGTAGGGCTTTCCTTCATCGCTCTCTTGTGGATTAGTACCATATCACAATAGATGTGACGAGTGGAATTTCTTCCTAATGTAGGAACAGTCTGGTCCCGGTAAACAGCATTGAGATGCCGTGCTCGTTAGCCGCATCTATTGACTCCTGGTCTCTAACTGAACCACCCGGTTGAACCACGCTTGAGACCCCGATCTCGTTGGCTGAGTCTATTCCATCCCTGAATGGGAAGAAGGCATCTGATACCATCATCGAACCCTTCGCTCTGTCGCCCGCTCTCCTAGATGCTATCCTGACGGCCTCGACCCTGCTGGTCTGGCCCGGGCCTACTCCAACTGTAGCGAGTCCTGTGGGGGTCTTCGAAACGAGGATAATCGCATTCGATTTGACCTCGGACAATACGGCGCATCCGAATCTGGCTAGAGAGAGCTCTCCGTCTTCCATCTGTCTCTCTGTGACACATTCGGCATTATCCCATTCTACTGCAGGGGGCCCTTGCACCTGTGCTAGCCAGCCACCACTGACCTGTCGAAGAGAGAGATTCTCGGCTCTGGGGCCCATTGGGCTGAGAGTCAGCATTCTACGGTTCTTCTTTGAGGAAAGAATCTCCAATGCCTCTGGGTGATACCCGGGTGCTATCATACACTCAAAGAAGTGCCCCCCAATGGCAGTGGCGGTTTCAGGCTGAACTTCCTTCGTAAATGCTATGACACACCCGAACGCACTCTCAGGGTCGCTAGACAGTGCGTTTGTCCATGCCTCTGATTGACTAGTGTCGACTGCGGCTCCACATGGATTGGTGTGCTTGATTACTACGCAACCGTGCTCGTGTTCGGGGCATGCGTGGATGAGGTTCTGTGCGAGTCTCAGTGCCCCATCCAGATCGAGGTAGTTGTTGTAGGAAAGTGGCTTGCCTCCATGTTGGATGGCCGAGGCCAATCCCTCTGGTTCTCCCTCTGCCGGGTAGAATGATGCTGGCTGATGAGGATTCTCGCCATATCTGAGATGCGTGCCTCTCTTTGAGGCGATGTGTATCCTCGAGGGGTTTTTGGCATCGCTGAGTCTTCTCTCCAGTTCATTGGAGACAGCGGAATCGTATGCGGCGGTCCCTTGGAATGACTCCAGCGCAAGCTTGGCCCTGGTTTCCAAATCTATAGCCGAAGGATCGCCATCTGCAGATCTTAGCTGTTCAATTATTCCCTCGTACTGTGGGGGGGACGTAAGTACGATGACGTCCTTGTGGTTCTTGGCGGCAGAGCGGACCATGGTTGGACCCCCTATGTCGATCATCTCGATTAGTTCTGAGTCGGTAGCGGGAGGAACCCTAGCGGCCGTCTCAGCGAATGGGTACAGGTTAACGCAGACTAGATCTATCGGCCCGTAGCCCAGCTCTTGGAGGGTTTCCATGTCGTCTTCTCTGTCTCTTCTGGCTAGGATCCCACCGTGTACTGCAGGATGGAGTGTCTTTACTCTTCCATCGAATACCTCTGGGTGCCCCGTAGCTTCGCTGACGTCGATGACTGAGATACCGGCTGAACGGAGTTTTCGGGCGGTTCCTCCAGTGGACAGAATCTGCCAATTCATGTCAGAGAGGGCCTTGGAGAGTTCCTCCACTCCTTCCTTGTGCCAGACGCTGATCAACGCTCGGGGCTGTGCCATGGGCAGGCATGCGGGCACGCGACTTGAAGGATTCTATCTTCAGTCCCCTCTTGAGGATACTACCTGATCTATCCTGAGCATACTTATCGCGGTCTCAGTGGATGTCTCGAGAGACTCGGATATGACTGATAATGAGTGCCATACATCGTCTATGGGCGATACCTCTCCTTTCTTGTTTAACCCCATGGCTTGGTTTTCCTTCCTTGCCTCCGCACGAAGCTCCAGAACCTTGTCCAACGGACTCTGCCCTGCGTTCTCAGCCAGAACAGCTGGGATTGTCTCCATGGCTCTGGCAAAGGCCTCCATGGCGATCCTCTCCCTGCCAGGTTCGGATTCCATCTCACTCCTAACGTGATATGATACCCTAGAATGGGTGGAGCCCCCTCCGGGTAGCACTAGGTCGTCCCTGATTGCGAGGGAGGTTGCCCTCAGAGAGTCGTATATCCCCCTTATCGCCTCCTCAGTGGCCTCGTTTCCATCGCCTCCTACCTCTATTGTTACCACGGAGGGTTTTCGGCATCCATCAATTCTTATGATGTCCTCTACCATATCAGTTGACTCGTTTCTCTCCCATGTTAGTGACCCGCATTCTCCTAGATCACCGGGTGATGCATCAAGAATAGAGTCGATAATCGAGGAGGAGGTTGCATCTGCAGAGTTCCTGAGTTCCGATTCGTCTAGCTGTGCTATCGCGAGTATCTCATTGTCGGCTAGTATGTGAAGGATCTCGGTATCGATCTCCCCCCCGCAGAGAATGACATCGGCGCCTGTAGCTAGGATTCTAGTTGCTATGTCCTCCTTCCTGGCTTGCTCTGCATTGACAAAAGATTCTAGTTGGTCCGCAGAGGAGATTTTGATTTGGGCGTCTCTTGTCATCGACCTGATTTTGATATCTCCCCCGATTACCGCTACCTTTGCGTCTTGGAGGTTGTTTGGGAGGCCGTCCATTGGTACTCTCCTCCTGAAAGCGACTCCTCTGATCAGGGTGGAGTCACTCAGTGATCCCTTTCCAGACTTGAACATTGACACGTTCTCTGCTCCTGGTTCCTCTACGTTTTCGGAAACAATGCCCAATGATTCCACTACCAATCCTGATAGGAGATGGAGAGCGTTTTCTGCACCCTTTCCTATCATGGCTGTCTCGGCCACATAACCAAGAAGGTCATTATTCAGTGGGGTGGATATCTCATCCAGCATATCCAACGATGCTTGCATGGATTTCCTGTACCCCTCGATAATCGTGAGAGGGTGGAGCCCCTTCCTCAAGAGGGTCTGGGCCTCCTGAAGCAGGGCACCGCAGAGAAGCATGGTGGTGGTCACGCCATCACCACAAGCCTCCTCCTGTGACTGACACATGGAGACTAGCATCTTAGCAGCTGGGTGCTTTACCAAGAGCTCTGAGACTATCTTTGCACCGTCGTTGGTGACTGCAGTGTTGCCATCTGTCTTGTAGAGCATCTTGTCAAGTCCCATCGGTCCAAAAGTCGGCTTCAGAAGATTGGCGAAAACCTCTGAAGCTGCGATGAGCTTCTCCTGTACTTCAGTACCACTAGTGATGTTGGTCTGCTCCTTCACTATGACCACGGGAGGTTTGCCGGCTCCGTCGCTCATGGCATGGCGAGCCACGAGGTCGCCATGAATCCTTTGAGTAGAAATATTATGATTTCACGCGCTCTTGATGCGAATATCTATCCGTTGATGTCAACTGTTGGGGCTGTGAGTTGGAGGCCCCCATTATCTGCTATGATGGCCTCAATGATTGTTCTGATGGCCCTTGGACCGGTTTCTTCTGCCCAGATTGGAGTGCTGCCTTCTATTGAGATTACGTGTGATGACCCCGACCCGATTGAGGTTTGGCCGGGTGCCACTAGATCGACCATCGTCTATTGCACGTTGGAGAACCCCTCCATTCATAGCGAGTCGGTAGAAATTGGTACGGGGAGCGAGGAGGGGGACTTCGAGTTCGCGGCTCCGGAATCGGTAACGATAGGCTCTGGACAGGAAGTTGACATTCAGGTGGTAGTCAGAGCTACTGAGCTCCATCAGGAGGGTGCATTCGATGCGAATATAACGGCCAAGGTAACTCAGGCCAATGGTATTGATGTTGGGGCCTTTACCTCAGAGGAGGAGGCAGTTGTCAGTGTAGAGGTGATGAGCTTCGGTTCGTGTGAAGTGATGATGGGCCAGGGAGGGGGGAGCATAGACGCAGGGGACCCGGTGGTTTTCGCCGCTTCGTTCGTTTGCCAGTCCAATACTGATTTCTCGATTGGATATAGCTTGATCATGATTGAGGAGGGATCGATGTCCTCTGCATGGCCATCCGGATTTGAGGATCAGAGCGCTCCCTGTGAGTTCCAAGTTCAAGCCGGAGGGGGAGGGGGCAACTGCCAGTTCCAGGTTTCCACTCCCTCAAACCTCGCTAGCACATGGAACGGGTGCGTTGTTCTGATAGACAATGATGGCGATGGTGATGGAGTGGGGTCGGTTGCCCCATCGTCGTGTTCGTCCGATACTCCCTCACTCGGTGTGAATGTAGACCCCCAGGGACTATCACTAGGAGCGATTGGGCTGGATGGAAACAGTTCACTGACAGATCTCGCTATGGAAAACAAAGAGGTTGTTGGTGGTGCTCTTGGCGGGTTGATACTGCTTGTTTCGTTGGTGGTTGTACTGAGGAGGAGGTCCAGAGACTACGACGAGTGGGAAGAGGGCTAGTCATTCGAGAACGTTTATCATCCACAGAGCCGAGAGCGCCCCTGTTATCCCAAGTACCATCGACATGGTCTCTGGGAAACCGAGGCTTCCTGTGTAGAAGACGTACTGTAATCCTGTCATCAAGACAACTGCCATTGCTTGGGAGAAGTGCTTTCTGCCATACCCGGACTCGTTTACTATGTGATCCCTGTTCCTGATTGATAGTACGATCAGGGCTGCCATGGAAAGTACGATTGCATGGCCCATTAGCCATCCTCCTGACGAGCCAAAGACATCTACTAGTGAGTCTTGAAAGTCACCTAGGACCATGGAAGCGACATCCACCATGCCTTCTTGGAGGAGCAGCGCACTATTCAATCAAACGGAGGTAGCTAGTCCTGGCCTGCTAATGACTCTAGTAGCTCCAGGGTTTCGCTAACCATCCTCTCCTTGTCGAATCTGCGCTCTGCTGTGGCTCTGGCGGCCTCAGATATTGCGTTTCTCTCGACGGGGTCGCTCTCTAGTCTTCGAATCGCCTCAATCAGCTCGGAAAGATCGCCTGGCTTGATGAAGAGTCCGTCACTGCCATGAGTAATGACGTCGGAGTTTCCGCCGATGTCAGAGGAGATTGTAGGAATTCCATGGGACATCGCCTCCAAGAGAGCTAGGGGCAATCCCTCGTATCTCGTTGTTGGAATGAGGTAGACATCGGCTGACGAGTATATCCTAGACAGCTCGTCATCATCGACCCTGCCATGGAAGGTAACCCTATCATCGACATTTAGATCGGCGCAGATTGCTTTCAGGTCTTCGAAATAGGGGCCCGTTCCTACTATGTCGAGATGAAGAGGGATATCCTCCATCTTGGAGACTGCCCTGATTGCCGTCTGGAATCCCTTCTGCTTGTCCGCTCTCCCTGTGCATAGAAGCCGTAACTTGTCACTAGATGCCCTACTCTTGGGCGGGTCGGGGAGGGTTATTCCATTCTCGATGACCCGTACCTTTCCCTTCGAGTATGCTGAGAAGTCCCTCGCGAGTGTGGGAGAGACCAGTATGATGGATCTTGATGCCTTCCTCATTGGCATCTCCCAGAGAATGCACCTTCTGATCAGATGCATCGGAGTCAGAAGGAGCCAGTGCCAGTATCTAGGCCTCATATCGGCGGCGGAGAGGAATGAGAGGAGCTCTGTCCTCAGAGAGCCATGACATACGACAGCCATTGGTATTGCGTTCTTTCGGGCCCAACGCATTACTCCCTTGGCCGCGAACTCATTGCTGTGAATCACGTCTATGGGGGCCTCTGCGTGCAACTCGCGGACAACGGAAAGAGATTCCTTGAACCATGCTCTTGACAGTTTCATAGGGGTGGATGGCGAGAGGAACCTGATCGTGAATCCGTTCTTTTCCTCCTCCTTTACGCCATCGTGACGGGAGGTAGTGAGAACCGTCACCCTATGCCCGGCTTTCACGAATCCCTCGCACAGATCTTCGCACTGCCTCTCAAAGCCCCCGAAACCATGGGAGAGAGTTGAGCGTGATAGGACCAGAATGTGCATTTGATCAAGCGTTTGGAGGGTCTGCGAGTTATAGGAGTATTCTAGCCTCGCATGAGGCCAAACAATCAAGCGGAATATCCGTGCCTTGCCAGAATGTCAGAATTACTGGAGGAGAATTCGGTGAGTTCCGGGTTCTTGCGGTAAGCAAATGCCCTGGTTGGGTCGATCATGCCCTCTATGGACGATATCGTTTGGGGTTCTGCTTCGATGGAGAGGTACTCGTATAACTTAGATAGGGCCTCCTTCGGGTCACTGAGTAGGTCTTCATACCTGATTGAGTGCTTGTCCTCGATATCGCTCAGCATGCCCTTCTCCATCTCGACTTGCTCGGACCAGAAGCCCAGAGCGCCCTCCATTGTGGATGACCTCTGTCCTCTCATGATGGGGGCCCTACTGGATCGCCAGGAGTATGTTGGAAGCCATTTCCTGAATCTGCTCACGTCTCCCTCCCAGTGACTTGCGTTTCTGGTCTTGAGGCTGGACGCCACATCGACGCCGTGTCTGGTGACATGGACTATCTTCATCTCAGGCCATATCGACTTCCATACCGGAAGAGCCGGGCCGTTTCGAGGGTCCTTCCAACCCCACTTGCCCTCCATATCGAAGAGTCCTTTCTTCAGGTATCTGCCGGAGTATGCCTTGCTACCTCTGCTTGAAACTCTCTTGGAGACGTATTCGTTTACCGCTTCCATGGCTAGCTCGTTCTCTGTGAGCTCTGAGAGGATGGCTGGTCGCTCCCAGCTGGCACCGGCGTTCTCGTATATCCACTCGTTGAGGCCGATGAAGAAGAGGGACTCGTGGTCTTCCTGCAAATCCTTACCCATCATGACCCCGGATTGGTCGAGTATCCTGGAGACTAGGCTGGTCCCGCTACGGTGCATGCCCACTACGACAACTGGACTGTTCACGATGCGTGCGTGGGGGTTGTGTGTTAAGTCCTAACTGGAGGTTTTACCGAGAATGGTCCTAAGTGACCGGAATAGCATCTCGATCTGATGTGTATCATTATCGATGTGGGGAGAGACCCTGATCATCCCTGATCTGTCAGTCACTAGGATACCGAACTCATCCTGCAGGCGCCTGACTATCTGTGAGCTGTCTTCTCCTTGGGGGGTACGGATGCTCACTATCGCGCTCCTCTGTTCCGGATCGGTGGGAGAGACCACTTCGAGACCCATGCTCATAGCCCCCTCTATGACGGCGTCTGCGAGCTTCATGTCATGTGCCCATATCTCGTCCTGCCCTATCTCTAACATCTCCTCGATGGACTTTGCCAGGCCCTGTAGTGCCCCGAAGTGGAGTGTGGTGAACTCGAATCTGCTGGCGTCCTCTGGCAGGTCCATCCTATCGGATTTCATGTCCCAGATGTCCTCATGGCTCCTGAATCCGACCATTCCAGGAACGAGTTTCTTAGCCCGGGGGGACAGGTACCCCACAGCAGCCCCGTAAGTCCCCCTGAGCCACTTGTAACCAGAGGCGACTATGACGTCGGCACCGGAGTCTGGGCCGTGTATAGGGACCATTCCCATGGATTGGGTCGCATCGACCATCAGCATGGCACCAACAGATCGCGCGGCTTCGGAGAACCTTGCCAGGTCATACCTCTGTCCGTTGGCGTACTCGACATGTGAGATGACTACTACGGCAGTGTTCTCGTCTATCAGAGACAGTATGTCCTCTGGGTCGGTGTAGTGGTTTTCGTCGTATGGCGCCAAGCGTATCTCGACGCCCGTGCTCTGGGATACTCTGGTCCACGGGTATACCGTGGATGGGAAGGCGGCGCGTGAGGAGACGACGTTCTCTCCCTCGGAAGGCATCGCCGCCCATGCCACCGAGCACATCAGACCAGTGGCGCTCGAGGCACAGCAAATGTCAGAGACGTCACAGGAGAGGAGTTTGGAGGCGGCCTCCCTGAGTGGCATCATCCCATGCTTCTCCGCATCTGCATCGAATTCGGCGGCCCCCCCTCTTGCCAGCGAGTCTGCCCATTCTGTGGCGATCCTGTGCGCCGCTGGTGATGTCGTAGCGACATTGGCATAGGATAGGTTCGTCCACTGGCGGTGCATCGCAACCTTGGGGCGGGGTTTGAACTATTCAATCCAAGGCACCGATGGGGCCTTATGCGTGTATGGATGCGTTTGTCCGTGGAAAGGGAGAGGCGCGCCGCGCTGGCCATCTTCGCGATTTCCTTCCTCTGGGGTATGACGTTCATTTGGATGAAGCAGGGAATAGAGGCCGCTGAGGTGGCATCTCCTGACCTGGATGCCAATTGGGTGGCTATTCTTTTCTTCTCGGCGCGCTTCGTGATTGCCACAGCACTGACACTGGCCATATTGCCGAAGGCACGTACTGGCCTCAGAAACCCGGATGCTGTAAGGGGGGGAATGTGGCTCGGGCTGATTCTCTCAGCGGGATATCTCAGCCAGAACGTGGGAATCACTACCGTCACCCCTGGGGTCTCCGCATTCCTGACTAGCCTGTACGTCGTCTTCACTGCCCTGATTGCAATATCACTGGGTAGGCAGAGCATAACCAGATCCACTGTGATTGGGGTTGTTCTGGCGACCTTCGGCGCAGGATGGATAGGTGGTCCCCCTCAGGTTTCTCTTGGATTCGGAGAGTTCCTGACCATATTCAGCGCCTACATGTTCGGGGCCCACATAATAGCCACTGACAGGGTAACCAAGGAGAACGACCCGATCGAGGTCACAGGCGCCATGATGATCACGATAATGAT
>DAPJ01000021.1:0-117195 GCA_002502095.1 Euryarchaeota archaeon UBA62
CGTTGATGAGGAGCTTGGGATATTATCCAGTGGAATTCAAGAGAGGGAATCACTACTTAGGGGGATAGAATCTCTACTCGATCAACAAACTCAAGTTCTGGGTACGATAATGGTATTGGGATTCATATTCACTCTAGCTGTAATGTTCAATACAATGGTCATGAATCTCGCTGAGAGGGATTTCGAATTGGCTACTCTGAGGGTGTTAGGGGCATCTACTGGAAGCCTTTCAGTAATGCTTCTCTTCGAGAGTACTATTATTGGTTTGATAGGGGGTCTGTTTGGTGTGATCTTCGCCTTTGGTGGCGCTTTAGGTCTGGCAGCTGAATTCTCAACATGGCAATTCTACTTCCCAGTGGTCCTAGTCCCGAACGTCGCTTTCCAGCTCATTTCAGTGGTATTACTGATTTCTGTAGCAATGGTACCAGTTGGAATTTTCAGAATAAGGAATATGGACTTGGTCGAGAAAATCAAAGACCTGTCTCAATAAGGAGAGGATATGCGAGTAGTCACGTGGAACCTGAATGGCATCAGAGCGGCCCACAGAAAGGGCCTGTATGATTTCATAGAAAGGATCGATGCGGATGTAATGCTATTCCAAGAGGTAAGGGCTCTCCCTGAACAGATGCCCAAGGATTGGTCGGAGCCGGAGGGATACGATGTCATTTGGCATCCTGCACAGAGAAAGGGATACTCGGGAGTGATGGCATGCTCCAGGGTCGGAATGGAGGAGATTGGCAGAGGGATTGATACCGACCTAGATGAAACTAGGGATCCAGAGGGGAGAGTTTTGCATACTATGCACAAGGGGATGCATTGTGTTAACATATATCTCCCAAACGGTTCAGCAAATCCAGAAAGACAGGCTTACAAGGATCAATGGATAGAGGATTTGATGGAGTGGGCTGAGAAGTTCGTAGGCTCAGAAGAACCAGCTTTGCTATGCGGTGACCTCAATATTGCACATACCGAGGATGATATATGGGATCCGAAGGGGAATAAAAGGTCATCAGGATTTTTGGAACATGAGAGGGATTGGTTCACGAGGCTACTGAATAGGGGATGGCATGATTTGTTGAGGATTCACATAGGCCCTCAGAAAGGGCCGTATACATGGTGGTCAAACTTCAGGAGAGCCAGAGAGAGAGATAGGGGGTGGAGGATAGACTACGTCTTGGCAAACGACTCTGCTAGGGACCTAATGAAATCTGCAGAGGTAATGAGGGAAGGAGGGCTGGTCGTTTCTGATCATGCCCCGGTAATCGTAGATTTTGATATTTAGAGGCCTAATAAAGTAATTTTTCTGCCTCATGGCATTAACCCACCATTCAAGTGATGGAGCTTGGACGAACATACATGGCAGATGACCTAGATGAGAGGCTATCCCGTCTTCTTCCTGGGGGAAAGGGCCTCTGGATACCTATGGACCACGGTATTTCTGGATATCCGGAGAAAGGTCTTGAGAACATGGATGGGCTAGTTGAATCATGTATTTCGGCGGGCGCAGATGCAATCGTTCTTCAGAAGGGCGTTCTTACTCATCAAGTACAAAGGACACAATGGAAAAATTTCGTAATGCACGCCTCGGTCTCTACTGTCCACGGTGGAGAAAGGTCGGGTACGAAAGTACTCGTGGGAAATGCCAGAGAGGCTCTAAAAAGAGGAGCAAGTGCTCTTTCATGCCAGATTAATCTAGGTGACGATATGGAATACAAAATGATAGAATCAGCCGGATCTCTGACTTCTTCAGCATTTGAACATAATATTCCAGTTTTGGGAATGGTATACCCAAGAGGCCCTAATATGAGTCCCAGTGAAGACGATCCAACTAACGGCATTGCCCATGCTGCTAGAGTCGCGTGGGAGCTGGGGTGCCATGTTGCTAAGGTCCCATGGACCGGCAGTGCGGAAACTTTCTCTGAAGTCTGCTCGGGAGTCCCAATTCCAGTTTTGATAGCAGGAGGGCCTCAAGGAATGCCCTTTTCTCAGACACTAGAGATTGTAGAAGAAGCTCTATCTGTCGGTGGAGCAGGGGTCTGCATGGGAAGGCAAATATTCTCAGCAACCGATTCAGTCGCCAGGATTAATGCCCTCAGAGCAGTAATCCACGAGGGAGTCAGTGCGAATGAGGCCGCCTCCTATCTGAGGTGATTTGATGGAAATCTGGATTGACGCCGAGAAATATGGTAACCATTCCCATGTTTCTGGACACAAAGTTTGGGAAGGCCAAGATCCAGAGGTTGCATCAGTGGCACTTGATGATTTCAGAGGCCAGGAAGAGGCTATCTCACTTATTGGAATGGTCCCATGGGTGATGCTAAGATGCTCAGATTGGAAGATGATACCTCTGGAGAATATAGTCGCCGCCGCTTCTAATAGCGGCACTAAGATTGCTGTATCGATATCCGAGGAAATAGACGTCCAAGGAGTGGCCTTTGCCTTAGAGCACGGTGTAGATGCAATTGTCATCCCGCCTGAAGAAATGGCCCCTTCCCTATGGTTATCTGCAAAAATGGTTGCCAAGGAGAAAATTTCAGTCAAGAGCGAGGAGAATGTATCGGATATATCCGTTGCCACAGTCTCATCAGTCACCACGGCGGGCCTGGGTGAGAGGGTATGTGTGGATCTCACTGAGAGACTATCAGATGGAGAGGGAATTTTCGTTGGTTCCTCCTCATCGTGCCTTTGTCTAGTTCACGGAGAGACAGTTCCTTCACAATACGTACCTTCCAGGCCATTCAGGATAAACGCTGGAGCGGTCCACTCTTACGTAATGATGGCCAATGGCTCAACAAAATATCTGTCCGAGCTATCCTCCGGAGATCAGGTTGCAGTATACTCAGGAGATGGTCTGACCAAAATAGCTACAATTGGAAGACTGAAGATTGAGAGAAGACCTCTCCTGAAAGTTTCAATGAAGTCAGAAAATTTCACTGGTAATGTAATTCTCCAGCAGGCAGAGACTGTACGTTTAGTGACATCTTCTGGAACCGCTATCTCAGTGACCGAGCTAAGTTCAGGAGATGAGATAACTGTTCTTAACGAGAAGGGAATGCGCCATATTGGCATATCTGTCCAGGGGGAGGTCACTGAAAAATGACAATTCTCGCATCAGGCACTGCCAATGGAGCAGTTTCAATTCTACATGCCATGGGAACTGGAAAGGGATGCTCGATTCCGGTTAAACTCCAGACACTCGTTAATATTCACGATGAGCCTAGGGCAGTGCTAGGAGACGAACATGACTTGTTGTCACATGTTTCTTCGATATGGAGAAAAAATGGATTTCCATTGCCCTCGGTATTCGGTTGGGAGATCGTCAGTGATGTCCCGATAGGCCAGGGTATGAAATCGAGCTCAGCACTGGCATGCGCGGCTTTGAGGGCTCTTGACAAAGCATCATGGACTGGTCTTTCTGATTTTGAGATAGTCGACTTAGCGGTTGAGGCACAGATAAGATCTGGCTGTTCAATCACTGGAAGTATGGATGATACTTGGGCGGCAATGTCTCCTGGATGGAAGGTAGTGGATCCATCAGTCCCCTCCATCGAGTCAATACTATTCGAAGGAGAATTGGAAACCGGACTTATAGTCATGATTGGCCTAAGGGGACGGAGAAAAATCATTCCCGATAAGGAGGCATTCTCTAGAAACTCACAGATTTTTGACAGAGCATTTGCATCTCTGATAAATGGGTCAATACTGAGTGCCCTTTCATCCAATGGCATGGCAGTAGCCACATCTACAGACGATTTCGAAGCATTAAGAATCTCTAATTTGATGATTGCTTCAGGAGCACTAGCCGCTGGAATAAGTGGTTCTGGACCAGCAATCACGATAGTATGCTATGAGCAAGATAAGGAATTTCTAGAGTCCCAATTGAAGCAGTTTTGTGAACAGGTATTAATCACAGAATTCACTACATGTGACGGATTGAGGGAGGAGGTATAATCATGGGCATGCAATTGGGAGATAATCTCAAAGTGACTCTTTTCGGAGAAAGTCATGGAAAATGTGTAGGGGCGCTAGTGGAAGGAGTTCCAGCAGGAACCCCATTGGATACGGAAATATTACTGCGTGATCTCCTGAGAAGAAAACCAGGAAGAAAGGGCCTCTCCCAGAGATCCGAACCCGATGACTGTGAGATACTGTCCGGAGTTTACGAGGGGAAGGCAACCGGATGGCCGATCCTGATGTTGACGATGAACTCCGATGCAAAATCTAGAGACTACTCTTTTTTACCAGATCATCCGAGGCCAGGACACGCAGATTTAGTAGAGTCAGTAAGATCAGATGGAACAGCCGATTTGAGAGGAGGAGGGTCACAGTCGGCTAGGCTAACATTCGGCCTAGTTGCTGCTGGTAGTCAAGCAAGGACACTTCTCGATAATGTGGGCTGGTCATGCTATGCCCATCTTCACAGTGTTGGGGAGGTAAAATCCAGACCACTTTTTGACTTAGAGAGAAAAACTCCTCTGGACCCTTCCTCCGATTCGGGCAGACTAAACTGTAGGGATGCCGAAGCGGCTAAATCAATGTCGCATGAGATAGAATTAGTTAGGAAAGATAGAGATACCATAGGATCTGTTGTTGAGCTATTGATTGAAGGACTCCCCATCGGTGTCGGAGAGCCTTGGTTCGATGGGATAGAGCCATCCTTGGCAAGGGCACTTATGGCTATTCCAGGAGCTAGAGCAATAGAGTTCTCCCACGGTACGAGATCTTCTACTATGAGAGGCAGTGAGCACAATGATGTATGGGAGCCAGGTCCGGACGGACCTGTCCTAGAAGGATCATCCGAAGCAGTTGCAGACGGCTCATTGGGAGGGCGCTCTACCGGTTCTCCAATTTGCGTCAAGATCCATTTCAAACCACCCAGTAGCCTCCCTCGTAAGCAGTTCACCCTTCATCTTCCAACAAATGAGAAGATGCCTCTGGAGGTAGGAGGTAGGCATGATCCAGTCCTGGGGCCTAGGGCAGCGCCGGTCGTCGAAGCAGTAGCTATTCTGGTAATGGCAGACTTGGGTATAGCTGGAGGGTATATCAGCAACTAGGCTCCTCTCTCTCTCATTTGCTGTATCCTTAATGGAAGATTAACTCCAAACATTATTGCAATAATTAAGAAAACTATCGCAGTTCCTAATGCCACCCCATATACACTGGTCAGCTCCACAGATTCACGTAACCTCGAGGAAGCAACATCGGAGCTACCATCGAAAATATCCACGATTGCAGGAATAATTAGATTGATTAGAAGGGTCATTAAGGCCACTACTCCAGCTATTAGTGGGGCTATGGCTAGAGATGTATGGTATTTCCTGGTGATTTTCTTAACTCCCATGACGTAAACTTCGTTCATCCTAATCGAAGTATCTAGCATTGAGAATCTTATCACTCCACTAGAGAGCTCTATGTACATAACTAGGAAAACAGCGTATAGAATAAGAATAAATTTCTGAGCAATCTCTCCCTCTGGGAGAAAATCGAATCTGAAATCAACCGTACTGCCGGCAAACCTGACTGTCACCAATATTAGTGAAACGTATGATACCAGCATAGCCCTTTTGTCTCTTTGGAATGTCCCATAAATTCCTCCAATCAGGCCAATTATAATTAGAGAGAGATGGAAAAGTCCACCCAGGGAACCGAGTCCCAAGATATTCGATACTGCGAACCACGCAGTTCCAGAAACCGGTGTAATTGCAAGAGTTAGGAAACACAGAATGGTCAGAGAGGACGCCGCACCGATCTGAAGTGAAGAGACCATTCTGTCTGCAGGCAGGAACTTCTGCTTGGCTACAACAGGACCTCCAAAGAATGACTCAATGAAACTAGGGACGTGTATCTCTGGGATAGCATCCTTCGGTATCTCAGTACTCGACTTCAGTCTGCCCGCGGCTTTCTTTCTACTCGGGGCAGATGATCTGATGGTCTTCCCCTCGTACAGGTGTGAAGTGTCCCCTCCCCCATCAACTCTAACTTTCTTAGCCATTCCAATCCCTCAGAAACCCCTCGCACCTGCAAGGGCAGTATTGAGCATCATATCAGGCTCCCAATCCATAACAAAAGCCCCCAGCCCTCTTAGCTCACTCATCAAAATATCTCTTTCAGTCTTCAGAACTTCGTATCCAGTTCTATCCAATCTCTTAGCATCGAATTCGAACTCAAGGCTACTTGGTGAAAGTACGGTTACATCGAAGTTCCTAGCCCTTAGATCCCTCACCGCATCTACGATAGTCGGATCGTCTTCCAATGGGCTAAGGATGATAATTGGACTTCCCCTATTGATATGAGGCATTATTCTGTTGGTTACTACCTTGAGAGGGGTATTTCCTTTGGCAATCGCTCCAGCGAGTTTAGTTAGAAGTACATACAGTTGCTTCTTCCCCGTGTCTCTGTCCACAGAAACTATCTCATCACTGTAAACAACCAATCCTACCGAATCCCTTCTGGATAAGAAGTACTGCGATAGGCTAGCGGCTGCTCGGGTGCTGTAAACTAGTGAATTCCTACTCACAGGACCAGTCTCGCTGACGGACCTGCTATCTATGATTAGAATGATGTCGCTAACGGCATCTCTTTCGTATTCGTTGACCATCATTTTGCCCCCACTTCTAGCGGTCGCAGCCCAGTTGACCTTCTTCATTGGGTCTCCTGGAATGTACTCTCTGAGATTGTAGAAATTAGATCCCTCTCCTGGATTCCTGATATTCACTGCGCCAGTAAATATCTTAGGGACCCTGCTCTTAATGAGGGCATCTTTGATATCTTCCATCTTGGGGAATACGAGGAAATCATCATACAGATTTACTTCTCTCTCGTTATGGAAAAGGCCGAACGCATCTTGAATCCTAATGCAAACCGGGCCTATGGTGTAGAATCCTCTGAGAGGAGTCTCGATAGTGTACTTGATTGTGGTCTCTCTTTGCGGGCCCAGTTCCATTAGGACATAGTTTGCCCCCTTCTTTACTCTCATGACCTCAGGAACTCTATCGCGAACTTCTACAATCTTGGCTAGATTGGACTTATTCTGAAGTCGCAGGGTGACCTCGATTTCACCATCCTCAAAAATTCTTGAAGAAGAAATCTTTCTGAGGGCTACGATACTATTCAACTGGATTCCATCATTTCTGTTTTCATCCCCTATTCTCCTACCTGAAGAAGAGACATCAGCATGGTTTGACATGAATGCCGCCCACGTTAGGAACGATAACAGGACAACTGCAACCGTGACCAGTTGCTGGTTACGGAGTACCAATCCCAGGAGATATAGTGCAATAGCCAGAGACGCGAACATCGCCGACTTCCTGCTCCACGCCATCACTAATCTCCTCGCTTGTCCAATCAGGGCCTCAAACCGTAGGTACGGGGACCTGGCGAAGAATGTCGGAAACTACTTCTTCGTTTTCTAGGCCCTTTATCTGATGCTCCGGCTTCAGGATAAGTCTGTGGGATACAGCCAGTGTGGCCACTGCCTTTACATCATCTGGGGTGATGAAATCCCTTCCGCTCATTGCCGCGGCGGCACGACTAGTCTTCAGTAGGGCCTGCGACCCACGAGGCGATGAGCCGACCAACACACGCGGATCCTCTCTCGTCCTTGTTACGATCTCAACCATGTACATCCTGACTGCGGGATCGACATACACGTCTTCACACGCCTCTTGCATCGCGACAACACGAGCTGGATCGGTAATCGTCTCGACTTCTACAGCATCCTTCTTTCTTGCCACACGTCTAGCCAAGATTTCATCTTCATCAGCTCTGTTAGGATATCCAACACTCATCTTGAACATGAAACGATCAAGCTGAGCCTCAGGTAGGGGATATGTCCCTTCCTGCTCAACTGGGTTCTGGGTCGCCATGGTCAAGAAAGGAGCAGGAAGCTTGTGTGTCACAACACCAATTGTCACTTGCTTCTCCTGCATCGCTTCAAGAAGAGCCGCTTGAGTCTTAGGCGGAGCCCTGTTTATCTCATCAGAGAGGAGAAGATTACAGAAAATTGGCCCAGGCTTGAATGTGAACTCTCCTTTCTTTGCGTCATAGATATTTGTTCCAGTGATGTCAGCAGGAAGCAGATCCGGAGTGAATTGCACCCTCTTGAAATCACAACCAAGTGCGTCTGCGAATGTATTTGTCATCAGAGTTTTAGCCAATCCTGGATAATCCTCGAATAGGAGATTTCCATTGGACAGGATATTAATCAGTACATTGTCAATCACGTGTGACTTCCCAATGATTACCTTCTGGACCTCGGCACTGATGGCCTCTCCGATCCTTCCAACCGCCTCTAACTTCTCGTTGGTCTTCTTTGACCCTCTGGCTTTGGCGGCCTTCTCTTCGTATCCCTTTGATACTGCGTCTGCTGGTGGTGCCGGGGGTTTTTCTGCTGGTGGTGTTGCGTTCATACTACTATCTCCAGTTTCTCATTACTTTTGTCAATTGCGTCTGCGGTCAGTTACCGCCTCCCCACCGTCTGATGGCCTGCATCAGCTCTCGGAGCTCTTTTGGGGAGTATTTCCTTTCCTTTGAGTAGGCCAACTCAACTAGCCTAGGATTTCCGATCATGGACTGAATCTCGGCTGGGGGCTTCAATGCCATCTGATCCCTTGTTAGATCATGATGTACTCTAATTTTGGTGAATAGGGCTTGCTGAACTCTTTTTCTGTAGTCTCCTGGATCTAGCTTGTTCGGCCTCTCAGAGAACCTAGTAAGATCAAAAACATGCCTCCAGTTTTCCTTCTCTGGCACTATCATCATTGCAACAAGCAAAAGTAAGCCCACGTTTAGTACTACTAACCACTTGAGGAATGTGTTTGAGGTCAGCAATACAACCGTGCTCATAGCTTCAACGAATGGTGCTGAAACCACTCCGGTGACATGCCTGCTCTCATCGAAAACCACTTGGAAGTTAGACGGGTAATCCTTGACTTCTCCCGCTAAACCTAGATTATCGAACTCCATCATCGAGTGGATCAGTAGTCGGAAGTAATCCCCATTGCCGTTCCACTGGGATCCGTCAGTATCCTCGAAGGCATCATTCCAACAGCTTTGGTAAGCCCCCACTACCTCGCAAACCCTTGGTATCCCCTCTCCTTGTGCTACTTCATCAGTCCACAGCATATTTGAGAAAGCCTCAGGGTCCGAAACAAAAACGATGCTACCAGTAACCTCCACTTCACCAATATCTCCTCCAACAATGGCTTGGCCTCCTCTGACCTTATCGTAGACTTCTATCCCTGGGTAGTCAGCTCTAATCATCAAAGCAAGATCGCCGGGTGCAGGATTTCTGAAATCACTAGAATCTCCATTTCCGATTAGATCGATGAAAGCAGAGGGTGATGCCTTAGAGATAACAGTGACATCTCTATGGCCAGGTTCTTCTCGGTCGCGCTCCGTCTGTTCAAACTTCATCCCGGTTGGCTTTCTGAACATAACAGGAAGGGCGCAGTCATCATCGAATTGATTTATTTCGAAAGACCCGCAACCATCATTTCCAAACTCAGTAGCTTCTTCTTCCATCGTTCCAATGCCCCAAACATTTTCCCATGAGTATTGGTTTGTTCCATCGTCATTTTCAGTGATGTAGTATTGATTCTCATCCAGCAATGGGGAGTCAAAGTAAGTAACTCCAAACTTCGAAGCCAGACGATTGGCATTAGTTCCATCAGACGCAACTATGACCTTCCCTCCCGATTCAGTTACGAAATCATAAATGGATTCAGCCTCAGTCTCATCAATTGGTTTTTCTGGAGCTATCACCAATAGCATCGTTCTGTGCGGGTATTTCCAGTCGTTGACTAGCATGGGAGTTGACATCGTGTTCGCGATCGAATAGCCATCTCCTTCCATGCTATCTCGCATATCCTTGAGCTGAGCCAATCCATCATAGTCCCCCTCACTGGAGTAAGCCGAGTAATGTGTTGCTTTGCCGACTACGAAAATCATTGGCAGAATCAGTAGTAATGCGGTTGTTATTCCTAATGACCAAGAGACGTATGTGCCAAATTCGCGGCCACCGTCGCTACCCTCCACTAATACCAACTTCCTAACCTAGGTTCAATCTAGCACCTACGGTGCTGTGCGGAGTGTGATTGTGCAATTATATGTTCGGGTATGTTTTTACCAGCCATCATCCCAATTTAGGTCAAGTGACCCGATTAGTATCACTGGATATCCTAGTATCCGGTCACTACCTCTTCTTATTCATTGAGGCCAATAAAATTACAGATACAATAGGCAATATTCCGACAAAAGACAGGTTTGAACTTACTACCTCCTCAATAACATTATCATTGTTGTCTGGACTTTCTGGATCCTCTTGATTTGTCGGTGGAGGCTCTACAGAAACTCTAACATTCGATTCTGACATCTCAGAACCTCCTGAGTTTGTCGCACCATTGGAAGATATTGTTACCTCGACATCGCAGTTCCTCTGTGGATGACTCTGGGATGCTGTAACAGTCAGGCTACCTTGAATTTGCCCACCGATGGGTATGTCTTTAGTTGTCAGCGAGTCAAGACCATTATCCGTTGTTAGTAATGGACAGTTATCAGATACCTCCACGGAACCGACCCTGTCTGCCACGTTACCAAGATTCTTGACTTCAAGAGTCAGAGTCATATCTGAACCAGAGTTCATCGGCCCTACTGGTTCAGATAATGTCGCCTTCAATGAGTGAATTGTGGGGATCTGTAGTTGCCCTAACCCTTCTCTCGAATCGGGAATAAGCTGAGGAACAGAACCTCTGGCTACCAAAGTCCCAGTGATGCTAAACTCCTCAGTCACTTCAGCCGAAAAGTCACCCACTTCAATATTCATTATCGTCAGTGAGAATGATTTGTTATTTCCTGCCCCGATGGTTTCTGATTCTGGTCCATCAAACTCTCCCTCAAATGGAACTTCGTACGTGAAATCAATTGTGATTGGTAACAGCTCATCATTAGAGACAAAGAAACTAACGATCACACTGCCCCCGTTGTTGAGCTTAAATGGCTCATCCTCATCTTCCTGAGGATAGTCAATTCCTAAATCCCATCCAGGAGGACTGGGTTGCTGAGACACGCTCAAAGGCGCCATTAGGCACACCAATAATATGCTCGAAAGAAAAATATCTCCAGTTCTCAAGACTGATCCTCCAGAATGCCCTTGCAAGCCCTCCTAGTTAGAACTTTGACCATCTTCCTTCGATATGAGGGCGGAAACCAAGTGTTTAGCACGGGCTTCACAGATTTTCTTATTGATTCAGAAAGTGATGATACACTCTCCTTTCCGTTCCAATTCTCCAATGCTCTCGATGCCTCTTCAATATGTAAAGAAGGTACAGATTCCAAGCCAGTAGTTGCTACACGTAATTCACTAGGTCCATTAGGCCCCATCTTCCATGTTACGGCTACGCCGGCCTCGGGAAAATCCCAGCTTTCTCTTTGACGTAATTTCTGATAGTCACCCTTCCATTCAGAATGATCATCAGGCAGTGTGACATGAGTGACTATTTCTCCAATTTCCAGTACATTCTTGGTCATCCCATCTAACTTGAAGAACTCATTAATCGGCATAGATCTGGATCCTCTTGGAGAAGAGAGGTGGATAACTGCCCCCAAGCACATTAGAACAGGAGCCATATCTGCTTGGTAAGTAGCCACACAGAGCTCATTCTGATTGGGGATTACTCTACAATCTGCACCTGTTCCACAGTCACATTTGTGGCACCAATCTATCGATTCCCTCCACTGCTCAGTTTGATTATACCAGAAGCATCTTGTATCCAAACAAATATTCCCTCCAAGTGTTGCAGATCTTCTGACCATTATGCTCGCAACCTTGCTGGCCGCCTCGCTGATTAGAGGGTGAACAGAACTCGACTCGACCAATTCTTGAAGAGTAACCATCGCCCCAATTTTGTTTGTTCCAAGCTCATGGAGTTCCTCGATACCCGATAGAGATATGACATTCTTTTTTGTATTGAGGTGCCATTTGTAATTGGGTATCAAGTCTGTACCTCCTGATATCCAATCGAATTCTTCACCAGACGATTCCAATTCAGACGCCTTCGTCAAGGCGTCTTCCAGGGTTGATGGATTATGCAGGTTGAATGGGGGCATCCTCATTTTTGACCCTCCCTGTGACGTCTCTCAACATGCTTCCAGGCACTGCCTGCAAGACCGGGATTATCCAAGTAACCTTCCGGAGGAATGACAACAGCCGCCCATCTAGAGTCTTGCTCATCTCCTGGCACTTCTGGATCGAGACCGAATAGTGCCCCATTATGATAGGGAGGTGGATCGTTATCGTAACGCCTCTCAATATCTCTCTCTGAATGCAAGTTTGCCCGCTCTTCAAGAACATCTTGCAGTGGCGAGTAATCAAGTGTAGGCGGACTAAGATCTAGGGGATCATCAATTCCTTCTTTCCTACATTTCTTCTCGATCTCCTTGTAAAGCCTATCTGGGGTAATGGGCAACTCGTCAACCCTGACTCCAATAGCGTCGTAAACGGCATTGACAACCGCTGGCAAAATAGGGAGAAGTGGCCCTTCTCCAGCTTCTTTGGCTCCGAAGGGACCCTCTGGGTCATTAGACTCAACAATTATTGGAGTCACAAGAGGCATCTCATGAACAGTCGGTATTTTGTAATCTAGTAAATCAGGATTAATCAAATGACCAGTTCTACCGTACTTCATCTCCTCGCTGAGGACTTGCCCCATCCCCATATGGCAGGAACCTATGATCTGCCCCTCAACTGCAAGCGGATTAAGTGCCTTACCACAGTCATGAGCGGCCCATACCCTCTCAACTTTAGTCTGCCCAGTCTCTATGTCGACATCGACTTCAGCGACATATGCCGAGAACGAGTAGGCAGGTGCAAGTCCTGCAGCGGCTCCCTTGTGAGCTCTTCCCATAGGTGGAGTTCTGTAGGAACCAGATGAAACTAAAGCCCCCCTATCTTCCTGGGCCTTGTGTAAAGCTTCCAGATATGAAACACCAACTGCCGGATCAGTTTTATTGAAAATCCTACGATCGCCTATTACCAAAGACTCCGTAGAAGCCCCAGTTATCTCACTGGTCGCCTTAAGCAAATCATCCCTGATTTCCATCGCGGCAGATATTGCGGCATTAGCATTCATGAAAGTCACTCTTGAGGAATATGACCCCAGGTCAACAGGGGAAGTATCACTCTCTCTACTTCTTACTCTAATCATGTCCAGGGGCAATCCTAGGACCTCAGCAACTGACTGGGCGACAACAGTGTCTGATCCTTGCCCTATGTCTGCAGCCCCAGTATGAACTGTTACTCCTCCATCCATATCGATCTTGAGGTGCACAGTAGCATGCGGGAATTTGTTAGGGTCCCAGTGTATTGGTAACCCGCTTCCTGAAATGAAGAACCCACATCCTATCCCTATTCCCTTTCCAAGTGGCATCTTCCTGAATTTCTCCTTCCAACCGGACTCTTGCTTCACTCTCTCTAAACACTCTCTCATGCCTATGCTGGTTACTCTGAAACCTGTAATCGTGGCACTGTGTGGGGGAAGTAGATTGGCCAATCTGAAATCTATAGGGTCCACTCCCAGACTTTCGGATAAATCGTCTATCCCGGTCTCAACAGCACATCTTGAATTCACAGCGCCATGTCCCCTCATAGCCCCACTGGCTGGTTTATTCGTCCATACTCTCGCTCCAGTGTAGTGAAACGCTCCAATTTCATAAGGTGCCGTATGAAGAACTCCGTTGTAGTAGGTAGTTACATGTCCAAAGGAGGCAAACGCTCCACCATCAATCAATGCATCAGTCTCTATACCGCACAGTCTGCCGTTAGAATCCGCATGGAGAGACATGGAAATTTTTGATGGATGACGTCCTCTATTGACCCAGAAAACCTCCTCCCTGTCAAAGTTAATTCTTACCGGCCTACCTGTCTTACGAGCTAATATTGCAGCACACATCTCATGAGGAAATGGATCAGACTTCCCTCCAAATCCTCCTCCTACAAATGTCCTATATACGTTAATCTGATGCATCGGGACCTCTAGAACATCTGCAAGGGCCCTATGCAGGTAATGAGGGACTTGTTGTGGAGTGTAAAGGGTTAATCTTCCCGAGGGGTCCCAGTGTGCAACCACTGCATGGGGTTCTGTAAAACCATGATTCACTCCGGTGAAAGTCCAGTTTGACTCATGGCTAGCTATGGAATTCTGCTTCATCTCTGAAACATTTCCAAATTGTTGGAAAACCCTCTTCTGAACATTCGACTCCCCGATATGATACTTTCCTCGATCATGGATTGGATTTTCAGAGTCCTCTAGTCCCATTTTGATATCATGTATTGAGTCCAAAATTTCATACTCAACCTCGATCAATCTGCACGCCTCTCTAGCTGTGGGTTCATCGACTGCAGCCACACAAGCAACTAAATCGCCTACGTGACGAACCTTTTCAACGGCCATAGCATGCTCGTCTTTGGTCACTGGAAGTACACCGAACTTTCCCGGAGCGTCATCTCCAGTCGCTATTCCAAGAACGCCAGGTAGCTCCATTGCCTTACTTACATCTATGGACAGGACTCTGGCATAGTGATGCGGACTTCGAAGAATCCTACCTATAATCTCACCCGGGAGTCTGATATCATCTCCATATTTCGCCTGACCCGTGACCTTCCAGTTACTATCTACCAGAGATGTCCGCTTCCCAATTATCTGACCACTAACCAGGCCATCGTGTCGGTGTGAGCCCCATGGTTGGGCGAGATCGCCTCCCTCAGACTCTGGTATCATTGACTGATCAGTTGGTTCAGAAAAGCGATTCTTGCCTCCTGATCCGGGTTTTGAAAAAGGTAATTTTCCAGGCTGTTGCCTATATCCGACCATCTCATTTGACTCTGATTGATCAGAATCTCCCTCCGCTTCGGACGAACTATCGCTAGTTGACATCTCACTACTCTCCTGAAAATCCTGGATGAGGGTCACTCTTTGGTGAAGTCGAGTCTTCTACTGAGCTTCCAGATACTAGTATTTCTGAAGCCTTGGCAATCGCATCGACAATTTGTTGATAACCTGTGCATCTACACAAATTCCCTTCAATTGCTGTTTTTATCTCTTCAGTGGTAGGAGACGGATTCTCTTCTAAGAGTGCCGCTGAGACTACAAGAAAACCCGGTGTGCAAAAACCACACTGACTCCCTCCGCAATCCGCAAATGTCTGTTGGATTGGATGTAGGTAGTGGCCAGAAGATAAACCCTCAACAGTAGTAATCTCGCATCCCTTAGCCTCTTGGGCTAGTACTAGGCAAGACAGTTTCGGAGTTCCATCGATAATTACGCTACAACAACCGCACGTTCCCATATCACACCCTCTTTTTGTGCCCAAGCTACCTCCTTTGTCTCGTAGAATATCTAGAAGAACAGCATTACTATCGATTGGAAAACTGACCATTCTACCGTTTACTCGGGCCTCCCAGTTGATCTTGTCTGGCCCGGGCACCATGGGTAGGCTGTACTGCACCATTATACTGACCGGAGCAGTCAGCAACTTGAGCATTGTGTTTTGACCCCCTTGGGGTCAATCGAGATCCTCAGCTACTTTTTTCATGATTTCATACTCTGCTCTTTTCATGTGTTCGCCGAGAGTGCTTCTAGCCATTCCCAGTCCTTCAGCTATATCTTTCAATTTGATTTTTGAATCAGGATCGAAATAGCCCCTTCCAATGGCATAGGAAATCACCTCTTTCTGCTTTTCAGTTAGTCCATCAGTCCAACCATTTCTTTCTGAGTCTCTAATTGAGTTTACACTTATCTTATCAGGAGGAAGGACTACTCTGAGTATTGAAACAAATCTTCTGACCGAATCAGATAGTCCTGACATTCGGATTTCCATTCCTCTGACAGAATCAATTCCGTATGGGGGATAAACTTGGATATTCGAAAGCTCTATGGCGGACTTGGCGAAAGAATGAGTACACAATAAGCTCACAACCACGGAATCATGCTCCTCCTCCAGAACCTCGACAACCTGAAGCCAACTGATTTCTGAAATATCTTCTAATGTTTTGTCCTCCTTCAATCTTATTTCTGCTAGTTGGAGAACTCCATCACTTGTGACAGAAAGATGACTGAGGACCTCAATACTCTCAACAATTTTGAGGATGTTCGAGATTTCCTTAGAACCTTGGAGAGAGGAGAGATTCCATCTCAGAGTAACTCTTCTCACAGGCTAACTTGAAGAAGTCCTTTATTGAAACCATCGGTATCGGGCATTGTTCCATTTTTGTATTTTCTATGTCCAGTAGGCCTCTCTGATGGCTTGATTAGCCTCCATGCACATTACAACATCAGAAGGTCTCTGAGACATCTCCGTATCTCCTCTCAGATGATCGATGATGGGCTGAACATTACTCTCGTTCACCACGCCCCAGCCTACTTGTGAGCAGGGCGCCACAGGAGATATTGGCATAGTTCCGGACAATGGGTCCCATGTAGAAGATGAGGGATACCAGGCAGACAAGTTAAGAGCATCACGTAGATGGTCATTTGAGATGTTCATACCATCTCCCTGGATCATAAATCCTGATCTCAGAACCGGGTCAGCTCCAGAGGAAAAGTCGTTGTAGTCGAATCTTAGAGTCAGTATTATCTTCGATAGAAGCCCCGCCGTTCTAGGCGTAGCGAATGAGGTCCCTGAGGTTTCATGGTACCCGTCAATGTCGTCATGATTGGGAAGAATTTGGGTCCAATCAGCAGCAATATCGGGATATGAACCACTCATTGTTTCTTTTTGATCGTCTCCTTCCTCGGCGTATCCAGAAACGCCAATGCTCCATGGAGGCCCAGCAGTCGAGTCCTGAACTGCGGGAGAGGGGGAGTTATCAGCCGCTCCAGCATGAATTTTCTTGTTCTGAACAACCGCTACCTTGGTAGCATCTTCTATACCGGGAACTGGCACTGATCCGATGGGACCGAAACTGGTAGTGATGATATCGACTAATGGCTGATTGGCAGCCGCCAGAACGGCAGCATCGCTGAACCCCTCAACGAAGAAAATAACCGCTTCAGGATTAGCATCTAATACCGCTCCCGTGACAGCAGTACCATGCCCATCTTGGGGATCATCCAAGATTGGTATATCAGTTCCGTTATCTGGGGATGTGCCAATAATCCTAGTTCCCTTGAACCATACTATATCTGAAGGTGATATCAAATCCCAACAGTCCTCTTTGTCAGCTTCATATCTCTCCTGCCAAGATCCCTCTGTTGTGATATCACATATCATTGTCACATTCAAGCCATCGAGTAGCGACTGTGGATAACTCTCATTCATAATGAAGTGGTTATGGTAGACATTAATGCCGGTGTCAATAGGGGCTACTACGGTGTATGGCCCGAAAGGCTCATCCACTATTTCTTCTTCAAAAACAGGCACATCATCTCCGATTATGCAACCACTTAGTAGTGGCATCAGAAATAAGAAAATGGCCCCGGCAGCGGTTACTCGCACATCATTCGGTCAGGGAGGACTAATTTCAGTCTTCGTCTATCAGGCTCCCCTTTCCATCGATAGAATCTCAGCACATATTGCCACGGCAATCTCCTCGGGACTATCGGCCCCGATCTCCAGTCCTATGGGGCATCTGGCATTAGAAAGGCCATCTTTACCTATTCCAGATTCCTCTGCGGCCTCAACAAAACCTTTCCATTTCGACTTAGAACCGATGACGCCTATCCTAAGGTTGTCCGGAGAGTCTCTGAGCAGACCTATTAGTAGCTCTTGATCTACCGACCAATCGTGGCCAAGCACTAGGACATCGGAGAATCTACTCAAAGAGGAAGATTTTTCCCTTTTTAGGAAATCTGCAACTGAGCACGACACTATCTCAGTTGCCGTCGGAAATCTCTGTTGATTAGAGAACTCACTTCTAATATCAAAGACACTGTGTTGCCAGCCAAGCGTATCACAGACTATGGATACGGATTTGCCTACATGTCCTCCTCCGGCAATCAGAATATGTGGGACCGGTTCAATGACCTCCAAAGACACCTTCAGCTGACCCCCACACAGGCTATCAAGGGCTACGACTTCTTTTCCCTTCCCATCCTTATACAGTAAGTAAGTCTCAATCTTGCCACCCGTTTTCCTCATCTGAGACTTTGATTTAGATAGCATTTCTAGAAGATTTTGCTCTATCCTAAGCTCAAGACCAGCTCCTCCCACAGTTCCAAATTTCTTACCCGAAGTAGAGACAGCTAGCTTGGCTCCTGGCTTACCTGGGACACTCCCAAATGCCTCTATCACAGATGCCATCGCAACTCTTTCTCCCGCATCAAGCTGCTCTATGACCCATGAAAGAACAGCTCTTGACACGTCTCTCGGATACCGGTCGAGCACTTTGCGCTTGTGCTCTTGAGCTCACTCCTGAAAAGATAAAAAAGATCAACATCAAACCATTATGGGGTAAAATGAGAAAAGTCAACTCAGCTAAATTTGATAGTGGAGCAACCCTCCGAATCAAATATGTCGTCAAGCATCAGTCTTGACGAAGCCTTGGAAGTACTGGTAGTCTCAATGCGTGACGCATTTCTAGCAGTCACTGTTTTCGTAGCAGTAATGGTCTTACTATTCAGTTGGTTACAATATGTCACTGCCGGTAAATTCGTAGACTGGATAAGAAAAAATCAGAGTATACAGCCACTCATTGGAGCATTGATGGGACTTACTCCTGGATGTGGGGGCGCAATTATTGTCATGCCCATGTATACTAGAGGGTATGTCACTTATGGAACAGTAATTGCGACCCTAATCGCAACCCTAGGGGATGCGGCGTTTGTACTGATAGGGGCCGTCTTCCAGGATGTTTCATTCCTTGCACCTGTAATTGTAGTACATCTGACATCCTTCACTGTCGCAGTAATATGGGGCTTTGCAGTAGATAGATTAGCTGTAACGCCCTCTTCACCACTAGGCATCATATGGTCCAAATCTAGTGAATCTGACATCAAGGACAGATCAGACTTAGGGAAAGATATGGAAATAATTCAGGATATGCCCAGAGAGGTTCCAGATGGATTTGGCTACAGAGTCCTACATCAAGGATACAGAGCTTGGTGGATAGTAACATTAGTTGGCTTTTGTTTGGCTATTCTTCTATTGATTTGGTATGCACAAGATCCCGATTATTCTCCCGATCTTGTTTGGGATCCCACCACTCGCGATGGTATTGTTACATGGGTCGGATTTATTGGAACTCTGCTATCCATCATTCTGTATATCTCATCCAAGAATTTTATTCGGGACGATACAGAAGCCACAATAGGGGATAAATTGAATTCCTTTGATGAGACATTGGTACATGCAGCATCGGAGACTGCTTTCGTTACTTTCTGGGTTGTTATGGCATATCTCATATTCGAATTCGGAATGATTCTATCCGGGATATCAGAAGCGGATCTTTCAGATCAGGGATCAGGAATTGGAGCGGTTTTGATCGCTGCAGTAGTGGGCTTGGTTCCTGGATGTGGCCCTCAAATTATCGCTATATCTGCATATGTCGAGGGGTTAATTTCCTTCCCAGCTCTGGTTGCAAATGCAATTTCTCAAGACGGAGATGCATTATTCCCTTTGCTTGTTCGTCATAAGGTAGCCTCCATATGGGCAACAATTCATACTACATTACCAGCTATTCTGGTAGGTCTAATGTTTCTTTGGGCGATGGGCGAATACCCGCGCCTTACAGAGATCCTACAACCCTGAGAAAATCATCAACATCCTTCTGTGTATCTATATTCATATGCAGAAATTCATCTTCGACATCTATCTTATTGGGCTTGATAATACTATTCAGAGGAGAATCAGAAGGAGCCTGAAGAATCTTTTCGATGTCGTCAACGTCTACTATCAAAGGATGCCCTCCCCTGCCTCCACTAGAGGGGCAAGAACTAGATTTCATGGTTATCAGTAATTCAAGAGTAGAAATCGAAAATCCTGGTCTATCAACTGGAACGATAAGAATCCTCAGATCTCTCATCTTCTTTTCCCTTAGGTGGTTCAGTCCTATCTTAACAGATCCGGTTCTGCCTAGTTCAGGTTCATCATTAACGATAATTTCAATGTCTCCCACAGAGTCTCTTATCTTCTCAACAAGTCCCTCTCTGGTTACTACAATAGGCCGGAGACCAACCTTAGTCAATCTCGATAATATCCATGAAATCAAAGAGACTCCTTCGATTTCGATGAGGGCCTTAGGCTTTCCTAGCCTACTACTCCTGCCCGCAGCTAGAATAACACAACCTATCCCATTATCCATATTATTTACCACGAATCATTTCTCTGCTGATAATCATTCTCTGGATCTGGCTGGTACCCTCAAAAATCTGGTATATTTTCGCTCCTCTCATCCTTCTAGCCACTGGATACTCCTCCGAGTAACCGTATCCTCCCAGGACTTGGACTGCATCTGTAGTAACCTCCATGCACATGTCAGCAGCGAACCTCTTAGCATGAGCCGCCTTTAGAGTAGCCCTCTCTCCCGAGTCTAGAGCACTGGCTGCACTCAGAGTTAGTAGTCTGGCAGCCTCAATCTTAGTTGCCATGTCCGCTAGCATGAATGATATCGACTGATGCTTTGAGATTGGCTTACCGAAGGTTTTCCTCTCCATAGCGTACCCCCAAGCCTCCTCCATCGCCCCCCTAGCATTTCCTACGGCAGCAGCGGCTACTGCAGGTCTTGAGTGATCGAATGCCTTCATTGCGTTCATCCATCCACCGTTCTCAATACCGCCAATAAGATTAGATTGAGGTACTCTAACATCTGTAAAATTGACACCTCTGGTGTCAGAACACCGCTGGCCCATATTATCCTCCTTTTTGCCAAGCTCTATTCCAGGAGAATCTGCATCCACTATGAAACCGCTAAGGCCCCCGTATCCAGCTGTTTTATCAGTATAAGCCAGAACGAAGAACCAATCTGCATATCCAGCACCTGATATCCAGGCCTTGCTTCCATTAATCACGTATTCTTCGCCATCTCTGACAGCCTCAGTTTTCAGTGCTTGAACATCAGATCCAGCATCAGGCTCGGTAACGCAGTATGCTGCCAGCTTACCTGCAGTGACTCTTCCCAGATATTCTGCTTTCTGCTCCTCGGTTCCCCCTGTCAAAATCGGCAATGAAGCAAGCATAGTGTGGTAAGCGGCTGTACCAAATCCAGGATCTCCCCTAGAGAGCTCCTCACAGATTATCATCTCATCCACACTAGACATCCCAGCACCTCCGTACTCCTCTGGAATTGTGACGTTCAAGAGTCCTAATTCGTGGGCTTTGGTTATAGCATCCCTTGGGTACGTGCCATTTCTATCCCATTCCTCAGCATGGGGTGTGACCTCTACCTCGCAGAACTCTCTAGCCATATCCCTAATCATTATCTGCTCTTCGGTGAGGTTGAAGTCTACCATGACAGCTGGAACGGGTGGTTGGTCTTAGAGATAGAGGTACGCCATGTACAAAATATACCCGGCAACCATGGAAAAACCAGTTCTCCGCCCAATCTCTCTATCATCTAGTAACATTGCCGCGACAAGACCAGAGGTGAGTAGCATCACCCATATGTCCCTTTCAGCAAATCCTGGATTCACCGAGATCCCACCTCCTATCAGCGCTGTTACTCCTAATATCCCAAGAATATTCATCATATTGGATCCTAAGACATTACCCACGGCAACACCTCCCTGGCCCCTTAATCCAGCTACTATGGTCACTGCTAGCTCGGGAAGAGAAGTCCCCAAAGCAATCACAGAAAGTCCGATAATAGCTTCAGAAATTCCCATACTTGTGGCGATTCCCGTGGCTCCTTCTATCAGTAAATCGGCACCCTTCCAAATCAGAACTCCCCCTATTGCAGTCACTAGAGTTGCTATCGCGATATTATCGGGGACCCAGCTATCTTCAATCTCCGAATCTTCCTCCTTGGTGTTGAAGTAAGAGTAGGCATAGTATCCAATCAGACTCGCCAACATCAATGCACCAAAATAAATACTAATCTCTCCCAAGTAAACGGCCCCCAGAAGCAAAAACGAGGCGAACATCATCGCCTTAGCATCTCTTCTAACTCCCTTCCCGGGGTCGCTAGCCGCGCCGAGCATTGAAGCAGTTCCAAGAACAAGCATCACATTGGCTACATTTGATCCCAATACGCCACCAACAGCCAGATCTGGTTGATTTCCAGCAACTGCCTCCAGGGAGACCGCCAACTCTGGAAGAGATGTCCCTACGGCTACTATGGTGAATCCTATTAGTAGGGGAGGGACACGCATCCTCTTGGCGATTACAATCGCTCCCTGTACTACGACCTCGCCCCCAGTCATCAATAGGACGAAGCCAGCTATGACTAGCGCCCAGTCCATGGTTACCGCGTACCAATTACACTCATGACCGTTTCCAATCAATTAGGCTCAATTACACGATCTGATTATGTGTCTAAGTACCAATTCAGCAGTTGGGACAGTATGGTCCTCAAGAGAGGGAGAAAATGGTACTGGGGTATCTAGCGCACCGATAACGACAGGAGCGCATTCAAGACTCCAAAACGATTGCTCAATGATCCTGCTACTTATCGTATGCCCAATTCCTCCCGTCCATTGTGCCTCCTGAAGGATAATCATCCTACCCGTTCTATTTACTGACTCGATACAAGTTTTCTCATCGAAAGGCTGTATAGTTCTCAAATCTATTACTTCCGCCTCATAGCCTTCCAATGAAGCCATTCTAGAGGCCTCAAGAGCAACATGGACCATGGCTCCCCAAGTGATTATGGTTAGATCACTCCCTCCTCTGATTACCCTGGCCTTTCCAATGGAGAGCTCCCTAGCATCCAACCTTTTCTTCACAGACTCAGTGTCGACTATCTGATTAATCGACTCCCCCCATCCTGTTTTACCTCCTCTCAAGCCATATAGTCCAATATGCTCCAAAAAAAGGAAAGGGTCAGGAATTGAGTGCCCCTCTACCATCAAGTCATAAGCATCTTGGGGATTACTTGGGAAAGCGATTACTAGGCCAGGATCGTTAGTAAACCAAGACTCTATCATATTTGCATGGAATGGCCCGCTTCTTGTCTTCGCACCCAATGGAATTCTCACAGTAAGTGGAACCTCAGCACCCCACCTCCATCTCAACTGAGCCGCATTATTGATTAGAGGATTCATGGCAAGTGCTGCGAAACCGCCAAATTGAATTTCAGCGACTGGTCTCATGCCCCCCAATGCGGCTCCAGTGGCAGAGTGGATTATGATGGCCTCTGAGAGAGGCATATCGAGAAGCTTATCCTCATGCCCCTTTGCTTTGAGAGGAAGATTCATTCCAAAGGCCCCCGCTATTTCCATATCCTCTCCCATGAATACAACATCATCTCCATAGGAATCAGCAATCTCTACCATCGCATTTTGAATAGCCCTACTGAACGTCCAAGAATTCGAAGCATCCGAGAAAAGAAGAGCCTCCTCTCCGGGCCGTAGAGGTGATTCAGAAATTGAAAGCTGTCCATCCAAATCACTGATTTGCTGTGAATGACTTCTGGCATCTGTCAGACTAGTTACTCCCTCACCAACAGAATGTCCTTCTGGCCAGGGCATAGATTCCATCTCATTTCTGCAATCATCAACCATCTTTCTCTCTTCTGTCTCTATTCCGATTAGTAACTTCTCACTGCACCCGTTCCTAATTAGATATTCACGATGATTCGGGACAGGATCCTTATCCGACCAGTATTCAAGTAACTCCCTATCGACATAACCAGGAGGATTTCCAGAAGGAGAGCCAAGATACAAATCATCGTGATGATGAGCATGCCCGCACCCCCTCATGGTCTCTACATGTATCAAAGTCGAACCTCCTCCCGAAACAGCGATCTCTCTGGCTACTGCGGTAGACGAGTAAAATTGCCCGGGATCGGAACCATCAATAGTCCATGAGGGAATCCCCATTGCTGGTCCTTTGTCTCCGAAAGTCTCAGCACCCGACTGACCAACTACAAATGTGTCTAGGGCTATCTGATTGTTCTGTATCATGTAGCATATGGGCAGCCCCCTAGTACCGGCAAGATTCATCGCTTCCCAAAACTCGCCACTGCTACTGCATCCTTCTCCCACAGGAGCCAGATGGAAACGTGAAACTCCAAGTCTCTGTGCTGCTAGAGCTATTCCTGTAGTGGTTGCACTAGCTGTAGGTAGAGGGGCAGTAGGAGGTAAAACTCTCTTCTCCCAATTTCCAATATGGAGATCCCGTCCTCCCGATCCGGGATTACCCCCGTCCATGTAAGATTCCGCCTTTCCCATCTGCGCCGCAAAGACCTCTGTAGGAGTCTGCCCCATTGCCATGGCCAAACCAGTATCTCTAATCATTGGGGCTATGACATCAGCATAAGTAACATCCGAACTCGGTAGGTCAACCGCTCTTGTCATCGCAGACGCACACGCAACTATTCCTTCCTGCCACGTTGACCTGAATCCCTTGCCGGTAAACTTACTCCCATCTTGAGTTTCCAGTCCATTAGTAAACAGATCCTTCAGGTGCTCATCAACCACTCTCGTTCTTAGCATCCATCTCTGCCAATCTAAACGCTGTTCGATTGTTATGGAGTGGTAATGTGCAATTCTGCGTAAGCAAATCCTGAGATCAAGAACTAGTCTGGTGGACCTTCTAGAGATATGAGCGACGCCTTTTCTTCTGGGCAATACTTCCATTTCCCTGATATCAATCAAGTGTGGCTCTAGAATCCTCTGAGACAGATTTTCAAGCATCCTTTCCTCAAACTCCAAACTGAATTCATGGAATTCATGCCCATCAAATAATGAGGGGGGCGACATAGAGTCCCAACACCCTGCTACAATATCCAGGTATCCTTCGTTTCTTTCTGAAACGAATCTAAGGAGCTCCGTACGAATTAGTTTGGAATCTATTTTACTAGGGAAATTAAGACTTTCTAGAGGCCTCCAATCATCGGCATAAATTTTTGATAAACCAGACTGAATATGAACTTCCCCTCTCACAATGTTTTCCTTTGATGTATGCAACTCCTCCTCGGAATCTCTTACCTCGACCTCTCTATTCAGCTCATCATCTGTCAATTTAGGCGATCTTTCCCATATTTCGACAGATTCCTTCCTACCTTGACCCGTAGAAGACCTATCTAGAGTAACTCTGACCCTAATGTCACATTCCATGCATTTCCTATCTAGTTTCGTTGTTGAGGAACTCCTTATTTTCCACACCTGATGCTTCCGACAATTCGGACATTTCCATATCCCCTGGCGTTTAGACATAATACTCCGAGATATTGTTAGTACAACAATTATTCGCTTTATTGATTAGGTTTTTACCACAATTTATGAGTTTCTTCATTTTTTTCCAAATTAATCTTATTATTTTACTAAAAATACCATAAAAAAACGTTGTACTGAAATAAATAAAACCGTATTTAATACTTAATTATTGAAGAATCAACTGTATCAGACCACAGATGTACTCCGCCTTCCAAATTCAGAACGCGTTCAGAATCATATCCCAATTGGGTCAGAAATCTCACGACCGCACCAGATCTACCTCCGGTTCTGCAGTATACCACGATATCCCTCTCCATGGGAATTTCTTCATATCTTCCTGGGACAGATGTATGTGTGATTCTCAGATCAGTGCCCTCAAGAGATGTTATCGACTCCTCTGATTCAGATCTAACATCAAGTAGGAACGGTTTCCAACCTTCACTCTTGAGCTTAACAAATTCAATTGGTGATATAGACTTCAGAGATTCTCCCTCCTTCCCAATTCCAGAGCCACGGCTCCTTTCCGGGTCTGAGCCGAATGACAGGACCCTAGTAATCATTGTTAGGGAATCTATAGTCAGAAGCTTGCCACTCATTACCTCTCCAATTCCAAGTATGACTTTGATAGCCTCAGTAGCCTGAATAGTTCCAACAATTCCTGGAAGGACACCAAGAACCCCTGCCTCTGAACAATTTGGAGCTAATTCCGGAGGCGGTGGCTTAGGAAAAAGATCCCTGTAGTTGGGTCCGCCTTCAAAATTGAATGTCGATACCTGTCCTTCAAAACGATGGATACTACCGAATATCCATGTCTTACCTAAAATTTCACATACATCTCCAATAAGATACCTCGAGGAAAAATTATCTGTTCCATCGATGACTATGTCGTAGTCTTTAATCACAGACAAAGCATTGCTCTCGGTCAATCTGTCCACCATGGGGATCGCATCAATTTCAGGATTCAGCGAACAGATTCTCTCAGCCGCAGATTTTGCTTTAGCATCTCCAATTGAAGACGTAGAATGGATGATTTGCCTCTGAAGATTAGACTCTTCGACGAAATCATCATCAATTATCCCGATTCTACCAACCCCAGCCGCTGCTAGGTACATCATTGCAGGAGACCCTAGTCCACCTGCTCCAACCACTAGAACTGATGACTTGAGTAGCTTAATCTGACCTTCTTCGCCTACACTAGGTAGTACCAAATGCCTAGCATATCTTCGGCGATTATCGTCCGAAAGGCCATGTTCCATATCACGTCCTGTAGGCACGAAGGACATTGTCCTTATCCTCCAAAAATATCAATGCTGGCTCTCTAGCCACTTCTCGGCATCAATAGCTGCCTGACAACCCATTCCCGCCGCAGTAATCGCTTGACGATATCTGGTATCAACTACGTCTCCAGCAGCAAAGACCCCTTCTTTGCTGGTCATGGTATTCTCTTTGTGAAGGATATATCCACTGGAATCAGTCTCAAGTTGCCCTTCTAGGAATTTCGTAATTGGTTTATGTCCAATGGCAATAAACGCACCGGTACAGTCGATATTTTCTTTACTACCATCTCGAGAATCCTCTAAAACAGCTCCAGTTAGTCCATTCTCATCTGAAAGCCAAGAGCTCACATTCTTGAACGTCTTTATCTCAATCTTCTCATGATTTACAGCTCTTTCATACATTACTTTGGAAGCTCTAAAAACATCTCTCCGATGAACAATAGTGACCTTTTTAGCAAATCTAGTTAGAAAAGTTGCCTCTTCCATAGCAGAGTCTCCACCTCCGACAACGATTACCTCTTCATCCTTGAAGAATGCACCATCACATGTCGCACAGGTGGAAATGCCTCTACCCTTCTGAGCTTCTTCACCCTCGACTCCGAGCCAAATCGATTCCGCCCCAGTGCATATGATTATGGATTCAGATTTGTATTCTTCTCCTTCCACCCAGACGGAATAGGGCCTTCTACTGAGATCAACCCTCTCAACATTCTTGTCATGGACCTCAAGACCGAATCTTTCAGCCTGCTCACGTAATTCCATCATCATCTCAGGCCCCCCGATTCCCTTAGGATATCCTGGAAAATTTTCAATGTCAGAGGTCAGCATTAACTGTCCTCCTGACATGTATCCTGCAAACATTAGGGGCTCCAACAGGGCCCTAGCAGAATACAGTCCAGCTGTGTATCCAGCAGGCCCCGAACCAATTATTATCACGTTGCGTACTACACCTGTCACGAATGTCCCAATGGGGGGACGTCCTTCAACTATGCCTCTCTAATTATCACTCAATCATGGCACAAAGTGCCCCAATTGCAGATCTAGCATGAGGCTCTAGTCTGGGTTCAATATGTTCCGGCTCTGCACCGGGGCCAATTATTCCAAGCCCTATGGGCTTTTCATGAACAATCTGTAGCTCGATAATTGACTTGATGACCGCCTGCCCCATGGCTAGACCATGTTGAGTCTGTCCTTTCTCTATTATTCCAAGACACGCGGCGCCTTCTATGTCTTCTCTGGATAACAATCGATCCAAGGCCAACGGTACTTCCATTGCTCCTGGCACCCATACAACTTCGTCTACTGAAAGACCGCTCTTGATTGCTTCATCGGTCGCCCATTCTAGCATTCTCTGAACTTCTGACTGATGGAACGAACCACACACAATTGCTATCTTCCCACTCATGATGATGCCTCCATATTCCTGATAGTGTCGACAATTGCCTGTGTTCTAGAATCTATTTCGATATTCACCCTATCTCCCTCTGATTTAGATTTGATTGTAGTTACACGAAGCGTTTCGGGAATTATATGTAGAGAAAAATAATCTTCCGTTACTCGTCCTATTGTTAGTGACATCCCATCAACTGCAACGTATCCTTTCTGTAGAATGTAGTCCGAAAACTCTTCTTTATTTTCGATTAATAGATCAACAGACCCTTCATTCTCAACCTTTTCCAATATCTTAGCAGTAGTAAGGACATGGCCAGAAAGAATATGCCCTCCTAGCTCATCTCCAACCTTCAAAGACCTCTCCACATTTACGTTATGTCCAGATTTGATATTTCCCAAGGTAGTCCTATTGAGGGTCTCTTCAATTATGTCAAAATAGACAATATTATCGTCAATTGAGACTACTGTCAGACAAACTCCATCTAGGGACACACTCGCGCCTATTTCTAAGCCTTCTTTGAATCTTCCAAGATCCATACTTATGGCCCAAAAACTTCCTTTATCTTCCACGCTCTGTATAGAGGCAACCCCAGATACAATACCCGTGAACATACTAATCTTCCTCGTAGGGGCCACCTTCTGAATTGGGCCAGAGATCAAGAATTCTCGCGATAATTTTCCGCGTCCCATCTAGGTCATCTGATAACCCTTCCACCCTTGTCAACTCAACGTCTGAGAATCCATGTTCGTCTAAGCCAGTTCGGATTGAGTCTATCGAATGCTTCTGGTCATAACCCAGAGCGATTACATTCGGCTTCACAACATTTAGAATATCAAAAATAGGTGTTCCGGGAGAGTTTCCAACGATTGCCTCGTCTACTGGTTTCAGACCTTTAACCATCCTGCATCTAAGCTCTTGGCTGGTAACTGGCTCATGTTTCTGAGACCTAACAGTGTCATCATGGGCAACAACAACCACTAGTTCGGTCCCAAGTGACTTAGCCTGTTCCAAATAGTGCAGATGCCCAGCGTGAAGAAGATCGAAAACACCCACTGCCATGACTCTAACCATATACCTGCCCCCAACTATCCAAACTCAAGTCTTTGCTTCACACCATATCCATCGATTCCAAGATATCATTTCCTGTTATCATAGGAATTCCATGCTCCTCAGCATATTTCCTAGCTTCCTGTAGAGATAGTGCTCCATCGCCCTCAGGATCGAGCATCTCCGCGCCTATTGTACAGGGAATATTTCCGGAGAGCCTGGCTATGGCGACCGCCAATTCTGTATGCCCCTGTCTCTTCGAAAGTCCACCAGGAGATTCCCTACAAAGAGGAATATGGCCCGGAGTTCTGAATTCCTTCCCCAAAGCTTCCATAGCTTCGGAGTTCGAGAGTTCAGACACTTCCCCGGCCAGCTCACCAAACCTTCTAGTTGTCAATGCCCTGTCCCTGTCAGTAATCCCAGTATATGTTTCCCTGTGGTTCAGGGACAGAGTAAATGCCGATCTACTATCATATTGAAGGTCATTGGTAATCAACTCTCCAAGTACAGGATTATCTGCAACTATGGAAGGAGTTGAATGTATGTCTTGAAGCCAAGGTAGTCCAAACTTCTCACCTATTTCGTCACCAATTGCGAGGAAAAGTAAACCCCCACAGTCTCTACGAAGCCTTCTCATTATTTCAGGAGTCGCTCTGGCGGCCGGCCAAAGAAGATCAGTCTCTCTTTCTCTGAAATCCGAGTCAAAAATCATCACAGGATTCCCCAAGGAGAACGCTTCAATCGCCTCAGCTATGCCATTGCCCATGACTATCGGAGGGGCTACACATACCACTTATTTTCGGTCGAAGCATCTCCATTAGTGCCTATCCAACAAAAATTTCCAATCTCCAGAGTGTATTATCTGAAGTTGAGTTGTAATATTTCAGTCCGAACCCCTAAACGTAACCAGTACCGGCCAACTCCATGGCGGGACGTAGCGCAGCCACTGCATCATTCATCATCTTGCTAATGTTGCTACCATTGGCTTCCTCGGATATTCAGCCAATAGAGCAAGGAAAAGGAGGCTTAGATGCTGATGGAGTGTGGACAGAAAGTGTGGAATCGGAACTACATTCTAACTGGTGGTCCCACTGGAGCAGAGATAAGGATCGCAATTCTTTGGACGATAGACTTGAATGGCTTCTAGATCAACCCTCCCAAACCCAACAAGATTGGTGGAAGAGAGCAGAATCGGGAAGTGCCAGAATTTTCATCGATTATGACCACCATCCTTCCGATGCGGATGTTGAGGAACTGGAGAGCTTAGGGGTCAAAGTCACGTTTCGTCCCAAATATCTCGATACTGTTTCAGCAACTGCTCCGTTCGAAACTATACTTTCTCAAGATGGAATCAGGTCTCTCCCCGGAGTAGTAATGATCGAGGATCTCGGTCTGGCAGAACCACACATGAATGAGGCCGTCCCTAACATGGGTGTCGATCAGGTTTGGACTGACTTCGGCTTTGATGGGACAGGCTCGGTAGTTGCTGTTCTGGATACCGGTGTTAGAGGAGACCATGAGGGCTTGAATGATATGGATGACGAGCCCTTTACTACAGGTTGTGAGCAACCTGACCCAGACCCCCTAGATCCAAACCCAATTTTTGTTGATTGCGATCCGAAGATTATAGCATTCTATGATGCAGTATTAATGGATGCCGAACAAGACCCGTCCACTTCTTACGACTCAGGAACTCATGGGACCCACGTAGCTGGTATTGCGGTAGGTTCTGGAGGGGGACAAACCGATCCTACCACTGGACAAAAGTATGTTGGAGCGGCTCCCGGAGCGTTTCTAATTAACATCTTAGCCTGCTGTGATGGAGATATAGAGGACGTTATCCAAGGGGCCCAGTGGGCCATAGAGAATAAGGACAAGTATGGAATCGACATCGTCACATCATCTCTTGGAGAACAGCAGCTAGAGGTTCACTTCGACAACAACGGCGACTCAGCTTGGAGTAGGCAGATGGATTCAGTTGTCGAGGCAGGAATCATCACCACTCTCTCAGCTGGTAATGAGTTCGGAGGGGCTACTTTTGCCGGCTGTAATACCATAGATAGTCCCGGTGATGCTCAACTTCCGGTCACTGTTGCGAGCCTAGATAAGGATCTAGGACTGGCTATTTACAGCAGTCGAGGCTATACTTCTGATGGTAGAGTGAAGCCAGATGTTGCAACTATCGGATCCAACATCATGGCTCCCGACGCGGCATCTAGTGATGGATATACTAGCAAGTCAGGAACTAGTATGGCTACACCACTCATGGCAGGTATCGCCGCATTGATGGTAGAGGCAAATCCGGATATCACCCCTACAGAATTCAAGGATATTATTTCAGCTCATTCTATCGAGAGAGATTTGCAACTTCTCGATGATCCAGGATTCAATGATTGTAGTATACTAGAGACTCGTCCAGATAACGAGTTTGGATATGGGCAGGCCGATCCACTGGCCTTTGTGGAAGCCGCGGGAAGCATTGACAGATCACTAAATGTCAGTATGAATCTCGAGACACTACAAGAAATTGGAAACCAGTCATACGTTTCAGGAACAGCTTCTGGCGTTGCTCCTGGGATGGGGATTGTAGAGGTCAGAGTAGGTGGCGGAGAATGGAAGGGGGCGGCCGATCTGAAGGGCGATTGGAGTGAGTGGAGAGTAAAGCTTGACCCTCATATCGAATCTGGAAACTCTACCATTTATGCCAGACTGGTAGTAAGCGAAGATAGTATTTCTCCTGTAGATGCAAGGAGAATCATTCTAGTCGATGGTGATGCTTCTGAGATAATGTCAGGAGACATGATGCAATTCGGCCTCTCTGTATTCCTGCTCCCGTTTTTGGGTGCGGTGGCACTAATCGCATTCATTGCTTTTAGGGAACGCTGGGATAAGAAGATAGATCTCTCTAGCAAGGGGTCAGATTTACCATCTAAGTTGATGTCAAGTGTGGAAGTCATGAATCCGGTTCGCTATTCTGGGTACGTTAAGTCGTCGATCGAAGCTTGGAAGGATGGAAAGTCACTTGCTGAGAATCAGTTCAGAAGGTATGTATCACTCTCGATATTATACACGGCTCAGGGACTCCCACAGGGATTCACTTATGTTGCATTCCCTGCTTTCTTGGCTGTTAACGACGTCAGCCCAGTCGCCATAGCGCAACTTTGGGCCGCGATAGCTCTGCCATGGACATTCAAATTTGTATGGGGCCCGATGGTGGATGGTATCCAAGCCCCGTCCTATGGACGGAGGAGGCCTTGGATACTATTCGCACAAACGGGGATGGTAGTAACGCTGGGAGCACTACTATTCGTTTCAAATCTAGCTGAATCTATACAATTAGTTACGCTGATGCTGTTCATTCACAATCTATTCTCATCATTGCAAGACGTAGGTGTCGATGCACTAGCAGTAGATGTACTGCAACCGGATGAAGTCGCCAAGGCAAACGGATTCATGTTTGCAGCTAAGAGGGCTGGATATATCTTGGGTGGAGCGATTCTGGGTATAATGGCCACTAAGTTTGGAATCAAATCGGCTATAGTAATTCAACTACCATTGTTGGTAATAATCATGGCTCTTCCATTGTTCTTGAGGGAAAGGCCAGGGGACAAGCTCTTCCCCTGGAGTGCCGCCAGAAGCTCCAGTCTTTGGGATACTAAAGAACAGGAGCCAGAGGACGTAGATGATGAAAGTTCAGATTCCTCCGAGTTAGAAGTTCCATGGACAGAGAATGAGGAAGATGATCCTTACAGGGCAGCTCATTGGACTGCTAAGAATCTAGTTTCCAAGAATATCTCCCTATCTGCAGCTGTTCTTTGGGTGTCTATTTCCCTAATTCTTCTGGCTATGGTAGTTTACATCGGAGGGGTACTGGTTGAGGAAGACTGGCGAGATCGTCCTATTTTATTCATGGATATAGTTGATTTTGGAGTAGTTTCTATATCCCTAGTAATTCTTTTACAGCTATTCCAGAAACTAGGAATCAGACTTCCTAAAGTACCAAATCCGTTTGCCCGATTATTGATGGGCCCCGCAGTTACATCATACAATATTGTGAAGGGATTCTCCCTAAGATCCTCATTCCTACTAATCTTCCTATGCCTCCTCTCGGAATTGTATCTTTTCGTCGACCCTATTATACTGGATATTTTCATCAATGAGGCTGGGTGGGAGATGGACAAATACAGCGCTGTAATGGGAGGGGTAGTGATAGCTTTCCTCATGGCAGGGCAACTGATAGGTGGATTCCTGGGTGATCGATTCGGCGTTAGGGAGGTGGCCATGATTGGGTTCACCCTATTGGCCCTGGCTAATGCAGGACTCGCTCTGTTGCAGGGATACTGGGAAAATACAACTATCATGGTCGCCTACCTATGTCTAAGGGCAATAATCAACGGATTGGCTTGGATTTCTATAATATCTGTATCTATGCGATTAACCTATAGTAAGGCAGGAGGGACCCAATTCACGGCATACATGTCCATGTTCAATCTTTCAGGTGTCATCGCACTAAGTCTGACAGGCAAGGCGATCGAAATCATGGATTATATCTCAGCATTGTATCTAGGAGCGGCGCTCACGCTAATGACAGTGATATTCCTAGTCTTCATTGATCCAGATGAATGTGATAGGGTTTTGGAAGGGAGACTAGATGATGAAGATGAGAATTATGGAGGGGACTTAGGAGAATCGTCTGAGGTATGGTGGGAGGAAGGCGAACCGGATGTCGTCTCTGCTTGAACACCTTAGGTCCGCAGATACGGACTTTCTATTCTTCAGTCAAACAATTTGTCCATACTGTACTAGGGCCGCCCGAACCCTGGAAGCTAACAATCTAACATATACCGAGATTAATTTGGATCACTATGAGGGCCTTAGACAGAAGATCATCATCGAGACGGGCCATAGAACAGTTCCTGTGGTTTTTGACTTGAGGCAGGATTCGCCGATATTTGTCGGGGGATCCGATCATCTGATTGACTATCTTTGAGAATTTTCTGCAATCTCAGAGACCTGCTCACGCATCTCCTCAAATTGATTGAGATTGACCATATGTCCCTTTTCATGTTCCAATCTCGTTACGGGCCAACCAGATTCCTCAAAGATTTCGATATGTTCTATACCCACATCAAGTGGGACCAAATGATCGCGTTCTCCATGCATCCATATCACTGGCCGGGGCTTCAGGAATGGAAGTACCCCTCTCAATTCATCAGGCCTGGCCGTTTTTGTAGCAATCAATACTAGTCCGACTATAGAACTACTCGCCTTAGTCTCTAGCAAGGCCGATGCCATCGCACCCCCCTGGGAGAAACCACCAACAATTATCGGGCCATCTGGTATTATCTCCAAGATTCCTGATAATGAGTCTTCCATTTGGGATATCGACTCGTCCTCAGAGACGCCCCCCTCAAAAAGCCACCATGCAAAACCTCCTCTCGTAGGATGCCTAATCTTAGCCTGAGGGCATAAAGTCGACCATCCATCAGGGGTTAGTCCCCGTGCGAGCTCTTCCATCTTTTCAGATGTCCCAGTCATTCCATGCATCATTATGAGCGTACCCTTGCTCATCTAATCCCTCACAGATTCCATTGGAAAACCAATGCTCCGGCAACCTTGAGGTGGATGTATGAAGATTGGCCACGAACCGTTACAGTAAGCGAGTATTCTCCAGAGTTGGAGGGTATAGTGCCTATGGCACCCTTTTCTGTCGCTCCTGACCCCCATGCACGAGTAAGGGGAGAAGCTCCAGCATGATCCTTCATTGTTAGGGAACCGGAAGATGCCCCATTAGATGCAATTTCTACATCAAGATACCAAACTAAGGTATCCCAATCTCCTTCTGTTGGGTGCCCATCGTCGAAAAATGAGTCATATATTTCCTGGTCATTCTCCTCATACAGCCGATCAATCAAGTCTCTAGCTCTATAGAAGAAAACGTCTCCTTGATAGTTTGATCTGGCGACATTCAAATCCATACGTAACTGGTTCCTTCCCTCCGAGTCTTCCCAAACTAGCCTTTCTAGGAAACCATCACTTCCGCTGAATGTATATTGCAATTCATGACCTTCAGAAGATTCAGCACTTACTCTGGCATTTCCATTGTTTATGGAAACAGTAGTAGCACTCCACTCTTGGCCGAATAGCGTGAATGACCACTCATCACCGATGACCCATGGAAATGAGAATACTTGTTGTGGTATCCCATTTTCGTATACTGACAATCCATCAATTGTCATTCGGCCCAGAAATGGATTATGGTTGATTACCGCGTGTCTTTGAGCTTCTCTCTCAGAGGAAATACCGACTTGATAATCTCCTGATTCGTTATCAATTTCTGCTACAACCAACCTAGCGCTATCTTCTCCGAATTGTGGTGTGATGAATGTGTACAGCCAATTATTTCCAACTTCCCATTCTGGGAGAATCATATCATCATCCACAGATTCTCCCGATTGCACAGAATCGCCTGTCTCAATGCAACCCGAGACAATACATATCGTCATCAAACAGGCCATACCAATTGCAGACCTGCCACTCATGCCCATGCGACAGGGGTTACAGTCAAGAGACTGACGCTTTGATTATCAGAGTAATCCAGCGATAACAACCGATACTATTGACATCAGCTTGATCAGAATGTTCAGGGAAGGGCCACTAGTGTCCTTGAAAGGATCTCCGATGGTATCCCCAACAACAGCAGCCGAGTGAGCGTCATCTCCCTTTTCTGCTCCATCAATTTCTCCCTGCTCAATAGCCTTCTTTGCATTGTCCCAAGCTCCTCCTGCGTTGGCCATGAATAGTGCCATTAGAACTCCAGTAGCTGTAGCACCGGCCAATGTACCGCCAAGAGCGGCAGGACCCAGCACTAGTCCAATAATTACTGGGCTGGAAATTGCTATCAGTCCAGGCATGATCATCTCCCTAAGAGCAGCTTGAGTAGAAATATCTACGCATGTTGCACTATCTGGTTCGACACCTTCCTTTCCTTCTAGAAGACCCTCAATTTCCCTGAATTGACGCCTGATTTCAGTTATCATAGCTTCAGCAGCTCTACCGACGGATTTCATAGTCATGGCGGCTACTACGAAGGGCAGTCCACCTCCGATAAGAAGTCCAATTACCACATCTGGATTGGTAAGTGAAAGATCAGCAGCGCTCAGTGATGCACTGGTTTTGTAGGCCGCGAAGAGAGCCAATGCAGTTAGAGCGGCACTCCCAATAGCGAATCCTTTTCCTATCGCAGCAGTGGTATTTCCTATAGAATCGAGGCCATCCGTAATGTCTCTGACTTCTTTTCCTAAACCTGACATCTCAGCAATTCCACCAGCGTTGTCAGCAACAGGCCCATATGCGTCAACTGTCATTGTAACTCCAACAGTACCTAGCATTCCCATTGCTGCCATCGCTATGCCGTAAAGTCCCATATCCCCGCCGTTCATCACATCGTTAGCGCCATATATTCCTGCAGATATCAGTAATACTGGAACCATCACAGACTCCATCCCAACAGCTAGTCCCGCTATAGCGTTAGTAGCACTACCTGTCTTGGACGCCTCCCCGATGTACGGTATCGCCTTTACTTTGAAACCAAATACAGGTTCTATTCCAGTGTAGTACTCAGTAACTAATCCGATCAGGATTCCCACCAAGCTACCAATCGCAACTGCAAATATGACTTGGGTATCCATATCATAGTAGTCTAGAGCTAGATAGCCCACTCCTATGAAGAGACCCGCTCCAATGAAAGTAGTATTTCTTAGAGCCGCTCCAGCATCCATATTCTTCATCGCTGAGATTGAGAATACGCCAACTATAGATGCAAGATATCCGACGATAGCCAGAAGTATTGGTATCATCAGATATTCAGATCCCATCTGGTCGCTAGCAGATGCAATCACCATGGCTGCAATAATTGAACCTACGAAAGATTCGAAGATATCAGCACCCATACCAGCAACATCTCCAACGTTGTCACCAACGTTATCTGCAATAACGCCAGGATTTCTCGGGTCATCCTCAGGTATTCCAGCCTCGACTTTTCCTACCAGATCAGCTCCAACATCAGCGGCTTTGGTGTATATTCCGCCACCAACGCGAGCGAAAAGAGCAATTGATGATGCACCCATACCAAATCCAGCAATATTAGCTACTGTTAGAAAATCTGTCTCTGTGAAGTAGAACATCAATGAGATTCCAAATAGTCCCAGTCCTCCAACTGCTAGGCCCATTACAGCTCCTCCATTGTATGAGGTAGTTAGTGCGGCTGCCTGGCCTCCACTAGCCGCTGCTTGGGCTGTTCTGCCATTGGCGCTAGTGGCAGATTTCATTCCACTGAATCCTGCGGCACCGCTACATAGTGCACCTATTATGAATGCTACAGTTGTCTCCATTCCAAGGTCATCGTTATAGCTCCCCCCGACAAACAAAAGAGCGGCTACGACAGCTATGAATATGGTGAGCATTCTGTATTCTGCGACCATGAAAGCCATGGCTCCATCTTGAATACGCTCAGTGATTTTTGCAACTGTCTTGTTCTCAATCTCTATTGAATCAACTTTCCTGTATAGCATGAATGCGACAAGTAGGCCGAATACGCCTACTCCCATTCCAATTGTTCCTAGTGTCTCTCCTTCTATCATGGTATCAACCTGTATCGGTCCCGCGACAAAAGTCCTACTTATAATTCAAGCCGTAAAAAAACACTATTGAAGGCAACTAAGGAGTATGTCCTAAAACCACATTGGCAAAAGATTCGAGAACTCCAGCACCATCATGGTCTCTCTGGAATGATAGCATCTCAGCTTCGCTAATGTGGCCCCATTGGAATGCACGCTCGATCCTGTGCTTAGCCGCTTCTGGATGGAATTGAACCCCCCATGCAGGTAACTTATCCCCATCAGCGCCCAGAACTCTAATTGCAGTAATCTCGTTATGGGAAGCAGAGCCAAGTAGGATAGAGTTTTGTGGCATAGTGACTACATGGTCTTGGTGAGAGTAAACTACGGCAGGACCAACGTCTTCCATCTTCCGTAAATCAAATAAGACATCTTCATGTCCTTCCTCATTTAGTTTCATATTCCAAATTCCGCTCGACATACTATCTGCTCTAGTGACCTCTGAACCAAGAGATTTGCATAGAAGTTGGTGACCAAAGCAAATGCCGAGAGTAGGAGTCCCAGATTTCGAAGACACCCTCATTAGAGACGATGCGCCATCCATCCAACCTTCCCACATTGTGACATTTTTCCTTGAACCAGAGCAAACAACCGCATCGACCTTTATCGATTCTAGCCACTTGGCCATTTCGAGGTCTTCTCTTCCGGTTGGCAGTGCCACTCTGTAGAATCTAGCAACATTCTCTCCCATGGGGACCTCACAACTTTCCCAGAATGGATAATCATAGTCCCAATTTGGAACATCTTTCTCTCCTATGAAGTAAAGCCCTTCTTCATTAGCCTTGATTCCAGATTCTTCAGATTGCATATGCGGAGTGAGTAGGAAGATATCGACATCTCCTTCCCTTGCAATCGGCTGAATAACTTCCTGGTTGCCACCATGTCCGAATTCGGATCTTTCAACAAGAAGGTCGAGTAATAGTATACGCCTAGTACGACTCATGCCAGTGGGAAGAGGCGATTGCTTGAAAGCCCCCCGTATGTACAGAGGTATGGGGCGGACATGGTAGATAAGCAGTTGATACTGGATTCTGTAGGCCCGGTTCAAGCAGTTCTTGATGCTCACGATGGGGTTGTGAATGTCATCGATACTACTGCGGGAGTAATTTCTATTTCCCTAGAGGGTGGCTGTACCGGATGTAGTGCTACTCCGATGACAGCAATGCAAATCTACTACTCCCTGATGAAATTAGAAGAAGTCAATGATGTAATATTTGTCAACGGCGAACTTCCTGCATACATGAGGTCCTTCATCGATGATAAGATAGGTGGAGAGAGCTAACGATTTTCTTTCTTCAGCTTCATAATTTGATGAGGATTAGCTTCGCCCTGAACATCCTTTCCTTTCAGGCTCATAGAAGCCGAAATTGCTACAATGACTGCTACAAGCGCCATAGGAAGTGCCACTGACTTCGACCCCCAGAGTTCTCCTCCCATGAAATTTAGTACGACTAAAAGAAATGCAGAAACTACACACAGGGTAGCAATGGTTCTCTGAGCGAAAATCTCTCCTTTCATACTCCTCGAGAATGTACCTATAGACATCCATAGAATAACCGCTACACCGCACATTCCTAGTGAAAGGGACTCTATCAGGTCAACCAGTCCGCTGTTCATGAACGTCCTAACTAGCAAACACTTGTGAGCGTTGGGGAGGCGGGTAGTAGTATATGGCAAATAACGAACCTTCATCAAAAGAAAGCGTAACCGGGTAGCATGAGTTTACTGCGCGGTCTCACACTTAGCTTAATCGCGCTACTTCCAGGGGTAATAGTCGGTGCTCTTGCATATCTTGTTATTGGAGGCAGTACCGATACCACCGAGTGGGAATCATGGATGTATCTGCCATGCTATGGCATCCCTCTTTTCTGTATGTTCGCGGCGTTTCTTTTCGGAATGAGATCCAGTAAGGTGGAAGAACAGTGAAAAGATCTGAAAAGGCCAAGAGAATAGGCGAGCAACTAGACTCACTATACCCAGAAACACCAATACCCCTCGACCACAAAGACAGCTATACTTTACTCGTCGCAGTGATGCTTTCTGCCCAAACTACAGACAAAAAGGTGAATGAAGTCACACCAGCATTGTTTGATATCGCTGACTCTCCAGAAAAGATGGCCGAACTTGAAGTCGAAGAGATAAGATCTCTAATCAGAGAAATAGGTTTAGCGCCAACAAAGGCAAAGAACCTCAAGAAGATGGCCGAGCAAATCATTGACTCAGGTGGAGAAATATATCCAGATTGGGATTTCCTTGAGTCTTTGGCAGGAGTTGGCCATAAAACAGCCAGTGTGGTCATGTCTCAGGCTTTTGGGGTTCCTGCATTTCCAGTTGATACTCATATCCATCGTCTGGCCGATAGGTGGGGGCTTTCCAATGGGACTAATGTAGTAAAGACCGAGAGAGATCTGAAGAAGGTTTTCTCAAGGGATACATGGAATCGAAGACACCTCCAGATAATCTACTTCGGAAGGGAGTATTGCCCAGCTAGGAATCATGACCTGTCAGAGTGTCCTATATGCTCGTGGTCAGCCACAAAGAAGAGAATTAGACAAGGAAGGTAGTAATTTGATGATTTTTCGTGGCAGGATTACTTCATCGGGCTTCGAAAGTGGGGACTCATTGGTAATTGGCGACTGGATAGAGTCGCCATTGGGGTCCTTCACCAACATAATGTGGTCCAAACCAGACGGTAGCAGAGTACTACTTTCGCCCTCTCCCGAGCATGCTGATTTTGTATCCTCACTGTACTATTTTGATGAGGTAGTAGTAACCGAAATAATCGTAAATAGGAAGAGAAAAGCAGTTTCCATTAAGACGGATTATCTACAAGTTTCCATGTCTTGGGGAGTATCATTGCCGCTCCCACTTCCAAGGCCACTATGGTTCATCTCTTCCGTCGAGAACCTCTTCGGAAAAACCATTTTTGGCTCAAGTACCTATGGGATAGCTAGGGATGGAAGCAGGGAATGGTACTCAATAAGAGGGATTTCAAGAGTTTTTCACGCAGAGGCAAAAAGCCCCGATTCGAACTTCGGAAAAATTGGAAAAACATCATTCTCCAAGCCATTTGGATTTAGTAGTCCGCCAAAGATGCCCACTAGCATCATAGTCAATTCTCATATTGACAGAGAAAAGGCTTGAAGAACCTAGCAGTAGAGTGAGTAACATGAGCGAAGTAGTCACATTGATGGTTGGAGATGACGCACCAGATTTTGAAGCACCTTTGACAGATGGATCCAAGTTCGTTCTTTCACAGGTTTTAGATTCTGGAAAGGGAGTCATTCTTTACTTCTACCCTCGTGATAATACCCCTGGTTGCACAACGCAGGCTTGTGATTTCAGGGATAACTTTAGCAGAATTTCCGATAAGTCTTGGATTGTAGTAGGTGTTTCTACTGACTCCGCAAAATCACATGAGAAATTTATTGATAAACACGATCTGCCATTTGACTTGATCGTGGATGAGGGCGCGGAGTTGCATACCATGTATGGAACATGGAGGGAGAAGAGCATGTATGGGAAGACATACATGGGTACTCTCAGATCGACATTCGCAATCACTCAAGAAGGTAAACTATCATGGGTTGGATACAAAGTCAAAACAAAGGGCCACGTTGATCAGCTGATGACGGATTTAGGAATTGAGTGATATAATGGAATCCGACCAAAGAAGGGACTTGGTCGAAAGGTTCCTCAGGAGATGTGTAATCTATGCTAATGAGTCCATTCGCAGGAAAAGAAAGAGAGGAGAGGATGAAGAAACCATAGCCAAGTGGACCGTTTACAGAGATTTTACTGAACACGCTGCAGAGGAAGTCGCAGCTGGGGACCTTGATTCTTGGTTGGAGGACGGACCTGTGGATTTCGAACCCGATGATCAGGACTCAGACAAGTGACCGTTCCCGCCTATTCCTAGGTCATATTTCGTCGTATCCACTCTCATCATTGCACCAGGTACCATTAGCAATGAATCATCCTCGTTTATTGCGAAAGCATGTAGTCCGAGTCTCTCTGACATTTCTTGGACCCTTCTCTTGCATACGTCCTTCTGACTTGGCATATGAGCTAGAGACCCCAGGTCTACGATTACCATGCATCCTCTGGAAAGCGGTAATGACATTCCTTCAAGAGATAGTCTATGCAATCCATCCGGTTTCAGATAGACTACATTTCTGGATGCGCTTGGAGTATGCCTAAGTGTTCTTTCCGACCACTTCATTTCACCTAAGTCAATATGTAGATCCCCCTCCTGTGGGCCGGGATCAGTGGAAATCGTTTTCCTCTTAGTTTTAGAGGCAGTAGCCTTTGACGGGTCAGGCAGTCCGAGTAGTCTAAACAGGTTTGCCACGAGGCGCCCGAGAGCTACTCCTCAAAGAGTGCTTCTATGTCTTCATCATCCAGAGCCTCTTCTAGGGACATAGCGACACTTTCCGAGACCTCCTCCTGTGAATCTTCCTCGTCATCTTCCTCGAGAGCCCCCTCTGCTTCAGATTCTTCCTCATCCAAAAGAATTCTACTTACATCGTCAGGTATCACAGTCTCCTGTGAAATAGACTCAATTTCCTCCTCGGTCTGAGTTTCAGAAAGGTCCTCGCTTGAATCATTCAGTCCAGCTTTTGGACCTTCTTTTCTACTTCTATCATCGAATGGATCATATTCCGGGTCATCAAATGCATCGTCCACGGATACCTTCTTCAATCTACTAGTTTGATCAACTTGAGGATCTAAGGGCTGAACATTACTCTGCCTATTCCTGATTACAAAAACCACTCCAACAATGGAAACAATCAACATTATCACGATTATTAAGCCATAAGAAGCCATGAAATCCCCTAGGCTGAATGGTGCTTCAGAGATAATAACTGTAAGGGTAATTGAGGAACCGGGACCCTCGTCAACGGCTGTCATGCTAACAGTTCTACTGCCAGAGCCCGTGAATGTCCACTCGATCCACTTCCCCTGGATATCAATGTCATTGGCCGCATTGCCGTCTCCATCACTGTCAACTGATGTATCCATGTCCCAGTTGTAAAGTAGATTTTCCATGTCATACGAAGAATCAGTAGTTCCATTGGCGCTAAAGAAAACAACATCCCCTTCCACTGGAGAGAATGTGCTTGGAGAAGCTCTTGGATCCGGATTGACATTTCGTATATCGATCGGAATTTCTATCATCGCCGTACTTCCATCATCATCTGTCACGTGAAACACAATCATTGTAGGGGCAGTAGTTGCATCCGGCCAGGATCTCTCCAGTGTGTTGGACTCCAGATCGCAATCGTCGGAGGATCCTCCTGAATCATCAGAATCGGTCATTGGGTCCAAATCGAAGCAATTTCTGAGCGTTAGCATATCTCCTGACGTATCAATCGTACTTACGGATATAGATACAGTAGAATCCTCAGCGGCGGGAAGCGGAGGGGCCAGGGGAGTGATTTGGGGATCGATATTCTGGATTTCTATGGGCACGATCAGAGATTCAGTGCTAGCTCCATCATTATCTACCACTTGAAGGGTTGCAAGATGCAACCCAGATGTGTGATATGTGTGTTCAACAGTGCTTTTCCTGCCCTCATAGTTGATGGTAAGCTCTGGATTATTTTCTGCATCGGGATTCCAAATGTGAAATAGGGTACTCAGGTCATTCTGAGAATCATCCGCAAATCCTTCAAAAATCAATAAATCTCCCTCATTGGCCATGTAGACGCCCCTACTATCTGGTATCATTCTATTTCCTCCCATCCAAATCTCAGCACGAGGATTAGTGGGTGCAATGTTCCTGACCTCAATTGTTTTGTTTGAGTATCCTATGTCATCATCATCATCGACGGCTTCGACTCTGATGGTATAGTTGCCTTCAACTTCTGGAGTTACAGTACAATAGACTCCAACTTGACCTTCGTCACAGGGGTATGTAGAGTCCCATAGTATATCCATTGGAGCCTGTGGAGTCTGAGTATCAACATCACTACGCTCCTCGACATTGAATTGTAGAGGGGAGAGGACGTAGGTCCACTCATACTCGGAACCAATGGAGATTTCAGGAGGCCTGTTTAGAATCTCTATACTCTGAACAATAACTACCTCATCGTTTTCATCATCTGTAACGGACAGCTGGACATCGTAAGTACCGTCATCATCCCATGTATGCTCAAAGATACAATCTTCCTCTGTAGAAGAAACGGAGTTTCCTTCCGGCATCGAAATGGTGAACATACAAGACAAATCCCCTCCATCCTCATCATAAGAGACACTACCGTCCAACACCACTTCGGACTTAGTCAAGGACTGGGTTGGCATATCCAGAGATACGATCGGAAGCCTTCCGATAAACAAAGAAAATACCCCATTGTTATTCGTCCTGTCTCCATCATCGGAAATCAACGCATCAGGATCTACTTGGAAAGAAAGAGTGATTTCTCCGATGGGATGGGAATTTCGTACAGTCCAATTCACCTCTACTACCGCCTGTTCCAAACTGTCAAGAGATGGGACCTGAACAGTTTGAGTTGATCCATCAGGGGAAACAACATTCATTGTCGTCGAGGGAGAGGTCATCAGTCCCCTGTTCTGAATGGGAACATAGAATTTTAGAATATCCCCGGGAACTGCATTGAAGCCTGTAGAAGAAGCCAGAGTAGTGGTAGACTGCCCCCTAGTCCTGTCAACCGTGACTCCTTCGGTCAGTGCGACCAAATCAATAGTACTGACATTTGGATCGATTGTTATTGTTGAAGCGCCAACTATCTTCTGAGAGGGAATCCATGCAATTACGCCATGACTCCCAGCTTCACTGCCACCGGTGGAGTCATCGGCAGAATTGCCTGTATTGAATGCAATATTGACAGAACCATTTGCCGAGGTCGTGACGGTCCTTATATCGCCATCAATTCCGTATCTGAACTCTAGCTCCTGCCCTGAAACAGGTTGTCCATTTTGAGTCACATTTGCCCATGCCGATGTATCGAAGTCCAAAGGAGAAAGGGGATATTCAAATTCAATCGAGATCTGCTTACTTCTTCCAGCCTGGTAAGTCTCCAGCTCATGGAATGCATTGATCCCATCAATTATGTCTGTACTGGATGAAACATCCCCTCTAACTGCTGGACAGAACCACCTGTATCCGTCCGCTGAACCATTAGAATCGAAGGTCGTCACATTGTATGATTGCTGACAGGAGGCAAAAGAAGTACCTGGTGCACCCCTACTCATAACTTGCCAGCTTCTAGATTCAGCGGACTGACTATCATCAGGTATGTCTACGAAGTCACTAGAGCCCTGATAATCAGTCTCTTGGTAATAGCTAGATGACCAGTAGTCCCCGACAGTAAGGGGGAAGTCATATCCCTCTGTAGGCGGGGAGTATGTCTGAGTAATAGTCAATTCTGCTACATCGATGTCTATCGTCCACCAGAAAATTCTGTATCCAAAGTCTATGTCTATTGTCGCTTCCTGTTCGATAACGGCCAAGTCGGATGCACGAACTAACTCCAGAGTCTGCATCTCTATGTCTAAATCACCAGTATTTCCATCTAGATCCACATTCTGGGCGTCATAGGTGCCGATAGATACCGCCTCATAAACCAGCGTTGAACGGTTATCAACGATCATTGTGTAGGTATCCGTGACTGTCCTATCTAGCGTACCAGTCAGGAATTGTACATTTGTGGATACGCCCGAAGAGCTAACGAATTCCCCAACATCAAGATAGCCGTCATATACCCACCTATCTCCAACCTGCCAAGTTGGAACATCTGTAATCGCAATGTTTCTACCTACCGATTCTAGCTTCAAACTGTCTTCATCCATACTCTCCATTTCATCGGAATAGAACATCAATACGCTTTGTGAAGAGAGAAGAATAACTACCATAAGTGCTGACGCGAGTGACTTACTCATACATCTCCTATGGAGATGCTACAAATCAATGTGACTGTAAGGTCTTGATTACATAGCCCTGTAATCAGGAAGGTCTGCTAACTCATCCTGAATGAACTGAACAGCCTCTAGAATCTGATCTTTTGCCCTTGCTCCGGTTATGACCATCTTGCCACTTCCGAAAATCAGACAAACTACCTTGGGATAATCTAACCTGTAAATTAGACCCGGGAACTGCTCTGGCTCATACTCTACCTTGTCAAAAGGAAGATGGAAAGTTAGGTTGTTGAGATTCAGTCTTCTAGGGAGTGCAGCTAAGGGCTCTCCTTGCTTGATTCCCCTGATTCTCGAGTCCTCATTCTCAACTTCCTCGTCAGTAGCAGCTCTGATTCCACCAGCATCATCGATAACCTTGGTGTTGATATCATCCATCTTAGCGACTCCAGTGTAATCTTCAGGGAAGAAGAGAGAATAAGTCGCAACCATGTTCTGAACCTCAATATCCACATCGGCAACATCCCATGTTGAGATTCCCGCAGCGCGAAGATCGCCAATCATCCTCTCGATTCCTGTTTCAATATTCTGCTGATTCTTACCGCCAGTGCACACTGCTCTGCCAGATCTGAACATGAGTATAGCCAGTTTGGGATCTACAACACGGTAGACAACTCCTGGGAATTGTTCAGGCTCGTATTCACAATTCAACTGAATTGCTATATCCGGGAGATCAAGCTCCTCGGCAACTCTTGTCGACGCTACAACATTCACTACGGTTAGGCGTTCTTCATCGCTTAGCATGGGTCCCGCACTTATATTCTACTTATAAAAGATATCAGTCATTATCAGTAAGAAATGTCCTGTATTCAATTTTCTTCTGCCACAATCCTGGCTCCACCTGAACCAAACTTCGATACCAGAGGTCTGCCCCCAGCAATTTCAATACATTCAGCTACTCTCTGGGGATTTCTAGTCAGTGAGACCATACATCCGCCTCCACCAGCTCCTGTCAGTTTCGCTCCCAGAGAGTGACTTTCTGTGGCTGAAATAAGATTTTCAAGCTCTGGACTACTTACCCCAATTTTACGTAATCTTTCCTGACACTCATTCATGGCCCGACCAACTTCTTCCATATTTCCCGATGAAAGCTCTCTCAGGCCAGAATAAGTAATCTCCCCAATAGCTTCTATTTCCTTCATCTTTAGTGGGTCGGACTTGAGTAATTCAGACACCCCTGCTACCATATCCCCAGTAGGAGAACCTATGCCAGTGAATCCTAATACTAGCCACACATCTTCTATTTCTGGCATCTCAACCTTGCTAATTGACCAATTTCTGCTACCTTCGGGAGTTTCTAGGGTCGCATCAAAGATATGCTTCGTTCCAGCGGGGGAGCTCCCTGAAACTACAACGCATCCTCCGAGAGCGCTTGTTGCCGTATCAGTAGGGCTGGCTCTGCCTTTCTGGGCATTGGCCTCAGCTGAGTGCCCCATCCTAGCTAGTGAAATCAAGTCAAGTGTAGATTCTGGATCTACCAATTCTTGCAAGGCCGCACCCATAGCATTAGACAGTGCCGCCGATGAACCAAGTCCAGCCGCCGAATATAGACTACTCTTGATATCTATTTCTAGAGGGGGGCCGGAGTACTGGAAGATATCATTTAGTATATGAGAGATATGAGGGTGCTTTGAAGCTTCAAATGGCATTCCTTCTAAGCTCCACCTGTTTGACTCAGATATTGAAACCTCTACGCCAGCTTCTATTGAAACAGCAACTGCAGGTTGCCCATATACCACTGCATGCTCTCCAAACAAGATACATTTGCCCGGTGCGAACGCTCTTGCCACGTCCCTCGCCCGTAGTCAAGGGAAATGAGCATTGGCATAGATCAATAGCATCGGTTCCTTCAAGTCCAACTACTGTTTGGGAGGGGTACTAGTAAGCACAGAGGGGATAATCTGGAACATCCATTACTTCAGTCATACGGGCCTTTGGAAGGTTGGCATATTCTGTTAGTCATCGGATTCATATCAATTGGATTCTTCACTTATCAAGTTCAGAAGGCTACTAGATTGGTAATGCTCGGGTCTTCCGATGACAGGTTTGATTCATGGAGCACCAGGATCAGTGAATTCATCTCTGGATGGTTATTCCAGAAGAAAGTCCTCAGAGATAAGGTCGCAGGAACTATGCATGTTCTGATGTTCTGGGGTTTCCTAATGTTAGCATCGGACATGCTGGACTTAGCTACTGCTAATGCATTTTCTGGAAAGGTACTGCCAGCAATTTTAGTCGGGCCTTGGAATGGAATGGTGGAGTTGGGATACTTCATGGCTCTTGTCGGTTGCGTCAGTGCTCTAACCCGCAGGGTTGTATTCACTCCTGAGAAGCTGAAGGGAAAATCTCAGCTTGAGGGAAACGTCATTCTACTGCTTATTTTCACCATCACTACTACTTCTTTCATAGTGGAGTCAGCTGAGTCACCCAGTTCTTTTTGGGAGCCACTCGGGTACTGGTTCTCGGAACAAGGACTTTCGGAGCAAACCGTAATCCTGTCATACTGGGCCCACATGCTGGCAATCTCTGTTTTCCTGTTCTTGATTCCTTTGTCTAAGCACATGCACTTAGTCATGGCCGTCCCAAATGTCTTCTTCCACGATGCTGGTCCCATGGCTAGGATGAGGCCATTAGCAACTGGAGATGACGGTAAGGCAGTACCCCTGGAAGATTTAGATATTGACTCATTCGGAGTCAGCACTTACAATCAGTACTCTTGGAGACAACTCATTGATGGTTGGTCATGTACCTCCTGTGCTAGATGCCAAGACGTATGCCCCGCCTATGCTTCTGGCAAGGGATTGAATCCAATGCAAGTTATCCATGATGTAAGGAACTACGCAAATGATCACGCTCCGATTCTTCTGTCCGGGGGCCAACCAGATGAAACAATGCTCGAGAGGATTACAGAGGAGGCAGTTTGGGCATGTACTACATGCAACGCTTGCGTTGATGTTTGTCCCCTGTACATTGAGCATGTTCCAAAGCTAACCGATCTAAGAAGGAACGCAATGATGGAGACTATGGAGTATCCAGAGGTCCTTAATACGGCAATGGGAAATATAGAGTCAGCATCTAATCCATACGGATTTGGGGCGCATGAGAGGGCTGACTGGGCTTCAGATCTAGGAGTTAAGGTAGGAGAGCCAGCCGAGTATATTTACTTCGTAGGATGTGCAGCTAGTTTTGATGAGAGGAACCAGAAGGTGGCTAGATCTACCATCTCTCTACTCAAGGAGGCTGGGTTGGACGTAGGAATCTTGGGAATGCAAGAAGGATGCTCTGGAGACCCTGCCAGAAGGGCAGGAAACGAATACCTTTTCCAGATGCTAGCCGAGACAAATATGTCTACATTCCAAGAGCTTGGAGTCAAGAGGATTGTTGCATCTTGCCCACATTGTTTCCACACTCTAGGGAAAGAATACGGAGATTTTGGAGGAGAAGACTTGGAGGTATTTCACCATTCTGAGATAATCGCCAAGCTTCAGCAAGAAGGAAAACTTCCAGAGGCAGAAAAGAATGGGCGCAGTATCACATTCCATGATCCCTGTTACCTAGGAAGGATTGGGGATATCGTGGACGCTCCTCGATCAGTAATAGGGGGCGTTGACGCCGAGCCCGAGAGGCACGGTAAGGACTCATTCTGTTGCGGTGCAGGTGGTGCTCAGATGTGGATGGAAGAAGATGCCGACAAGAGAGTTAACGAGATTAGGGCGGCAGAACTTGCTGAGACAGGATGTGACACTGTAGCAGTTGGTTGCCCCTTCTGTTCAGTCATGGTCAAGGATGGTTTGGATGCAGTAGGTTCTGATATGGAAGTTCTCGATGTTGCAGAGCTACTATGGGAGCAGATCGTTGCACGTGATCTGGAGATACATGACAAGTCTAAAAATAGGACTGGAAAGGCAAGAATATGGGACTCATCAATTTCCGATCTGGTATGATTGATCGATTTTTATTCTGCCACGTCCTCAGTGAGTGTCATAAGTAAAACCTCCAAGCCAGAACCATGGAAGGCACCTTCACATTCATGGGAATGTCAGTCACTAATCTTGCAAAACTATTCGGAGGAATCTTGGTAGTATGGGGAATTATAGCTTATTTTACGCAGAGCTCAGATCCTCCCTCTATCACTGCAATGATTCCGGCATTCATGGGTCTTCCTTTACTGTCCTTGGGCCTACTAGCAGATTGGAATGAGTCCAATCTACACCACTATATGCACGCTGCCATGGTCTTCGCACTGCTAATGGTTCTCGGAGGTGCACAGGGACTTCTGGATATCGATGGAAAATCTCAGCTGGCCATCGGCTCTCATCTAATCTTAGTTGTTCTAGGAATAACTTTCATGGTCGCCGGAATAATGTCATTCAGACACGCTCGGAAACTAAGAGAATCTTCAGGTGTTTGATTGCGTCCAGTCATTGGAATAACATGCTTCATGCGAGACACAGTTTATGGAAACTGGAGCAGGCATGCAGCAATTCTTCCTTCAGCTTATGTTTCAGCAGTAGAGAGGGCAGGAGGAATTCCGATGATAATCCCTCCAGCTGGGGATATGACAGTCTTGTTGGGGGCTATTGATGGCCTCATTATCTCAGGCGGCCCCGATGTTTCTCCTGAGCAGTACGGACAAAAACCAGAGCCAATGACAGTAGAGTTTTATCCCAATCAAGACGAAACTGAGATCAGCCTAATTTCCGAAGCACTGGAAAGAGATTTGCCCTTACTGGGGGTCTGCAGGGGAATGCAGATTCTTAGTGTAGCTCATGGCGGGTCTCTTCATCAGCATCTGGATAATACGCCCGGCCATGAGGGTCACGGAGGCTATGATGGGATCTCGACAGAACATTCCGTAATCGTCGAAGAGAACTCCCTACTTTGCAGTTTGATGGGTACGTCCTTCTCAGTTAACTCAACACATCACCAAGGGGTATCGGATCCCGGATCACTCTCAATATCAGCAATAGCTGGGCACGATGGTTTGATTGAAGCAGTCGAGAGAAGGGATAAGAAATTCTGCTTAGGCGTTCAATGGCATCCCGAGCGTTATGGGCATGACTTACTCTTCGCCGCACTCGTAGAAGCTGCGAGAAGTTGATGATGGCAACCCCTCTAGAAGGCACTATGACGCTCAGGGTTTACGACACGCGATCGCGTTCAAAGCGTGTTTTCAAGCCCCTGGTTGAGGGCCAAGTAGGAATATATGCATGTGGCATAACCCCCTATTCCCCTAGCCACATAGGGCATGCTAGACAGGCCATAGCATTCGATATAATTGTCAGATGGCTCCGAAAGAGTGGATTCAAAGTCAATTACATCTCAAATTTCACAGATATCGATGACAAGATAATCTCTGTTTCTCTTGAGGAGGGCGTTAACTTTCTTGAAGTGGCTAACAGGAATATAGATGATTATTTCACCGTAATGGATGCTCTCAATGTGTTAAGGGCTGACGCATATCCTAGAGTTACTGAAACCATTCCAGAAATAATTGAGATGATTCAAGATTTGATTGATAAGAAACACGCTTATGAGGCAGAGGATGGCGTTTATTTCGAGATAGACACAGCTCCGGAAAAATACGGCCAGCTAACCGGACAGACATTGGACATGGTTAGGAAAGGAGCCGGGGGCAGGGTCGACAATACTGGTTCAGGAAAGAGGGATCATAGAGACTTCGCACTTTGGAAATTAGCTAAGGAAGGAGAGCCCAATTGGGAGAGTCCGTGGGGAAATGGAAGACCAGGATGGCATATTGAATGTTCAGCAATGTCACTTAAGCACCTAGGGGAGAAATTCGATATCCATGGAGGGGGTTCAGATCTGGTATTCCCTCATCACGAGGCAGAGATTTTCCAGTCTGAATGTTGTCTGGGTCATGATCCAGTAGTCCAGTATTGGCTACATAATGGAATGATAAATATCGATGGAGAGAAGATGAGTAAATCTGTTGGTAATTTCTGGACAGTCAGTGACGCATTAGAGAAAATCGAACCTCTTGTACTCAGATATGCTCTGATTAATGCGCCATACAGACAGCCTGTAGATTTCAATTCCGTCATGATCGATGACTCAATCTCTCATCATGGTAGGTTGCTAAGCTCATATTCGGAAGCCCTATACTACTCTGAAGGAATCAGGAATGACTACTCAGGAATTGAACATCTCGACGAAGCCACTCGTAGAATCAGGGCCGGTATGGATGACGACTTCAATACCCGTATTGCTCTGGTAGAGATTCAGTCTGTAGTGAAATCACTTACATCGTTAATTGACTCAGACGAGAACGATACTCATCTGATGTCAGCCTATGTGCAGTGGCTAGAGGAATTTGCGGGAGAAGTTCTGGGAATTCTGCCAACTCCAAGTGTAGCGATTTCTCTACATGAGGAAAAAATCTCGAGGAGATCCGAAATATCATCAAAAGTAGAATCATTACTAGAGATGAGGGAATCTGCGAGGGCTTCAAAAAATTGGCCAGAGTCAGATAGGATAAGGGATGAGCTTACTGAAATGGGAGTAGTAGTTGAGGATAGCCCAGATGGCACAAAATGGAGAATAAGCTAGTATAATTCTACCAACTCATTCATCTTCTCGTATCAGTGACCCGAACACCGTCTTTCTGAAGAGGGCCACAAAAGAGACTAGAAGGACTATTCCCACTATGACACTCGGAGTGAAAAATCCATCACTACTTCCCTGGTCTTCCCCCAGCAAAGGATCTTCGGTACCGGTGTTCTGTACGTACTCCACATTGTGTCTGCAACTAACTTCCTCGGGATAGACTCCAGCATCGGTACATATCCTTCCAGGTACTGTGAACGCTTCAGATACGTCTAGCATACAGAAAGAGGACTCCCCTGAAATGATGCACTCCTCCGTTTCTTCCATTACGATAAGTATCGAGCCACAGAGAACCTGCTCTCCATCCCTATCTGTTAGCGATGGATGTTCTGAGAGGCACTCCTCCAGATGGACCCCCTCTTCCAGAGAAGTCGGATGAGCTATGTATCCCCCTCTTGGTCCAAAGCTATTGAAGAAGTCTGGCAGCACTGGACGAGGTACTATTGGTTCTCCCCCTCCCTGCGAAATATTCGTAGCAATAGGGTCCGCTCCGCCAACAGTCCCTCCAATCCTGTGGCCGTCTTCATCTAATTCAACGTCATAGAATTCTGTCCACAAATCGATGCTCCTTCCATTCTGGAACGAAGGAGTCCTATTCAGGACATCGAAATAACGGTCATCGCCCATGGTGAATAGATATTCAATGGGAACGTCCTTTCCCTCGTTACACCCGCTAAGATATTCCATCATTTCTGAGAAGGTCTGCTGAGCCTCGGGAACTCCATCATAGGTAATATCAACAGCCTTTCTAAATCCATCTCCCTGTATTATTTCGACTTCATCATCCAATGCCTGCATGATATCCACATCGCCGAACACTGGCAGGCCCCCCACGACTACCAATCTAACATCGGGATCGATCGCTTCAATCACGTTCCTGTATGGGTCGGCTTCAAATGTATCCAAGACAACTAAGTCCGCGGCAAGGCCACTCTGGATTCTACCAGTGTGATCAGACCATCCAATAGCATCAACTACATTGGTAGTAATCGTCTGAACCAACTCATAATCGGAGAAAATATCTCCAAGAACATTCCTGTCCCACCAATCAGCAATCTTCAGTTCGTGCATAGAGCTCTTAGATCCTGACGGGCTCCAGTCAGGTCCAATCATGATATTCACTCCCTCTGATTTGGCAGTGTAGATATCAGTCGTCTCCCCATATAGTAGGAGATTCGAGGTCGGTGACCAAGCGAGACTACCTCCTATATCGCCCAGAGCAGAGAACTCAGGTTGGGTCAGTCCCGTTCCGTGGATGATGACTATCTCCTCCACGAGCAAGTCATTCTGGACCAAGACATCAAACTCCGATCTACTGGACTCATCGATGCCCTCCGCCAAATGTATGAACCATGCATCCAGATTGCCATTTGAGTTGCCTTGCTTGATGTGATTGCCTTCATAGTCAGACTCAATTTCTGTCACCTTGGTATGGATTTGGTCCTTTCCGAAGTTGTAGTACTCAATATTCCTAGCTAGCATTGTTTGGAAAGTATCCTTGTTTGAGGTTGAGCTTCCTTGAATAGCAGTATTCCCACCTGCAATAGCCCTCAATTCTGCGAATCTCATAGTTGATGAATCAGATGTAGAGCAGCCCACATCCTTGGCATCACGATATGCATCATCAGCCTGCCACTGATACCTATTCTGCCAACCACTAGTCCCGTGGTCCCATAGTGGGATAATGTTGTAATGAGCGTGGTTATGAGGGTCTATGAATCCTGGATAAATCGTACCACTAGTAGGTATTGAAACTACTCCCTCGGCTGAACTTGGAGTTGGTTCCGACGAACTCCAAACCTCCTCGATGACCCCATCTCGTATGAGTATCCTGCCATCATCGATAACATCAGTCTGGGATTCCATAGTTACTACTCTGCCTTCCAAGATATACTCTCCTCTGTGGATATGATCCTCTGGTGGGTAGCAGTTCCCCATCAGATGGTTAACGCCGACCCATTCTTGATCGTTAGCTCCTCCTGGAGTAGGGGTTGAATCGGATAGCTTTGCCCAACCTCCATCGCTCCCATAGCCATATGGGGTCCCAAAGTCAGAGTCTTCCGAAGGATAGCTTACAGAGTCTATCTCCAAACCCTCGCCATTGCTAATTGTGACCGTATCCCCCTCCCAGTAGTCAAACTCAATATTGGTCTGTGCCCTATAGAATACAACATAGGCACCAGGCTCAATGATAGTCCCCCAAGCTATACTGCACATTGGCGAACCGCCGTTCTCCAAGTCATCTATCCACCATCCCCCTATATCTATAGCAGAATCAGTAGGGTTGTGCAATTCTAGGAACTGGTTAGAGAACCTTCCAATTTCTCCATCTCCATTCCAATCTATCCCTCCATACTCCTCGCTATTTGGAGATACGTATATCTCGTTGATAATGACCGAATCCCCCACTCCCTGCGCTGAAGTAGTGGTAATCGGCGATGATACGACTAGAATCAACAAGGCAGTCACGACAAGTGACCCGGCGCGCATGATATGCCGATGGAACGATATGACTTCAACCCAACTATACAGGAGCATTGAGGGCGAAGTGCGAAATAGCACTATTTCTGCCCAGCTTCATGTCTGGCATTAGGGCAACCTGTGTCGCACTCGTTACAATCATGTTCTCCTCCGTTTCCCTGTCTGGATGTATACATGATGCAATTATTGAGAATCTGAGTGTCCCCTATCCAGAATGGTATGGAGAAATGGAATTTATCGATGATCCAATGAGTCACACAGACTCCTGTTTCAGTACTCCATGTGTGAGAAATTTCACAATAGGAGAGCCATTCTCAGATGAAATCTGGGACGAGACTGGCAACAAATGGGCTGTTTTTGGGAATGTCGAGGGAGGCAATTGCTGTGAGCACTACCTCGCCGCTACCAAGGAGGGTTGGATAATGAATTTTGGAGGTGAGTACCCTACTTGGTCCGAAGATAGGGGGCATACATGGCAGGAGTATCAACCCTCAATATTCTCTCAGCTGGGGTGCATGGAGCCCAAGCCAACAGTACCTGGACAGGAGGGGCTGGGAGAGGGAAGTATAGTTCAGGCGACCAATGGGGATATTATTTCCATGGGGTGGTTCCCATATCCGAGTGCGAGTGGCGCCGATCAATTCTATGCGTTCTTCTATGACGCCGAAGACGAAGAGTGGAGTTGGTGTTTCAACAGAACTCCAGAGCCTTTCTATGATCGTTCATGGCAAGTCGAGGTAATAGGCCCGATTAACGGCGGACTCTACGGCAATGGGCCATGGGCCAGTCTTGTAATTTCCAACTTCTGGCATCAAGTACAGAATGTAGGAGGTCAGATTTCCACTGATGGACTAAATTACGAATACTTCGGATTCCCAGATAGAGATACTGATTTGGATATAATGGAAGTAGACCTGGATCCTTCTGAACTGGGCACTGAGTGGGATTTCACTAAGCCCCATAAAGAGATGAGGGCTTTCCCGGTTCCCTCAGGAGGCCTGTACTTCCCAGACTACTTCATTGATGGCAGGGATGCGTTTCTCGATACCTCGCTCAATTGGTGGACAGGGGTTACTTTAGCTGGGAATTCTCTACCCTCTCAGTATTGTGCATTTGACTCATCAACAGCTCTACATTGCGTCACTACGAGTAATTCTAACCTCACCCATATGCTCTCTTGGGATGGGGGGGAGACATGGGAGAACCAATCCTATGACCTCTCAATAGAGGCCACAGGATTGGAAGAGTGGGAATTTCACTCCAATGGAATGCACGACTTATTCGTTCTGAATGTGAGGTATCAGAGCTCCTCCGGGCCCGATGTCGATATAGCTTGGCATGTTAGGGACTTCTCGGAGAGTATGGTTCCAGACTCAAGGACCTATATCGGGCAAGGCGATCTTGACTCGACATCAGGAGCAGGAAATGATATCAGATTTGACTTCGCTAGCATGGGGATCCTTCCAGATGGTGGCTCATTCATAGCGTATCAGGATTCTACCGACCCTGATCCATTATTCTCTGTGGAGTTATTACTGCCATCAGGATACATAGCAAAATCTCAAACATTCTAGAGGAAGAAGCAAGATTTCAACCGACTGATATAGACATAGACTAGTATCAAGTCTTCTCGATATGGACCGATATCTTCACTCCATCTACTTCGAATTCTATGGAGTTATCATTAGCCACTCCCTCGTTCAGATATGCTTTCTCTGAGCGAGTCTCAGATACTACTCGCTCCCAGTCTCGATTGGATAATTTACCGTCTTCGATCCAAACGCTAAGATTTATGGTCGCCTCAATTTCTAGGTCCAAATCCTTCCTTTTAGCCTGAATTCTCCTAATTATATCTCTGGAAAGGCCTTTGGAAAGGAGATCTTCATCAACTTCCATATCCAAGACTAGGGAGACATCCCCATAATCCCCGGAGAGCGTCTCGGCGGCAAAACCTTCCCTTTCAACTCTCTTTATGTCAATATCACTGTCATTTATTTCATATCCTCCGACAGCAGCAATTCCAGCCTCAATCTCAAGTAGTAATGACTCAGGATCAATCATTTGTAACTCAGAGAGAACATTCGGGAGGTCAGCTCTACACTTAGCTCCAAGAGCCTTCCTATTAGGCACGATTTCGATCTTCTGGAAAGTATCCAAGTCGTCTATGACGCTGATTTCCTCAACATTAAGCTCCTCCGAGAGAATTTCATGGAAGCTCGAGAGGTCAGGACCGCCAACTATCCATCCAGACCTACATGGAAGCCTCTGCCTCCTCCCAGCATCTACCCTTACTCTCCTGCCCGCTTCAGCAATTGACCTAACCAATTCCATTTCCATTTCTACCAAGGGATCAACGGGAGGAAGGGTACTCTCGACAATATCAGAACCAACAGGCCAATCCGCCAAGTGAACAGACGATCCAGTCAGTCCTCTATGTATTGCGTCAGATACGAAAGGAGAGACAGGAGCCATAAGCCTACAAACTATCAGGAGAACTTCATGGAGTGTGTTCTGACAAGAATGCTTATCCGTACTATCCACTTCATTCCATAGCCTCCTTCGTGACCTTCTAACATACCAGTTTGAAAGATCATTAACTACGAATGCCTCGAGATCCCTTCCAGCTTTATGAAAGTCCCATCGAACGAATTTATCATGATATTCCTGTGCCATCGATGAAGCCTTCGATAAAATCCATCTGTCAAGATGGCTTCTCTCTTCTAGTGGGACAAATGTATCTCCATTACCAGGGTCAAATCCATCGAGTGAGGCGTAATCGGCATGGAACTTGTATACATTCCACAATGTCAAAAACATCTTCGCGTAAGACTCCCTCACTCCATTCGGATCGAAGTTCGTAGGCGACCAAGGGGCACTCTGAGTTGTCATATACCATCTGATTGAATCAGCACCTTCCTTGTTGAAGTGGTCCCAGGGGTTCACGACATTTCCCTTCGACTTACTCATCTTCTTCCCGTCCTTATCGAGAATATGGCCAAGAGATAGGCATCTACGGTAGGAGATACTATCGAAAACTGTAGTGGAAACCGCCATCAAAGAATAGAACCAACCTCTGGTCTGATCTACTGCTTCACAGATGTAATCGACTGGGAACGAGCCATCGAACTTATCCTCATTTTCGAAGGGGTAGTGCCATTGAGCGAATGACGCACAACCAGAGTCAAACCAGCAATCCATTACATAGGGTTCCCTAATCATCTCGCCATCGCATTCCACTTGCGGGCAAGAGAGGGTAATCTCGTCTACATACGGCCTGTGTAGTTCTGGTGGCATTTCCGAGGATTCAGTCTTCATTTCCGAGAGCTCTTCTATACTTCCAACACAATGTTCGCTCCCGCATTCCTTGCAAATCCATACTGGCAGAGGGGTGCCCCAGTATCTTTCCCTGCTGATTGCCCAGTCCTTGATATTGGATAGCCATTCCCCCATTCTCTTGGATCCAGTCCACTCAGGTGCCCATTCTACTTCTGAGTTGTACTGAAGTATCTTTTCTTTCACTGCAGTCATTCTAACGAACCAGCTGTCCATTGCATAGTACAGTAACGGATGGTCGGTCCTCCAACAGTGAGGATAATCGTGAGTATACGAGTGCTCTCTGTAAAGGAGCCCTTCCTTCTCCAGTAGATCAATGATAATATCATCGCACTCTTTAACATACTTGCCATCAATATCATTGTGGGTTCCTTGGATAAATTTGCCGTCCATCCCCACGGTATGTTGCGCTGGAAATCCGACTTCCATGCCAAGACTGTAGTCGTCCTCACCATACATAACCGCAGTATGCACAACCCCGGTTCCATCAGTAGTGGTGACAAAGTCCGCCCCTACTATGGTCCATGCAGATGGATGCCCCTCTCCCTCAATGGCCCCGGGGAAAAGTGGCTTGTATGATTTTCCAATTATTTCTGAACCGGGAAACTCGTCTAATACCTCCATGTGGTTTCTCAATACATTACCAATCAGGTCCTTGGCCAGTATCAACTCTTCACCAACCTCTGCTCCTCCTCTGCCTTCCCAAGAATCAGACGGGCCAGAGGTTATCTTTACTCTGCAGTAGGTTAGATCCGGACCAACTGCAAGACCTACATTGCCCGGAAGTGTCCAAGGAGTAGTAGTCCAAGCCAACACAGAAGCTTCATCCTCCAGAAGCTTGAATTTCACGAATACTGCAGGCTCGGTAACCTCTTTGTAACCTAGTGAAACCTCGTGGCTAGAGTAGCTAGTTCCGGTTTGAGGGCAATATGGTAGAACCTTATGGCCTCTAAATAGAAGGCCCTTATCGAACATCTGCTTCAATGACCACCATGCCGACTCTATGTATTGGTCATGCAGAGTTACATAGGGGTCGTCAAGATCGACCCAGAACCCCATCCTCTCTGTCATTTCTCTCCAGGTCTCTTCGTAAGTCCACACGCTCTCCTTACATTTCTCGTTGAATTCTTTCATGCCATAGGCTTCAATCTCTTCGTTGGACATTAGGTTTAGTTGCTTCTGCACCTCAATCTCTACCGGTAGACCGTGAGTGTCCCATCCTGCCTTTCTTTCAACCACATGCCCTTGCATTGTCTTCCATCTGCATACCATATCTTTGAACAGCCTCGAAATTACATGATGGATTCCCGGTTTCCCATTGGCAGTGGGTGGCCCTTCAAGAAATGTGAAAGCGGATCCATGCCCTCTCCTTGACTCAATGGATTTGGCAAAAGTCCCCTCCACTCTCCAAGTATCCATCAAGGAGCTCTCCAGGGCAACTGGATCAAACTCACCCGCAGGCTCGGGCACTACCATGACATCGCGAGCAAAGGCATCGTATTGAATATGACTCGTTATCAGATTCGGACATATCTCACTAGTAGAGTTCAATAATGTCTTCGCCAACGCCGTGATATGACAGAGACGCTGACAGTCAATGTCGGAGGCATGACCTGTGACGGTTGTTCGTCAAATGTGTCTTCAGCTCTAAATTCACTAGCTTCAGTTTCATCTGCAGATGTATCTCATGTAACCGGGACTGCTGTCATCACTCACTCGGGAGCTACCTTCGAGGAGATAAAACTCGCAATTCAGAAGTCCGGATATCTTGTAGACGGAGAGTCAGAACCATTCAACTGGACAGACGGTCCTGTGTGGAGGCAGTCTGCCCATAACACGAAATGGTGTTTGGTCGGTTGCAGTATCGGAGACTTCGGAACCATCGCCGCATTCCAATTTATTCCTTATTTTAATGATCTTGGTTGGTCTACAATGTCGATTATGCTACTTGCGATGTTCAATGGAATAATGACCTCTATCGCTCTTGAGACATTCATCCTATCTGCACAGATGGCATTGAACGAAGCTTTCAGAGTCGCTATTGGAATGTCTCTAATTTCGATGATTTCAATGGAAGCGGCTATGAATATTGTTGATGTCGTTCTGACTGGAGGGGCCAAGCTGACTTTATGGGTCATAATTCCGATGTTGGTCGCAGGATTCCTGACGCCATGGCCCTACAACTACTGGAGACTCAAGAAGTACGGAGTAGCTTGCCATTAGGTGATGTATCATGCAGGACTGGGAAAGACTAGGTGAACAGATTACTGAATGGATATTAGACTATGCAAAAAGCAACGGGATAACAACCCTAGTAGTGGGAGTTTCTGGAGGGATAGATTCAGCTGTAACTTCCACCCTGTGCGCCAAAACTGGACTCAATACACTTGCTCTAAATATGCCTATCCATCAGATTGAGGATCAATTTGACCTCTCCAATCAGCATTTGTCATGGCTGACAAAAAACTGGGATAATGTAAGATCCGAGACTATCGATTTGTCTGAAACATTTGACTCATTTAGTAGTGCCTTTGGGGACAACTTCACAAATCATAGTATGGCAAATTCTAGGGCCAGACTTAGGATGGCCGCCTTGTATAATTTCGCTGGTATTGAAGCCATCAATGGTATTGTTGTGGGTACGGGAAACAAGGTCGAAGATTTTGGAGTCGGATTCTACACCAAGTATGGCGATGGAGGCGTAGACATCTCTCCAATCGCCGATCTCTACAAGTCAGAAGTCTACGCACTCGCCGGTGCTTTAGGAGTCATCCAAAAAATTCAAGACGCCGCACCAACCGATGGCCTCTGGGCAGATGGTAGGACCGATGAGGAACAGATAGGGGCTACCTATGAGGAACTGGAGTGGGCTATGAGGGAGATCGAGGACCCTTCAGATGAGGAGCCCAGTGAAAGGCAGAGACAGGTAATGGCAAGATACATCGAACTCAATAAGGCCAATTCGCATAAGATGAAGCCTATTCCAGTGTTCAAGAGAAGTGACCGCTGACTTCAATTATGGGCCACACCCCGGTTATTTCATGGATGAACTCTCACAAACCCAAACCAGCTATGCCGATAGTGGCCAGATGATGGCCGTCGAGTTCGATAGGAAGATCATCATTTACTGGTGGATGTCTGCAAATGTGGGACTTCTATTTTCGGTGGTCGGAATCATACTAATGCCGATCTGGATTCCATTTGGGTGGCTTGTTCACCAGAAGCAGTACGAACATATGAGTGGGGCCCTCACAGAACGCTCGCTCAATATGCGCATGGGTTGGATGTTCAAGAAGCAGCAGAATATCGCCCTGGACAAGCTAACAGATGTCTCAATTCATGAGGGCCCCATTCTCAGTGCCTTCGGAGTCGTTAGGATGCAGTTCGAGACTGCTGGTGCGGCCCCATTCATACTGACTGGGGTGAAGAATGCCAACGAGTTCCGTGACCTCGTCCTCAGACAGAGGGACTCTCTGGTAACCGGGCCAGCTCAACAATCTACACAAACAACCGAATCCAGCGATGTTCTAATTGAAATTAGGGATATTCTAACGAAGATTGAGTCCAAGCTATCAGAAGAATAGGTCATATTCCTGAGGAGATCTTCATCCTTTGGTACCATGGCCAAACTGTAGAGTGGCTCTCCACGATATCAAAGCCATACAATCCCTCCATTGACCTCAAGATCCCATAGTTTGCGAAGTCAGCTCCATTGGGGTTTTCCCCGCCGAAATAATCGCTCTTGATCCCACTGGACATGTGATCTAATTGAAACTCTAGGTTTTCTCTAGGGGGTAGTTCGAACATCTTGGCTCTGGACTTTCCTACCATCCTCATGATGATTCCACCTAACCATTTATTCACCAACCTAGCTCCAAATGAGAAGTTATCAATCCTAGTGACATAGTCTAAGGCTTGTACGGAGGTCCTGTATGATTTGTATATCACAGCAACAATCGACTTTCCGAGAATTAGATTGGAGAAATCCATCCATTCATCTTGCTCAGGGTCTTCTCCCTCCCGTGGGAAACTACTGGAATCCTTGCTGTCAATATAGTGTAAGATGTAATTGGAATCGTTAACTTGAGTTCCATCGATATCTACGAAAACAGGTACAGCGCTCCATTCTGACCATTTCAACTGTGTCTTGAAAGTAGGATCTACTTCCACCTTTGAGTACTCTATTCCCCTGCTGCCTAGCAGTGCTTTGACCTTGAAGCAGAATGGACAGGTCTCAAAGCAGTACATGGTAGGAAGGCCGTCTACGACTCTTTCTGGGACTAGCGTATCTTGAACGCCCGAAGTAGCTGAAGCCTTATCCTTTTCATCTGCCATGTCTTTCGCACCACCATTGAGTTTGTAGTTTATTTGTCTAGCCCCAAAGAAGACCTCAAGGTACTCTCGAACGAGCTAACCGACTTATTGCATCCTTCCAGACTTTCCGCATCGACGAGTATCCTCATTTCACCCGACTCCTCACCAACTACGCAAGGAGTCTTACCAGCAGTAAAATCAGCGAGCCCCTGACTTTGTTCATTCAGATGCAGAAGCTCAAAATCTACATCCAGGCCATTAGTGAAATCTTTCCAATCTCTCTTCATTGAGACTCCTTTGTGTGTGATGTCACAGAGTGAACAATGTGCCGTTCCAGTAATCTTTCCCCAGACGTATGAAAGCTCCCCAATGATCCCCCCATCTGCATGATAAATTCCGTAAATCTTCTCAATCTCCATCTTCTCACCATTTGGGTCATTGTTGTATCATATACCAAGTGTTAATACCTCTACATCCGGGCTTACGCAACTGACTATGCTAGACTGAATCAGTAGATAATATGGAGTTCTCCACCGTAGCATAAATATCATCATATCATAATCAATTTTCTCATTTACACCTAATCTTGAAGGTGCTTCCACCGTGTCACCATGTGTGGACGTCCCTTCAGAATTGAACTCAATGCTCGTTGGCCAACATGGCCCCACCAAGCAGAAGGCGGCTAGGCTGGTTGTGGATTTGGCTTCAACAGCGGGGGCCAGTGAATTCGTCAGGGTCAGTAATGCACATGTCTCAGGAGTCAGCGTGATCACTGGCGGACATGGACTAAGGAGGTTCTTAGCAGATTTATCTGGTGATCCTTTGGGGAAGATAACTATACCAACGACTCTGAATTCTGCAGGTTGTGATCATGAGAAGATGGAGGAGATGGGAATAGACTATCCAGATTTTCTCGAGCAACAATTCGAAATCGTACACTCATATTCAGAACTCGGAATAGAAGCTACCCTCTCATGCACCCCCTACGATAGGGGAATAGAAGACGTGGATGGAATCGGCTCATGGGCCGAATCAAATGCTGTTTGCTTCTCAAATTCCTACACTTCACTGGTGACAAATAGGGAATCCGGACTTTCTGCTTTGGCGACAGCCTTGACCGGTTGGGCTCCCAAATGGGGCTTACATATGGATGAGAATAGAATCCCAAACATATTCGTTCAAGTTGAGTGTGAGATGGAAGATATAACTGACTGGAGTATACTAGGTGATTGGATAGGAAAACAAATCAAACCCGAATGGAATCTTCCATGGGGCCCGATGCCAAGGATTAGTGGACTTCCTCCTGCAACATTTGAGATGAAAAAAGCATTAACTGCGGCGGCGGCTAATTATGGATGTCCGATGCTGTGGGCTGACGGGCTAACCCCAGACCCGCCAACGGTTCAATCATACGAAGGAGTATTGAACTTCAAAGAATCAGATTTGTCTGAAAGATATCGTGATCTATCTCCCAAGGGAAAGGTAGATTTGGTAGTTATTGGATGTCCCCAGGCCAGTGTTGGAGAAGCCAGGACAACCGCTGCATTCATGCGTTCGAGGATGGAATTAGGTGAGAAAATACCAGATCATAGACTCTGGGTCTTCATGAGCTCTCATAATTACGATATGATAGAGGCGGATGGAACGCTGGATATTCTAGAGGAGGGTGGCGCATTGGTTCTGAGGGACACTTGTCCTGAGGTGACTCCTTACAACCGTTCTCGATACAATCACTTACTAACCAACTCGCTAAAGGCAGAGCATTATCTAACTAGTGGACTTAACAAGATGCCAACAAGCGTGGCTAAAATCGAAGACTGTGTGTCCCATGCATTTGACCCTTCACTGATTACCGGTGAAAGACCCACACTCTCCTCGGGAAAAGTCAAGAAGTCAATATCTTCCAAATATGTTGCTAAGGGCGATTTTTCTACTGAAGGACGCGGAATACCAAGTCAGGATGAATGGTCAGTAACAGGAAAGGCTCTCGTTACGGACGTACCGATTACATATCTGGGATACGTAAATAGAGACACAGGAGTAATAGAGGAGCCGGGACACCCTCTTGATGGCATAGAAATCGCAGATAAGATACTGATATACCCCAAGGGATCAGGTTCTACTGTTGCCCCATTCGTCCTAATGGGCTTGATTTACACAGGAGTGGGCCCATTGGCTATTATCAATCGAGATGTTTGCCCCCTGACTCTACCAGCCGCGTCTCTCTTAGGGACTCCATATGCACATAGTTTTGAGAATGATCCGATTCAGGAAATCAATACAGGGGACGAAGTTAGAATGGAACTAATGAATGGAAAAGTCAGTATGTATGTGATGTCCAGATTTAGCGAGGGTTGATGACGGAAACTCATACCCACAACCATGGACTCGAACCGGGAACCGGAACCCTGCCGGCCCCAAGACTGGGGCAAGTTCGAGATAACCAATAGGGATGGCGCTGCTAGGATTGGGAAATTCCATACCCGTCATGGAGTAGTCACCACTCCAATGTTACTTCCTGTGGTCAACCCAAATTTACGGACCATAGAGCCGAGGGAAATGTGGGACATGTACGGTATCGAAGCTCTGATAACAAATTCCTATGTGATTTGGAAGCATGAGAAGCTTAGTATTCCCGCTAAATCGGATGGAATTCACAAATTATTGAATTTTCCCGGAGCAATAGTAACCGACTCAGGAACGTTCCAGTCGTATGTCTATGGGGATGTTGAGGTTTCACCAGAAGAGATTGTTTCATTCCAAAGAGAAATCGGAGTTGATGTGGGAACTATGTTGGATGTTTTCGGAAGACCCGATATGAGTAGGGAACAAATTGAACATGCAGTAGATGAGACCTTCGATAGGGCAAATATATCCCTACTGGAAGCAAGAGATGATATCTTACTCAATGGACCAATCCAAGGAGGACTTCATCACGATTTAAGAGCTCAATCTGCGAGATTAATGAGTCAAGTACAAGATTCAGGGAAGACATTTGCAGTTCATCCAATAGGAGGCATTGTCCCTCTGATGGAACAACAGAGATATCTAGAGTTATTCGGAATTATATTGGCCGCAAGATCGGAAATACCCCCTGATAAGCCAATACACATGTTCGGTTGTGGACATCCACTTCTCTTCCCACTATCTGTGGCCTTAGGAGTTGATTTCTTCGATAGTGCCGCATATGCACTATTCGCTCGTGACGATAGAATACTTACTCCTGAGGGAACAGTAAAGATACAAGGTTTGAATGAGTGGCCTGTAACATCTTCCGCGCTCTTTGGAAAGACTCCAAAAATGGTTCTGGAAATGACCAAAGAAAGAAGATCAGAGATTCTAGCACATCACAATCTAGAGGTTACCCAGGCCGAACTAGCTAGGTGTAGGGAGGCTATTAGGGATGGAAGTATTTGGAAACTTGCTGAGGTAAGAAGCCATGCTTCTCCTAGGCTCAGGGAAGCTTTCGAATGGGTTTTGGATCAACTCGAAGAGCTCGATGATTCAGAAGTCGGCTCAACACTTCTGGAGCTCATGGCTTCTACAAATCCCATCAGGAAAGGCGGAGAGTCACTTTCTGAGGACATAGCTTTCAGGCCACACATTCTCCATCTTCTAGCCTTGATCTCACTGAGGTGGCGTCTACCCGGGTCTTGGTGGGATGGTAGCTCTGGACCTCCAGAAAGAGTCCTGATAATCCAAAATTCTCCACCTCCCTGGAGAGAAAGCGCTCTTGGCTCAATAGTTGAGAATCTAATCGAGAATCCCAAGACAGTAGTTCTGGTAGCTACACCCTTGGGGCCAATCCCCTATTCCTTCGAAGACGTCTCTCCTTTCTGTCACTTAGATGGCCCTGACTCTATTTGGTCTGTTGAATTCGATCAGAGCAATTCTCTCGAAGACGTTTCATATCTTGGACTAGAGGAAATTCCTATCAAAACTTCATCACCAAAGATTTTAGGAGAATCTTCAGAAGAAATTAGTAAGATAAGAACATGGCTAGACAGGTGTTCGATTGTTGACAAATTATCAGTTTTCTGTGGAGTTCACCCAAAGAAACTCTGCGAAGTATCGGAGATAATGGAAGCAAGAAGATCCAATACCGATAGGATGGTGAATGTTAGTTTCAATGGGCAACATGTACTGTCTCCAAGATTGAAGGACGGGGGCATTTCCTTGACTTCAGAAGGGGCAAGAGTTCTGTATTCACTCAACCCAGGAGTCCCAGATTTATTTGATGAAGAAAACTCTTCTGAGGAGGAAGATTATCCGGGTATACCAAGAGTGATGATTTCCGAAGATGCGATACCTTTCGTCGGAGATGGACGTAACGTAATGCATGGTTACATAATTGGTGCCGATCCTCATACCACTCCCGGACAACCATGTGTAGTAGTCTCTCAAGAAGGGGATTTGGTAGCTCATGGAGTTCCCACTTCAACAACATTAGAGATGGCTACTTTCAAGAAGGGGATCGCGGTTAAAGTTAGAGATGGGTGCTTAAAAGAGTGAGCATACATAATCAACTATCTGTGGTTGGTATTTTCGGGGATTAATTCAAGTGTTGCCTTCCAGAGGGCCTATTGACTCCCTACGGGAGTCGGGTGCTATACATGGTCTCCGATGCAGTCGATGAGATGCTGATAACAGCACGCTCAATGAGGAAAATGTATGGCCCTCACCTAGCTCTAGATGATGTTAGTCTAGACATCCCGCATGGCGCTGTAGGAATTCTAGGTCCAAATGGAGCGGGTAAATCGACATTTTTCAAATGCCTACTTGGTCTCATAAAGACAACCTCTGGCTCTGGAAAGGTATTGGGGCACGATATCAGGACTGAAGGGGAGTTGATACGCTCAAAGATTGGATATATGCCCGAATATGACTCCCTTGATCCCGGCCTTACTGCAATTGACCAAGTTAGGTATTCTGGTGAGTTATTGGGGATGAACCCAGACGCCGCTACCCAGAGAGCACATGAAGTACTGCAATACGTAGGCCTGAAAGATCAGAGATACAGAAAAATCGAGACCTTTAGCACGGGTATGAAACAAGCTGCTAAATTAGCCTGTGCGCTAATACATGATCCAGAGATTCTGATTTGCGATGAGCCAACTAATGGATTAGATCAGAGGGCCAGGGAATTCATGCTACAGACTCTAAGAAAGACCGTAATTGAAGGTGGAAGATCAGTACTGATGAGTAGTCATGTAATGGACGATGTAGAAACCGTATGTGATAGTATTGTGATGATTCACAAAGGCAAGATAGTCGTCCACAGGAGTATAGACGACATGGTCAAACAGGTTGAGAAGGAAATAGAAATCTCAGTCTGGGGAGGGGCATCTCAGATGGAAAGTGAACTGTCTTCAAGAGGACTTTCTGTCAGGAGGATGGGGAGAAATATGAGGGTCACCAAGGTCGATGAGGATACATATACCGAGATACTGTCATCTGCGGCCAAAGCAGGAGTTCAAGTTAGGAAAATGACAGAATATGAGCCAGATTTAGAGGATATTTTCCTTCTGATAATGGATAAGCTAGGCGAAGAAGTTAGGGAAACAGGAGAATTGATGACTTCCGACCATACGGGGGAGGGGCTATGACTTCCGAACTGGATATCTCTGGTGGCACGACCAGGATGGAATCAGCATTTGGATCTGGAGACGGAGATGATGAGGCAAAGGCTTCAGTAGCACAGAAAGCCGAAGTTAAAGGCTCAATATTTGAACAGACATATCGTCCATGGAGAGGCTCTTTAGGGCCCAGGTGGGTCAGGAACTATGCGATCTTCCGACACCATGTCTACGGTTTATTTTCAAGTAAGGGGCACAGATACTATCACCCTATTGTCAGACTCACTATCCTCATAGTATTCCTATTCTCTCTTTCTCCAGTAGCAATGCTATTTTTGGCATCATTGGGAGGGCAAGGAGGTTTCGGGGAGGTACTTTCCAGGATGTGGGGCATTAACAGGTATAACTTGTGGGGCCAAGTACTCGGATTCTTCCCACGTAATCTTTGCATGTGGCCGCTCCTTACTGCACTTGTTGTGGGGGGCATGATTTCAGATGACCGTAGAAACGGAACGAGTGCCATATACTTCTCAAGACCAGTCAATAGGATAGATTACACGGCTATGAAATATCTTAGTAGCGCAGTAGTATTGGGCTTCGTGATAGTTTTCTCTTACATGGTTTACTATACTAGTGCAATAGTCTTGAACGGAGAGGGTTGGGCATTTCTGATCGATACCTTTCCCATCTTCATGGGGGGGCTGTTAGCGGGAATTCTTTTGGTTCTAACTTACACTTCTATTGGCCTAGCACTTTCCAGTATCAGTCAAAGTAGATTCTTCGCCGCAGTAGCCTTCTTGGCAGTTATCTACGGGACGAAGATGGTCGCATTCCTAATCGAGTCTACGTTCGAATCATCGATCCTCTATCTATTGAGTCCTTATGATGGTCTGGCCCATATAGGGCAGTGGCTAGTTGGAATAGAGTCTAATTATGACTATCCTCTCGCCTTTTCAATCGTCTCAATATTACTCATCAATTCCTTATCACTGGCTTTACTCACGAGTAGGGTTAGTTCTCTGGAGGTGACTAGAGAATGACTGCAAAGGCCCCGGCTGTAATGATTGAATCTGCTTCTAAGTGGTACGGAGAAGTGATAGGACTCAATGATGTTTCTCTAGCAATAGATGGCGGAGTTACAGGTGTTTTAGGTCCCAATGGTGCTGGTAAATCAACACTATTCAAACTACTTCTAGGTAGACTCAAGCCAAGCCAAGGTTCAGTGAGATTGTTCGGTACTGATCCGTGGGAGAGCACGTCTCCCTTCAGAAGAGTAGGTTATGTTAGCGAAACCGAACCATTGTATGAGTGGATGACTGGATTGGATTTCCTTATGACCATGGCGAGACTGCATGGAATGACTAGGGACGAGGCTAGGGAAAGGGCTGAGCATGTCTTGGAATTCGTTGGCTTGAGTGATGTTCGTCACAAAGAAGTTGGCAAGTATAGTAAGGGCATGAGGCAGAGAGTGAAGATTGCCCATGCACTTGTTCATGATCCGGATCTGATAATTCTCGACGAGCCCTTACATGGTTGCGACCCTCTCGCCAGAACCAGTATAATGAGCGTTATCAGAGAGCTAGGTAATCGTGGAAAAACTGTAATTGTTTCCAGTCACATACTTGAGGAAATAGAGAGAATTACAGAGCAGATTGTGATTCTCCATAATGGTAGACTACTCGCTCTTGGTAATCTACATGCCATTAGGGGCCTTCTAGATAAACACCCTCATAGAATTCTACTTGAAACAGAATCTCCTAGAGATTTGGCCAAGGAATTAATTACAAGAAAGCCGATATACGGTGTTAGGTTTCCAGAGGAGGGTTTTCTGGAAATTCAGACAGGGGACCTCTCCGCCGCACATGAAATTCTTCCTAGCGCAATAATTGAATCTGGAATCAGGGTCACTGCAGTTGAGAATCCTGATGATAACCTGGACTCACTACTCGGGTATCTCGTAGGAGGTGGATGATTGGACGTTCAGGGAAGGGATCTTTCAGAAACAGTCTGGACCAGACTGGATAGGAAGGCAGGCGCTGTGATTGAGTTAACTATCAGGCAACTCAGACATAAAATATCTACTTGGGTAGTTTTAGCATTGGGAACGATCCTGATGGTCCTACTTCTTGCATTCTATGTCGACTCAATAAGAGAAGGATTCGAATCAATAGATAACGATGGAGACAGTGTGGATCAGGATAGAGATGGATACCCCCTCGGGCAAGAGAGAAAATATGGGACTAGTGACTGGAACGGAGAAGAGTACCCAGGGTCGGGAACATACGTCTACGAGGGAGAAATAGACTGGAATGATGAGAATCGAGAAATTTCAGGAAACAAGACATGGGAGGGAGTCACTCTCCTTGATGCTACTTGGATAGATACCGATTACAAGGGAGGGCAATGGGACTATGTTATCGACTGGGACGATGTCACGGATTGTCCAGATACACGAGGAGAGTTATTTGTAGATTGGATCCCCGATTTCGCGACAGCATGTCAACTAGAAGACGGTACATATGCCACTAATGGGAAGTTCAATGCAGAAGGAAACATCACAGTTCCAAGGGACTACTTTCTATCCTACGGCTATGTCACTGGAATATTTGTCGTCCCGAAAGATCCCAAGGAGATGTACATAGATGAGGATGATATCGATTGGGATGGTTCTGCAGGAAGCCAGGGAGTCGACGATGACGGAGACTGCCTTAGAACGGATTGGTTCACTCAATTTGATGACTCAGGGAATCAGATGTGGTGGGAAGAGCCACATAGGCCAGACGCAAATGGAAATGGCATCCAATGTGACGTTATTTGGGTGATCGACTCACGAACCGGAGAGGTCATTTCTATCAGTGCCGACTCTTCCGTGGATGAAGATCCAGTAGACGAAAATTATGCGGGTGAAGCCAGCCATAGGACCTTTGTAATAGCGACAGGAAAGATAGCATTCGTCCTTCTCCTAGGCCTATTCCTGCCTCTCTTCCTTTCTTTGGGATTAGTTCGAGACGAGACTGAGAGGGGAACATTACACTACCTACTTTCCAAGCCAATTCACAGGGGGGAGTTCATACTTTATCGTGTTCTAGGATATCTAGCGGTTGTCTCAGTTTTTGTTCTAGCTTTATCTTTGGTAATGGGATTAATCACATCGATAATAGGGCCAGGAGAAAGCCTGCTCAGAGTGGGAGACCTGCCCGTTTGGCTTGGAATCGCTATTGCTACAATACTTGTTTTGGCAGCATATGGTTCTCTGTTCAACACTATAGGGCTACTCTTGCCGAAGTACGGAGTATACCTGTGTATTGTGATTGGAGTATGGGAATTTGCTATGGGATTCACTACTCTTATTTCTCCCAGTTCTTCGATTGCCACACTTTCTGTATCTCACTGGGGCCTACAGCTAATCGACTCAATTGTCATGGTTTCTTGGCCCGATACTCTTCAATTTTCTCAGATGTCATCAGCCTTCGGGCTAGCGACTGGATTAGAATGGATTTGGTCACCTCCGGTTCATACTCTAAATTCTAGTAATGCATATTTAGGTATCCTCACTTCGGTAACCATGCTCATAGGAATCTCTGTTTCCATGATAGGCATTGGTAGTGCAGTCTTCAGCAAGAGAGAAATAATGTGATAACATGCTTCAAGAGAATACTCATTTCAAGGGCGACTTCTCATCCCTGTGGAGGCTTGACGTCATGCCTCCTATTCGTCGCTTATCATGGTGGTGGTGGTGGGCACTAATACTCATCCCAGACCCCGATAGGCCGGGTAGATCAAAGCAATTGATGATATTATGGTCAACAAAAGAAACGCCCGCAATAAGAGTGAGTGGGCACTGGTGGAAGCCCGGAGGTAGGATGTTTGTGGATGACCACGGAGGTCATGTTATTCCCGGAATGGTCTGTGCTTGGTGGTTTGATGGAGAGAAAATGTTTGAGCCTCTGGTTATGAGGGAATGCAGGATGGCCAGTATTTCAGATACACATCCTCTGTGGCCAGGGGAGGGCAAAGGAGAAGGAGCAGGAGCGGTAATACCACTGATTCCTCAAGATATGTCAATAGGAATGGCACCCGGAAACAAGTCCTTCTGGATAAATCTCTCAAGTGATGAAGAGGCAGTAGCCAGAGGCGCACCCAGTAAGTTCGAAGCCGAACTAACTCCTTGGTGGGGGCCTCCTAGTGAATTAACATACAAGAATAATGAGTACTTCTTGGGCATGGGATATGATATCCTCAGGTTACAGGCTACAAAGTGCAGGCTAGTTGTTGATGGTGAGGTTTTGGAGGGAACGGGCTATTTCCAGAAGGTTTCCGTTCAAGCGCCTTCATTTCCATGGTTTTGGGGGATGTTACACTTCAATGATGGATCATATCTTGATTGGTTTATGCCACACGTCACACCGATGTGGTCAGCGAGAGATGACAAGCCTTGGAGGTTGAGGGATTTCTTCCGTTCTCCAAATATAGGCACAGGCGTTTTCCAGGATAGAAAGACCGGAAAGACTCAGAATTTCGATAACTGCACTGTTGAGCTTTGCAAGCAAAGCTCTGAAGATGCATTACTGGATGATAATGGAAATATTCTCCCGGAATTCAGAGTCAAGGTTTGGAATGACGACTCAAGCGCTACTATCAGAGTTAGGGCAGTAAGTAGAGCAAGATGGATTTTCGACCAACCAACTAGGGCTTCATGGGTCAGTCACCTAACCTACAATGAATATCCACTGGAGGTACTCTCAATCACATTTGAGGATTCCGAGGGAATTAGGACAGAGCAGGACTATGAATGGATTCATGGAAATGCAGAACATGCATGGGGAGTTCTACATTAGGTGTCGTTATGAGTGAAATAATTTCCAGCTTCAGATCAAAATTGGACCTTGATTCAGTAAGAGAAAGGTTCCCAGAGATTTCCGACTCAGAGACTCCAATATGGCATGGAAGCCCAGCTTTAATGTCCATGTCTGGCAAATATGCTCTAGCTGGATTAGTATTAGTAATCCACCTGGTATTCTACTGGGCCGCTAAATATGATACTGTTATCGAGGGGGAGGCTAATCTGAATCTGGTAGTTGGACTGGCCAAAGCAATCATAGATATTTCGGGTGTTTTGGGATTCGCAATAATGATGCTACTGGTCGCAAAAATAAATCATTATCTCAATACATCCACATCAGGGGGGTGGACGACATCTTGGTTGCTCATTAACGGATTAATTCCCTTATCTTGGTACGCTATAACACTCATAAACTCAATTTTAATATTTATTGGATATCATGGATTTGATAATTTTATTGGAGAGCACATACCAGTATGGAAAGATTGGTATTATCTCTTTCTAGGGGTATTTTCTTCCATCTCTGCCGTGGCCATGACTGCACATTACAGCAATGCATTCCAGTATGCTATTACAGATAAGAGGGTCCATATTAGGAAAAAGTTCCTTTACTTCGATACTAGTGTGGTTGGCATCCCATTTGAGAAGGTCGAGAATCTAAAGGTTGAGCCTTCGATCATTGGGAGAATATTTGGTTTCGGAAATATACATGTGATTACTGACGGAATGCAATCAAATATCTCCGATGATAATGACTCGGTTAAACAATCAGGTTTGTTAAATCCATTGAGCTGGATTTTCATCCAGAGAAAAAACAATCCTTCTTCTCAAGATCCAAGTGAATGTCTTTACTGTATCAAGGAACCTATGTCTGTTTACGCATTAATCAATGAGTTGATAGACAATTCATAGTGGTCTTCCGCACCGTTCTTAACTGCAAGGCCGCCGATTAGGCCCGAGGGAGACCGATGGAAGACACAGTAACTCAAGCAGCCCAACTAATCACAAAAGGAGATTTCATGGGGGCGATGGAAATTTTCGAGGCTTTTTCGAACGCCAATCCTGACGATCCAGCAGGTTTCCATGGCTGGGCAGAAGCGGCTCTTTTTGAGATTCAGGCCAATGGAAATCTAGATGACAAAGGAAATGATAGGATTAACGAGGGCCAGATAGCTGCCTATTTCAGAAAAGCGTCGTCCATGGATCCGAAGAACCCTGACTACCTCGCCTCCTATGCAAATGCTCTACTCGAGTTCGACAGAATGCCAATGGCAGTTCGCGAATTCAGGAAGCTGAAGTCACTAGGAGACGAGTTAGACGACGTAGATGTCTCATTCCACTTGTATGAAGCCGCCAAGGCGTTGATTGAATTGGTAGATATGAAGACAAATTATGACAGGAGTAATCCCAACGCTCGGCAATTTATCCCAATAGCTTTGGAGTTCGCGATGTTAGGTCTTGGCTTTTCGTCAGTAGACGAGGCGATGGAGTACCTAGTTCCAGAGGAATAGGGGGGAAGATCAACTGACTAGCGACTGTTTTCTAGTCGCCATCGGGTACCATGGAAGCCTATTTCACGGCTCACAGATTCAACCTGATGTAAGAACTGTCCAAGGTACTCTGAAGGAGTCACTGAAAGAGATAGGATGGTGGAGAGAGGGCTGTTTACGACTCTCCAGCAGGACTGACGCAGGAGTCAGCGTGAGGATGAACTTGGCTAGTATAGATCTCCCTGAGTCAGTAATCTCATCTATAGATGGTTCAAGAGTAATCAGGGCCCTTAACGATCGCCTTCCCGATGATTTGGTGGCATGGGCCGCAAAAAAAGTCGCTTCCACTACTCCGACACGTCCAGTAATTTCAAGGAAGTACTATTATAGATGCGAAGTTATCAAATCATGGCCCGAAAATGTTGATGTCGATATCCTAACCAAAGCATGTCAAATTTTTGTAGGGACTCATGACTTCACTAATCTCTGTAGGCTTGAAGAAGGAAAAAATCCAACTAGGACTGTAATTAGTTGTGATCCCTGGCTAGATAGTGACAACAGGCCGATAGGAATTTGTGTGGTTGCCAAATCTTTCCTGTGGAACCAAGTCAGGAGAATGGCCTCCGCCATCACAGGAGTCGTATCAGGGGAATATGATCTGGACTTCCTAGCTAAATCTATTGAAAATCCAAATATTCCAATTGATATGGGGATGGGGAGCTCCAGAGGTTTGATTCTTTGGGAGATCAATCATTCGGCACTGGATGGAATTGGAATGGGTTCTATCCCCGATACTAGAATATTCTCAAAGCCACCATCTTCACTAAGGGGGCATAAGAATTGGATGGGTTTGTGTAATTTGGAAATGTCGACATTGGTTAATTCAGAATGGATTAGAGAAATCGGTCTATCCTAATCCAAACTTCTTCACCATCATTACAGGGCAGGCTCTCTCTAAGGAATGAGTTAGAGATAATTTCAGCAGTTTTGGTATGCCTAGTTAAGTCAGGGATAAGTAAGGCACATTTTGTCCATATTTCAGAATCTACAGAGATACTAGCATGAAAAGCTGTAGCCCCTCCAAATGATCTTCCATCTCTCTCGAAACCTTGAATCCTAATTGGCTCAAGTCCGACAACATCGCTCCCTTCATCCAGTCCAGAAGCAACTCTCAATTTCCTGTATGGGTCCAAGCTCTCACTTTCCAGATCTACGTTCAGTGTGCCAGGCCAAGCACTGGATCCTAGTACTTCTTTGAATTGCTCTTGGTAATGTGGTTGGGCCATGAAAACATGGGCCCTGCCCAGACCACTAGACACCGCACCGTGTAGTAGCACATCGCTTCCTAATACATCTCCCTCATAAGGTTCCGCTTCAGTTCACAGATGGTACACTGCGCCTTGCTCAGAAATGCTCCATCCCGTCTCCGATAAATATCTACTTTCATTACTCCCCTCTCTCAATAGAGGGTTTGTATGGTTGAAATGAATGAAAGAAATTTCAGGATCTCCTTGTTTTCTATTTCCTAGCAATCCCAAGGTCTCCGTTACAGTGGGATGAGGAATCTCACTAACATCTCTGCTTGATATCTCATCATAATTCCAGAATGTCCCATCTATCAATGCTATATCTACCTCCAACCGCTCAAGCCAGTCCAGAATTTCCAACTCTCCCCCCAGGGTTTCTCCCCATGAATCCTGATCTGGCATGAAAAGTAGGCCTTTTTTATCTCCTCTGATTATCAAAGCATGGTTATCCGACAGTTCAGATCTATGGGGGACTGGAATTGCTGTTAACGTAAATCCACAACCTGGGGTCGGCTCAAAGGGCTCCATAGGGGCCCAATAATTGGGAATAATCACTCCTTGATCGATCATTATTGACCATGAAGGTGTTGAATCTAGAAGATCTCCCATCGAAGAGCTACAGTGAAGAATTATTCCCGAAGAACCCATCACTTCACGTCCAAATAATCCCAGGCCATCCGTGTGCCCAAGATGGGCATGCGTCAATGAAACACTAGAGGGTGGCCATTCTGGAGTTCCAACGGAATTCCATAACTCAAATTGTCCTGCCATCATCCTACTCGCCTCGATTATGTGACATGTCCCATCTGGCCCTCGTATCCCCAATGAAACTGGCATCTTAGAGAGCTCGGGGGAGCGCCTAGCATCTTCGCAACAATCCTTCAAACACCCTACTTGGGGAAACCCTCCATCCTGCGCGATTCCAAGCAAAGTCACCTCAACTGAACCCCTCTCCATATAGCCGGATAGGCCTATGGGAAATGAACACCTCGCTCCGATGGAGCAATGTACCTCCTGCTTAATGGAGTGGCATGGCGGCCGACATGTCTTGGATGTCAGAAAGACTAAATCAACTGAAACAACAGGATTTGGATTGGAATCCCCCTGTGTTAGAATCTGCGAGTACTTCTCATTGTAGGGTAGAGGGAAAAGATATGATCATGCTTTCGGCAAATAACTATCTCAACCTGACAACTCACCCAAGAGTAGTTGAGGCGGCTATTGAGGCTACTAGGAAATATGGTGCTGGATCAGGTTCTGTCAGGGCAATAGCTGGAACTCTCGATATCCATATAGAAGCCGAGAAAAAGGCTGCAGAATTCAAGGAAGTGGAATCATCTCTGATTTACTCAGCTGGATATACAGCAAACGTTGGCCTGATACCGTCTCTTGTCAGAGGCAAAGAAGATATTATCATCTCTGATGAACTTAATCATGGCTCTATAATAGATGGAGTGAGGCTGACCAAGGCAAGCAGAGCAGTATATCCTCACAATGATGTCGAGGCCCTGGAAAGAACCCTCAAAGAGAATAAGAATGCAGAGAGGAAGCTGATCATAACCGATGGTGTTTTCAGTATGGATGGGGACATAGCTCCACTAGATGACATTACAGATGTAGCTGAGGAATATGGTGCTATGGTAATGGTCGATGATTGCCATGGCGAGGGAGTACTCGGGGACGGTAAAGGAATAGTCGCGCATTTCGGCCTCCAAGGACGTGTTGACTTTGAAATTGGATCGTATTCTAAGGCCATGGGAGTTCAAGGAGGGATATTGGCGGGTTCCGATCTAGTGAGAAGTTACGCGCTTAACCATAGTAGATCGTGGCTTCTCTCTGGAAGTCAACCACCTGGAGTAGCAGCCGCCCAGAAGGCCGCCGTTGAAGTTTTGATGGAGGAGCCTCAGCATGTGAGGAAGTTATGGGAAAATACCAATTATTTCAGAATGCAACTACAATCTATGGGATTTGACACTGGTCGTTCGGAGACTCCGATAATTCCAGTGATGTGTGGAGAAAGTAAAGTTGCCAAAGATCTCTCTAGTATGCTTGGCGAGAGTGGTATACTTGTTGGGGCGATAGTATTCCCAATGGTCTCGAGGGATAAAGCGAGAGTCAGAACGCAAATGTCATCAGGACTTACCCGTGAAGATTTGGACACAGTTCTATCAGAGTTCGAAAGATGTGGTAAGAAATTAAGATTGATTTAGGAGAGGTGTAAATGTCAGTAGATCGCATTGAAAATGAAAGTAATATTTGGCCCGTTTCAACGGAGATAAAAGTAAACTGGGGAGATATGGACGCTCTAGGACATGTCAATCATTCAGTTTTTGCAAAATGGATGGAGACTGTTAGAATGATGTATTTCTCTGAGATTGGAATGATGAATCTCTATGATGATTCCAATATCGGACCAATTCTTGCTAGGATAGAAATAGACTACGAATCACCAATAGTATTCCCAGACGTAGTTACAGTAAGTACTTCGGTTTCTAGAATTGGGAATTCATCATTCGATATGAGATATAGAATCGAGAGTCTAAGCAATAATGGAAAATCCGCGGCAACTGGAAGTGTAGTCTGTGTTCTATTGGATTATAGTTCTGGCATCCCTCATAAAATTCCTCCAAAACTAAGGGAATCTATCGCCAGATTAGAGGGAGATTTCCAATATTAAGAATATTAGACAATATCTATTACTTCTTCCAAATCAAAGTCAGATTCCGGACTCGCTGTCTTAGTATCGCCATATATGGTCATTTTCATCCCTTCGAATGGCTCGATTCCTCTGTCAATCCTGTCAATAATTCTCCATCTGGGAGCATACGATAGATGAATCCAAAGAGGCCCTGGAAGAATGTAGATGAACCAACCTAATCTATCTAGAATAATCCCATACTGGTTATCTATGATTGAGGCTGATAGTACAGTTAGTCCAATGAATGGAAGAGCAAAGAGAATCCTCCTAATATAAACAAGTCTCGCAGGGGGTCTCTTTACAATCGTTGAAATTAGGATCGAGAAAGCGCCTAATATGGAAGTTATTGCGACAATTACAAGCATCTGAAAGAGCCACTCTCTCCCAATTTGCGAATATCCTTCTCCAATAGAAAGACCGCCATAAGTCATTAGAGGAAGTAGCGCAACTGAAATCATAAGGCCGTAGAGTCCGCCTACAAAGATAGGATGGCACAGAGTCAGAGAATCTCTCAGGAAGAAATTGCTCACAGAACCCCCTCTTAGCATATGCCTATGCTCAGAATCCATGGATTCAACCACATTTTGCCACCCCTCCACGGCCCTCCGCCAACAACTCCCAATTATCACCATTGGGGTGTTTACCAACCAAAATAGCTCACTAGTAAATTATCTGACCTCCGAATTAGGATTCGGAGAAGCAAATATATACGGAGGGATTATGACTCATTCACTAATCCCAACAGCCTAGGTGTGTGCATGGAAGGCGAAGAGACTCTATTCAATGTCCTCGAGTCTAATCTAGATACCGGCCTTAGGGGAATTCCTGTTGGAACCTGTCAGACTTCATATGTCGATCCAATCGAGGGGGTTCACTATGTTGGCTACCCAGTAGAAGATCTAGTAAATCTAGAAGAGGAAGATGTCATTTATCTCCTGCTTTTCAAAGAGCTACCATCACCAGAGCAATCGGATAAGTTCAGAGCAGAACTAGCTCTTAGGGGCGAATCACTTCCAACTGGGGCATTGAGGGTGCTAGAGTCACTAACTCCCGGAAGTGGGCATCCAATGGATTGGCTAGCAATTGGGATAATGGCACTCGGGACTGCTGAAGCGACAGGTGACATCCGATCCGACTCAATGAATCTAATAGCTAGAATGCCTGAATTGATGGCTCGTGTATTTCTGCTCAGAGGAGGTAAGAAGGAACAACTAAGGCCCCGAAAACCGGAGCTGGGCCTGGTGGAGAATTTCGTCCATATGCTCGGAATAGAAGGTGAAGAGGCAGATAGAATGAACCGAGTTCTGAGATTCTTTTTCATCCTCCATATGGATCATGGAGGAGGTAATCTTTCCACATTCACTGGTAAAGCTGTAGCATCTGGAAGAGCATCCATTTATTCTGCCCTGTCTAGCGCTATGAACGCTCTTTCCGGGCCCCTACATGGAAGGGCGAATCAAGCAGTGTTGGAGTTTATCCAGAGAATTGGAACATCTGACGAGAACGAGGTTTCATCATTTGTCAACGCGGAAATTGATGCTAGGCGACCAATATACGGTTTTGGACATGGCGTCCTAAGGGCCGAAGATCCAAGAGCGAGACTTTTGATAGGGCTAGGGGAGGAAATCTGTCCCGATGAAGATCTTTACAAAACTGTAAAGGTCCTAAGAAAAATAACTCCTGATATCCTCAAGGAGAGGATTCCAAAAATAAGGAATCCATATCCCAATGTAGATCTTGGTAGTGGAACTCTGCTTCATTCAGTGGGATTCAGAAAGCCTGACTATTACACCACTTTCTTCGGTTGGGCTAGAGTTGCAGGGATTTGTGCCCAGATACTAGATGAGAGAAATGCGAGGGAAGGCAGAGGTACTCCGATTTACAGGCCCAAGTATATCCCACGTAACCAACCTCATCGCAGACTGTGATTACTTCTCTCTGAGAGATAAGAGTGCAGTTTCTACAGCCGCCATTGTAATCCTCTCGCCACTTTCTCTAACCATGGTAGCAACCTTCTCGACCTCATGATCTTCCGCACCCGCGGCGGCCACCATATTCATCAGATGTAATTTCATATGGCCAGCCTGAATTCCGACTGTGGCGAGAGCCCTCAAGGCACCAAGGTTCTGTGCCAATCCCGCCGCCGCCATTACCTTGGCCAAATCATTAGCAGTACGCAGACCCAATAATGCAACATTTGCTTGTGCCCCAGGGTGGATTCTAACGGCACCTCCTACTAATCCTACGGCCATTGGAATCTCAATTGATCCGACTAGATTCCCATCAGAGTCTTTTTCCCAGTGAGTCATTGAGGAATATTCTCTCCCAAAGGAGGCATACGAGTGAGCTCCTGACTCTATGGCCCTCCAGTCCTGCCCACATGCTATAGCAATTGGTGAAATCGCGTTCATTATTCCCTTATTGTGAGTAGTCGCCCTGAATGGATCGGCAGCGGCAAAGTGATACGCCTGAATAACGCCATCAATAACATTGGAGCCATTCTCTGAATCTTTACCGTCATCAGACATCTCTTCAGGGGTGAATATTGCACTTACCTTGGCTAGCCTATGTACTGCTAGATTACTGATTATACGGAGTATTACAGTTCCAGAACTCAACTCTTCAATTTTTTGAGCTATTGTCTCTGCCATGGTATTGACGGCATTGGCTCCCATTGCATCCCTACAATCAACTAGGATATGTACGATAACCATCGGTCCAGATTCTGTCTCTATGACTCGAACTTCTACATCCCTGCATCCTCCTCCAAATTTTACAAGAATCGGATCAACCTCGTTGCAAGCATCAATCAACTCGTTTTTAGATGAGAGGATGGCATCTTTGGCTAAGTATGGATCCTCACATCCAACAACCTGAATTTGACCTATCATTACGGGAGCATCATTATCTGAAACAAAACCCCCATTGGAATGGCATCTTTTAGCCATATTGGAAGCGGCCGCTACAACACTCGCTTCTTCCACAACGAATGGTATCAGATAATGCTCGCCATCAATGATGAAGTTTGTAGCCACTCCAATCGGTAACGAGTATGTACCAATTACATTCTCTATCATCCTATCTGCAACTTCTTCTGAAAGCTCCCCATTAGATGCCCATGCCTCTACCATATCATCCTCTAGTCCTGCAATCTCCGAGAGCAAGTCCCTCCTCTCTGAGACAGATAGTTTGTAGAATCCTTTCAATCGACTGCTATCCACTGGCATGTTATCGTACCTAGTCGGCGAAAACACCCTTCTGTACATTTCGCTTGAATATCTCTCATAATATCACTTAGGTGACCACATAATCTGATCCAGATACAATATTTTCATCACATTAAAGCGTTAATTATTCTATTAACGCTTTGTTAACGCATAATTAAAGCGTTAGTAAAACGTTAATATTACTAATATACATTCGACTTACTAATCTAAACTATTGAGAATTTTATATCTAAAAATGCGTAAATATACGTTAATAATAACTATCTTATCTGTTAGTAAACGTTAATGTTATGTACTCCTGACTATTCACCAACATCGTGGCAGGTGTTCCATCCGAGAATCTTGGTTTGCCCTTGTTGAGAGGCAACCCCTTTGATCTCAGGCCAATCGAGAGTGGAAGGGCCGAGTACCTAGTCGGAAGGGATAGGCTAATCGCTTCTTGGAGAGAGCATATTATTTCACAATCACCAAGGATGTTACTACTTGTTGGCGAGAGGGGTTCCGGGCGTTCATCAGTTGTGAGAACTTTAGCTTCACAGACGAGAAGAAGTTTTGTCGGTCAATATTGGCCTACCAGCGATCCCGTGAATGCAATAATTCATGAATTAGCAATTCATTTTTGCGGGTTTAGTTCATCGGGCTCAAATCAGAAAATGATAGATGATTTAGTCTCCAATCTGGAAGAGAGTTCTGGATCCCTGCCCGTGATATCTCTTGATTATCCATCAAATATAGAAATCTCCATGGTATTGAATTCAATATCCCCCATTCTTCAAAGACTGAGGGCGCTAGTCATCGTAGTACTCACTCCCTCTCAATTGTCTTCTATTGATGAAGAGACTCTCGAGCTTTATGACAGGCCAGAATATACAACACATCTATCTAAAGAGCAAATCCAAGAGTTATCTAACAGACTCGTATCAAGAAAGGCTAGAGAGAAATGGATTATTGATGATATTTTACTATCAAGGATTTATGAATCTACCTCTGGAAACCCTAGAGATGTTATTCGACTTTTGAGGGACCTAATCGATGAGAGGAGGGATGTTGGTGCACATGGGGCACTAGAGAGACTAATGCGTTGGAAAATTATCAATGACTCCAGTGATGTATATGAAAAGGATGGAGAAAATCAAATTTTATTTCCGGATGAATCTCAAGGTCATATCACTGAAGAGGATAATCAATTATCCGTAGATGATCCTCCCGAAAACCGAGATTTCAAATTACAATCAACTTATTCTGATGGTGATGAATCAATCCAAGACATTACTGAATACATCGAAGATCAAGGAGACAACCTCCATAGTGATGAGCTTGAAGAATACCCCTTCAATTTCCAAACAGAAACAGGTGAAAGTCAAGTAAATATCGAGGATTTCTCTGAAGATCCAGATGACCTATGGGAGGGGGACTTAGATACCGATGTAGAAGAAATACCCGTAGAAAGAAATACCGAGCAAGGGACATTGGATGATTTTGTCTACATTCAACCAGGTACGGAGCCCCCAATGTTTCATTCAGGAAGTGGTTTCAACGGCCTCGCCCAGAGATCAAAATTAGCCCAAAGTCAACAGCCCAACGAAAAAGAAGATACTCCACTCATAGAGTCAGTATCTGAGATTTCACATCTCTGGGAAGGGGATAAGATAGATATTGAAAGCAATCAACCGGAAAAAAATATTCCAATCATTAGTAATATCGATCCAGAGTGGGAAATAGAAGATCCACAACTCCCAGAAAAAGAGACCTCCAGTGTCATTTCGACTGATTCCGCCCACTGGTCAGTGGAGCCATCAATGGCCTCTTCATTGCCCGTTTTCGAAGATTCAGAAACTGAGATTATTGATACTCCATTTGGTATCGAAGACGCTCCCGTTCAATCAATTGATATTATTGAAAATAAATCTGAAAATCCTCGAAGGGAAAACTTCCGTCCGACTACTTCATGGGAGCCTGACAATCCTTTTGATGAGGAGAGGAGTATATATCTAAATGAAGCTGAAATGTTAGTCATTTCAATGGCTTCAAAGAGAGAGATTTCTCCCTCAGATGCAGAACTCCAGGCCAGGCTCGAGGTTGGAAGACCCCGCCTCTCTCAGATATACAATGGACTCCACAAGTCCGGATACCTTTCTGTCAGGAAGCAAGGAAGAAAGAGACTATTCAAAATCACAGAAGCTGCACAGAAATTAGTGGAGGCATAATATGGATGAAAACGTATTAATTACCGAAGAAAGAGTGAAGAAATATATCTCAATCACCCTTCAAGCAAGGAAGAAGGCCACACCAAATAATCTTAGCAAGGCGGACTTGGAAAGATTGGACTCTATGATGAGAATGTGTGATGACTACTACTCAGATTCAAAATACTTCCTTGAGAAAGGGGATTTGGTCCGGGCATTCGGAGCAATAAACTACTCGCATGCATGGATCGACGCGGCAGTAAAAATCGGCTTAATGGATGGGCATGGAGATGATGTTCTTTTCACTCTTCCTTAATCAACTAGGCGTAGCATTCTATCTGATACGACTTCAATATAGGAGCAACCAGACTCAGATAGTTTTTCTTTCAATCTAGTATCAACCGTAAGTACTGGCCAGTTATTCATTTTTGAAAGCCGTACTAGCATCATATCGGTGTGCCTTTCCCCGGGAGGATCATCCATCATTTCTGAGCGACTGTTCAAGAGTCCAAGGAGAAGCCCCCTCTTGCCCCTAGATAGATCATCCAGCTCCCTCCAGACACTATCAATTACTATCAGATCTGGCTTTCCTATGACATTAGACATCGCAGAATCCAAGTTCAGCCCTGACTTGACAAATGCAATCCAGCCACAAGTATCGACGAGAACTCCCGCCAATTAATCACCCTTTGATAGTTCCATGGCCTATCAGTCTCCATCGGGCGCCTACTCTTCTAGATAGAGTGATCCTGCTTCCCATCTTCGCACATATTGGTAATCTCAGCGCTAGCTTAGCCTCTCCCTTCTTGGAGGATGAAACAGTTCCAACACTGGTGGCTGTAGCAGAGTTTACCATCAGCATCTCGTTTGTTTGTAGCGGCTTCACCACGCCTTCTTCGCCTTCTCCTCCAGAGACCATCTTATCCAAAAGCTCCAATTTAAGATCCAAGGATTCCCAGACAGGAGGCAGCTCTCCTTCCTTTGCCATCACTTGTCCTGAGAGATCATCTGCCTTCGTCGACATCGGGTCCATGGGAGTAGCAATTCCACAAAGTCCTCCAGCATGAGCCGATTGAAGATCTAGTCCGCCAGCTTGGATATTTTCTATTGTAGTCTTCAAAGGCTCCCATCTGGTTTTATTTCCCTCTGAAATCCTTCTTCCGGGAGCGATTAAAATAGAGTCTCCAACACTAAAGGATCCTTCGACAATACTGCCTCCTATTATCCCCCCTCTCAGTTTATTCGGTCTAGAACCAGGCCTATTGACATCGAAAGAGCGTGCTACATACATCAGGCCCTTGTCATCGGAGTCTAGGGAGGGACTAGGAATCGTATCTTCTATGGCCTGAATCAACATGTCCAGATTAACATCATGATGTGCTGAAACAGGAACTATCGGAGACCCCTCTGCTATCGTACCTTCAATGAAAGAAAGTATTTCCTGGTAGGACTCAATTGCACGCTCTTTACTAACAATATCGACTTTATTCTGTACTACGACTATATTTTCTATGCCCGCTATCTGTAACGCGGCCAAATGCTCCCTAGTCTGCGCTTGCGGACATGACTCATTAGCGGCCACTAAAAGTAAGGCGCCATCCATTATAGCTGCACCTGAAATCATTACAGCCATCAGGGTCTCGTGTCCCGGTGCATCCACAAATGAAATAACTCTTAGAAGATCATTTTCGGAGTCTTCTCCTCCATCTGGATTCTTTCCTCTGGCATAGTATTCTCCTTCCTTATTCTTGTAAAATGCAGTATCTGCATATCCAAGTTTTATGCTGATCCCACGCTTCCTCTCCTCGGAATGAGTATCTGTCCAAGTGCCTGAAAGAGCCTGCGTCAGAGTAGTCTTTCCATGATCTACGTGCCCGACCATTCCAATATTTACTTCCGGCTGACTAGGTAGATCACTCGCCAGCTAGACCATCTCCTACTATTCACTCCTCTTCACCAGAGGACTGATCCGCAGGAACTTCTTCTTCAATACCAAATATGACGCCAAGTGGCCTTTTCCCAGCCTCAACTATCTTCAGGTTAATCTGCCTAGTTTCCTGCCCTATTACGTTTCCACGAAGGTTCCTCCTCCTTCTTAGCCCATCATACTTGTAGCGGTATATCTTACCCTTCTTGTTGACTTTCTTATCTCCCTTGTAACCTATCCCGGCGGTGATTAGTACTGATTTTACTCCACTACCATCAAGATCTGGTCGCATAGGCCTTCCTGTTAGATCGGATCCTCCTGTGATTTCTAGGCGGTATCCAGTTAGTGACTGATCGCCTTCTCCGATAAACATCCCATCTACCGAATCGCCTATCTTTTTTCCTAGGAAATGATTGTAATTAGAACCAGTTATCTCAACCGAGAACGCACGTCCTCCATATTTTGGATTCGTGTCGTTAACGACTGCCTTGAATGACTGTTCGCCTGCCATACTTACACCTCGGACGGCAATCCGACATGAGGCCCCTATAAGAGCGGTTCGGAAGTAATGGCAAATCGCCCCTACCGCTTCGTGAACTCTTCCTCAATCCTACTTCCTATTGTTGCGGGTGCGGTATTGGTCATTGTAATGTATGTAGTTCTACCCCTACCAACTGTAGTATTAGTTGACCGGGCATCCAACAAACCTTCCTTTTCCAGTGCCTTGAGATGCTTCCAGAATGTCGTATAGCTCCGTGGTTTTACTCCAAATTCCTCACATACCACTTCATATAGCTTCCTAGCATCTCCACTTGATATCTCCTCTTCCTTACGTAATCTTCTACATATCCCGAGAAGTACAAGTTTCTGATGGGCACTAAGGGAGTCAACCTGGCTCGGCTCCACAGAAGCAGACCTTATGGTACTCGGCATTACATCATTCAACGCAACCTCTCCTCTTCCATCCATCTCCGCCCTCCTTACCGCTGCCTCAAGAAGCTCGATAGCTAGCCTGGCATCGCCAGTACCCTCAGCAAATCTTCCTATCTTCTCGAGAATATCATCGCTCACTGATCCGGATCTACAAGATGCCTCATATCTCTGTTTGGAAATTCCAATCAGGCCATCGTACCCATAGGGCTCCAGCTTCAGTACGTTACTCTCTCCAAGTCTCGAGATTATCGCCGGCTCCATCATACCCATCAGTGACAAGTCCTGACTAACTAGAATCAGAGAGATAGTTCCTTGCCCGCCCTGTCCTTCATCGATTCGCAGTAGTTTGTAGATTAGATCGCTATTATCTCTCCTAATGAGGATATCAACCTCGTCTAATACCAATATCATATGGAGCCCCCTAGACCGAATATTCCTCCTTATCGACTGAATAATTTCCCCAGAGCTAAACCCCCTCTCAGGATGTCGGGAGTCCAAAGACAGTGCAATCTGTTGTAAGACCTGATTCGTAGAGGGATGATTACGACAATTAACATGAGACAGAGTCATCTTCCTAACTCCATCCAACTCTCTGATTACATCCTCTCCAAATCTTCTAGTTAGTACGGTTTTTCCCGTTCCAACATGACCTATGACCACTGCACGACCACTCACTCCCTCGCTACCTATTCCCATGAACATCGAGGCTAAAAGGCCTAGTTCCTTGTCCCTGCCTACAAGATTTGGAGGAGTCCAATCGAATGAAAGTGGCCCCCTGTCGACGAGTATCTTGCCAGCACCGATATTGTCAAGGTAGTCTGTCATCAGACCACACGCGCTAACATCGTTATTAGACATATTCTGGGGAAATTAGAAATTAGCTACACATCATGTCGATATCTCATTCGCCAAATCACGGAATCTCATCAAATTGGTAACCATTTTCCCACTTCTTTTCTCCCAAGGCAACTTCAAGCTCATATGGAGTTACCAACGGCTTGTCATACCTCACTGAGTCATCAATGGCTATCCTCGGACATGCAGTATTCACGAACGCATCAACCGGGTAGAAGTCTATCAAATCAGGACTCACGTGATCGAGTGCGAGTAAGTATCCCTTCTTCCCATGCTTCTCGAGAATTCTTTTCATCCTTATTGCGAGATTCCTCCTCATCTGCCCTGGCTTCTCCCCAATTAGAATTCCAAAAGTAGTAGCATTGTCTATTTCCATAATTAGTCCAAAACGTTGCCTCAGGATTCTTTCAATACGCCCAAAAGACATCTCACTCGAGTCTCCAGTGTAGGGATCTAGTAGGGCCAAAGGCTTCCCTGTATGGAGGACCAAACCTATCGGATGGAAGTCTCCCGAACCAAGGAACAGGTAATGCCCTATATTTTCATTATCTCCAGAATAATTGCAACCGAGAACCTGCCCGGGGAATGTTAGCCTATCTCCTCCAGTTGGTATTTCTACTTCGAAGCCAGCTCTTTCCAACATTTCTTTGTATTTTGGAAGTAGGTGTAGGTGTTGTATTGATCCGACAAGACCAAGCTTGGTCTCTTTTAGAGGAGAGAACCTACCTACTGCATCTAAGAAAATCTCCTGCGCCTCCTCCTCGTCGAGATCATTCTTTCTTTCCGCTCCCTTCCTAGACTCGGCAATTGATAGATGAGCTCTAAGAATTGGTAAGACTCCTTCAATTTCTGGCTCGCCATCGTACGTCACCGAGATGAACTGCGTCGGCATCCCAGAGTCTATGTTCATCTGACTATGTCCCATATGTGCCACTAGCTCAACTCCCATCGCTCTCATCTTGTCATGTACTAAATCACAGGCACCATAGCAAGGATCCGCCGCAAGAACTACCTTAGCATCTGAATCATCTTCTATCTGATCCATCATTTCCAGAGCTTGCATTTTCAGGCCCTCTGGAACTTGTAATGCAATAAGACGATGATCATTCGATTTTATTCTCGTAACCAACTCATCGAGCTGAAAGTCATGTCTGTCTAAATCCATCGGTAATCACTCAATAATCTCTACTTTCCCATCAACTATTTCTATTCTGGCTAGTGTTCTTATGGGCCATCCGGGTTTCTCTTTGGAGAGACGTTCGCGCCCATCTCCTTTCTCTATTGCGATGATAATATCCTGTAGCTTCGCGCCCATTCCTTCGATTGCCTCAAGAATTGGCTCTAATGTGCCTCCCGTGGAGATTACATCATCGACAATAAGTATCCTCTCTCCGGGTTTGATATCGTTGATATACGTGGTAGATTTTGAATATCCTGTGGAAACGTCGACTTCCACTTCCCCCTCCATTCCATATGATCGCTTTCTAATAACAACAGTAGGTTTTCCCGATGCCTCGCCAACCGCGGCCAACAATGGCAATCCCATCGCCTCAACACTGACTATGAGATCTATTTCCGACCAATCGACCATTGAGACAATCAGGTCTCTTGTAGCACGAAGAACATCAGGGTCCATCCTCGGTATCCCATCTGAAATTGGATGTATGAAGTATGGATACTCTCCTTTCCAAATTATAGGAGCGCCCCTCAGTGAATCCTGAAGTATGGCAAGGGGGTCGCCGGGCTCCATTGCCCATCAACCTCAGACTTTGCCCTTCAAGTGCTCGGCTCCCCTGACAACTCTCTGGGAACAAGGAGTGGGGAACTTACAGCTCGCTTTACGAAGGGCATCCCTAGCAGCATCATAATTTTCTGGATTCAAATGGATTGACACAATAGTCTGTCCTCTTAAGACTCTAGCGGCGGTTCCTACATTCTTACCGAACGCCTGCCTCATTCCCTGGGAAACACGATCAGCACCCGCACCAGTGGCCTGCTTATTTTCTCGTAGAATTTGATGTGGATAAACATGAATCCTGAGGGCGTAGCCATCGACACCAGCCGAATTTCTTATTGTGGCATTAGCTACCTGTCTAGCCGATTCAAGAGCACTATCTCTGATTTGACACGCATTATCTGATGTCAGCTCAACAACTATTGGAAAATCTCCTGCCTCAGCGGCTTTTCTATTCCCCATGAAGTACCTGAGAATACGATTGTTGGGAACTCCTCCGGTGTACTCTCTACGAGTAAATGACTGGCCCTTTACCTGACGATACATCTTCGCTGGTTTGCGTGCCACTTACTCACCTCTCTGGCGGGCGACCAACCCCCCATATTTAATCGTGAGGACAAAGCAACGAGAGCTCCTCAACCATTCGAAACACGTTCACTCTGTTTCTGAACCTCTCTAACCCCTACAACAATTAGAATGAATCCAACTATCATGGACGCACCAATATTCTCCCCTAATAATGCCCAACCCCCTATTACTCCAAAAACTGGGACGAGGAAAACATAGGAAGAAGCGGCTGTCGGCCCAATTACCTCTATTCCTTTCGCAAATAGTACGTAAGCAAGAACGGTAGAAATAACACCTAGATATGCAATAGTCGCCCATTCTGCAGAGCTAGGAGTGGGTATTCCGGAAGACCAGATCTCGAAAACCATCCAAGGGGTTAGTAGAATCCAACCAATGAATGAGTACCATACTACTATCTCAAGAGGGGAAACACTGCTTTTACGTGACAGCAAAATCTTAGTTAAATTCGTAGTCGTAGCCCATGAAAAAGCGGCCATCAGAATCATAAAATCTCCGGTCAATCGGTGATTAAATGGAATATCTGAGTTTGGACTCCATCCGATAACAACAACAACCCCAGCAATCCCAGTGAGGAGCCCCAGGGACATTCTGCCAGTAATTTTCTGATGTAGCATAGGGGCGGCTAAGAGGACAGTAAAAACAGGATTGAGAGAAACTATCAGGGAAGCATCTCCTGCTGCCGTCCAAGACATTCCATGCATGAAAAATAATTGATAACACATAGTCCCGAAAATACCTAGCCAAATCGATAACCTCCATGATTCTCCGTCCGGAGGGACGAATCTGAAGCCTCCTCTGGATCTATTTGCCAAATACCAGATGAAGAACACTACAACTGCAAATGCATATCTAAGCCATGCCGAAGTAGCTGGCTCAAGAGTAGCGGAATTACTGTCGTCGGTACCGTAACTAAGAAATCTGCCAGCAGCCCAAGTAGAGCCCCATATAATGGCAGCCAACAATAGTAGGAGATGCGTCCTAAGATTCCCAGTTTTTGATTCCACTATCGGTCCCCCGGTAGTCAAGCACTCTCGCAGATGCTTTGGATGCGTTTTGTAAATTCGGGATCTGTGGCACTCACACAATCATCTCCTTCTACACACCCACCGGTCTTAGAAGCAATTATCATCGCGGTCATTGCCATTCTATGATCGGAATAAGTCAGTACAGGATCGACAGGACGGGATGGTTCCTGTCCTCCCGGGACAATAATACCATCACTACTTTCCATTGATTTTATTCCGAATGCACCAAGCATCTCTACCGTCTTGGATATCCGGTCACTTTCCTTCCCCCTGGCATGTGCACATCCTGTGATTCTTCCTCCTTTTCCAATTGCCATTATCGCGGCAGAAGGGGTGATAATATCCGATGCATGGGTTAAATCTAGAATCTCTGAACCGCCAATCAACATATCGATAGCTTTCTTCAATCCGATAATCTCATCAACCTTATTTTTTCTAATTGTAACTCCATGTATTCTAGAGAAAAGAGTAGCCATCGGTATCAAGCTCTCCTCAGCATATACTTCAATTAATGAGGGCGTACAAACTTCCCATGGGCCTAGTTGTATTTCGCCTCTATCGACGCTGATATTTTTTCCCGACATTGAGCATATTTTCTTAGTCAGGCCCCAATATCCTTCGCTAACACTTACTCCCTTTATTTTGAGAGAAATTTCATGTGGTAAATTGGGCGATGCCAGGGCCATGGCAGTCAAACCCTGACTTGTTCCACTCAAATCAATAGTGGCATCTTTAGAACTAATCCTCCCCGATACTGTCCTAGGTACAGAATTACTACTTATCTCACATCCAAGTTGAGATAAAGTATCACAGAGTCCTACAGAAGTCCTCCTTCTAAGTGAACTATCCCCGTCTATTACAGCATCACCTTTCAAACAAGCCGATATCGCCGAGATTACGCTGGCTGTAGTTCCAGAATTTCCACAATTCAGAACATTATCAGGAACATACAATCCATCTCCTGGGCCTTCAATGATCCAATTACCTTCTCTAAAATCAATTTTAGAGCCCATTGTTGCCAAACAATTTGCCATCGAGAAAGAGTCCTCCCCAGGCACTCCTTCAAATGAAATATTTGTCTCCCCATAACTCTGAGATCCAAGAGCTAGCCATCTAATCATATGGCTCTTTGAAGGAGGCATTAACCAGTCAAAAGAACCGGTCAGATCGGTACCATCGAATTCCCTCATGAGCCCACGTATAGCTCATTCGTGTTGAATCCTCGTATCTCTGCTTCTAATCCAATCTCCGAAGTCAACAGAAGAATCCCACTCTCTAGATACCTCATCTATGACGCTCAAATGCATGGTTTCATCCAATCCTCCAGTATCTTTAACTAGATTATTTCGAAGTAGCATTTTTGGACTCAGGCCGGGCATTAGTACTCCTATCGCCCAAGGGACTCTTCCTGGGTATACCTCATTTACATGATTGACTATGTTTGTGGTACAGGTGTTTGTGAGAGTGTTGTACCACTCTGGCTCATTTGCCAACTTGTTTGTTCTTCTTATGTAAGACTCCAGCATCCTTCTTTCGTTTCCCGGTCCAAGGACCACCCCTTCGAAAAGATGCGTCTTAGATTTTAATCTGCATCGGGATCTCACTCCGATTATATCACGCTCAGTGCCCCAGACATAGATTAACTCATAAGTTCTAAAAATACCTTTCAAAGGGTCATAAGAGACTCCTTTCTTCTTTCTAACCTCGATTGAGCAAGCCAGTCTTCTGCCATCTTCAAATTCATAGCTCAGTATAGTATGTGCCATCTCCCTTCTTTCAGGGCTAAAGTATTCAAGTACAAACCATATCTTCGTCACCTTACTCAGGTCCACTTTCACATCTATCCATTGTTCATCGTAATCCTTGGTAGTTCTCCAATTGAAATCACGGACATTTCTGAAAAATGCTATATCTCCTACAGATTCAACAGTGGCTAGCCTTTCATTATCATTGACCCATGATCTTTCATTTGAGGGGGACATCGCGAAATGCCTCCTGAGAATCAGTATCAGAGCTATTGATAATATCAGAAAAATGACGATAGTCAAATCTGCGATTGACGTCACAGACTCCCGTAAGCGCATGAGGAAATAACTCATGCCCAGAATTAATGGCGCGGCAGGGGAGATTCGAACTCCCGAGGTGAAACACCACTGGATTAGCAATCCAGCGCAATGGCCAGGCTATGCGACTGCCGCAGCGCTCTAGCCACCATAGGTCCCCGCTTAAGCCGAGCGGTCTCACTCTTCCTCTTCGGAAGATCTGATATCAACTAATGAAGAGGGTAATCTAGCTACAAATATTACCTCATCTGCATATCCCTTCTTATCTGAATTCCTCAATTCCATTATTCTGGTCCCCTTTGTGACCTTGCCAAGGGTTTCCTTTGTCTGAACAGAAGCCATTCTAATCATCATTCCCTTTGAGGTTAACATGAATAACTGATCATTGAGATCTGGTATCTGTCTGACTGCCACAATCTCGTCATCTTTATCCAGAGCCATAGTTTTGACTCCCTTCGTCCCTCTATTTGTTCTCCTGTATCCATCTCTTTCGATTATTGCCTCGCCATTCTCATCAATCGCGGGACCTCCTGTTGATTCATCAGTTACTGCAATCATCTCGCCCGAACCAAGCCTGCTCCTCTTGGCCATACCATGCTTGGATACGGTAAGTACACTAGTTTCGAAATCATCAGTAACTATCATTCCAATGACTCGATCACCTTTACTGAGTTTCATTCCAGATACACCCTGACTGACTCTCCCTTGTACTCTCACTAACTGAGTAGTTTGCTCCTCTCCGGTAGAAGGATCAACTCTTTTCCGTGCTTCAGCGGGCATAAACCTGCACGCATTACCCATGGCAGAAACCAGTACAACATGGTCCTCTTCAGTAGCCGATCTTACAGAAACAAGCGAATCAGAGGCTCCTTCTGCAAATTTTATTGCATATTTCCCATTTCTATTTATTTTGACATATTCTGATAGTCGACTTCTTTTTATCCTTCCATTGAGAGTTGAGAATATCAGATAGTGGCCATCTGGATTATCAATGAGTTGTTTATTCATTGGTAGGATAGATATCACCTTCTCTTCGTCTCTTATGCCTGCTAATAGATTCCTAATGTGCGTCCCCCTGCCGTATCTGCTTGCAGAAGGAGTTTCCCAAGCTCTGAGCCCATACACCCTTCCATGATTCGTAAATATCAGTAGCCTGTCTTTGCTAAAGCAAGTAAGTATTGATTTGGGAAAATCCTCATCCTTTGTAGTCACACCTTTGAGTCCTTTCCCTCCTCTATTCTGAAGTCTGAAAGATTCTACTGGCATATGTCGGATATAATTGTCTTCAGAGAGGGATATTACGATTGCCCGCTCTTCAATCAAATCTTCCCTATCCATTGATAGGGGCATCGGATCGATGGTAGATCTACGCTCATCACCATGCTTCTCCACCATTTCATCAAGCTCCTCAATTAATATCTGAAGGCGTCGGGGTCTCGAGGAAATTATATCTTGCAAATCCGCGATTTTAATTTTCAATTCATCATATTCGTTTTTCACCTTCTCGACATCTAGCCGACTCAATTGATACAATCGACGTTCAGCTATGGCTTTGGCCTGAGGTTCTGTAAAGTCAAATTTGGATATTCCAGAGAACTTCTCAATCCCCTGCAATACGGACTCAAATTGATCCCTGCCCGAACTTGCCTTTCCAACCGCAATAACATCATCAATTCTGTCTTGTGCCTTCACCAGACCCTCAAGAATATGAGCCCTGGCCTCAGCTTTCTGTAACTCAAACTTTGCCCTTCTTTCAATGACTGACTCCCTGTGCTCGACATACGTGTGTAAAATTACTGGTAAGGTCAAAAGTACTGGCCTGCCGTCTAAAATGCCCATCATATTTGCCGAATATGACTCTTGTAATCTACTAGATTTGAATAGCTGATTCAGAACTGCATTAGGATCAGCATTATTCTTGACTTCTATAACGACCCTTATCCCTTCCTTGGAAGACTCATCTCTAATGTCTCTGATCCCTATTACTGAGCCCTTTGAAACTAAATCAGCTATGTGAACGAGCATATCTGATTTCTTTACTTGATATGGTATTTCATGAATTATTATCATTTTTCCCTTGGAATCATCTCGTACATCGCACTTTGACCGAACATGGAATCTTCCCTTACCTGTTGAGTACATATCGAGGATACCATCTATTCCATGGATGGTCGCACCAGTTGGGAAATCAGGTCCCTTGATATGACTCATGTAATCCTCGATAGGGATATTAGGTACTTCCTTACTTTCAGCTCCTTCTTGGAGGATGTGGTCGACGTGCATCCTAACCGCTCCCGCTACCTCCGTAAGGTTGTGAGGAGGCATCCTTGTTGCCATTCCAACCGCAATACCGTCACTTCCGTTCAGCAGTAGATTTGGTAATCTTGCAGGTAGAACGGTAGGCTCCATTTCCGAATCATCAAAATTAGGCTGAAAATCAACAGTTTTTTTCTCAATATCCTCCAGCATGTGTTTTGAAATCTTATCCAATCTACTTTCTGTATAACGCATCGCAGCAGGGGGGTCTCCATCAATCGAACCAAAATTTCCCTGTCCATCAACAAGAGGGTATCGCAATGAGAATTCTTGCGCCATCCTAACCATTGTATCATAGATCGATAGATCTCCATGGGGATGATATTTACCCATCACTTCACCTACTGAACGTGCAGATTTACTGTATTTCCTCTCAGAAGTGTGGCCTCCTTCATACATCCCATAGAGCACACGTCGGTGTACCGGCTTCAAACCATCTCTGACATCGGGCAGAGCTCTGCCAATAATTACTGACATTGCATAATTGATGTACGATGTCTTCATTTCTTTGTTTAGAGTATGATTTAGTATATTCTCATTTTTTATTGATAAATCTTCATTTGTATTTCCTTCAGATGTCAAGATTTGTCACCTCCTTAGCGTATTTTTCGATAAATGCCCTACGATCAGGGACATCTTCGCCCATTAATATCTCAAATAGCCTATCGGTTTCCTCCGCATCTTGAACTGTTACTTTTAGCATAGTTCTAGTCTCTGGATTCATCGTAGTTTCCCAGAGTTGATCCGGATTCATCTCACCCAGACCCTTGTATCTCTGCACGCCAATTTTAGCATTAGGATTATCTCCCTGTAACTCTAACATCACCTTATCTCTCTCTTCGTCCGAGAATACATATCTACTTACTCTTCCTTTAGATAACTGATACAGTGGAGGCTGAGCGATATAGACATGCCCCTCTTCTATGGCGGGTCTCATGAACCTCCAGAGGAATGTCAACATCAGTGTTCTTATGTGTGCACCATCAATATCCGCATCACACATTATTATTATCTTAGAATAACGTAATTTACTGGCATCAAAAGACCCTTCCTCTTCGCTATTATTTCCAACGCCAGCTCCAAGAGCACGAATCATGGTCTGAATTTCCTGATTCTGGAATACCTTTGCGGCATTATGCTTCTGTCGCTCTACATTGAGTATCTTCCCTCTTAGGGGAAGTATCGCCTGTATTCTTCGATCTCTACCGGTTTTTGCTGAACCTCCTGCGGAATCTCCCTCGACTAGATATACCTCGCACTCACTAGGGTCTCTTGATTGACAGTCCGCAAGCTTCCCAGGTAGCCCCCCTCCTTCTAAGACGCCCTTCCTACGAGTCAAATCTCTAGCTTTTCTTGCTGCCTCTCTGGCTTTAGATGCGAGAAGAGCCTTTTCGACAATTTGCTTAGCAACCGATGGATTTTCTTCGAAAAACTCACCTAATTTGTCATAGACGATGGTCTGTACTATGCCGGTGACCTCACTACTCACTAGCTTATCTTTTGTCTGCGACGAGAATGACGGATCTGGATGCTTCACACTGACTACTGCTGCCAAGCCCTCTCTGACATCATCCCCTGATAAAGCGTCGCCTTTGAGTAATTTCTTCTTCTTCGCATATGAGTTAACAGAACTAGTAAGAGCAGTACGAAGGCCTGACATATGAGTCCCTCCATCCTTGTTCCTTATGATGTTAGTATAGCAACGAATCGACTCACTGAAAGCATCCGACCATTGTAAAGCCAGCTCTACCTCCACATTTCCTTTCTCTATTTCCTTATCCCCTCTGATCTTTATCACTTCTGAATGTAAGACTTCTCTTTTTTCATTTAACTGACTCACATATTCGGAAAGCCCTCCTTCATACAGGTGCTCTGATGTATGTTTATTCTCATCTCTCTCATCGGTAATCGTAATCTTTAATCCCGCATTCAGGAAAGCGGTCTCCCCTACTCGAGTATCCACTTCTTCGAAATCGAAATCTGTGATATCGGTGAATATTGACAGATCAGGACGGAATGAGATTTTTGTACCTGTGTCATCACAAGTCCCTATCTCCTTCAATGCCTCAATCGGAACTCCCGCTTCATATCTTTGAAAATAGATGATACCATCTCTGTGAATTGTCATTTCCATCCATTCCGATACCGCATTCACCGCAGAAACGCCAACTCCATGAAGTCCTCCTGATACTTTGTAAGAGCTATTGTCAAACTTCCCGCCCGCATGTAACTTGGTCATTATTACCTCAGCCGCAGATATTCCATATTCCTCATGAATGCCAACGGGGATTCCTCTTCCATAATCTCTTACTGAAAGTGAACCACCTTGGTGAAGGGTGATATCAATTGAATCGGTGTGGCCAGCAAGATGTTCATCTACGGAGTTATCCACAACCTCCCAGATACAGTGGTGGAGTGCAGAACCGTCATGAGGATCGCCAAGGTACATCCCCGGTCTTTTTCTAACTGCCTCTAGTCCTTCAAGGACCTGTATGCTATCAGCATCATAGTCATCTGCCACAATAATCAACTCAATTTTTTGAGGGTTCCGTAGGAACCCTCAATCATAATGATATAATCTAGTGGTAGGTGGTTATTCAACTCTACTAATATATTCTCTAATATCATTCAATTTCACTAGTTTTTCCACACTGTGAAAAAAGTATATTACCGTTCTTCTAGATAGTTAATATTCTGTGATAGTCTACTATTCTCGATCCTCAGATGAGGCTTATGAAACGTATTGGAGAATGGTTTTCCTGTCTATCATAGACCATATTCCAGATTCAAACCTACCTACTCCAACCTTTGATGAAGAAAGTAAATTGTGGGTTACCACCATTCCAACCTGGAAAAATTATCGCACATGGTCACACGACACGATTAAACAGAATCCTATGGTCGACGCGATACATGGAGATGCCACAGGTATGCGTCGTGCTAAGCGGCCACACTGTGGATGAGATGCTTAAAGACGCCGCATTGGCAATGGCAGCAGGAGCCGATTTAGTAGAAGTGAGGCTAGATAATCTCTGGGTCCGTGAAGTGGAAATAGAAGATTCAGAAGATGAAGCAGAGACAAAAAGAAGAGCGAGAAAGGAAATCGAGTACGAGGTTCTCCCACTGGAATCAGTAGATCTAGATGATGCGCTATCTTCGTTCAAACAAGGGATAGAACTCCCTGTAATATTGACATGCAGGCCTGAAAGACAGGGAGGTCACTATCCAGGAGATGAAGAGAGTAGGATAGAAGTTCTCAGAACCGCCATAAAGAGTGAAGTCAGTTGGGTAGATTTGGAGGTAGATATATCCATCAAGGAAAGAGACTCATTGATGGAAATGGCAAAAGGAAAAACACAGGTAATAGCTTCACACCACTCTGAAGAAGCCCCTCCTCCTGCAAATGAAATAATCTCCGAAATAGAGGATTATGTCAGCTATGGAGATATGGTAAAAATATGCTATCCAATTTCTGGATCAGAGGGTGCTCTAAGGATATTCGAAGCTGCGTGGGAGTTGAGAAATTCCGAAATCAAAGCATCCTTGATGGGAATCGGATCAGGAGGGGACTGGGTGAGAATTCATGCACCTCTACTCAATCAGAATTTTGTATATTCGACAATGCAGACTGGTTGGCACTTGTCTCACTCTGGAAGGATAAATGTATCAGATTTAGCTACAGCATGGAAACTTCTTGGTTACGCCTAACTGTCTTCAGTATCTCTACTTTCATTATCTAAGTAGGGAAGATCTCGTCTTTCTTCAACTTCGATATTTTCTCTACCATTGGCCATGTATCTTGTATGGATGATCATCGGTAGTAGGATGCAAGCAAGTGGCAGTGATCCAACTAAAAGAGTAGCAGTAAATTTAGGGATATTCAATCTTTCTTCAACGTCTATCAGGACTTCAACATCGATATCTCCACCGGTCGCTTCAGTGTTAGTATGCCTTCTATTATCCCATCCATCTATTACCAGATAATAGATGACGTCTCCTCCTCCAAAGAAGCCTGATCCTGAGGAATCAATAGCGACCGAGAATTCAGTGTAGGTAGTTCCCTCGTAAGCATGAACATCTCTGAATGGGAGCCAGTCATCCATATCCCGCCATTCAACGGGAAGCTCATCGAACGCTTCAAAGAATGAGTCATCTTCTCTCAGCTCATAACCGAGAGTATACCTGTCCCAGTTCGGCTGAGTCATTAGATAGATGTCAGAGCTTGGATTCACGGGGGGGTCATCCTGATTGCTAGTTATGCTTATGCAGAATGAATACATGTATCCAGGAACTAGCTTCATAGATACCGCAGTGGCACTATCATTGTCAACAGTGAAATCTACAAAAACATCAGATCGCAAGTTATACTGTGGCTCTTCGTTATTCCAGAAAGAGTCTTCAACTGGCTCCAAAGAAATACTATTAGATGCAACTGCATCATTTACTGCTGGGACATCACAAGATCCACTAGATTGTGCTGAAGCAACTGGTGAAGATAGTATCAATAAAGCAAAAAAGGAAACTGGAAAGACTATGGAAAGATTAACCAAAAAAGAGAAAATTTTCCTCCTTTTCATAAGGTCCAATTCAACGCCTCCTCGTTCTGATGGGACGCACATATCCTGAATCAGAATCACGTCTCTCTTCTTGAGAAAGATACTTTGGCTGAGGCGGTGGCTTATGCTGATCCATACCGGGAAGGCCTCCATCTGCCTCAACTTCGTCAACATCATAGGTTTCCATCATTTCGTCAGCATCAAGCTCTTCTTCATCTTTCTGCCTCATGATAATCCAACCTAGGACCAACACCAGTCCGACAAGAGCAAGAAGCCCCCCACTCTCCTTGTTAGGGACTATATCTTCCCAAGTTAAGTCAGAAAGAGACTTGGGAACGTATTCATCCTCAGTAGACAATACGGTAATCACATAATCTCTGAAAGCACATACGTTTACGGCATCGCAAACCTGCATAGTAATCCTAATTTCTCCCTCTTCGTCCCAGTTTAGAGGATTCCAATCCCAGTCATTCCTGTAGTCGCCATCTCCATCGGAATCTACACTGGCATCCAAATCCCACCTGACAAGTAGGTTTCCGGATAGTGACCTGTCATTGTCGTTCGTAGAATCCCCGTCCCCGTCCGAGTCCACAGATGAGTCCATGTCCATCCAAGCCACAAGCCCGTCTTCTAGATCTTGATCAAATACACTGTAATTCAGGAAAATAGGATCTCCGATATTGACGTAATCGGATGAAACAGGATTGGTAGTCAGGATTTCAGGAGTTTGAGAAACAAGAACAAGGATATGTGTTGAGTTAGTCTCACCTCCCTCGAATCCATCGACAACGGTTAGAGTCACAATATAGGTGCCAGGGATGGAGTACTGATGCCAGACCACCGCTCCCTCGACTTGAGGCGTGGCATCACCAAAATCCCAAATCCATCTTGTAATTCCATTCCAATCCTCACTATTGGGATCTGCAGATGATTTACCAATGAAAGCAGGATCGGAATCATAACTCCTTGATCCATCAAACTTCATCAGACTGCCAGGAGAGACGAATGCGCCACCTTCTTCTGTCTGAGGTACCTGCCAAATTACTTGCTCTCCCTCTTCTGGCTCTCGATCTAGGATGATGTCGTCGACACTTGGACAGGAGAAGTCTATTTCTGGAACGGGAAGGGGATTTTCTATCCTCAAAGTAAACGATTTCTGTGCCGACTCCAAACCAAGTACATCCGTAACGGTAAGAGTTACCGTGTAGAGTCCCGGATCCATGAATGTGTGGCTGACAGAAGATACATTTTCGATAGGATCATCTAAATCAGAAATCGTCCAAAGTGTCGATAATTGGGACGAGTCTCCATCCGGGTCGAAAGAGTAGCTAGTGAAGGTGTATGTGGTGTCCACATTACCATCCGCTGGTCTTGAGAAAACTGCAACAGGTCTTTGATTAATCACATCTACTTGAAGAATTGCAGATGTTGAATTTCCGTCATCATCTGTTACGGTAAGACTAATATTTTTCATTCCTGGAGTTAACCAACCCACTGTTGGATTCGCCTCATCAGATGAAGTCTGAGAGTAATCTGATGTCATAGTCATCCCGCTCCCATCAAGATTGACGCCCTCCTCGAAAGACCAGTCATAGTCTACAATCATGCCATCACTATCTGTGAAAACAGTAGGGAGGACCAATGGAGTTAGAGTGTAAGTCTGGAGCGGAGACTCATAAATCTGCTGAGGAACTCTATTCAGAATCTTAATGAAAATCGTATGCTCAACATCATGAATGCCATCACTTACTAGCAAAGAAAGAGTATACACAATTCCTTCAGCACTACCATCGACCCAAGAATGACTCGATTCATAGAGCCCTACTCCCGACTGAATCTCGCCATCGCCCCAGTTCCATTCGAAGTATAATTCCTCTAAAGGAAGATTGTCCGTGGTTCCCAGAGCAGAAAACATGACTTGCTGATTAGTCAGTAAAACCAACTCTTCTGAGACTACAACGCCCTCAACTGAAATTTCAGGAACTGGATCACTAGTATCTTCAACTACCACGGTCCAAGTTTGTGATTCTGAAAAGTAACCCCCTTGATCCATAACTGTGAGGACCACGGGGTAAACGCCTGGCTCCATGTACTGGTGAATAGGATTCTTCAGAGTAGAGGAGACATTATCTCCCAAATCCCAGTAATACGCAATGGGCGTCTCATTCTTCGAGAAAGATCCATTCTCCATGCCGAATCCCCACTCATCATATCCCGAACCGAACATGTTTACAGGTAACCAAGTCTGAGTTGAGTTCGTAGAGACGGAGATAGATGCAACAGGCTTTAGGTTAGTTAGGTCAGTTGGTAAAGAGAAAGCCTGGTCAACTAATTCAGACGTGACATCATTTATGCTTACTCCGAAAGTCCACTGCCCTGAATAGGGAGGGGTAAACCAAACGCTCTTCTCAGTAGAAACACTATTCCCTGCAGTCAATGAGAATACTTTCGTATCTACTACTGAATTGTTTGAGAAGGCGTCCACTGTAACCTCAAGTATCTCAAAAAATGAATTCGAAACAACTCCCAAATCAATCTGTACGCTGTCTGAAAGTCCATCTGAGTCTCTATCAAAATCATCAATGGACTCAATCGATACTTCTGCAGGGTCGGTGACAAGCATCGCTTGAACCGTCGCTGTCGCAGTAGGATAACTGCCACTGGTTATTCCACAAGTGGCGTAATTATAGTCGCAATCGTCAACCGCTGACTCGTACCAAGTTGTCATCCAGACTTCATCCACATCCGTTCCAAAATCATGGATCAGACCAGTCACAGATCCAGTGACAGGATCAACCCTCATCCTGCTCATAGACCAACTCCCAGTACTGCTATCTTTAGCTAGCAATGCCCCCTCGAATCCAAATTCGGAAGGTTGAACCATGATATTCAAGGGAGCTCCAGATCCTTGATTGAACTTGTAAGCCCTCATTCCCCACCCTTCTAACTCTTGTAGAGGGCTCGTCCACGGATTGACCCACTGATCATTGAATCCACTCATCTGAGCTTTGCAGACATAAGCCGCAATACAGCCAGTACTCAAATCTAGATTCGAGAACCCGAAGGCTCCTTGGCCACTATCGATAGAAACAGCCAGTGTGAAATTAGCAAAGATATCACTCATTGTGGTCCCAATCGGAGTAGATCCAGGAAGGGGATTGGAGGCCAAATCCTCTATCCCTTTCCCTCCGGTATCTGTATCGGCAACCAAAGCTGATATTGCTGATGCCCCGCCCAATTTATCTGAGAGATACATCAAAAATAAGAATCCAGCACCATAATCTGCAATCCTCTGATTCCACCACCTAACGCTCATATTGGAATTCTCCGACCATGCATTAGCGTGCCCAGTCAGAGAACTGGTAACTCCAAAACAAAGGTAGGCGGCCATATCAGCGGCCCCCTCGTCTATCCAGATATACTCAAACGGATCCCTGGCATTGTGCAGTAGGTGCTGGAACTCATGAGCCAGTATGGTATTCCTCCAGCTCAAATCATCAATATCCATGAATACCGACTCCTTAGATGACGATAGGCCAGGAACGAAATAACCCCCGATTCCTCCTCCTCCATCTATCGAGAAGATGACTATCTCTATCTGGCAAGTATTATCCACATCAGGAGCCGAACCGAAGTAGCCAGTTACTGTAGGAAATATTGTGGATTCCCAAGTTGAAGCAATGTCGTTCAGCGTGGTTGAAGGTATTACTTGGCCATCCTCCACAAAGATTGCAGAATTACTGGAAACTTTCTGTACAGTAGCCGCTATTGAACCTCCAGCAGTAGTCACATCATCAGTATCTCCCACGCTCCAGGCATTTTCACAGCTCCTAGTACTCGATCTAGAATTAATGTATGACTCAGAGAAGGGGAGAGTCAGATCAGGATAGCCATCAGACCTCCACTGTGACTTCAGGAATCCTGTTGCAGAGTATATTGGAACCGGCGACTCGGAGAATAGATATTCTTTCCCTTCAGTAATAGGATCGAACCCACTGAGGCTCCCGACAAAGCTTTCTGAATCATCATCATCAATATCTTCGGCCATCGCCAAAGGAGACAAACTTGTCACTACCATCAATAGTGCCAGGATAGTGGCACTAAAGGAGGAATCACGACATTCTCGACCCGACATACTCAACACTCCGTGTTGTAACTAGAACGAATCGGTTCTAAGACGTATTTTAACACCGATGGAGCATCGTTCATACATGAGTCGTGCAGGGCGGAGTAGTTTACTACTTTCCCTCCTCGTATCAGCCATTGTATTTTTACCACTGATACAAGCTGAAAATATCGATGAATACGAAGAAAATATTGAGCATGAAATCATCATACTAAGCGAACATTACCACCAGAATGATGCATTCACGCAGGGACTAGAAATGTACAACGGAACAATATACGAGAGTACAGGGTTGTATGGTTTCTCGTCACTAAGGGAAGTCGATCCATTAACCGGCGATGTTATCAGGTCCAAGTCATTCAATGACACGATATTTTCAGAGGGCATTACGGCGTACAATGATACTATTGTCATGCTCACTTGGAAGAGTCAAATTGCATATGTTTTCGAGATGGAAAATCTATCTGAGGTATCCTCATATGAGTATGAAGGAGAAGGTTGGGGGATTTGCTTCGATGGGGACTCTTTCGTCATGTCAAATGGAACTTCCAGTATTTCTTTTCGCAATACAGAAACGTTTGAGATTGAGAGAACGGTTTCAGTCACAGATAGTTTTGGAAACCTCATAACTAGAATAAATGAGTTGGAGTGTGTCAATACTCCTGCGGGACCAAGAGTAATTGCCAATGTTTGGCAACAGGATATAATTTTGGTTTTCGATCCTTCCAACGGTACGGTTGTGGGAGAGTATGACGCTAGTCATCTCTCCTCTGAAAACAGTAATGGAATCAATAACGTACTCAACGGTATCGCTCATAGTACAGGTTCAGAATTTTGGATTACTGGAAAGAATTGGTCTAAAATGTATCTTGTTCAGATGACAAATCTTTCACAGGCTGGAGAAGATATCTGTATATCATCATGTGAGACAGGGCAAGATTCTATTTCCTCAGGTACCTATTTTGTAACCATTACGGTCTTAGTCGTGGGGATATTGTTCATATTTTTCGGGCGGGATCATAAGCCTGTTGGGGGGAATAGAGTAGAAACTGGTAATCGGCATGATGAACAGCCTAATCCCACTCCATCGTTACAAGAGGATGGGGTGATACTCGATGATTGAGGAGTTTGAAGAGGATTTGGACGAATCTACAAGCCTACAACTCTGGCTATCTGATCTTTCCACAGACTCTGCTACCAGGAACCTAGGGGCAGTATTGATAGGAATTGGTGGAATGTTAGGTTTCATCATAGGAATAATGCTAATTTCTGGTAATGTAAGTGATATCCTTTCAGGACAAGTTGAGCAGTCAGGGGGAACCGCAGATGTAGAAGGAATAGTCATCTCAGAACTAGTTAGCAACTCATCTGGTGCAGAAGGAATAAGTGAAATTGACGTTTTACTTTATGATGAGGATGGAATAGTAATTGGTAGCGATTCAACGGACTCAGGCGGTAGATTCTCAATCGAAGATGTCCCCCGTAGGTCCGTTAGATTGGAAGTTGCACATCCAGGAAATATCACTGTTCAGGTCCTATTAATTCCCGGGGACCACTCTCAGATTACAATTACTCTTAGGGAGGGAGATGGGACACAAGTATTGGATATGGAAGGGGAAAGCTATCTGAGGGAGTCAGTTTTAATCGCTACGATATTTGCAATCTTCACTCTTCTGACCGGACTTGCAGGCATCTTCGGAGGTATCGAGGCAAGAAAAGGAATCAGCTACAAGAAGACTTGGGGCCTAGCCTTTCTCGGTCTTTGGAGTGGCGGACTAATGTTCGTAGGACCTCTATTCACACTATCTGGAATGGGTCTTGTCGGACTATCAAGGAGACAATTCTATGATGTACACTCCAAGGAGGATTGACCGTGTACCTGATCACCATTGAAGGGGGTGATGGCAGTGGTAAGGGCCTAGCTACCAAGGTAGTCTCAGAGGTAATGAGGAAGGAGTTTCCATTCGTGTCTGTCAGTGTAACGGGAGAGCCCAGGAGAGATCACCCATTGGGTAGGCTAGCTATCGATTCCGTAAGGAGAAAAACCACAAGTCCCGAGAGAGAAGCCGGTCTGTTCGCGGCCGACAGGGTAGATCACTCGCATGGTTGGATCCTTCCAAGGTTGGAATCTGGAATCGGAGTGGTCAGTGAGAGGAACATACACTCATCACTGGTATACCAGGGAATAGTGGGACAACTAGGGATAGAAAAAGTGGCACATATGAATTCAGCCGCATTAGTACCGGATCTATGCATCTGGGTTGATTGCGATCCGAAGGTTGCCTTAGACAGGATAAAGAGCGGAACACTGAGGGCCCATTCAGACAAAGAAGAATATTTTGAGACGAGCGAACTCCAGAAGATAATCAGAGAAGGATACACGGAACTTCTATCTGGGAATATTGAGATGCCAACTCCTTTCGATATGGGTGCTATCATCGGACCCGTTCTTAACGAAGGCTCCGAAGACGAATTCAAAACGAAGCTAAAATCCCTCGTCAGGAACTTCATGCATTCTCGTCCCGAACCCGTGAATGTTCGTTCGGAAGTAGTAGATAGAAATCTAGTCAGTGAACTGATAAAATCCTCTAGGGGGCAATCGACATTACAGGGATTAGGAGTGAGGCCAGCAATTAGGGAACAAGAATGGCTGAACGGGCACTCGCCATGGAGGGTACTCAAGAATTTTCAAGAAGCTCATTCCGATATTCTCGCAGAGTCATTAGAGGGAGAGAGGGTAGATGTTCCACATAACGTATTATCTCACTCTATCTCCTCAATCTGTGGGACGTTATCACTAATGAGGACAGCGAATATCAGGGAACTAAGAAAGTCGCTGGGTCCGGTAAGGTCTGTTTCAGAGAGACATACTCAGACAATTGTCAGGTATCTAAATGAGAAATTGGGATGTATACATCAGCATAGATCCCTAATCGGAAGAGAGGCCCCCCGTTCTCAGATGAAGGATGAATCACGACCTTTCGGTAGATTAGCTATAGCAATTTGGCCCCTCAAGGACGTTCTAAGGAAATGGATGAAGAAAAATCCAGATACACATATCAGATTTGCATTAGGGCAAATAATCAGATCTGGAAAATATCCTTCAGCCGTGAAATCCACATTAGAGAGAATTGCAATAATCGGACCTGGCAGGGATTCCTTTCCATTGCCAAAAAACGAAAATGACCTTATTTCATGGTGGACAATGAAATCTCCTTGATTATTTCAATGTCAATCTTGAATCTGCCGGCAGTATGACTGAGGAGGGTGAATCAAATAACTCCGGTCTGGAAGACAGGGCCGAGCTTACGAACCAACCCATGACAAAACCAGCCATGAATCCTGTTATTACTCGGATTATGTTAGTAGATTCATATACAGTAAGTAATTGAGTAAATCCATCCATCGCCATAGGAACAATTCCTAGCGCTAGAAATAATATCATCAACCTCAAACGACCGTCATTCAGATATACAGATTCTATTGAGTCATCATCAAAAACTGAAAGGAAAGAATCCCTTACAGTCCACCTATTGTATCCTCTCATTCTGAAGAATAACGATCCCATGAAGAATCCCATGAAGATTCCAATATCCCTAGTACAAACTGGCATCTGATTTTCATTTATCTTCCACGAACGATCATGCTTCTGATGACAGTTTATATCTCCAAAAGCGTATACTAACCCAATAACTGGATTCAGTTCAGACCATGCGAACGAACCACCGTGAGATGATTGATTATGCCCCACACTGCCTCCCTCATCATGGTCACTATTCCCCCAACTGCCCTCATTCATGTAGTCTAATGCATTAGCTCTCCCAGATAGTTCTGGCACGCTTCCCTCTGCCAACATAAGCGGAGAAATGAAGAACATCAAAAGTAAGAATCCTGAGATAGAACTCATAAGGCCAGAAACTCGCAACTCTCTCTTTCTCTCAATTCGTCCATTCTTTAGCTTGAAGTCATTAGGGCCACCGCTCTCTGACTCCCTCTCCTCTGGCTTACTATCCTCCAAATCATCATTCTCAGAAACTTCACTTTTTGCACTTCTATTGTAAATGGCACAAGCTGTAACGACAATAGATCCAGCAATTAGGATAGTTGGAGAGTCATCTAGTTGAATACTAGCAATCTCTCTGTGACTGCAAAAGATGCACACGTTACGGCCAATTATTCATGACAAATCAATGTATCTCAAACCCTCTAACTCTTGAACTGTAGCTACTTACGGAGGACGTGACCGATATCACTACTAGGGATGCACTCTCTATTTCTATAGTCGCTGGTTCCATGGTTGGAACCATGGCCTCCTTCATCTCCATCTTCGCTACAGGCCTAGATGACCCAGATATCATGCTCTCCCTCAGGTCTGGAATTGTAGCGGGATTCTCCACCGCTTCCCTACTACTTATTTTCGCCTTGTACAGGATTAGGGAGATTTCTTCTAAGGGAGACTCGAGAGAAGAAAGGAGGAACACAGAGACAGAATATCTCCGAAGTATACTTTCCCCTGTAGAAGAACAGGCACAAGAGCGTGGAATCACATGGAGTGTGAAAAATATGATCAGGAGGGACAGGGGCGTTCTACTAGTTGAGATTGCCGAATTAGACCCATTCTTATCATCCTCTTTAGTCGAACGTCTTATCCAAGGAAGAGAAGGTCTCAGGAAAGTCAAAATTAGGACTGGTTTTTCTGAAGCTTCGTCTACATCAAAAAGCGACCCGGGATCTAGACCTGCAATCTTACAGAGGCTGAAAATTGACGCTGAGAGAGTAAATTGGCAAGTTATTCAGAAATCTTCCTCCATCACATTGAGGCCAATGGGAGAGGCTCCTTCGCCCAGATTATGGGCCATAAGATTCGGAATATTCGTCATCCCAGTTACATTGGTCATGTCTCTAGCTTTCAGAGATTTAGCAGGCAATGGACTTGAGCAACAGGGAATTATTTTCGGTTCGGCGTGTGGGATAATTATCTCTGCATTAGCCGCTTCATTTCGAGATAGAACTTCCTAATCTCCAAGCTCGGTCAAATCAGAATCTAGTTCAGATACTAGCCAACCATGCATCCTTTCCCCTCCCATTTCTGATAATGTGGAATTTAGAAAGGCCGCAATTAGAGTACTCTTGGACTCATTGGGAGACAATCCTCTAGAAGCGAGATAGAACATCTGATCTTCGTCAACAGGTCCACTTGCTGTCCCATGTCCGCACCCGACCACATCATGTTCGGATACTTCTAACTCGGGGATGGAATCAGCTTGTGCATCTCTGGACAATAGAAGGTTCTGAAAAAGTTGAGCCGCATCAGCACCATTTGAACCTTTAGAGACGCGTAACATCCCAGTGCCTACAGTCCTGCTGCTACCCCCACACGCAGAGTTCCAGTCCAATCTACTGAAGGTTTCAGGAGAGTCATGATATATCTCAATGTGATGGTCGAGACTCATTTCCTTTGCTGAGAGTATAGATCCCAGGACATTCAGATTTCCCCCAGGTTGAAACATCCTATAACGAAGATCAGCCTTTGTTACTGTTGAGCCAGATGAAACAGTTCCAGCTTTGAATTGAGAATTACGAGGAATAGAAATCGACTCAACTCTCAATAGCTTTCCATGTTCAAGCCTGTTTACTACAACATCGCTGGTAATGGCGCCCTCTCCTGTGGAACCAGTCCTTAGCATTCCAAACCACTTGCATGTTCCTCTTACTACGGTAACTAGCTCAAGCTCGGCAAGCTTGCCGATATCCAGACAAACATGGGCGGAGCAGAAAGTCCCACTTGTGGAAATCTCGATAATTATTGGGACTTCAGATTTGAACTTGGGAGCTACCGTAAGAGTAAATTTAGAATCTCCAGTAACCGCCTCTAGAAAGCTCTTGGTAATTTTCTCTTCATCAGGTAGTCCTTCGGAATCTGCGTCTCCTCTATCAAGAGATATTCCCGGGGGGAGGGTGCTTCCATCTATTGTTTTCAGACTTACTTCAGGTATTGAGAAATCACTAGGAATATCGGAAATATCCCCTGTTGGGTGTATTTTTTTCCAGGGAGTGTACCTCCATAGGTGATCAGCCCTGTCTGGATAATCAGCGGATAGGTACTGTGAAGACGCATCCATGAAGAACTCAACCTATACTTCCTTCCATTTCAAGTGACATTAGTTTATTCAGTTCAACAGCATACTCCATCGGGAGCTCTCTCGTGAACGGCTCAAAGAATCCATTGACAATCATGCCAAGCGCCTCGGCTTCTGTATGCCCCCTGCTCATCAGATAGAACAGTTGTTCATCCCCAACTTTAGAGACGCTAGCTTCATGCTCACAATGAGCGGTGGGGTTTCCAACTTCCATAGTTGGATAAGTATCCTGTCTGCTCTCTTCATCAAGAATCAGGGCATCACAAACAATATTCAGCCTACAATTCTCTGCCTTGGGCATTATTTTTGCCATCCCTCTGTAAGAACCTCTTCCACCGTCTTTGCTAATGCTCTTAGAAAGGATATTACTAGTAGTATTTGATGCCATATGGTGGACTTTAGCTCCAGCATCTTGGTGCTGTCCATTTCCTGCATAGGCGACAGAAATCACCTCAGCATGAGCCCCCTCTCCTTTGAGAATAACTGCAGGATATTTCATAGTCAATTTACTCCCAATGTTGCCATCTACCCACTCAATCTTGGCATTCTCATGGGCTACTCCTCTCTTTGTAACCAAGTTATACACGTTATTGCTCCAATTCTGAACAGTGGTATATCTGATGTGGGCGCCCGGGAGTGCTAAAAGCTCGACAACGGCGGAATGTAAGGAATCAGTTGAATAGGTAGGTGCAGTACAACCTTCAACATAATGGATACTACTTCCTTCATCGGCAATGATGAGAGTACGCTCGAACTGGCCCATATTCTTGGCATTGATCCTAAAGTAAGCCTGTACCGGCATCTCGACATGTACCCCCTTTGGGACGTAGATGAAAGATCCACCCGACCACACAGCTGTATTCAGGGCAGAGAATTTATTGTCACTGTATGGAATGACACTGCCGAAGTATTTTTTCACAATATCTTCATGTTCTTTGAGGCCTGAATCCATATCTAAGAAAATCACACCCTGCTTCTCAAGGTCTTCTCTTATGCTGTGATATACCGTTTCTGACTCGTATTGTGCCGTGACTCCTGAAAGCCACTTCTGCTCTGCTTCGGGTATCCCTAATCTATCAAATGTATTCCTTATGTCATCAGGTACATCATCCCAAGAACTACCTGTTTCATCAGATGATCGCAGGAAGTAGCATACCTTATCAAAATCGATCTCCATTAATTCCTCAGTATTTCCCCATGTGGGCATGGGCCTTTCAATGAAGTGTCTATATGCCTTGACCCTTATATCTGTCATCCACTCTGGCTCTTGTTTGAGTTCAGAGATATCCCTGACAACTTTTTCTGAAAGGCCAAAATCAAATCTTATAGTTGCATTCTCAGGGTCATGCCATCCTGCTTTGTAGTCTCCCACTGCCTCACGGGCTTCACTATCGTCGCTCATTCGAAATCAACTCCCTTCTCAACCTGTTCTTCAAGCCAATCATATCCATTGTCCTCTAGCAAATTCGCCAGAGAAGGCCCTCCAGAGGCCACTATCTTTCCTCCAATCATGATATGGACGCGATCTGGATTGACATGTTCCAAAATTCTGGAATAGTGAGTAATTATTAGTGCCCCATTTTCAGTCCCTCTAACAACGGAGTTTATCCCCTTAGATACGGTTCTTATTCCATCGATATCCAATCCGCTATCAGTCTCGTCCAAGACCGCCAATCTAGGCTGAAGCAACATTAGTTGTAGTATCTCGAATCTCTTTTTCTCTCCTCCGCTGAATCCATCGTTAACATATCTTGAGAGAAATGATTTGGGAATATCAAGCTCTTCCATAGCACTTGTTAGCTTCTCTCTAAACTCAGACCCCCTGGCGGCCTCTTCTCCACGAACACTGGAAACCGACTTCCGAAGGAAATTTCCTACTTGTAAACCTGGAATTGATTGTGGATATTGAAAGGACAGGAATACTCCTTCTCTGGATCTCTCCCATGGTTCCATGTCATCAAGACTCTCGCCATCCAAAAACATCTCCCCTTCCTCTATTTCGTATGCTGGATGGCCCATTATGACATTTGCAGTAGTCGTTTTACCGCTACCATTCCTGCCCATTATTGCATGAATTTCACCTTTTGGAATCATCAAATCTATTCCCTTTAGAATCGGTGTCCCCTCTATTCCCACCTTCAGTCCTTTGACTTCTAGGATGGGTTTATTGTCTGATACCATACTACGCCTCGTATGTTGGTGTGGTTCCAGCCTTTTGAATGTGTGTGGCATACCCTCATTACAGATTAGTAGATTTCTAAAGAGCGCCCCCAATCCTGAAGCATGGAGTCCGCCAAGACAGACGATGATGAGCTGGCAAAAATATACGGGTCTCAGATAGAAGAGCAAATGAGGGCTGAGGCACAAAGAAGGATCGATGAAAATCACGATGAAGATGAATTAAGAAGGCTCAGGAACCTCTCTCTAATTTCATTGATTGAAGAAAATAATTCAGATATTATCCCTGCATTGATGGCAAGACTTGGCCCCGTCAGAGCCGCCTTAGACGGTCACGGAGGTGGCCTAATACTTTCAAGTTGGGAATTCCAGGGGGGAAATGGAGCCAGAAAGTCACTGTCTTTGGTGATCGACTTGGATGGGGCCTGCGTGTCCTGCGGAGCGGCTCCAGGTACCCTGAAGGGGATACAGGATGATTTACTGATGGATGAGGAGGTCGGGAGGGTCAGATTCTCTTCTTCGATGTTGGAATGGTTTGATGAGATTCAGAAGGAGTTTGTACTGAAGTTCGGGGAAGTCACTTTCATCTAGAAAAAGCCTGTTTGAGAATATCCACCGCGGCTGGTGAAAATCCCAATACTGTGACCTCTTCCCCCTCTACCACTCGGCAAAATTGTCCTGCTTTACCCGCCAAATCATAACCTCCTGCCTTGCCCTTCCACGATTCTGATGATATAAGATCGTAAATTTCATCATCTCCTAACTCCGAGAATTCTACAGTGGCGCAACTAGTACGATTCAAGATATCCCAATCCGCCTTTCCAGTAGCAACCTCTAGGGGCAGTAGTATAGAGGTCGAGGACCAGACTCTGTGTTTTCTTCCTGCAAGCCTAATCAGATTACTAGTGGCGGTGAGTGCATCCTTGGGCTTTCCAATTGATAATCTATGGTCATCAGGGTCCTCAATCATTGTATCGGATACTATAATGGCATGATAGTTTTCATCTCTTCTATTTAGGGACAGCTTATTCTCTATCCGGGCGTTCTCCGCCTTAGATTGACATACAATCTCTACTTGCTTGCTAACTTCAAAACCCTGGGGAGGCTTAATTTCTGTAGACTTCAAGGCTGATGAAAAAAATCTGAAATCTGAATCTTCTAGATTTTCTTTCAACCATGAGATTCTTCTCTCGGACTTTGATGCAAGAAGTATTCTCGTCATACTCATCCAAGCTTAATTTTCTCCCCGCAAACGGGACAACTAAATTTCTTCAATCCTGACTCTATTTCAAAAATAGAGCTGCAAGACTGACAACTTACCCCGATGTTAGCGCCTATGGGGGGAAGTGGAGGGGGCAAGGGAGGAGAGTGTATGGGAACGGGAATGGCTAACTCTCCAGAGTCCGCCAGATCAGGAAGTGATTTAGCCGAATTACTGGATCTATATTCTCTCCTCCTCCTCCTATCAGTTGAATTTTGAGAATCCGTTTTTTGTTCTTCGACCAATTCAACCTCCGAAGAACTAACCGAGATATCAGTATCAACTATTACATCCACAACATCTTCCTCAAGAATTACAATTCCTGCAATCTTCTTACCAGTCCGACCGCTTGCCCATCTGATAGCCCTGGTCGACATCGTCAAAATGACAACCAAGCAGAGGACTATTGTTACTCCCGAAATTCCCACTAATATTACATTGAAATTTCTCTCATCTAGTCCGAGATACGCCCTGACCTGCTCTAGGATATTGTCTTCAGAATTTGTAGGAGATGAATCATCCACCAAGGCCCTAATTTGCCATCCAGTTGGAGATGTCTGTAGGATGGTGGCATCACTATCAACGGGAGATCGACTGGCAACTACTATTCTGCCAATTCCCAACCTGTCCGAAACCCCAATCCACCCATCTTCTGAGTTCACCATTCCATATTGTATCTGAGGTCCACTGGGCCCTACGAAGTCAAAGAAAATCTGCACTCCCCTCTCTGTATCCAAGAGTCCGATGTATCCAAGCCCTCTAGCTGCAGTCCTCACTTCTAATATCTCTGAGAATGATGAATCCACTATTGTGACGATTAATTCTGATGTCTGATCGGAACCTTCGCCCCATACCGCTACCATTACGTCCTCGCCATCTATCTCTGAAATGGAGAGCGAGGGCATGAAAGCGTGATCTCCAACAGCCTTTTTGAATGACCATGACGCCTGTTCTGGAAGTCCATGAGCATACCATAGACCTAGCCTGTCTACTCCAGTTGTATCGTTCCTCGTATCCTGATACAGGATGTGTCCATCTTCATCTCCCATGGCCACAGCGACTGGGTCAGTCATGCCAGGGGTTACTTTCAGATCTCCTACCAATTGCGGATTTACAAACCAATCAGAAGACTTGGTTGGGGACTCTGATGTCGCCAAGAAAATAGCATTATTCTGATTAGATGAACCCGTTGCTAGCTCATGATGATAACCCGCTACAAGAATTTCTGATCCTTTCATATCCATTCCTATTCCCCAATATTTTCCTTCAGATAGAGATATCGGGCTCATCAAATCTTGAACGGGAGACATGAGGCAACTGGAGTCAATCGTAGTATAGCTCACAGTCTGTTTGAAGAATCCCTCGTTATCCAAAAATCTACGAGTCCAGGCAACATGGGCCAAGCCATCGTTTGATGCTTCGGCTACAATGTCTCCAGACCATTTTTCCTCCAATACATTGGAACAGGCAGTTATTGCCCGGTTACTACCGAGTCTGTAAAGCCCCAACTCATCTTCTCTGCTAGTTATCACCACTCCTCCTTCCTCACTCAGGTGAATAATCTCTACAGGTTCTTCGCCTGTTGGGAAATTTGTAGTCCTAGGGCCGGTTAATGTAGTCTCATCCACTAAGATAGTAGTTTCAACAATGTTGTTGCTCCAGTCCAAATCAGACATGGATGAACCGGATAGACTCACTCTAACATGAACCGGCCCAGTAGAGCTCTCCAAGTGAGCGAATGAGATCTGGGACGCTCCCTGGCCCATCACTAGAGGGACGGGTGTCGAGGAAATGGATTCCCAACCAATATCATTCTTTATCTCCAAGGTTGCTTCAAGTTCTGTCGCATCGCTGGAGCCAAGATTGTCAACTCTAGCAGTGATGAGAAACTGCTCATTTGGCCTAGGCACCGGAGGCTCAGTTCTAATTGCACCCTCCCTGAAAGCTAGGTCAACACCTTGGGGCCTCTGCAAAACGGGGAACTCCACCGACTGCTCGTTATCCTCTTCATTTATTTCTTCGATTTCATCATCTGGATCTAGTGAGATGGATAAGGTCCTATCCCCCAGAGTCAAGGGATTCCAATATAGAACAACGTCCACTATGTCCCCGCTACCAATACTGGGAATTGTGACCTCATCCTTCCTCGCTCCATTTTCCTTGAGGTAGACTGTGACCTCAGTAGCATCCAAATCACCGTCATTCCTGACCTCACAACTTACTTCTAGGAATGTATTAACGAATGTTTCAGATACCGGTAATCCATATTCGCTTACGCCAATTCCGCTCCTAAATATTAGGTCCGGAGCAGGCGGATCATTGTCCACCTCCACCGTTCTCCGAACTTCATCAGAGAAGATACCATCACCACTCACCACCCTGACTGAGATCCGATAAAATCCATCATTGACTGTCCGCGTGTCCCAATTTACTGACCAATCTCCCGAGTCACTGCCGGTTCCTCCAAATTGCTGTGCTGTTTCCCAGTTTTCAGTTCCTAATCTCCATTGAATACTAGCTCCATTAACCGATTCCCAACCTCCGAAAATATTCGTATTCCCAGACACAGGGGATTGTCCACTTGGCCCTCCTAATGTTACTTCCAACAAACCGACAGGATGCTCACTCTGCTCCATCTCGCTCCAGACATTGAACTCATTTCTAGCCTTGGCTTTGATTATTATCTCCTCTATGTCTATTTCATCCTCTGTAAAATCTGGAATTGAGAATGGAGTGGACCAATTAAGAGTGCCTTGCACTACATGCCAATCGACTAGAATTTCGGTCTGCCTAGGTCCCTCTTCCGGCTTATATCTGTAAGAAATACTTACGTTTACTTCTTCTATTGTTCCGTTGGTATCTGCATCCTCGTCGATATATCCTCTGACGCTGTAAGTTTCGCCTTCCACGAGCCAAGAGTCTTCCTCAGGAGTCTCTATTATCACCCATTCCTCAGTTCCTGTCGGAGGGGGCTCAGTAGTATTTCCACCGCCATCTCCTCCTCCATTATCGCCTAATATTGCTTGCATGACCATCTCGCCATCTATTATTCCAAAGCCATACTGATCGTTCCATCTCTCAGTAACGTCAGGAGCCGAAGCTCCCCCTCTAGTCTCCGAATTATTCCTGAGTATATCTTTCACTTCCTGGGGAGTCAGATCTTCATCCATCTGAAGCATTGCCGCGATAAACCCAGATACTGCTGGAGTGGACATGCTAGTCCCTGACTTCTGGACATAATTATCACTAGCTAGAGGTTTTGCGGAGCCGGGTAACTGTGAGCTGGATGCCGCATGTTGTGCTGACATAATATTGGAGCCAGGTCCGACGACATCTGGCTTCAGCTCATCCCATTGGTTGTCATCTCCATCATCCTCCCTTGGGCCAGAGTTAGAAAACGAAGAAATAGAATCATCTCCCCTCTCTATACTGGCCTTATCATCAATCGAACCCACTGTTATTGCTGAGTCAGCAGCCCCTACAGATGTCACCCTTCGATAACCGTCATTCCCGATAGCAGCCACACAAACGATGCCCGCCTCAGACGCGGCGTTGACTGCTAGAGAGTCTTGACTGGTCCCATTATCTCCCGGATCTTCTCCGGCTGGACTCGAGCCACTCCCAAATGACATCGATAGGATATCAATGCCCCTGCTTGAGTCATTATTCCCCCAATCAGTATCCACATTTTGTACTGCCCAATTAATGCCAGCGACGGTGTACCCAGAGTTAGATGCACCAGCATCAGTCATGACCTTAATATCAACAAGATATGC
>DAPJ01000021.1:117591-119029 GCA_002502095.1 Euryarchaeota archaeon UBA62
CCGTCATCGCAATCTTGTTGATTCCAAGAAGTTGAATCGCATCCAGCCACCCACTTTGGATCTGGTAACTCATCGGGCTCAGCTCCGTTATCGGAATTTTGATCAGAGAAGTCATCTAGTGAGAAATGCTCATTGTCAACTCCTGTATCTGCAATCGCTATCACCACACCGGAACCATCGTATCCGTAGTCCATCATAGTTTCACTGAAAACATCTGATGTCCTGACTTTAGATCCCTTGGTCGCGGTATTGAGGTACGGGACTAGAACGTCCTGCTGTTCAACCAGTACGACCCCATCGAGCATCAAGATTTCAATCAATGCACTGACTGGGACATGCTCTACAATCAAAGTGTCAAGGATATCTACCGCTCTGAAGTAGGTCCCATACTCATCCCACCCATACTTCGACAGGACCTCCTTCAAATCTGATATATCGTCATCCCCTGGATGCCAAGAGTAGCAAACGAAAATCGCCACGGTCATCCTGCCATCATCACCCATAATGGCACTCGTGGATACAGACTCTCGATCTCCAGAAATTATCCATTGCAACCTATCGTCCATCCCATTGGCATCTTTATCATTCCAGAAGTTAAACCACCAACCAGGTTCTTGAACTGGCCAATCCACCCCATTTGGTGGAAGATGGGGAGTCCGGTCTTTGAGCGGGCACTCGCCTGACTCACACATGAGGGGGGGAATATCTGGGATTGCCTCCGATTCTACATTTTCCACTGGCGTATTAGGATTATTAATTTCCCATTCAGATCCACTCACTCCAACAGAAACGTCAAGCATCAGAACCATCAAGGCTACAATGATTGGAGTCGCTGAAGATACTCTCTTTCCCATGGCTCTCTTAGAGAGCCAAATGTTGGCCCTGTATAATCCCAACCTGTCCAAGACCCTTTTTTTTGCCCTATGGCCACGTTAGGTGGCTCTCTGACACTCCGCACTTTATCCAAGTTCGGCCACCTTTGGTCTCCGCCAGAATCTCTCCTCCGCATACAGGACAGATCGTATGTTCTGAAAGCTCTTCTAACCACGCCCTTCTAGTTTCTATTTCGTCTCCTTCTTCAATGAGTTTTCCTAGTACCCTCAAGGCTCTTCCTTCGAGGGGGGATCCGGAAGCCTCCCAGGGATTTTCCTTAAGACTCGGCATATTCCCAGTTGTTCCAGGAACCCCATCAATTGCATCTCTTTCCAGAGGCTGAGGCCCACCTACAGTTACTCTCCTTGCCAACGAGTAGGACAGAAAGAAGCCCCCTAAATGAGCCATATGTGCAATATTGCCATCTCCTGAAGTTCCTAACTGAATCGAATAAACCTGCCAAACTTCTATCCCCAATCTGATGAAGACAATCAACCAAATTGGCCATGCTCTGATTAAGAATAGTAAGGGAAACTCAACTTCATCGCTGGGCCAGCATGCCATG
>DAPJ01000019.1 GCA_002502095.1 Euryarchaeota archaeon UBA62
CTTCTCGAATCTTTGGATTTGGTTTCTGATAAGAGATTCAAATACTGGGAGTTCGACGTTAGAGAGTCCTCTGATGGAGTCCTATTTGCATTCCATGATGACTGTATCAAGATCAATGGAAAAATGATCGAAACCCGATATCTGAGCTATGATGAGATTTACAGGGCAGGCGAGTCTATGATGATCAGCATTCCTACATTTCAGCAGATTATGGAAGTTCTCAAGGACAGGAAGGAGAGAGTCATGATAGAAATCAAGAATGTTCATTCCGATGCTGCAAGAGAGGCCTTGCTTCTCTCTGTTTCTGGTGATGAGGACTGGATATTGATGTCGACTCCGGAGAGATTCGTAAAGTCATTTCCATCTGAAACTCGTAATCTTTGGAACGAGAGGGCAAGGACTCTTGGAGTGAAGCTAGTGAGGGTGGGGAGACATAGGGTAGACTTGTTCAAGGCTTCTAGATACCCAATAAGATGGTACTTTGCAAAACCGAGATGGTTTTTCGGATTTTAACCAGTCATTGATTTAGGGTACCCTAAATTTTATGTCTGTAGTATCTCACGGATGTCCATGAGAGCAGAAGAGATTGGAAATTGGGCGATGGCAAACAAGGCATTTCTGATGGCTGGATTAGTATTATCGGCAGGAGTCCTATACCTGATATTTGACGTGAATTATGAATCGTGTGATGATGAAGATAACTGTCTGACAATTGCATTTGAAGTACAAGATACCTACTTAATTTGGGATAAGAATCCTCAGCATCTAGCTGATAAGATGAGTTCTCTGACTGGGATGGACGTCGAAATATATCCAGTTACTGGTTCTGGAGGAATTATAGAAGCCATTGACAAAGGAAATGCTGATATCGGATTCGTTGACGGCGCTGCGGCATGGCTCGCTTGGGAAGTATACGAGTTAGATGTGCTGGCTGCGGAGTGGAAGTCTGATGGAAGGACGCACTACAATGCCGCGGCATGGGTCAAGGCTGACTCAGAAATAGCAGCAGCGTATCTTGATGACGATCCGGATACCGATCCATTCGCACTCATGCAGGGTAAGAAGTCTTGCCATACTGGATGGCTCAAGAGTGCTGGAATGCTCATCCCAATGGGGTACCTGATTGGAAATGGATATGCAGATGTTATCGGCGATCCTAATGACATTGACTCTCTCAGGGCGACAGTGACCACCTTCTTCAACGAGGATTCGAGTATTCCAGAGGGTGGAACTCAATACTCTGGATACAAGGGTGCGATGAAGTGTATGATGACAGGCTACGGAGATCTAGCATTGACCAAGGATACCGCTTACCGTTTGTACTGTGATGAGAATGATGACGGAGTTGCAGATGGAGACGATTGGTGCATGGATCTGGACGAGCTTGTCATGCTTCCTTCTTTTGGTAAGGCACCAAGCCACCCAGCTCTTTACAACCCTGACACCATGGACAACGAGACCGTGGAGCTGGTACAGAATGCTTTGGTTTCTCTGAATGAAGATGCAGAGGGGCGAGAGATTCTCAGTGATCTCCTGAATACTGACGGGATGGTAGCAGCCACCGCTGCTGACCACCTAGGGACCTATGGGGATGCTGTTTCCAATGTCCCAGGAATTCAGGCTTACTTTTCCTGAATCTCTGAAGCATACATTGATTTCCTTAATCATTAACGCAATTTTGGAGATGGTGATTTGAGAGTCGCTTGGGCATTAGTAACTTTGATGCTGTCTTCACTCTGTATGGGATGCTTTGGTGGGGATTCTGACGATGGATTTGATTGGCCCGACCCGGTCTCTGATGGTTGTCATATGGATTACGATTTAGAATGCTCAACACTATTACAATTAGGAGAGACTGCTCATCATTCTCTGATTAACCCCCTAGATGGAAAGATGTGGATTGTATTTCTGAGTGGCATGATAAAATCCTGGGATGGGGAGAATCTTGAGGATGTAGCTGACTTGAGCGACCTAGTTAGCCGGTGTCATATGGAGCAGGGCCTTCTCGGAATTTCTTTTGATAGTGATTATGTAGAGTCTAAGATAGTTCTTTTGTCATATGTGGAAGACGGAACCTGTGAAGGAGAAAATCAGTCTGATTTAGTACTTTCATCTGCCAAAATAGGAGATGCTGGCGTAATGGATATGGATTCAATAACGATCCTAAAGAGAATCGAACAACCTTACAGGAATCACAATGGAGGGTATCTTCTACACGTAGGCAATGGAAATTACCTCTGGGGAGTAGGAGATGGAGGAAGTGCTAATGACCCTCATGGAAATGGGCAGGATCCCTCAAACCCATTGGGAACTATACAATTATTCGAATTCAGAGGTAACGAAATAGTTGCTGTTCTAGATAATTCCACAGGAGACCCATTCGTACTTCACTATGGTCTGCGCAATCCGTGGCGATTCGATGTTAGTGACGATGGTGATTTATGGATAGCTGACGTTGGTCAGAACTGTTGGGAAGAGGTCAATCTAGTGACTCTTGATAAGAGATCAAATCTGGGATGGGGAGATAGGGAAGGATTTCAGGAATTCTACGAAGGGGTAAGTTGCACGGAAGAACAGGGGGAGTCAGATATTGATGTGACTGACCCAATTTTGGCTTATCCTCACCAAGAAGGAAACTGCTCAATAACAGGTGGTTACTGGATGGATTGGGGCCCTGAGAGTCTTAGAAACGGGTATATCTATGGGGACTTCTGCACCGGTTCAATATGGATAATTGAAGAAATAGAGGGAGAATGGACTGAGACCAAAATAGGAAATTCTGGAGGCATGATTGTTGGTTTCGGAGAAGGAATGAATGGGGAAATCATAGTTTTCCATTGGACTGGAGATATCGTTGAGATCAGTCAGAAATCTTAGTATCCCATGGTATCCTTCAAGCCCTGATGCCTAATCCGCATGACATGGATGATGATGGCGCTGTCAACAAGGATGATCTTTGGCTAGATGCTATCGATGCAGAAGAGAGGGGAGATAGGCAAGAAACTCTTAGAATATGCAAAGAGTTGGTTGCAGTAGAGCCCGATAACTCGGATGCTTGGATGACTATAGCCAGGATGGAACTTCCTGCTCCAAGCAAAGGGAAGCAAGAGATGCCTAGCCTTCTACAAGCAGCTAAGTCGGTCACAGCGTTGAGGAAGGTTGTCGAACTGGCTCCAGAGAATAATCAAGCATGGAACCTAGGAGGGACGTTGCTGGTCGACCATCTAGGAATGATGGATGATGCCTTGGAATGGTGGGAAAGACGCCGAGAATACACTTCGACCGAAGTTACCCCACTTATAGAACAGATTTCGATATTGGTCAGGATGGGATATTATGAAGAGTGTGCAGATTTGATCGAGGAGATGTTCTCCACAGAAATGGATTCTGTAGACGGAGGGGTGAAAATGAGGATGGGAAGAGTCAGCCAGACTGTTTCGAAGGCCTCTAAGATGGAGGCTGAAGAGATATTTAGGCCAAATCAACCTAAGCATCCACGTTGGGATGTGATTGAGAAGCTGAAGAAGAAAAAGCCAATTTCACAGGGACTTTTCTTGATGCTCTTTGTGGCACCTATGGCATTTTTCGTAGGTAGCACTAGTATGATTTTCATAGGGAATTCTGGCTGGTCAATACCTATTGTTTTCATTATACTGCTCGTGACTGTAATGGCCATTAGCAGGCTGAGTATGAATCTGTTACAGTCAATTAACAGGCATGCCCTAGACCTAGAGAGGGCGATAGACTATGAGACAACTACTGGACAGGTGTGTATACCAGAAAGCATCAGGGAGAGCCCGCTTTACTCTTCGTTGATGAAGAGTAAGATGCCGGCGATAAAAGAGAGGATTCGCCTAATAGTTGAGTCTGGAGAGAGGATATCCAAAAAATGGGAGCTCAATATACCTTAGTGGTAGTCTAGGTACCAGCAGAGAAGTCGAGGAGATACGCTTTCTGATCTTCAGTCAGCTCATCTATTGTGATTCCCGAGGATGAAAGTTTCAGGTCTGCTAACTGCCTATCCTGATCTGGGTGGAT
>DAPJ01000033.1 GCA_002502095.1 Euryarchaeota archaeon UBA62
AACGTAGGACGCAGAAGGAGGGGGGGAGAAAAATAGCTTAGCAGCGCCAATCCAAGGAATCTCCGTTGAGGCAATTCCAATAACCCACTCATCCTTAACGGCGGTAACGGGATTGTTGTTCTCATCAAGTAGACCGTTCCTACCATCCTGTCCCGTTGCCGATAACTGGTCTATTCTACATCCGTTACTATCCTCATTATCGCCAGTAGTCAGATATCCATCATGTGAAGGTACCCAATTTTCTATTCTGAGATCGTAGTCGTTACCATGGTATGATTCGCATGGGTAATCTAGAGTCCAGTTGATGCTTTGCACCCCCAACAATGTAGTTCCTGGAACATCCCAACCTCCAGAGTCGTTTTCAATAGCCTTCAATAAAGCTCTATGAATGACTGGAGTATCTGAACCCCCATTCTTCCTGAATACTATTACATCGCCTTCCATACCATGTGACTCGTATCCAAAATTATCATTCAGTGGATCTGTAGCCTCTACAAATGTGACTATATCCTTCCTTTCTGGATTGATTACCAGAACTAGATCTCCGGGGTCTATTGCGCCTATTTGTCCCTCGTCATCGTGCATCATTGAACCAGATTCTACTACGACCATTGGAGGGAAGGTCCCTGTAGATAGAAACATTGAGCCGAGCAGTAGTGCCACTAGCCCTGTTGCAAGAAAAATTTCTCTAGCTAGTGCATTAGACATATCACTTCACTCCTCCTCGTAATAATTCTTGAGAGGTCTAGTGAAGTCCAATAATATGGCAAAGAAGGCCATTAGTAGCAAGCTCACTGAATCCAAATGAGGAGGGGCAAAGGAGGTATTTTCCATTGAGAGGATGTATGCTGAAAGGTCTATGGTCCTATGATTAATACCATCTAGCCCCATAGATATCCCAAGGATCGAGTTGAGGAATAATAGGGTAACAACGGATGCACATGAAACGATAATCGCTCTATTGACCTTCTTAGTCCTAAGAAGAGGCAGTCCAGGGAGTCTATCAGATAGTCGTGAGTTCTCTGTTCCCCACCATTCATACTCATTTTTTTCTTTTCTGAGGGGTGTTAACTCGCTGCGACTATTCAATGGAGGCGCGGAAATAACCTTGAATCTCTTTCCCCCTCTTATTTGGAAGTCATCGTAAAGTCCCATAAGCCTCGATTGGTATTTAGGTCCGAGTATTTCAGCTGCTTCTTCGGCTTCCTTCCTTCTTCTGATAATCTCAGTTCTTGCATCCAATGAGAGAATATCTTCCAAAATATTTCTCTGTGACCAATAGAAGCTGAACTCAGGGACAGCATAAATGGACGTTAATGATCCAACAGCCAAACAGAGCCAGCTGAATGGTAGCATGAATTCTTGGTGTTCTGGATCTGAAGCACCCCCGAGCATGAATATGAATATGAAGCCCCACAAAACAGAAGCAGTAGACAGGATTGTGGTATACGTGACTATCTGGAATTGGCTATCTTTCTTCGATTCCCACCATCTGGTGAAGAAACCCTTCCTACTCCTTCCGCGAGCCATTGAAGTATTCGACTTAGCACATACGATTAGTTACTTCCCATATGCGTTCATCCAATTTCAGTATCTCTCTCCGATTGGTTCATGAGAAGACCGTGTCATGGACGTATGATGAAAAGGCGAGTCGTACCGGTGTTAGCTGTCATTCTTATTCTCACTTCTGGATGCACTTCAGGCCCTCCCGATCTAGACGGAGATGGAATATCCGATAGTGAAGACTTGGATATTGATGGGGATGGATGGGACAATGATATCGAGCTAAATTGTAGCACAGACCAACTCATCTCAAGTAGCGTTCCATCGGATATCGATGGAGATATGATTTGTGATTTTCTTGATATTGACGACGATGGTGACCTTTGGGGTGATTTCACAGAGTTAGATTGCTCCACTGATCCTCTCGATAATAGCTCAGTTCCTGCAGATTATGATGGAGATATGATTTGTGATTCACTAGATCAGGATGCTGATGGCGATGGGCTTCCCAATGACTGGGAGCAAGCCAGGGGTTTCGATCACCTGGATAGTGAAGACTACATCTCATGTCACGGAAAGGCTGAGTATTGTCTCAGAACATATGATGATTTCACATTTGCAGAGGCACACAACGCCTATTCAACTCCTGAAGATGGGGTCCTAGCTGGAATAAACCATCTAACAGGGTTACAAAGTCAGTGGGAAGGCGGAATTAGGTCATTTATGTTAGATCCTCATCACCAAATGGGATCGGAAAATGAGAAGGAAGATGTGGTATTCTGTCACGGCATAGGAGTCTTTGATATGCACCCCTGCTTGTTTGGTAGTGTTGATGCTTTCTCGTGGCTTAGAACCCTCAATTCCCTTCATAATAACAGTAGTGGCGATGTCGTAAGCTTTCTTTTCGAAAACCAGATTCCGGGGGACCATCTAGAATATCTGCTAAATGTTACTGGTATTCTGGAAAAGGCCTATGTGCATGAATTGGGAGACCCATGGCCGTCGATTGGGGATTTATCCCTCTCTGGAAAAAATATGGTTGTATTCATTCAATACGAATACCAAGAGAATTATGCCGAGTTGATGTCAGCGTGGAAGCATACTTGGGATACTCCTTATGGGGAGGAAAATGCCGAGGATATGACTTGTAGTGTCGGGAGAGGAGATTCAGAACAGCCCGTTTGGCATATGAATAACTGGTTGAGCACTTTCGGTTTATCTGACGCTGCAAAGGCGGAAGAAGTCAATGAATACAGTACACTGTTGGATAGAGCGTTGTTGTGCTGGGAAGAAGTCGGAGATAGACCAACCTTCATAGGTGTAGATTATTGGGAGCAAGGCGAGGTTACGAATGTTACTAGAACTCTCAATAGTATGGAACACTGGTCTGATGATATCCCTCCGCACCCATGAATTATTCATGGTCATAAATTGACTAATACGGAGTTGCAAGTATGGATCGTCTTCATCCTGAAGTCAGGAAGCTAATTGAGATTAGAGGTTGGTCTCTGTCTTCTATACAGGAGTCCTCCATGGAAGACTTAGTATCTGGATATGATAGAGTATTGGTCTCACCTACGGGTAGTGGGAAAACAGAAGCCGCCATACTGCCTCTCGCATCGAGATTCATCACCGAGGAGTGGGACGGGCTCTCAATTCTCTATATCACACCATTAAGAGCTCTAAACAGAGATATCGACAGAAGGCTCGCAGAAATGCTCGAACCACTTGGAATTTCTGTAGGCCTGAGGCATGGAGATACATCACAGCGAGAAAGAGCAAAACAGTCGAAGAATCCTCCTAATCTACTAGTAACCACTCCTGAAACAGCTCAAATTATGCTACTTGGAAGTAGATTGAGGAGGCATCTTTCTGGTTTGAATGCAGTTATCTTAGATGAGGTACATGAGCTGGCTTCTTCGGAGAGGGGGGCACAGCTACTTGTCGGCCTTGAGAGGATTGCTGAATACTGTTCCGAGAAATTCCAGAGAGTTGGATTATCAGCTACCGTTGGAAATCCATTAGAGACCGCAAAATGGCTTTCAGATGAGGCGCTTCCCATAATTGGTCCATCGCCTAGATTTACCGAGGTTCGAGTTCATAGAGAGGTTCCAACACCGTCTGATGAGGCCGAGTCGATAGTATGGTCAAGTTCCCCTCACTCCGTGGCGGCACATAGAAGGCTCGCACAATCTCTTTCTGAAGACTATCCTGCTCTAGTTTTCGTAAACTCACGTAATGCTGCTGAGTCTGTTTCTCAAAGGCTTCGTAGTATGAATGAAGATATTTTGCTAGGAGTACATCACGGAAGTCTGGCTGCTGAAACCAGGAAGGAGATGGAGGATGGGCTGAGGAAAGGCGAACTGAATGCAATTGTTTGCACTAGTAGTCTTGAGCTGGGCATAGATATTGGAAGCATAAAAAGAGTGCATCAAATGCAGAGTCCGAGAGCTGTTGATAGGTTACTTCAGAGGATGGGTAGGGCTGAGCATGTCATTGGAGGGACTGGCAGAGGTGAGCTTTTGGCTTGGGAGACAGATGAGGTTGCAGAAGGTGCAGTTATTGCGAGGAGGGCGATGTCAGGGGAGCTTGAAGGGGTGGAATGGAGAAATAATCCTGGGATAGTTGCCGCGAATCAGTTCCTACAGATGTCAATAGAGAGAGGTGTTGTTCCGATTGATTTGGCTACGAAGATAATTGGAAGATGCTCTATTTTCAGAGATTGGGAAAGGAATGATAGTATCTCCCTCCTAAAGGTACTAAGTGACAGATGGATGGTAAACTTCGTTGAAGATCCATCTGAGTCAGATGTTACTTCTTGGCCGGGAAAGCTTTGGCAGGAGTTGTCAGAAAGGACAGATGGAGATGCACCGATAGAGAGGCCATCATGGGAAGTTGAACATTCTGAAACTGATAAGATTAGATGGAGAAATCAATTGATTAATGGCCTTCCAGACGTATTGAAGAATGGCTGGTTCTCACCTTCCGGCAGACTCGGCAGAAATAGGATAGATCATATTTCCATGATTCCCGATGAATTATCTTACAGAGTGAGAGACGCAGTTGGTAGAAGTATCCTAGGTTCTGTAGATGAGGCATTTGTTCTATCGTTGGGAGGAGAAGAAGACGGAGGGAAGAGAAGAAACAGGACATTCGTAATGGCAGGCAGAACGTGGCAGATAGTTGATGCTGATCCTGATCAGGAAGAGATTCTGGTAATTCCGATAAAGGACTCTGGGGAAGTTCCCGTTTGGTCTGGGGAGTTGCCTCCCGTGCCAATGGAAATAGCCATGGAAGTTGGAATACTCAGGAGATCTATCGCGGTGGCCATAGGTTCTATGGACGAAGAGGTAAGAGATTTGTCTGAATACCCTCTTTCAGATGAGGCTCGTGATCATCTGATTAGTACTGTTGCAGAACATTATGATTCCTCCGGCATAATTCCTGATGACAAGACTGTAACAGTCTCGGAGAGTGATGGCGCCATAATTGTCAATACTTGCAGAGGCTCTAGAGTAAATGAGACTCTCGGACACTTCTTACAAGCTATGGGTTCCTTGAAAGATGGTAAGATGGGGAGATCTACAATAGATCCATACAGAATCTCTCTACAGGTTCCTTCACTGGCCCCGAGTGAAGTTGTTAACCTTCTTTCGGAGACTCCGCCCTCGTCATTACCATCCATAATGTGGATGACGATA
>DAPJ01000034.1 GCA_002502095.1 Euryarchaeota archaeon UBA62
AACGTAGGACGCAGAAGGAGGGGGAGAGAAAAATAGCTTAGCGGCGCCAATCCAAGGAATCTCAGTTGAGGCAATTCCAATAACCCACTCATCCTTAACTGCAGTTACGGGATTGTTGTTCTCATCAAGTAGGCCGTTCCTGCCATCCTGTCCCGTTGCCGATAACTGATCTATTCTACAGCCGTTACTATCCTCATTATCACCAGTAGTTAGATATCCATCATGTGAAGGTACCCAATTTTCTATTCTGAGATCGTAGTCGTTACCATGGTATGATTCGCATGGGTAATCGAGAGTCCAGTTGATACTTTGCACCCCCAACAATGTAGTTCCTGGAACATCCCATCCTCCAGAGTCGTTTTCAATAGCCTTCAATAGAGCTCTATGAATGACAGGAGTATCTGAACCCCCATTCTTCCTGAATACTATTACATCGCCTTCCATGCCATGTGACTCGTATCCAAAATTATCGTTCAGTGGATCTGTGGCCTCGACAAATGTGACTATGTCCTTCCTTTCTGGATTGATTACCAGAACTAAATCTCCGGGGTCTATTGCGCCTATTTGTCCCTCATCATCATGCATCATTGAACCAGATTCTACTACGACCATTGGAGGAAATGTCCCTGTAGATAGAAACATAGAGCCGAGCAGTAATGCCACTAGACCTGTTGCAAGAAATATTTCTCTAGCTAGTGCATTAGACATATCACTCCTCCTCGTTATAATTCTTGAGAGGCCTGGTAAAGTCCAATAATATAGCAAAGAAGGCCATTAGTAGAAAGCTCGCTGAATCTAAATGAGGAGGGGAAAAGGTGGTATTTTCCATTGAGAAGATGTATGCTGAAAGGTCGATGGTCCTATGATTAATACCATCTAGTCCCATAGATATCCCAAGGATCGAGTTGAGAGATAATAGGGTAATCGCGAATGCACATGTAACGATAATCGCTCTATTGGCCTTCTTAGTCCTAAGAAGGGGCAATCCGGGGAGTCGATCAGATAGTCGTGAGTTCTCTGTTCCCCACCATTCATACTCATTTTTTTCTTTTCTAAGAGGTGTTGCCATACTGCGACTATTCAGTGGAGGCAGGGAAACAACCTTGAATCTCTTTCCCCCTCTTATTTGGAAGTCATCGTAAAGTCCCATCAGCCTCGATTGGTATTTAGGCCCGAGTATTTCAGCTGCTTCTTCGGCTTCCTTTCTTCTTCTGATAATCTCAGTTCTTGCATCCAATGAGAGAATATCTTCCAAAATATTCCTCTGTGACCAATAGAAGCTGAACTCTGGGACAGCATAAATGGACGTTAATGATCCAAGAGCCAAACAGAGCCAGCTGAATGGTAGCATAAATTCTTGGTGTTCTGGATCGGATGCACCTCCGAGCATGAATATGAAAATGAAGCCCCATAGAACAGAAGCAATAGACAGGATTGTGGTATAAGTTACTATCTGGAACTGGATATCTTTCTTCGATTCCCACCATCTGGTGAAGAAACCCTTCCTACTCCTTCCGCGAGCCATTGAAGTATTCGACTTAGCACATACGATTAGTTACTTCCCATATGCGTTCAACTAATTTCAGTACCTCTCTCCGATTGGTTCATGAGAAGACCGTGTCATGGACGTATGATGAAAAGGCGAGTCGTGCCGGTGTTAGCTGTCATTCTTATACTCACTTCTGGATGCACTTCAGGCCCTCCTGATCTAGACGGAGATGGAATATCTGATAGTGAAGACTTGGATATTGATGGGGATGGATGGGACAATGATATCGAACTAAATTGTAGCACAGATCAACTCATCTCCAGTAGTGTTCCATCTGATATCGATGGAGACTTGATTTGCGATTTTCTTGATAGTGACGATGATGGTGACCTCTGGGGGGATTTCACAGAGTTAGATTGCTCCACTGACCCTCTTGACAATAGCTCGGTTCCTGCAGATTATGATGGAGATATGATTTGTGATTCACTAGATCAGGATGCTGATGGCGATGGGCTTCCCAATGACTGGGAGCAAGCTAGGGGTTTCGACTATCTGGATGATCAGGATTACATCTCGTGTCATGGAATGACTGAATATTGTATGAGAACTTATGATGATTTCACGTTTGCAGAGTCTCATAATTCATTTTCAACCCCTGAAGATGGGATTATCGCTGGAATAAACCATTTGACAGGTTTGCAAAGCCAATGGGAAGATGGTATCAGGGCGTTCATGTTGGATCCATATCATCCATCAGAATTGCAGAATGAGAGGGAGGATGTGGTATTTTGTCATGCATTATCCTTACCGAATACTCCACCATGTTTGTTTGGTAGTGTTGATGCTTTTGAATGGCTAAGGAGTCTTAATTCACTTCATAATAACAGTACGGGGGATATTGTCAGTCTTCTGATACAGAATCACCGGGTTCCAGGCGAGCATCTAGAGTATCTGCTAAATGAGGCTGGCATATTAGATAGGGCTTACATTCACGAATTAGGTAGTCCATGGCCATCTATCGGAGACTTGTCATTATCGGGGACCGATGTGGTGGTTTTCATTGAGATGGAATATGAAGATAATTTCTCGAAGCTTTTGCCGGCTTGGAAACATACCTGGGATACTCCATATGGAGAATCTAATCAGGATGAGATGACTTGTAGTGTCGGGAGAGGAGATTCAGAACAGCCCGTTTGGCATATGAATAACTGGTTGAGCACCTTCGGTTTATCTGATGCTACAAAGGCGGAAGAAGTCAATGAATACAGTACACTGTTGGATAGAGCGTTGTTGTGCTGGGAAGAAGTCGGAGATAGACCAACCTTCATAGGGGTAGATTATTGGGAGCAAGGTGAGGTTACGAATGTTACTAGGACACTCAATAGTATGGCACACTGGTCTGATGATATCCCTCCGCACCCATGAATTATTCATGGTCATAAATTGACAATTACGGAGTTACCAGAATGGATCATCTTCACCCTGAAGTCAGGAAGCTAATTGAGATTAGAGGTTGGTCTCTATCTTCAATACAGGAGTCCTCAATGGAAGACTTAGTATCTGGATATGATAGAGTATTGGTCTCACCTACAGGTAGCGGAAAAACAGAAGCCGCCATACTTCCTCTCGCATCGAGATTCATCACAGAGGAGTGGGAGGGGCTCTCAATTCTCTATATCACACCATTAAGAGCTCTAAACAGAGATATCGACAGAAGGCTCGCAGAAATGCTCGAACCACTTGGAATTACAGTGGGCCTGAGGCATGGGGATACATCACAGCGAGAGAGGGCGAAGCAGTCGAAGAATCCTCCTAATCTACTAGTAACCACTCCTGAGACAGCTCAAATTATGCTACTTGGAAGTAGATTGAGGAGGCATCTTTCTGGTTTGAATGCAGTTATCTTAGATGAGGTACATGAGCTGGCTTCTTCAGAGAGGGGGGCACAGCTACTTGTCGGTCTTGAGAGGATTGCAGAATACTGTTCTGAGAAATTCCAGAGGGTTGGGTTATCTGCTACAGTTGGAAATCCATTAGAGACCGCAAAATGGCTTTCAGATGAGGCGCTTCCGATAATTGGTCCATCACCAAGATTTACTGAGGTCCGAGTTCATAGAGAGGTTCCAACACCATCTGATGAGGCCGAGTCAATAATATGGTCAAGTTCCCCTCACTCTGTGGCTGCACATAGGAGACTCGCACAATCTCTTTCTGAAGACTATCCTGCCCTAGTTTTCGTAAACTCACGTAATGCTGCTGAGTCTGTTTCTCAAAGGCTTCGTAGTATGAATGAAGATATTTTGCTGGGAGTGCATCATGGAAGTCTGGCTGCTGAAACCAGGAAGGAGATGGAGGATGGGCTGAGAAAAGGCGAGCTGAATGCAATCGTTTGCACTAGTAGTCTTGAGCTAGGCATAGATATTGGAAGCATAAGAAGGGTGCATCAAATGCAGAGTCCGAGAGCTGTTGACAGATTACTTCAGAGGATGGGTAGAGCTGAGCATGTCATTGGAGGGACTGGCAGAGGTGAGCTTTTGGCTTGGGAGACGGATGAGGTTGCAGAGGGTGCGGTTATTGCGAGGAGAGCGATGTCGGGGGAGCTTGAAGGGGTGGAATGGAGGAATAATCCGGGGATAGTTGCCGCAAATCAATTCCTGCAGATGTCAATTGAGAGAGGCGTTGTTCCGATTGATTTGGCTACTAAGATAATTGGAAGATGCTCTATTTTCAGGGATTGGGAAAGGAAGGATAGTATCTCCCTGCTAAAGGTACTGAGTGACAGGTGGATGGTAAACTTCGTTGAGGATCCGTCTGAGTCAGATGTTACTTCTTGGCCGGGAAGGCTTTGGCAGGAGTTGTCAGAAAGGACAGATGGAGATGCACCGATAGAGAGGCCATCATGGGAAATTGAACATTCTGAAACTGATAAGATTAGATGGAGAAATCAATTGATTAATGGCCTTCCAGACGTATTGAAGAATGGGTGGTTCTCACCCTCCGGCAGACTTGGTAGAAATAGGATAGATCATATTTCCATGATTCCAGATGAATTATCTTACAGAGTGAGAGACGCAGTTGGCAGAAGTATCCTAGGTTCTGTTGATGAGGCATTTGTTCTGTCATTGGGAGGAGAAGAAGACGGAGGGAAGAGAAGAAATAGGACATTCGTGATGGCAGGTAGAACATGGCAGATAGTTGATGCTGATCCTGATCAGGAAGAGATTCTGGTTATTCCGATAAAGGACTCTGGGGAAGTTCCCGTTTGGTCTGGGGAGTTACCTCCCGTGCCAATGGAAATAGCGATGGAAGTTGGGATACTCAGGAGGTCTATCGCAGTGACCATAGGTGCTAAGGACGAAGAGGTAAGAGATTTGTCTGACTACCCTCTTTCAGATGAGGCTCGTGATCATCTGATTAGTACAGTTACAGAACATTATGATTCCTCAGGTATAATTCCTGATGACAAGACTGTAACGGTTTCGGAGAGTGATGGTGCCATAATTGTGAATACTTGTAGAGGCTCAAGAGTAAATGAGACTCTCGGACACTTCTTACAAGCTATGGGTTCCTTGAAAGACGGTAAGATGGGGAGATCGACAATAGATCCATACAGAATCTCTCTACAGGTTCCTTCACTGACCCCGAGTGAAGTTGTTAACCTTCTTTCAGAGACCCCGCCCTCGTCAATTCCATCCATAATGTGGATGACGATA
>DAPJ01000004.1 GCA_002502095.1 Euryarchaeota archaeon UBA62
GACTCTACAGATTGGAGGGATGAGTGCACCACTCTTGCTGGTTCTGAGGTAAGTCTAACCTGGAGATTCCAGTCCAATGAGGACGGAATTAATGGAAATGCGGGCCTTGCAGGGTTTGCGGTTGATAACATCCGAGTAGAAGAGTTTACTTTCGAGTTTGATGGAAATTACACAGAAGAGGTCACAGGTCTAGACGCTTCCGAGTCATCCACTATTGTCGTCGCCAACCATGATTTCAGTAGTGGGATATACAGAATAGACGCAATGACAATGCTGGATAATACCGATCCAACAGATGCTTGGTACGAACAGGAAGAGGTAAATCTTGCAAACAACATCTCTACCATCATGTTCAGTATAGCTAGCGCTGAAATTACTCTGATGCAACCAGATGTCATGGAGTGCGTGACCGATATAACATACGAATGTGTTTACCCCATTGACGACCAAGCAATGCACAGCTTCTCGGTACCTCTTCTGAACGGCGTCATAGACGGAGACTACACATTGACAATGTCAATCAAGGACCTCACTACCAATCAGCAAGTATTCGAAGAAACTGCTGATAACGGCCCATTTGACTTGGAACCTCATCAGAGAGACTGGGCTAATTGGTCCCAGCCATTCAATTCATGGGCAGACGGGCATACGTACAATATCAGCTTCTCTGCAGAAGTTACCAAGGAGGATAATACCGTGGAGCCATCAGGAAACGTTCGTTTCTTCATAATAACTTTCTACGACAGAATTGATGTAGCAATTCTTTCCAACCCTACTGACCAGAACCGCCTCCAGATGGTTAAATCAGATCTGGAATCAATGGAAATGAGCTATACTCAGATGAGACTCGAGAATTGGGATGACTATGCCACTCCCTCGTGGTTGGAGCACTATGACAAGGTCCTACTGCCATGGCAGACTGATTACAATGTCTACTACGGGGACTATTACGATAAGCTAGCTTCCTCTAGGTCGACCGACGGCCTTTCCGTTGTTGATACCTTGGAGCAGTTCATGGTCCAGGGAGGAACCACGCAGATTCATCTAGGTCCTTACAGAGATGCATATCAGCCAGGGAACCTACCATTTGGAATGGATATCGCTATGAGGAATCAAGTCAATTTCACAGAGGATAACAGAATTCTGAGTGAGGATATCACTATTGTCGACCCATTCCATCCCCTAATGGATGACGTCGATCCATCGGCCTTCAGCGCAATTAATGGAGGCAGTCATGTAGCCCTCTCCGGCCTTGATACCGCACAGGTTCAGGGAACCCAGATCCCTCAGGTCTGTGGAGGGAGAATTAGTGACCCAACTGGAACATTCCACACATTGATCAGAGACAATACATACGAGTCGCAGTCCTTACTGTCAGTATGCAATAGAGGTGCCGGAGGGATGATTGTAACTACAATTGATGTTGAGAACCCAAGTGTAACCCAAGAATTCGGCGGGGAGCAAATCCCAATCCTTTCGAATCTTCTAGACTACAGGCTGACTCCCTATCCATCGGACTTCGGAATCGCAGGTGAGGGCTATGACCTCACGGTAAACGGTCAGTCCCCGTCTATTGATTCGATAACTGGTGCTTACTCAACCATGTACATCAAGAGTAACTCCGAGCTATCTTTCGACTATGTAACGAATGTCCCTGGTGTTTTCGCTGATTGGACCCTCTCTTCAGGTAACAACGACTCCGTCACAGGTTGGGATGGGGCAGTAATAGATGCTGGAGAGATTAGTCACACACAGCAGACAGCACCAGAGATACCGACACTGGGCTCCTTCTGTGTCGCTAACACATCATCCAATACTGGTTGCAGAATAGGGGCAGAGTGGATACTTACACTATACCTCCACGACGATGAGGGACATACCAGGATAACCTACATCAGACTCGTTACGGACGATACTCTGGCAGATGAGTTCAGACCATTAGCGTCTGCCTCGATTATCTCTAATCCAGCAACCTCTGAGTTCATCGCTTTGGATGGAACAAAAACCGTTGCAGGAACTGACTGGCCCATATACAGGGTAAGGCTCACCGAGACCGGAGATATCAGCCTCTCATTCTCTGCAGAGAATAGTAGCGATCCAGACGCTCCTGAGGGTGAGACGGGAATCGAGCTATTCGAGTGGAAGGTCTTCTTCGACTACCCATGGGATAGTCAGAGCCCGACTCTTGAAGGACACGAGTTCCAGATTCCAGCTTCTGCTACAGATGAGTGGACTTACACATTCAGAAACCTCACCAGCAATCCGGACGGGACCTTGGAAAACGAGATACGTGTGGAGCTTATTGTCTATGACAAGGCAGGCAAGCAGAGTGAGAAGCACAGAATGTACTTCATCGTAGTAGGCGAAGACTTCGGTGACGAGCCACCACTGGTTCAGTTCACTGCTCCTAGGCCGACCGATTCTCAGAGAGAAGACTTAGTGGTCGTTACTGGTAATCTGATTTCAGGTGCCGAGAATGGAGATGTGAAGATAGAAGTAGCATTGGACCCAGCAGTCCTAGACTACTCAACATCTCAGAAGATTACTCAGAAGCAAATCGGAAAATTCAATCTATCAGAAATGAATAGTGACGGAGATACTTTCTCCCTCACACTAGACATTTCAGATGTCTATCAAGTTGAGACTGGTGTGGCCTCTACCATATACATCCGTATCACCGAAGGAGACGGCTCCAGATATGTCATATCAGAGACCATCGATATCAGCCTAGTGCCTCGTGGAGGGGATTCTGGAGGAGGGGGCTCAGCTGATGTGGGCCTTAGTACGACAATTATGGCTGGCATTGGAGCAGCCATCCTTCTGATACTCGTGGTCGTGGTAACCCTAGTTGTCCGCGGGCGCTCCAGGGATACCGTTGAGAGCGATACTGTCGAACAGTTCGGTGGAGTTGAGACAATGGATCCTGTTGAAGCATACGTTCAGCAAATGGTAGCTTCAGGATACGATGAGCAACAAGCCAGGGCATACGCAGAACAGTACTATGCGAGCTATTACGAACAGCAACGACAAGGCGGCGCCTGACGATAGGTGAATCAAATGGACTCGACCGATAGATACACAGTCGCAGACTTGGGATTATCTGAAGCTGGCAGACTGAAGGTTGAATGGGCACGGAGCAGGATGCCAGCATTGGCCTCCCTGAGGGCAAAGGCGGAGATTGAAAGGCCACTAGAGGGTCAGAGGATAGCCGGTTGCCTCCACGTGACCAAGGAAACCGCGGTGCTCATAGAGACTCTTGTGACCGCAGGAGCAGAGGTTTCCTGGTCAGGCTGTAATCCACTCTCGACTCAAGACGAAGTCGCGGCTTGGCTAGCCTCCGAGGGTTACTCAATCCACGCTTGGTACGGACAGGATAATTCTGGATTCTACGAATGCATAGACAGAACATTGGAGTTCGAGCCTACACTAACTTTGGACGATGGTGCCGACTTGATCTACAGAGTCCATTCTCAATTCACAGACCTAGCGGAGGGAATAATCGGGGGGACAGAGGAAACTACCACTGGAGTGCATCGTCTCCGGGCAATGGCTGATGCCGGCGAGCTACTATATCCGGTAATTGCAGTAAATGATGCAGAGACAAAGTGGGATTTTGATAATGTCCATGGCACCGGCCAGTCTACAATTGATGGAATTCTAAGGGCAACTAGTGTA
>DAPJ01000028.1:0-7149 GCA_002502095.1 Euryarchaeota archaeon UBA62
CCGGGCGGGGGAGGAGGCGGGGGGATTTCAATCCCATTCTGGATTTTTTCAGATATTACCTCTTCTATGGCCTCATTTTCATAATCTAAATCGATATCAGGCGGTGGAGGAGGAGGAGGAATAGGGAATCCAGGAGGGAGAGGGGGCGGTTGTTCTGTCATGGGCGGTGCCACCTGTTTGAGCAGAGAGGCAACAATACTCTGTATAACGGTTGCTTGAGGATAGATGTAAACAAGTCAGACATCCTTGAAGTCTATTAGCCAGAACACTATCGTAAGTACATGGATGGAACAACCCCCCCAGTACTTTTCGTCGTTGGAACCGCAGGAGCTGGCAAGAGTACCCTAGTAACATCTTTCCAAAGGTGGTCAAGATTCCTAGAAGTTGAAACTCTAGCTATTAATCTGGATCCGGGTGCTGAAAGAGTACATTATGATCCTGAATTTGACGTAAGAGATCTGATTTCTTTATCCGAAGTAATGGATGAATATGATCTGGGGCCAAACGGTGCGCAGATTCTAGCTGCAGATTTGGTCGCGTCACAGGCTATTGATATTCATGAAGAACTAGATGGCCTTTCTGGAGACATTATGGTCATTGATACGCCCGGACAGGTGGAGTTATTCGCATTCAGGGAAGCATCTAGTCACTTAGTGGAAGTTCTGGGCAGGGGTAGGGCCTGTCTGGCCTTCCTATTCGATCCTATGCTTTCACAGACGCCAAGTGGTTTCGTGTCGCAAATGTTACTCTCATCGATTGTCCATTTCAGACTTGGACTACCTACGGCTAATTTTCTCTCAAAATCAGACTTACTAGAGCCGGAGACTCTTGAGAAAATAGTTGAGTGGGGGGATAACCTAAGTGCATTAGAAGCCGCTCTATATGAGGAGTCGTCGAATCAGTCAATGGTCCACGGTTCAGGAAGTCAGAGAGCTGAATTTGCTATTGGCCAACTCAGAATGATGCAACACGCATCTATTCAGCCTGGACTAATCCCTCTGTCTAGTGAGAATGAAGATGGATTAGCCGATGTCCTGACATTCGTACAGAGTGTGTATGGCGGGATGGCCGATACTCGTGATGGTTTTGCAGGAGATATTGAGCATGAGAGAAACTGAACCAAAAATGGACCTGCTAGCAATAGATGATTTCAATGGAGAGCTCCAGCAATTAATCGATTGGGCCATTAGAATGAAGAATGACGATGGCTTTGCTGATAGTTTCAAGCCTTTAGATGGGATGTCCATAGGTTCGATATATGAAAAACCGTCCACAAGGACAAGAGTTTCCTTTGAGGTAGGGGTCAGTAAACTTGGAGGACAGCCACTAACATTGCTCGCAAATGACATTCAGCTGGGAAAGAGTGAGTCAATAGCAGATACAGCTGCAGTATTGTCTAGATTTATGGATGGTATCACGTACAGATGCTTCGGCCATTCAGATGTGCAAGAATTGGCCAAGCATTCTTCAGTTCCAGTAATTAACGCGCTTTCTGATATGCATCATCCATGTCAGGCGGCTGCAGACTTAATGACGATAACAGAGAAGATTGATTCTGTCAAAGGTCATGTTTCATGGGTAGGTGATGGCAACAATGTTCTGCATGACTTGATGCTTGGTTGTGCGTCTCTTGGTATCGATATCAAATATGCAACTCCCGTAGGATTTGAGCCAGACGCTGATGTAGTCTCTAGGGCTGTTACAATGGCTAGTGACAATGGTTCCAGTGTCATCTCCTCCAATGACCCAGTTGAGGTCGTAAGTGATGCCGGAGTGGTATACACTGATGTTTTTGTATCCATGGGAGAAGAGAGCTTAGATGGGAAGATGAGTGCATTTGATGGTTTTCAGATCAGTGAGGAGCTAGTTTCTCATGCTGATTCTAATTACTTATTCATGCATTGTCTACCTGCACACAGGGGAGAGGAAGTCACGGATGGCGTTATTGACTCTAAGAATAGTGTAGTTTTCGACCAAGCGGAGAATAGGATGTGGGCGCAGATGTCCCTTCTGACAAGAATGTGTAATGAAGCGGCATGGCACACCTACAATGAGTTGTACTAGATTAGCGAGCTTATGAGTAGCGCTGCGAGGCAAAGTAGCATTGACTTCTTCAAGAGACTTGATGCAGAGGCATCTTCCCCAATAATTATCCTTCCTTTTACCATCATCAAGGTCATTACAGCGGGAATCACTAAGACAACGTGGAGTGGGGGGAAAATACCTATGGCGAAAGGCAATAAGACAGAGGCTAACGCTAGAATAGACATCACCCAAGCAACAGTTCTTGCATTTTCAGAACCGATTCTCATTGCTAGTGTATTTCTTCCCTCATCTCCTTCCATATCCTGGACATCTTTGATAATCTCCCTAGATGTATTGTAGAAAATACCAACGAAAAATAAAGACCATGCTTTATGACTAAATGGCTCAAATACCGCAGAGGCGCCGAAAACTACTACCAATCCTACTGAGATGCTGATTGAAATATTGCCAGGAAGGCCCTTGTCTTTGAGCCGGAGCCCGAATGGGAACTCATAATTTATGAGTAAGATTAGTGCCATTATCCAGATAGCCAGTGACGGATACCAATCTGAGACCTCGAATCCTTCTACTGGATTTGATTCTGATATTATCCAGTAGCAGAGAGCAATGCTGAGGATAGAAGAAATCATAGTTATTGCAGTAGCAGTTTTTGCATGATTAAGAGAAATTCTTCCACTAGGCAGGGGTCTGTCGGGACGATTAACTAAGTCAATTTCAAAATCATAAATATCATTCAATGCATTCCACGAACACATGAAGAAAAGAACAGATGAAGCGTGTAGTATGGTGATCTGTGCCAGTAACCCTTGAGGGACATCCCCTAAAGCTATGATAGATCCTAAGAAAACACCGAAAACACCTGTGAGATTGTTTCCCAGACGAAATAATGTGGCCCAGTCTGTCACCGAAGTGTTGGCATTCACGTGTCTCTGTAGGTATTACTTGACTTGAGTATTCCCTATGTCATGCGTGAGCCGTAGCTTCGCCAACCCTCAGTCCCCACACACAGACCGTGTAGGTACTGCCTCTGAATTGACCCCTGATATGGCCAATTTTATCGAACCTTGTATCCTTGGCGAGAATGTTACCTACCTGATTCATTGTAGCTCCCCATCTAAATCTCTCATTTAGATGATCGAATATTTCCACAGTATTAGCAGAACCTCTTTCTTCTAGAAGGATCCTAACTTCCTCCCTTAATCTAGTTGTTTTAGACATCAGACCGACGCCCCTATCTTTTGAGATTGTGTCTTCATTCTTGATCTCAGGCCCTTCCAAGAAGAAGGGGAGACTTCGACAGGTGTGGCCAATCTCGGTAGGGGCTTCCATGATCCAAGATTAGCTAACCTGCCCCCTCCACAGACGAGAGAATCATGACTTGGCTTTAGTTCATTATTAGCCCTTCGGAGTGAGCTTAGCGGAACAATCCTGTATGGCTTTGACTTCATCTGGTAGGTTACGTCTAAATCGTAGTTACTGCTTCTTTTCATGAAACCACGTTGATGTGATTTACATATTAACCAAGGCAACGGAGTGGAGGTAAAAGTGAAAGTGAAAATAATAGTAATGAGGGTACCCACTGTTTTCAAATATGGAAGGTGGGTGGCACTAATACCGCTCGTGTGGTGTAGTTCGGTCCATCATGTCGCCCTCTCGAGGCGACGACCCGGGTTCAAATCCCGGCACGAGCACCAAAATATATTACAATCCCAGCATCTTGGTGGATTTATCCTCAATACTAGTTAATTGAGAGGAACTTCTAATAATCTCGGGCCACAAGGAGTTACATGAGAGTCAAGTCACTAGTTATCGTGTTGATTTTCCTCGGCTCAGTACTATCTGGTTGCACGGGAAATGATTCAGAAAATGATGAGAGGGTAGAAGCCCTAGAGTCCGAGCTGGCCGACTCGATATCTAGTAATGATGATGCCCTATCACAGATAGCTACGTTGGAGGGTGCTCTTTCTGAGGCGGTTGAGAGTGTATCGTCTCTGGATGAAACCATTGCTAGTTTGACGATTAGCCTAACAGATGCTGAATCTCAGAGAGATGAGTTGATATTACAACGTGAGGAAATTCTGTTGCAATTAAATCAGTCAGAAGAGAACGAAACTGGTTTATCAGCAGAAATTTCTAATCTTAATCAGAATATACAGGATTTGAATAGTCAAATAGAAGCTATAAATTTGGAGCTTCAGCAACGCCAAAATCAGATTTTACAACTCGAAGATACTGTTACGACTCTGCAGAATACGATGGATGGTCTTACTTATTCTATTTCGTTTAGTACCCAAAATTGTCCTCTGGATAATCCGGGATCTAAAATGAACATCGGTTATGATAATGGAGAAGGGCTTGGAATAGCCGGCGATGGAATAATAACTTTCGATGAGATTCAATACATCGTAGGAGAGTGTCCTGGTAATTACGGAAAGGTGTACAATGAAACTACCGAGGAACACGATTGGGGGCAGCAAAGAACTGTAGTAATGGGAGGGATCCTTTACTTCCTGGCTGATGATGGGATACATGACTGGGAACTATGGAGGAGTGATGGAACCCTTTCTGGAACATATATTGTGAAAGATATCAGAGGGGAAGATTGCATTATGGCTACTGATCCCGATACTGGAGAACAGTATGAGGATTGTACCAATTGGGGATCCACACTTGATATCTCATGGGACAATATATTCAATGATGTGGAATTGGTTGCCGGTAACAATAAATTATTCTTCACAGCTTCAATGCACATGTATGCGGAAAATAACGGAGGTTTTCCTACTCTGTGGGTCAGTGACGGTACAGAAGAGGGGACGAATGTTGTATACGATTTCTGGGGGGATTGGGATTACAATTGTAATGGTTGTGAATTTGATACTGCTGGCATTACTGAGCTGGTAGTGATCCCCGGTGAAGGCGGAGCATCTGATAGGGTCGTTTTTAGTACAATTCAGGCAATAGTTGGAATTGGTGAAGAAGGATATCCAAAGGGAGAAGAGCTATGGATAAGTGATGGTACCACAATAGGAACCCGGATGATTGCTAACATCGAGCCAGAGACAAGCTCCTGGGTGGATGGGAACGGAGTGACACAGTGCTGTGCTGACTGGGATGGATCCGTTCCAAGAGATATGGTTTTCAAGGGGAATCAAGTATGGTTTACAGCCCAGACAGAAAGCTATGGACGGGAATTTTACAGATTTGGATTGGAACTTGGAGGAGGATTGTTCCTGATTAAGGATATTAATTCCGGTGTTGAAGGAAGTAATCCAATGCTCCTTACACCTGGATCGGGAGGAATCTACCTCTCAGCTAATGACGGAAATAATGGTCAGGAACTACATTACAGTCAGGGAGATGCATTTTCAACTAACATGGTAAAAGATATTTGGCCCGGATTGAATAACTCAAGCAATCCGATGTGGTTGACAAAATTGGGTGGTGAGATGATTTTTAGTGCAGATAATGGGGAAAATGGCAGAGAGCTGTGGATAACCGATAATACTGAAGAGGGAACAAGGATGATTAAAGACATAAATCCGGGAAATAACTCTAGTAATCCCACCGGACCTATGAAGGAAATGGGTGGTTTTATTTATTTCTCAGCGAATGACGGAACTCATGGATGGGAACTATGGAGGACTGATGGAACCGAGTCAGGGACAACCATGGTCAGTGATATTCATGATGGAGAGAATGGAAGCTTGTCATGGGGATCTACCGCACATTGGCATGGAGAGTATACTATGGTTCACAACGACCACTTCTATTTCTCTGCTAATGATGGAGAGAACGGGGAAGAGCTTTGGAGAACGGATGGAACCGATTCTGGAACAACAATGATAGTAGATGCAAACCCCGGAGAGGGAGGTAGCTGGCCATGGTGGTTCTCCATTGTAGAAGACAGATTATACTTCTCAGCTTGGGATGGAAATTCAAGAGAATTGTGGTTTTATTGGGATAATCCTGGCCCTGTGATATCCTAATATCTAGTGGGAATTATCTTAAGTCCACCTTCGTTGGAGTAGTAAGGTCGTAATGCGTGTTGAGCATGATGTTAAGCTGACTTTTGATGATGTCCTAATTAGACCTAAGCGTAGTACGCTGGTTTCAAGATCTGATGTAACCCTAGTTCGGGAATTTAAGTTCAGACATTCTGATACCACCTGGACCGGTGTTCCAATTGTTGCTGCGAACATGGATACTACAGGAGTTTTCGGAGTATCCAGAGTTCTCCAGAACCACAGGATGCTGACCTGCCTGCAGAAATTCTACTCCACCAAGCAGTGTTCAGATGCATGGGATGATGGGATTGACCCGGGGCATGTAGCCATCACGTGCGGATCGACTGAAGATAGCATGGAGCTACTGAAGAAGAAGATGGCCACGAGTGATGGATTGTCGATGATATGTGTCGATGTGGCAAATGGTTACAGAGAAGTCTTCCTAGATTTCATCAAGGACGTCAGGAGGAACTACCCTAATTCCATAGTAATTGCAGGGAATGTGGCAACGAGGGAGATGACCGAGGCACTCATCCTAGCTGGAGCTGATGTTGTGAAAGTAGGCATAGGGCCTGGTTCGGTTTGTACAACCAGGAAGGTGGCTGGTGTTGGATACCCTCAACTATCTGCAATCTCAGAGTGTGCTGATGCCGCGCACGGACTGGGAGGGCATGTGATGGCCGACGGTGGTTGCTCTTCGCCCGGGGACGTAGCTAAGGCCTTTGCAGCTGGAGCTGATTTCGTAATGCTGGGAGGGATGCTGGCAGGCCATGATGAGTCGGGAGGAGAGTTGGTGGAGGGCGACAATGGAAAGATGTACAAGTCATTCTATGGGATGTCTTCGGCTAAAGCAATGCAAGAGTACTATGGCGAAGTGGCTAAGCATAGAGCGCCAGAAGGAAAGGAAGTAAGAGTGCCCTACAGAGGCGGTTTGGAAGAGACAGTTCAATCAATATTGGGAGGAGTCAGATCAGCATGCTCCTACGTGGGGGCCAGGAGAATCAAAGATCTGCCAAAATGTACTACATTCATCAGAGTTACACGTACAACGAATGAAGTCTACCAAAGATTCAATGTAGAAGAATAATCTCTTGGG
>DAPJ01000028.1:7510-16251 GCA_002502095.1 Euryarchaeota archaeon UBA62
CTTGTACTTGATTGAAGCATTAACCTAGATATCTAGGATAACTTGTGAGGTCCATCCCGGACCTTCGAAATCGGGTACTTCGGAGATTTTTCCACTAATTGTTACCCCCTCTGGAACCTCCTCGAGAATCAATTCGTGCATTGTGATAGCCTTTACTTCTATTTCCCTCTCTACCAAATCCGCGTCTATCCACGATACATGACCAGAGATATATTCGTCAGAAACAGAAATAGAGACATCGACAAGCCACTGTCCCTCGCCATACCCCCTGTATAGGACCTCTTCTAGCCATCTGACTAGTCCTCTCTCTAGATCATCGCCAATTATAGGAATAGCCCAGGTAGAGGTGTGCCTTGCAATTGAGTTAAGTTCGCTGATTGGTACTACAAGCTGATATTCCTGTATGCCGAGGGTGGTTTCTCTAATGATGCTCTCTAATGTGTTAGAGAAAGACCTGATTCCTACGTCAGCTGTAGTAGGAAATATCCACCATGACATAGAAACAACTCTGGAACCTGAAATATCTGATGACCTAGTTGAACATGTCGCAGAGTTCGCCTTGGGAGGGGAAGCTGGTTGGGTCCTTCGGATGAGTGTTCCATTTATTTTCGCACTTGTTGACGAAGCCATCACCATCGGAGTCTACATTGGCGTCAGCCGGATCCATCGGGTCAAAGCCGAAATAATACTCCCAACCGGCCCACATAGAGTCATCATCCTGATCTTGATGATATACTTCTGAGCCGTCTTCCCAGATGTCACCATCACTGTCTGGATTGACTGGGTTGGTGCCATTCTGATATTCCTCGAAATTAGTATAATTCTCAAGGTCGTTGTAGAATCTTAAACCAGCCTCTGTCATGTGATCAATATGGCACTCAGAATTCTGTGGATTATTCCATCCTGGACAATACCTGTTCATCAGATTAGTACGGTTTAGTCCATCCTCGTCGAAATCTTCTTGCCCATCATCTATACCATCTAAATCTGAATCAGGCATTCTGGGGTCCATTGGACCTCTAGCGCCCAGTGCATCTAGAGTATTATTGTCGACTAGTCCCATCATAAGTGATTCCTCGGAATAGATTACCTCCCAACCGTCTGGTAACTTGTCGCCATCTGTATCGTGTGATACTGGGTTCGTATCCCATCTGTCCGGTGCCTCTTGAGAATTCATCAGAGTGTCATTGTCTATGTCGAAAACTGAATCAGGAATGGAGCCGTATGAAGGATCTAATGCCCACCTCCCTCCATCGGGAATGAAGAATCCTGAGATATTCAACTCCCAAAGGAAATATTCCGGATCTATGATCCCATCGTTATTCCTGTCTCCGGAGGAGGAGAATCCATCTAGATAGTTCTTCCATATCCAACCACCGGGGCCTAATCCACATTCCATCATTGAATCACAACCTGGAGGTAGCCACCAGTCTGTCACTACCCAGAGGCTATGGCTATTGGTATTCTGCTGTACGGAAAATACTTGCATCTCCCAACCATCTGGTTGAGAGTCGCCATCGGTATCATTGTTCAAGGGGTTCGTTGCGGACTGCCATGGTCGCGGGATAAACAGTACTTCTCCTCCATCGTTTAGTCCGTCGGCATCACTATCGGCGTTGTTGGCGTGAGTAATGTACTGGTCCTCTCCATCTACAACCTCCTCACCGTCCTCTAGGCCATCGTTATCAGAATCGAAGGCGGATGCGTTAGTGTAGTATACGGAGCCATTCCAGACAAATCCATCAATAGCCTCTGTAAAGTCCTCCAAACCATCAGAGTCAGTGTCTTTGTCAGTAGCATTGGTGAATGTCTCAAAGTACTCCACTGCGTCAGATAATCCATCCCTGTCAGTGTCATATGCGCCGGGGTCACTTCGTACAATTACATCCCTGACGCCATGATCGACAATTCTGATTGTCCACCCTATTACTTCGATTCCATCAATTAAGCCGTCTCCATCAGTATCGGGAGAGAGTGGGTCCGTGGATCTGCCATCAATGGCCCCATCCCCGTCCCTATCCCTTGCATTGAACTCATCGAGATTCGTGAACCTTTCATCTTCCTCGACCACTACTACCAAGTCCTGTAGTCTGCTAGAAATTTCCTGCCCCACTTCCACATTGATATGATATACCCAACCGGCAGTGAGCGTCTTGACAGGTATGTTGACGTACTCGCTGTCTTGGACTGTTCTAACATAGAGGATTGTCTTGTTTACTGTCACGTAATCCCCAATTTCAACCATTATTGATTGTACTGTTGAGACTCCTACCATGTCAGAATACCTGACGCCCCCGTCTCCATCTGAGTCATAACCGTCGAAGTCTGGATCGTCATCGGCATTGCTACCGTCATTTGGATGTATACCACTAAGATACTCCCAGCCATCGGGCATTCCGTCATTGTCAGTATCGAATTCTTCTGGATCAGTGAAATTTGAGGGTCCCCAGGTATAGGCAACCTCATACTCTTCCACATTGTTCAGTCCGTCTTCATCTGGATCCCCGAATGCATCAGTCGCATTGGACGGATCTAGAAGGTCACCATAGCAGTACTCGAATCCGTCTGGCATTCCATCGCCATCAGTATCCCAGTCACTAGGCCCATTCAACCTTCCATCGCCGTCCATGTCTTGCTCGAACCAAGTAAGATCGCCGGACTCAGACATGAACTCACTGAATGGTGCTTGAAGACTAATAGTTCCAAAAACGGGAACTCCACAGTGAGTACCTAACTCAATAAAACCGAATGCAATCTCATGTCTATCTGCAATTAGATCGCCGTCACTGTCCTCTTGAAGCGGATTGGTGTCATACCTCTCTTCTACAAAATTTCTCAGACCGTCGGGAGTTGGTTGCTCCAGATCCAATGCGGCATCGCAGGATATCTCTCCATCGGCATTAGCTACGAGATTCCAGTCATCATCACTTAGCTCATTCATTATCTGCTGTCTAGCATCTGGTCCTTGGCTGTTCACAGATCCATCTGGAGTTAGGAAATAGCAGTCCCTATTGGCGTTTAGTGGATCCAGTAACCTTAGGACACCATTGGGTGTGATAATCTCGTGGACATGCATGGATTCCCACTTATCATTCAATCCATCATCATCTGAGTCACTGTCCATAGGCTTGGTCCCTAGAGCCGCTTCTTCGGTATTTGTCAAGCCGTCCCTGTCTGGATCGCCATAGGGACCGTTGTCAGGATTGGGGAATGTTTCATTTTGTTCGCCTGTTTCATCTTCATTGTCAGTATCTGAGAATGGAATCTCAGAGTCGGCAGGCTCTCCGTTGTCGAGTGGGTCCAACCCATTCCTGATTTCCCAGCCATCGTCTAAGCCATCATTATCGGTGTCAAACTCTCTCCAATCAGTACCGTAAAGTGTCATTTCCATCCTATCTGGAATGCCATCGCCATCAGTATCTGTCCCACCTTGACCAGTGGATTCAATGTCTACAACATCTGAACCAGCTGGCTCGAATCCACCTGACTCTGTTGTCGACAGTCCGGCCCCAATAATGGTGTAAATTCCGGCCAGACAGAGGGTTGCAACGATTGCAGTTACTGCATATTGATTGTGATTCATGGCCATTGTTACACCCCGGCCCCCTAGGGGGCCGACCCTTTGACATTAGGGACGGATATAACATTTGACAGGCCAGGATTATCGGGAGATGGCTACGGAAGTTCTCTTTGGAGCTATATTCACAGTTACAACTCCTCCTTCTGAGCTAATCTTAATTCGGCCTTTTACCCCTGTCGATCTTTCCCAACAACCAAGCAATATGCCTCCTGAAATAGCAGGATGGAAGCACCCAATAATATCTGAATTCAACTCTCCATTTTCAGAGTTTAGTCTTGGATTTGATAGTCTTCCTAATCCCTGGAGAGAGAGGTTTCTAATTGATGAGTTTGTCCAGTCCTTTGCCTCTGAAATCATAACATGCTTCTCACTGTCGGAAAACAGTTGCCTGCATGAATCTGCAACGGCCGTCCACCACATAGCTCTTTTTCCAACTACATCTTTCCACATATAGTCCTCCTCGCGAGAATCCCTTAGTGAGACTATTTGAGCGAGTGTGAATTCTTCAAATCTTAATATTAGATCCCTATGAATCATAATTTTTCTTTCGCCATCAATCTCCCATCCGCCCGATTCTAATTCCCTGATATCGTCCCAGTGGAATATACTGGAGTTTTCAGTAGTTTCATCAGTGGCATTCCAATTCTTTTTCATTTCCTGGGGAGATGGTATATCCACTTCATCCTCGGTCAGTTCGACCATCAATACATCTTTTGATTCAGACCACCTGAACTTATGTCTTTTTCCCGTGGCCATCTCCCATGTACTAGCAATAATCCCTGCATCTAAAGGGCCTGAACAAAATCTATTGACTAAAATAATGGTTTTTTCGGGAGAATCATCTATAATTTCTATTTCACCTAGCCCCCTGCATAATCTTCCTTCTGAGAAATATTTCCATTTTCGTGGATTCTTTCCTCGGGGAGAATCTTCTTGTAAAGCCATAAGGAATTCCTCTGACTCAGAAGAAGCATGGGCGATTTTTCTACCTAGGCTGAGGCTAGTCTTCATTTCAATATTTGAGAAGAGTGAATTCATCCATCTCGGACTCACCATCCAGATTTTTTGACCGTTCCTCTGTATATCAGAGATTGACCCGTCCGGTTCCGATTTCCATCTTTCTTCTAAAATTTCAGGGAGTGACTTTTGTTTTCTGAAACGATCTAGTAATCCCAGATAATCAACCCCCTAGGAAATCAGAGATCCTATTGAATGCCTCGTCTAAGATTTCAATCGGAGGCAGGCACACCATTCTGAAATGCCCATGGCCGTACTCGGGAGAAAATCCTGATCCATGCACGACTAATACATGTTTTTCTTCGAGTAGACGCAGTACGAAATTTTTATCATCAGATGATAGCTTATCGTTAGAAATTCTGACGAATAAGTAGAATGCCCCCCCTGGGGCCTCACATTCCAGGCCTTCTATTTCTGAAATCCTATTGATGCAATAATCTAGCCTCTCCTTTATCCTACTGCGGTGACCCTTGAGCCAATCAGTATCATCTGTCAGACCTGCCAGATAACCAAACTGTGCTGGTGTGGAAGCACAGAGCCTGCTCCTTAGTAGCCTCTCAACTCCATCGCGGACCAAGCCTAGCTTACCAGACGGGTCATGCCATGCCATATACCCTATCCTCCAGCCCGGAGCGAAGTAAACCTTTGAAACTCCATTCAAGGCCAATACTGGAACTTTATTGGAACGTGATGCCACTGATACAAATTTGTTCGTGAAATCCAAGCCATCATAAATCTCATCTGCTATTATTGTACATTTTGGCCACTGCTCGGCAATATGAATGAGGCTGTCTATCTCCTCAACGGATGCAACGTTACCAGTCGGATTGTTCGGATTGATCAAAACCAGTAGGCGGACGCTTTCATCCATTTTTGATTTGATATCTTCTAGATCGATACGCCATCCATCGTTTGGATCGAGGCGGTATTCTACAGTTGTGGCCCCATACATCTGCGGATAAGCCATGTATGGTGGGTAATGTGGGCCCGGAGCCAATACTTTGTCGCCGGGCTCTAAGAACGAGGCGAAAATAATCTGTAAAGCCTCGGTAACTCCATGTGTTACATAGACATCGTCCATTTCGCAAGCCCATCCTTTTTTGGTCTCTGACACCGCAATAGCCTCGCGTAATTCTGGAATCCCGTAAGAAGGGCCATATCCATTTTTTTGATTGTCCAGGGCATCCTTGTATGCACTGATCATGTGCTTGGGAGTTGGAAGACCATCGAATGCCAATGGGTCTCCTACGTTCATTCGTATGATTTCATGACCTTGTTTCTCTAGTTCTACGGCTGGGACCACTACGTCACGAATGGCATACTCTATTGCGGCCGCGCGGGCTGAAACATCGATTACCTCAACCATAATCTCACAGTCCGAGGAGTGTATTTGCGGCTTTAAGTGCATTTGGGATGCCATCTCCATTTGTCCCCCCTCCTTGAGCCATGGTCGGCCTTCCTCCTCCACCGCCTCCAATATGTCCTGAGATCGCATTTAGAATCTCAACAGCATTGTGTCTGTCTGAGGCGATAGAGTCTTCAGTGCATGCTACAATCAACTTTCCACCTCCCATTCTGGTTCCGAGAATGGCCAGAGTCGGAGTGTGTGTATCGCGAGTCAGCTGAGATAGCATAGTCATCATCTGCTTCATTTCGCCATCTACTTCCATGATGACATATCTGACTCCATCTACCATCACCGAGTCATCACCACCTCCAGTTGTCCTTAGTCTGACGATTTCCGCTTCTAAGGAGTCGATTCTCTTCTGTTGGGATTTCCATTCCTCGAAAAATCTAGAAACTGCCTTAGGTAAATCGTCTGAATGGACCCCGAGTACCTCTGATGCTTCGCTCAATATGCGCTCTTGTCGCCTTGAGTGGTCCCTCGACGTCTCCCCTGCCACGATTTGCAGACGCTCTACCCCGTCTTGTACCTGACTGGACTTTAGTATCCTCAGCTCCCCAATACTGGATGCTTGGTCGTGATGCGTACCTCCGCAGGCCTGTATGTCAAAATCTCCAATACTGATAACTCTGATTCTATCATGTTTTGGAGGTCCTCCTTGATAGATATCGAATCCATACTTTCTATCGGCTTCTGATCTCTCTAAAACCTCTTTCTTAATTTTTGGATTTGATTCGACAATATTGTTAGCTAGGTCTTCAATAGCCTCTATTTCTTGTCTGGTCAATCTAGAATGATGAGTGATATCCAGTCTGGCATATTTTGCGCCCTTATTGGATCCGGCTTGCCAAATATGAGGACCTAGAATATTCCGAGCCGCGCCACCGACTATGTGTACTGCAGTATGGTGATCCATCAATTGTTTTCTTCTATCCCTATCTAGAATTCCCTTTACCTTGCCTAGGGCAAGCGGGTTTTCTGTGAAGTGGAATATTACTCCATCTTGAGATTTAGTGTCAAGAACCTCAAACTCATTACCCTCCTGTAGAAGTCGTCCTTGGTCCCCCAATTGACCGCCCCCTTCTGGATAGAATAATGTCCTATCAGTCACCACAGCGTATGAGGGGATGGATTCCACCTCTCCAGAGAATGTTAATCCTGAAATCATATCTTTTGTTAGGGAGATACAATGTAGTACTTCAGCTTGGAATTCCAGAGCACCGGTATCCTCATAGAAGTCTGACTGAGTAGCTTTTATGTCACCTATTTCGAAGACTGCTTTCCTATCTTTTGTTTTTGAGGCGTTCTTGGTCATTAGCGCGTTTCTTGCCGCCATATCGGCAGTGAATCCAACCCTGACCTCTAGATTCGGCCATCCGAGTTCTTTAGCTATTGAGACCACCATATCAGGATTTAATCCCCTTTCTTCTGACAATCTAAATAGAATTTTATCATTAATCTGCCTCGAATCAAGAGGAGTAGTCTTCAGTGCGGTCTGGACTGCGGCCCTTCCTTTCCTCAGCATCTCATGATATCTGGCTTCCTCCAGTTCCAGAATTTTCAAAATTCCATCCTCAGATTGTACAAATCCGTCCATGTCTAGATGAGCATGGATATGATGTGCGCCTAGCTCTGATAGACTGGCCGGTATCGAAAGGGATTCTTTCATCCTACAAACTCTTCTTGCTAGCATTCTCACTAGGTATCCGGCCTTGCTGTTACTTGGTACTAGTCCGTCTCCAAGCATGTTACATATCGCATGCATATGATCAGGAATGGCATATATCGAGGATAGTGGCTCTGTTACTTTCTTTAGTTCGTCGAGTGAAATTGATATCCCATTATCTGAAAGTCTTTCAGACAGATTTCTGTAAAGTTCCTCTACATCAGTTCCGACATCTATGTTTAGGATACCTGCTAATCTAGAAAGTTCGCTCAGTAGTACTTCCATTTCTACTCTGATATCTAATGAATCTAGGAAAGAGTCGAAACCAGATATTGTCTTGAGCCAGTCGATAGATTCTGGATATATGGCCTCGTAGATTGTAGGAGTTCCCGCGGCAGCCCAGCAAAATCTCTCAAGCCCATATCCTGTGTCAATGATTTGGAGTTCCATCTCACTGTAGTTCTGACCCTTGATTGTTATCTCTCCTTCTTCGTCCTCTTCCAGATTCATAAAGACCAAAGTAGCAAGCTCTAATCCCCCCACGATAACTTCCAATGCTGGTCCAGCATTACCTCCTCCTGACCATGGGTTCTCTACATAGGTAATACTAGTTGATTCGATGCCCAGTTTTTCAACTAGCAATTCATCACAGTATCTTACACATTGATCTATCCAATATACCACGTTTCCATCCATCGGCCTGTTGAAGGCATGATGTGCCATCATTTCAAATGTGGAAAGATGCCTGCCAGAACGACCTACTGCGGCTACGTCTGTTAGCCTAATGCATGGTTGACTGATTCCTAGTGGATTTGCTGGTGGAGGTACCATGCCACTGGTCACATGAGGCTGAAAATCAGCTATGCTGGCTATTGTGAGGTGGATATCGTCCCTCCATCTGGCAATGACCGGATATGGGTCAATTGTGGTATGTCCCTTAGAGTCGAAGAAGCTCAGGAACGTCTCCCTCATCTCATCTTTGAGCTGTTTTCCCCTAGAATCAAATCCTTCAATAATCGGATTTCCAATAAATGTGTAAGGATCTTCATTGGTATCGCCACAGGTATCCCTAT
>DAPJ01000028.1:16604-134723 GCA_002502095.1 Euryarchaeota archaeon UBA62
TCCCAGTACGGAATACTGATGTCGCCGAACCCCATTGTCACCGTCCTCGCTCACGCATTGAAGGGTTTGACTTGAATTCGATTGTTTATTCTGTAACGGCGCTTTGAAAGGTTGCGCATGCGACGCGTGCCCATGGAGGCACCATGGAAGAGGCATATGAAGCCAGATGGGCCAGGGAGAATTAGGATCTCAAAGCACGGTAGGATGCTTACAGATGCAATACTCGTTTCGGATGAGAATCACATGTCCGGACATACTGATGACAGGTCCCCTACCCAGCTAGTGAATACAGCTAGTCTACCAGGTATAGTTGGAGAAGCATGGGCCATGGCAGATTGGCATTTTGGATATGGTTTCCCAATAGGGGGAGTGGTTGCCACTGATGTTGATTGGGGGGAGCAAGGGGGTTCAATTTCTCCCGGTGGCGTAGGCTTTGACATAAATTGCGGAGTTAGATTATGCTCCACTGACCTTCATATCTCAGAAATTGATCCAAAGCGTCTGGCTGAGGAGCTTTCAATGAAAATACCAGCAGGGGCAAGTAGGAAAGGTGGCGTTTCCCTAGGAGACTCAGAATTGGATGATATCCTGGCTGGCGGGGCTTCAGCGGCGGTTGACTTAGGACTAGCAGAGGCTAGAGACTTATCATGTATTGAATCAAACGGCTTGCTTAACAGCGAGAATAGGAATGTTGGAAGTAAGGCAATGAAGAGGGGTTCCAGCTCTCTCGGAACGTTGGGTTCTGGGAATCATTTCATGGAGTTACAGGTGGTTGACAGGATTGTTGATGAAGAAGCAGCGAGGGCTTTTGGCCTGAGGATAGGACAGGTAACAGCTATGATTCATTCTGGTTCTAGAGGTCTTGGCCATCAAGTCTGTTCCGAGCATGTGGCGAATATTGAATCTAATTACTCCAAGAGAGGAGATACTTGGTTTTCTGAAAAATGGGGCTTTTCTGTCCCTGACAGGCAACTAGCTTCTGCACCGATTCACAGTTCCGAAGGTGAAAGCTATTTCGATGCGATGAATGCTGCCGGAAATTTCGCATTTGCCAATAGGTCAGCACTTACCCAGAGGCTCCGTGATGTCCTGAGAAATGAGTATTCGGTCGATGGAGGATTGGACGTGGTGTATGACGTCAGTCATAATATTGCAAAGATAGAGGAGCACCATGTCGGAGGAGGCAGGTGTAATTGTTGCGTCCATAGAAAGGGGGCCACTAGGGCATTGGGAGGCAATCATCCTGAATTATCTTCCAGCTTCCCATTAGGTCAGCCAGTTCTCGTACCGGGAGATATGGGTACGGCATCGTGGGTAATGGCAGGTCCTGTAAACGGGGCTAATGATGCTTTTTCCTCTTCTTGCCACGGGGCCGGTAGGAGGCTTTCCAGAACTGCAGCCAAGGCATCTGTAGATTCTGAATTACTGATTTCAGAGCTAGAACAGAAGGGAATTCATATCAGGGCAAAAACTCCAAATGTTCTTTCCGAGGAAGCGCCTGAAGCGTACAAAGATGTTGATGAGGTGATTAGCTTGACGAATCGAGCGGGGCTAGCACGTCCAGTTGCGAGGATGAGGCCGGTATCAGTCATCAAGGGATGATTATCTTGAACGATACTCTATATCGATAATATCCCCATCTTCCATCATGTACTCCTCATACAGGGAATTTACTTCTCCATTGATTTTCAGAACCACCTCGTGTTCATCGTCTGCATAGTGACCCAATATCTCTTGCTCGCTGAAAGACTCTCCCCAGATCTCGAAGAACGCACCCAAAGGAGCAGACATTGGACTTGGGGTTTCTATATGCAACCTTCCAGAATCGTCATGTGTATGTATTCCCTTCATCCCATCACACCCCGGTTCTCCAATCCCAATATTTGGACCGATTTCAACTTGAGTTCCGTTGATAATGATAGTTAGTTGTACGTGCTCATGAGTGGCTAATGAGTTATGATCATCTAGACAAACATCAGATATCTGCCAATTATTCTCATCTTGAACCGTTTCTGTTGATGTGATTGTCAAATATAGGATGATGACAGTACAAAGTCCAGCTATGGAAATTAGTACATTCTCTGCTTTCATGGAGATGGGAGAAGGCCAGTAGTCTTGAACCATTAGGCACTCCAAGTACCATGCCACTACAGGGAGATAGGCCAGAATACTGGGATAGGGCTAAAAAAGAGCTATCAAGAAAGGATGATGTACTCCACGAAATAATTAATCAATTCGATGATCTAGAATTGGTATCCAGGGGAGATTTATTTTACACATTGATTAGATCGGTAATAGGCCAACAAATTTCTGTCAAGGCAGCTTCTACAGTTTGGTCTAGATTCTGCGAGAGAATAGGAGATATCGAACCCGATAATATTTTATCAGCAGATATTGAAGAATTGAGAAGCTGTGGCCTGTCTCAGAGAAAGGCGGAATATGTAACAGGAATATCTGAATCTTGGTCCGATTATGATTCTTTAGAATGGAAAGAGATGAGTGATGAAGAGATAATACAGGAATTGATTAAATTAAGGGGAGTGGGGAAATGGACTGCAGAGATGATTCTGATTTTCACCATGCTTCGTCCTGATGTCTTTCCGATAGGAGACATAGGAATGATTAGAGGGATTGAAAAATCATACAACTCCGGAGAGAGGATGTCCAGAGAGGAGTTGTATGCTGTTTCAGAGAAGTGGAAGCCATGGCGTACTGTGGCCTGCTGTTTCATGTGGAGAACAGTTGATCCAGAGCCTGTAGAATATTGATCACATACAATATCCACGCTTTGGCTGATCGGGAATCGAGGGAGCGGAGCCGGTTTGAACTCCATCGGCCTCTTCCATTATTATGGTCAACAGTGTCTTGACTAACTGTCTAAGATCATCAACTTCCTCTCTAAGCTCTTCCAAAGATAAACTATCGTCCATTGTTACTACGCATCCCATCTGAGGGAATTCCCTCATGGCAAAAATCACGATATGGCCTATAAATACAAGAGGTTGTGAAAGGGTTGAGACGCCGTTTTACCCATGACGGGTAAAAAGTCGCTAGTACTCGTCGTCTTCCTCGTAGTATTCGTAATCATCATCGTCGTAGTAAACGTCATCTTCATTCCCCCTTCTACTCATCAGGAAGCCTATGGCAGCTACAGCGATTGCAGCAATTGCACCGATCATCATTATCGCACTGTCCGAAGACCCTTCATCCTCTGGAGGCGGTGGCACTACACTAATTCCCCCAATAGCGATATCAGCGGCATTGAAATCGGATTCTCCGATAGAGCCGTCTCCATCAATATCAGTAACGATGTATAGATTGGGTTGTCCAGGAGATGTGGCTTCCCACCTGAAAGTGACCCTTACGCTGGTGGCTTCTGCCTCTAGAGATATCTCCAAGTTAGGAGTCTGGGCCGTAGTAAGTGATTCCTTCCATCTCTCAGAAGACTGTCCATTCTCATCCACCTCATAGACTAGCTCGTAGAGTCCGACAACCAAAGTTCCGTCTCTCTTACCTGTATTTTCCCAGAATGTCTCAATTGTTACAATCTCGTTCATCAGAGGTGCGCTAGGTGAAGATACTGATCTCACATATTCGCCAATAAACTCCATAATCCTCAATGCAGGTGCCCTTGGGATAGATTCACTTCCAAGACCTGATACTTCATTGCCGGCCTTGTCGGTGGATGTAATCCAGAAGGAGATTGAATCTCCTGCCTCAATTGACATTCCATTTTGAGGGGTTAGATCTATTCTTGACTGGTACACGTCAGACCACTCCGAGGATGATGATCTGTCTCCTTCGAGAATTAACATTAGCTCTCCGCTGTCTTCGGTACCAGTGACTGGCGAGTTGCCCCTCATGTAGACCCAAGAGACCTGAAGTGGACCATCTTTCATACCTATCTGGTCGTTCATTGTGACTGTTACCTTGACATCATCTACCATGTCCGACTCGATTATGGTGAGAGAGGAGTCAGGATACTTGAGCTGATCGAATAGAGCTGTTGGCGCCCTACTATCGACAACTATCGAATAATCCGAATTTGCTGTTGATCCTCCTAATCCCGGGACATTTAACACACTTAGAGAAACTGCCATCGTTGGATCTAGGGGGACCCTGTCTGGAAGAGTCACGGTAATTGAGAACGTCGAATCCTCGGCCAACTCTGTTTCACTGCTGATTTGCTGTGATCCATAAATAACGGTCGCTTGGACCCTTAGATCGTCTGGAATACTGTTTATCGGCATTCCCGAGCCTGCGTACATCAATGAACCAGTGACCATGAATTCATCTCCCTGCCTGAGGAACAGCTGATCCTCCACCTGATCCATCATGGGAGACGTAAGATCGGTCATAGAGTCGGGAATAGCTAGGAATTGGTTATCTAATATCCATGATAGCTCCCCAATATTATTCTGGTAGGCCACGGTATTCAAATCATCTAATATCGAAACGCTGGGTTTACAAGACGGCTGTCCATCTTCCCAGACGTAATCCCATGAGATCTCGAAATCTATGCTCAGCTCTGTTACAATAGCGGTTACAGATTGGGTCTGTACAGACAGGGGTGTAACCATACTGTCGGGAGCGGACCATAGAACACCTCGTGAAGGGTCATAGGACATCTTACCGACGTTACTTGGGCCATCACCACATAGCATGATAGTGACATTATCTAGAGTTTCGATCCCATTAGGCTCATCAATCTGCATTGAGAATGTATGCCTATGACCGGCCATTAGGTATCCGAGTTCGGCATTCATAGAATATCCCGAGGCTGGTATACTAGTGGGCTCGTCCGTTGCGACTATCACAGAAGCCCATGAGTTTGAAGCTCCTGCGGAACCTCCGGTACCGCCCTCTTGGTAAGTAAGACCCGCCCAATCAGTGCCCTCGATAAACATATGAACTGGGCTGTTGAAGTCCTGCGCTGAAACATCTATTCCTATGAAGTTCACCTGCTGTTGTCCTGTCATGCCGGAAGAGAGTGGCAGTGTTTGTCCCAGATACTCTGATTCATCGGCGACCCCATCCATGTTGACGTCGTCAGATGACCCTCTCCAATACTTTAGAGTAATAGATTCACCTCTAGCCTCCGATTCGTCTATGGTGACATAAACTGATAGTGGGACAGTTGGATCCCATACTTTTCCATGGGCGTCCTGGAGTCCAGTGGGAGTATTTACTTGCAGAGGGCCAGCTACCGGTGCTGAAGAGTCGATAATCACTGTAGTCTGAGGAGGAGTTCCAGAAGTATCCTCGGCCCCTACAGTCGATCCCGACGGGCCGACGGTTAGCATTAGTGGGGAAAGGGTTACTTCATTTCCTATAGTAGTAGAAGATAGCCAGTCGACGGTTGTTTCGAAAGAACCATTCTCGCCCATAGACATAGGATATAGTGCTCCCGACATGTTTAGTCCGACCAAGAAGTCTGAAGGCTGAGGCCTCGAATCAGAGGCATCTTGGAATCTAACAGTTCCAGAGACGTTGATATCGTTTGTTGACTTCACTGGGAATGGATAGAATGTTGAGAACTGATTTGAAAGTAACCTCCCATATTCATCGCGCACCTCGAACGACTCTATCTGTAAATCGTTTTCAACGGCCTTTGAGCTACCTTGTCCGCTGAATGATACCGCGGGCCATACGAACTCTCCGTTCTCATCTAGTGCAGTGGAAACCCACCTGATTGACTCTACGTCATCCCAATTCCAGTTGACGTCGAACATCCAATTGACTACGACATCATCATATCCGTCAGAGTGAGTGACTATCTCGACATATGACTGTGATACATCCAGTGGAGCGACACTGCTCCCAGATGTTTGGCTAATCGTCACCGGGTCAGATCCTTGGCCCCACAGTCCGTCATTACCGTTTTCTGCTCTAAAGGCAATAATTTGACCATCAGATGCAGATCCAGTGAGCTCTATCGCATTTAGGAGAGAGTTATCATTTAGGTGATGATGTGCAGTTTCAATCTCATTGATGACCCCATCTGGATAGAGTGTATTGGGTACTTGGAAGTCTCTGTTTGTCATGATGAAATCATAGACTAGTTCGCCGGCGACTGATATAGAACCTGTCGAGGAGGAAATGGTGACAGGTATAGCTATCTCCACTGGTGGCGGATCAGCTTGGGAGATAGTAGTATGATAGTCTGCTATTGGGACAGAAATATCTGACACGTTCTCGAACATGGTATATCCAATTGCGAGTCCCGTTAGTGTGACTGTTTGACTTTGTGTGGAGGAAAGAGAAAATTCCACAACCCTCCAATCTCGGTCGGTCTCAGTGTCCGTCCAACCAGATGCCAGTGAGTTAATGCCTGATATCTGGTACTGGTTCATCTCAGAAGTAAATCTCTCGGCAGCGGAGCCAGTTGAGAATGTTGCTCCCGCAATACTGATATCCACCGGGGATTCAAATCCGTCGGAATCCGAAACTAGTGAAACCAGTCCGCCATTCACACTTCCAGTTGTGGGGATGATTGCGAATGCAGTAGAGGGAGTAGATCCTATCTGCATTGTTATCGATCTAGTTCCGTCTAAGTAGCCGATATCAGACTGGCTTCCTAGTAATTTAGTCTGCCAAGCATAGTGCCCTCTGGAAAGGTCATTGGGGAATGACCAGTCAAGGTTTCCATCATCTGCAAAGTCGACCTCTACATTGGATGCCGGCTCCCCGTAGAGATGAGTAGTCTGAAGTCTGTCGATATATCCGTTTGTTGGCAGGGTTACATGAAGTGAGTAACCTGTTCTGGGAGTGGCGAAGACTACAGATCCTCCTTTGGGGGAGCTACCAATAGAATTGCCCGATTCGTCTCTGACCTCTATTTGCACGTTCACTGAGGAGTTGCCACCGAAGCTTAGAGCCTTGATTGGTCTTACAGAGTGAATGTAGTCTGAAGAAATAGTGCCAGATATATTAGTTGCATTAATCAATCCGTCGATAACTTCGACATTGGTCATCTGCCAACCGTTAAGCCCCATCATATCTGCAGTAAGGAGTCTGTTTCCTCCAACTCTGATGAATTCTAGCATCGGTGTGGATAGGGGGTTTGTTGTATCCATATCAACAGTCAGTTTAACCAATGGATAGGAGTCAGAATCTACTCCTGCCAGACTAATTGGGAAATCAAGATTGGAGTATCCGGGAATACTGGCTCCAGATGTAGCGTCGATAAGGGACCCTGTGAGCGTGTTATTCGCATAGTCATCCGTCGTTCCATCAATCTCTATGATTCCCCTGTTGAATGCATTTTCACCAGCAATTGAGAAGCTAGGGCTGGTCCATGTTCCTGGTTGACTGAAGTTACCCATCTTGATACCTACATTATCGATATGCCATCCTGAGTTCGCGTCAGAGAACCTACCTCCGAAAGCGAACTTGAACTGTACATCATCACCTTTGTAATCAGAGAGATCGACCTCATATGAGCCCCAATCGTTACTGTTGCAATGAAGTCTAGTCCAGATTTCCAAACCATCATTGACGGTGTATGTAGCACTTGCATAACTGTATTGTCTGTCTGTATACGATGGCATGTCCACATGTTGCCATTGGCCGCCGTTGACCTTCATCCACAAGGCACCACCGACATAGACATAGTTACCAGTGCCGTAGTCCATACAGGCATTCATATCGAAAGCAAATGATGACTCTCCTATTCCCGATACCGTGTAGATAGGGGTCACGAGGCTTGATTGGTATACCGCATCAGTTCCGCCATTCATACCGATCTTGTACATGTACGGGAAAGAAGACGCGCTTTCAGGCCCATAAGTACCGGGCTCGGACAATCTCCAATCACATCTCTCGGAGGTACAGGAGCCCTGATTTCCTGAAGACTGTTGATAGATATTGTAGAAGCCCGTATGATAGTCACTGGTTGGAGCGGTAACCTGGGAGTCCTCGAAGCCCATATCGACGTTGATGTAACCAGAGTTCAGAGTCAGGAACTGCCACTCGTGAGTGCCAGAGGTTGTCGCGGTCGCAGGTATGGTGAACTGGTCTATCGTATCTCCGATGGAGTTCATTGTCCTGTATCCGTAGACAGTTAGGCCCTCTCGATCGTCCGGATCACCGGCACCCCCGGGAGACCCATATTGTACCGAGGTGTCGGTCTGGACAACAAATCTCAGAAGACTACCGTTCACCCGGTTTGCTGAAGGCACAGAGTTGGAGATTGTAACCATGCCACCACTATCATCAGTATATGCAAATCCATTGTACGTGTATGATGGGATGTTACCATCTTTGTCGGCGTACCCTGATGATCCGGGTATGTTTCCTTGCCTAGATCTGCATATTCCCCCAGTAGAACCTGTGGAAGATATATCCGTCCAACTTGTCCCGTTGTTGTTGGAAAGCTCAATGCATGCGTTATCCCAGCTCGAGCCCTCCAAATCCCAGTGGAGATCAAACTCAAGATCTGTTACATTGTAGAGGTCTACAGGAACGGTTAGGTAGCCCAACTGGTTGTTGTTGTAGTAACAGTACGTACCGTAGTTCTGGTATGAAGTACCATTGACATCGCATCCATGGTGCCATACGCCTTGGCCTGTACCATCGTTTCTATAGTCGACATCATCAATGAACCAACCTGGGAAAGACCCAGAACTGTTAGATGTCCAAACCCTGAATCTGAATTCTACCGATGCTACCGAGCTCATGCTGGGATCGGAGAAAAGAGTAGTTAGGTTCAGAGTTTCTGATTGCCAGCCACTGTGGGTAGCTCCAGTGAAAACTGGAAGATTACCACTGGGGGCACCGTTGACTTCTATATCGGTGCTATCGATGTAAGAAGGATATCCGCCATCTGTAGCAATCCACTTCCAGACTCCGCCAGATGTCTTGTACTCCAACCAAGCTCCTGCTTCTGAAGAATCAAGGTGGAACCAATGGTCGAATGAAAGGTAGTAGTTGTTCCTAGTAGCGTTGGTGGGAACTTGCATAATTGGCAAATTCAACCATGCATCTACACCAGCTGGAAGTGCCTCTCCTGGCTTAGTAGCTACAGCTACACCGCCTTCTGAAGCACTGGAGGGAACTACTCCGTAGGACATAGTTTGCTCTTGTCCACTTACGGCTCCATTGAAGTCAAAGTTTGTAGCCGCCCAGTAAGTATCCCTGTTGCAGAAGTAAAGTGTACCATCTGTCTCTGTTGCATTCAATGACGTGTCTCCATCATAGTAATTCCCATAATCGTTACCGTAGACCAAGTATTTTCCTCCGAATGGACATGTAGAGTTACCGGAACTAAGAGGGCTCTGACTGTATAGGAACGACCCGTTTACGACTGTTCCATTGCTGACTGCACCATTTCCTCCTTGTATTGTCTGGTTAGTAGTACATAGGTAATCTACATGAGAGATCTCAGAGGTATCAAGAACCCCATTTCCTCCCTCATCGTACCCCGAGGTGAGGTTGTACCCCTTTAGTCCATTACAACTAGGGTGAGGAGTATATCCAGCTGAGTTCTCAAAGGCGATTCTGATTATATTTGCAGGACCTTGTCTGTAATTTGTGTCCAGAGAAATACTGTAGTTGTAATTATCAAAATGGGTAATATCATTCAAGCTGCCGTCATCCACTAAGGTGAGATTCCCCTCTCGATATTCAGTGGTGGTTCCTGAGCTAGTTCCATTTTCCAGAACGAAGATGTCCATCTCAGTAGCAGGAGTCAGTGATGCGGCCATCGGAGAATCTGTTACATGGGCCCATCCATCCATGATTGTAGCGTTCCCAGGTGCTCTGAATCCGGTCAGTGTGGTAGACCCGCCTGCCGTATTCACTGTGGACGGTCCAGCCCATGAAGTAGTTGCGGCGTTCGTGATAGGTGCTAGTAGCATCAGGAGTACTAGGGCTCCTGCGAGCCTCCTGCGGTAGTTCGACATGCTAGCTCGTATTCTTGTAGAGATTATGAATGAATTGGTCGTCTTGCATGAACTGAGCAAAAACTGTATGAATTAGTCTGTAAAAATGGAGCCACTGGGGAGAATTGAACTCCCGACCTTCCCATTACCAATGGGATGCTATACCCCTAAGCCACAGTGGCGCTGAACACGGGAATGGCTGGCTACCTTTGGGTGTTACTATGGGAGGGCTATCGATTAGCTCAAGACTGTGGTGGGTGTCGGACACTACATAGCCGAGATCGCATAGCCTGGTATTGCGCATGACTGGAAATCATGTGGGTTCATCCCTCCGGAGTTCAAATCTCCGTCTCGGCGCCACTACAACTGACCAAATAACGCCCAAATCGTCGAGGGGCTTATGTCATCCATCTATTGGTCGTGGTCATGGAGGGGGCGACTGTGGCGACTGGCGACCTCGATGTCGAGGTGTCTGAAGTCCAAAGATTGTCTGACTTTAGTAAAGTGACAAACCTTGGGGAAAGGTCGAGTTTTCTATCATTTATCGATACTCTGTTACTGCAATTTACATTTCACGTACATACTTCGAGAAAATTTTGGGGAAAATATGAGGCTTTAGTATTGGCTCTCGCTTCAGCTTCGGTTGTAATGGGCGCTTGGGATTATGGAATCGATGAGCTTTCCTCGGGGGGAGACTGGAGCAGAGGGGGACTGTTCGGCGATGAGAGTGGTTTCCTCCATCTTGAAGAATGGTCGTTAATGCTGAGCTTACTTACGATGATGGCTTGGGCATCGGCCTTGGTGCTGATGTGGGTCAGATATCCGATAATGAGAGAGAATCTGGTCTTCCTTGTGGTTGCATCGTTCTCTGTCCAGCTAGGGTATATTTACTCCCACTCAGGCTCTCCAGACTTCCCCCTCGGTTCGGGGATATCGGATTTTGGAGGAGTAGCCTTAGGGAATCTCGTCATGATTTTCTTAGCTGTCTTTGTCGTCCACAGAGCCGTTACTGAAACTAGGGACATCCATGTCGAAGAGAAGCATTCACATCCGGATCCCAGACTAGTTGAAAAGGCTTGGAAAGACCATCGCCTCGATGCTTGGAGTGCCAGCTTGGTCATTTGGGTAATTATGATTAATATCATGTCTTGGTCCGGATCTCATGCCATTTCTCAAAGGCCTCCTTTCGAGGATGGAATACTCGCAATATCTCTACTATACGTCACCTCAGGAGTCGTATCTTTCTTCCTGCTGATGCATATTGTTTGGTATCCCCATTTCATGCTGGGAGGAGGGGATCATACCATTCAGTCATCTAGGGCTAGGGAGGTCGCAGGCGTTTCAGTAGTCTCCAGAGAGGAGACTTTGCAAGGGCTATGTCCTGTTTGTGGTGCTGAAACTCCCGTTATCAAGAAGCCTAGCGGTAAGATAGAGGTGCATTGCTCTGACTCAGAATGCAAGGGCTGGGGTGTACCTGGTGAGCCCTGTTCTTCGTGCGCCAGAATTCTACCACTTCGTCTTAAGTGTGAAAAATGTGGTAGTAGCTCTTCTGCCACTAGTCACTTTGTTAAGACGGATGCATGGTAATAGGGTATACCAGAGTGAATAATATGTCTGATGAAGAAATCGAGGATGACAAGTCATTTATCGATAATTCATCTCTAAATCTTTTGATAAAAGTTACTTCATCGCTGGTAGTTCTGCTCAGTATACTAATAATTTCTCTGTGGGCTGTATATCAGACTGCAGATGTGACATTCGGTGGCCCTCCCAGTTCTCTAGAACTATGGGAGGATGAATACAGGGAGATGACAGGACTGGATAGAGTTGATGGTTTTGAAGGAAGTGGAGTAAAAATCTGCATTGTTGATACTGGAATAGACATAAGCCACCCTGATCTCGAAGATGCCAATGTAATTGGTTGGAATGATTTTATTTCTGGTTCTGATTCCCCTTATGATGACGAAGGACATGGAACCGCTATGGTAGGAATTATTGCTTCAAAGGGCGGATTAAATGGGGTTTCCCCAGAAGCTGATTTACTAATTGCTAAGGCCATTTCAGATGATGGGTCTGGAACTGATTCGACAATTGCAGATGCAGTGGATTGGTGCGTTGAGGGGGGCGCGGATATCATCTCTCTCAGCCTAGGTGGCAGTCAGGGATTTGGCTCTGGATTCTTCACTACCGATCAGTTAGAGGAATCTGTACAGGAAGCGATAGATTCGGGCGTTTATGTTGTGGCTGCTGCTGGAAATGACGGGGAAGATGACGATGGTGATGTTGAGTCGCCCGGTTCAGTGGAAGACGTAATCTGTGTTGGTGCGGTTACCAGAACAAGCTCTATCTGGAGTGGGAGTTCTGTTGGAGATAACAATGGAAGATTATGGCCTAACCCAATTCTCCCTAGGCAGGACCCGGATAAGAAACCAGAAATCGTTGCACCTGGTCATGAAGTCCCAATTTTGATGGCTCAGAGTACAGGGAGTGGAACCTGGTGGGGTTGGTCAAGTGGGACCTCTGCCGCCACTGCATGGGTTTCTGGCTCGATAGCGATTTTCTTAGAGGCTAACCCTGAGATGAAAAGAGATGGGGCGCAAGGTGGGAATTCTGCAATATCTAATCTGAAAATGATCATGTCACAGAACTCCGAGATGAAGAACGACCAGGAAGATCATGATGACCATTATGGGTACGGATTACTTCGAATAGATTTAATCATAAACGAAACTCAAAATTCTAGTTCGGATTCTGACCTTCTCGGCTCCAGTTTTTCTGAGTTGGTAGGCATACAAGACAAATATGTACAAGAAGTTCAAGTCACACGTCGGATGATGGCCAGTGTACCACCTGATAATTCTACGAAAGAAACAGAATGATTCGCGCTAATATCTTTAATGAATGAAATCCATTGATTGAATGCAATAACCTTGGACTGGGCCTCTGTTGGCTCTTCTCCAGCTACCGGGAAGCCAACGTCACCGGTGGGAACCTCTGGCTCCGGTACTATCATTATCCCGCCTGGTGAAAGTATGTCAAATGCCGAGGATGCTGCTACGGGCCTGTCTGAATCTGGTAAATCTATGATTACTAGAGAAACGGGTAATGGAATATCACTAGGCCTAGCCGAAGACGGTAATGACGCAGAGGCTGCAGACCAGCTAGTGACTTCTGCTGTTATCTCAATCCATGGCTTAGCAATCACTCTTGACCAAGATTCTGCATTATATCTTCTGATTAGTCTATCGATAATCACTCCAAATCTGGCTCCCTCTTCAACGATAATAAAGGAGTCTGGCTTTACTCCGGGAGCATCGTCAGGAATGGAGGGATCGCCACACCAAAGATCGAACAGCCACGCGGAAAGATGCCCTATCCCTCCTCCGACTAGTATGGCATTACCAAGTGGCACTCTCGATACAATATCCCTTATCCTACTCCTCAGTGATCGAGGCATTGTTCGGAGCCCCATCAAGAGCATTTGCTCCCCGATAGAAGAGGCTATCTCAGGCTCAGTATCGGTCCTATCTGGATCTTCAGAAAGTAGTCTTTCCAGCATCTCTGCCTCTGACATCTGTGGCAGTCCAAAACCATCATTGGCGGATGTCATGAACAGCGATGGAAGCATCATTATTCAAGATTGGTCTGCGAGGATGCCTTCAAGAGACCCATTCGGGCCGGGCAGACATGAGCGGAGTGGACTATGACGACGATTTTATCGCTGATGTAACTGAATGTCCAACATGTTTGACTATGACAGAACATGAAATTCTGAAGAAGGTTTCTAGAGGCAAGGGGGAGGATCTTTTGGTGAGGTGCGTCGAGTGCTCGGAAGTACATCTACTGAAACTTAGGCCTAACTCTTCCGTTAGCATTAGGACTACTCTCTCCGAAGGGCCGGAGAGTTCCTCTGTATTTGTTGAGTCAGATTCTGATGAGTCTATTTCAGTTGGAGATTTATTCGAGAGAGATGGTTCTTTCTGGTCTGTAACAAGGATTGAGATTGGAGATAAGATGTCAGTTAAGTCTTGTAAGGCTGAAGAAATTATCTCAATGTGGGCCGTGAATAAGAACACATGCGTAGTCAAGATTACCCTTACAGATGAAGAGACTAGTACTGCTTCAACAATTGACTGCGATCCAGAGAAGGAGTTCTCTTGTGGCACCGTAATGAGAATAGATGGCCGTAGATGGAGAATTAGGGCAATCCATACTGGAGAGGGCAGGACATTGAGAGGGAAGAGAGTCGCTGCTGATATACGGAGAATGTATCTCCATCCAGTTGTGAAGAGTTAGCTATCTCCTGTTTGTCCATGGCATGAGTAAGGTCTTGAGGACATGAGTTGCAACTTCTGGGTTTTCCTTCAATCTCCTTATCCCATATTCATACCATTGCTGACCATAAGGAACGTATATCCTAGTCAGGTGCCCTTGAGAGTTTAGTTTTCTCCTTAGGTCTCCCCGTACCCCTAATAGAAACTGAAATTCATACCCAGGGCCCTTACCTGAGTATGGTATATTTCCACTATCAGGGGAGAGGCCATACTTATCCAATAATGATAGGGAATAATCAATCACAGGGTAGTCATGAGAGGCTATTGCAGTATATGCACCATTTCTTAGCATATGCTCGATTGCCATATTTGTAGAATCAACAATTTCCCTATATCCAGTGTGGGCTATATCTTCTGGCTCTAGGTAGATTCCCTTGCAAATCCTAAAGTCTGAGTTATGGCCTAGTTCTTCGCATATCTTGTCTATGTCAGAGATGGTTCGAAATAGTCTACCTTGCAGAACTACGCCAATATTATTCAGGCCTTCAGACCTGATTCTAATCATCAATTCAATTGTCGAGTCAGTCACTCTGCTATCTTCCATGTCTAGTCTTACAAAAATATCGTTTTCAGACGCCTTTCTCGTTATTTTTAGGATATTGCCGAATGCTAACTCTTCGTCGATCAATAGTCCGAAGGCGGTCGGTTTAATCGAGATATGGGCATCAATATTATTTTCTATGATTGAGTCAATCAGTTGGGAGTATTCTTTCAGGAAGAAGTTAGCTTCATCCATAGAAGTAATTTCCTCTCCGAGTACATCAACTGTAAAACACGCCCCTTCGGAAGAGAGGCTTTTCATTGTAGTAATTGCATCCTCTAATTTTGGGCCGGCTACGTATCTGCTGGCCACCATACGGACTATTGGTTTTGGAGCCAGTGGCATGGTCGCGACAATGAGCTTCCCCAAGAACGCCATTAACAGTCCGAGGAGGAGTCGAGACTTCACGATTACTCTTGAGAGATCTCTTTACCTCTACGGATTAGTATGTCATTCTCGGCAAGTAATTTCCTAATTTCTTCTCGTTGCCAGCCCTTGAATGACTTCCTATCCATATGAACGAATATGTCTGCTCCAGGAAATGCTTGCTTGGTAGATTCGATTGCTGAAAGAATGGAATCCTGCCACAGAATAGTCGATCTCCCCCCATCAATATTATCGGCAGTACCGAAATCTAGCGAGTAGCCGGCCAAAACATGACCTAACCAGATGTTTCCCTTCTCCACCACTGCTTTGTGCCTTGGGGCATAATGTCCTCCTCCAAGCCCGACCATTACATTCCCCTCTCCTTCCCAGATACCCATTGGAGTATTGCCATTTAGGCCCAGAACTTTGCAAAGAACACTGGCCCACAGGTTGAGCGCGTCTTCCCTATTCCAATCAGACTGTGTAGAACCTATCTCGATGTAAAGAGTAGGCGAATCTAGAACTGGTCCGTGATGTGTTGCTTCCAATGTGAGGTCAAAATATTGATCTAATTTTTTCTCTCGTGCCTCCTTCAACATCTCCCTGTAAAGTGATGCAAACCTTGGAGATGGAGGGACCAATTGTCCGTTGATACCGCCTGATTTTCCAGGTAATCCGGGCGGATAAATACCAGGTAATCCGATAGCGTGCAGAGTTATTGCAGGAGTGTCTGTTGAAGAGACGTGTCTAGAAAGGACCAGGACTTCGTTTATTTCACAAGAGGCTTCTTTTTCATGGACAATATCTATCGAGTCTGCATGAACATGAATTTTTTCAATAGATAGGATGTGAACATCACAAATAGGGTGTTTTACTACACGACCATGGGAGAAAACCTCCTCTTGACCCCACTCAGAGGCCCTGAGTAATGAGTCTCGGAGGTTAACCGATGCATCATCGGACTCGGAACATAGAATCAGAGTCGCCATGTTGCTCGCAGGGGAGTCATGTATTCAATATTACAGCCACACCTTCAAGCAGTAGTGTCGAGGCGCAGATTCAGAATGGTCAGTGATGTAGGGTTCAATCCTGTCAGGATCGATAGAGGGGAGGGGTACTCTTTGATAGTTGGCTCGGATGGGCAAATGCTGGAAATCGATTATCAGAAAGAGCAGGTAAGTGAGGGGGCGATGTATCCATTTCCAGGAGTTTCATCATGTGGAGTCGTTAGCTCCGATAGTTGGATTGGCTCTTGGGTTGACAGAAGTTTGAGAAAGGCCTACATGGGCTCATTTCCATTAGGTGAAAAATGGGAATCTGCTAACTCAGACTCTGATGACTTGGAAAATAGAGATGTTGATCAATCAGTAAGTAAATCTGCCTCTTGGACCAGAGAACTCCAGTCCGAGCCTCTAGCAATGTGTTTGGCTGGTGAGAATATCGTTTTTGCATGTCTTGGTTCCGGTATATACATGGTAGACGGGAACGCAACTGAGATTTGGAGATCACCGTATCCCCGATGGAGAGAGCTTGAGGACCTGGTTGGAATTGATTCAATTGTTTCCATACTCAGGAAGGAGGATGAGATATATGCATTCTCATCATCTGGAGGTTATTCAGTTGTATCCATGATTACTGGACACGAGATAAATAATGGTATTCTATCAAATCTCCCAGAAAGGGTACATGATGTTAGATTTGATCAGGATTCGGGATGGATAATAATGCTACATGGTAAGAATATAGCCATAGTGAGTGACCTTGATTCTAAGCCGGCCATATTCAGAGTCCCTGGACCTGTCATGGACGTGTCCCCTTTCGAAGGAGGGTGGAAATGGACAGGATGGAGGCATGACGGATATCTCTCCAATGGGAGGCTGGATATCTTTGGAAGGAACGAGATAGGAATATCCCTAATGGGCGATATGGTACTGACCAATAGTGGCTCTTGGAGTAGTTTTTACGGCGATGATCAGAAATTCTTGTGAATCTCTGTTCCATCATTCAAGCGTGTGTATCCACACTTGCCACACGACTTGCGATCTTTATGTACGGCTAGGAAAACCCCCGGTCCACAACTAGGATTGGGGCAGGAATCGCCTCGTACTAATTTATCATCTTCGATCTTGTACTTTGACCATTTCGAGTTAGCATTCGGGCTGTCTGACATCACTCGTCCCCTCCTTCTCCGTCAGCTGATGAGTCATCTCCTCTAACCTTCTTATGCCTCTCGACTATGAAATCTGGCTCGATAGCCGATGCTTCCTCTGTAGAGTATACTAGTGCCAGTCCAGTAGTTCTTGGCATTCCGAATCTCGTTGAAACATCCTTGATGAAAATAAGCTCTTCCTTTGAGCCGGGTTCAACCTTAGCGGCAGCAGAAACCATCTGTGAAAGATCGGGAGTTGGAGAATTAGGATGGTCCCAAACAAATCTAATTTCGACCCTGTTTAGCAATGGGTTATCTTTTCTATCAATTACTTGCATTTATTCACCTACCTGATGTTGACTTTTAGAGCATAATTACCCGGCCTAGTAATATTAAGCCTCTTAGCGACTTCTGACCTTCCTGGATTAAGAATTACTACAAATCCTTGCCAATCAGTAGTTACAGGGGAATTGGGGCAATGGGGACATTGAACTGGATCCTTTTTATTCTCTGGCTCAGGGAGAATCTGATTACATTCGCCACATGCAAATGGTTGCTTAGCCATTCTAATCATTCTCCGTAATCCAACCAGCGGCACCAAGTCCGTCCATCTTGCAATTTAGGCCGATCTTACTTGCCCTTGGATCGTTCTGATTGATAGCTTTGGAAACTACCCTGGATCGTACATGGGATCCTTCTTCTATGTGCTTTCCAGACTGAGCTCCCTCAATCCTCCTTATGCCCATATTAACCTGAATTGGCTCATCTAAAATCTGTGACTTGTGGAGTAATGCCTCAACTGGTCCAATCCTTACGAATGCCCCATATTCAGAGACATCGGACACATATCCATCAACCACTTCATTATTCTCCATATTAAAGAGAAGTGCCTTGAAGCTGACTGCTTGATAGATTGCCCCGTCCCCATGTATGATTTTTCCCCTTCCAACTGGCTTGTGATCGAAAGTTAAAACAGTGTAATTTTCATCAACATCAAATCGTCCCTCGAAGGCATCATTAGCGAGACTGTCTATGTGATCGACTAGACTCTGTCCCTCTCTGATATACTCTGCTGGAATACGAATAGTGTCTTCTCGCTCAACAATACTGTACATTTTTTTTCCTCCAAAACAGACCTCTCCAAGGTTTGCCAGGACGGGTGGGATATCCCTCCCGTCCTTCATCGGCTGAGCCTCTGGAGGAGAAGTCCGTGCCACGGCGACCTGCCTCTCCTGTATAAGCACGACGGATGCAAAGATATGCTCGGCTAAGGGCAATAATCACTCAGACCTACGGTCTGAGAGAGAATATGGTGCGAACGTTCAAGAGTATTACAAATACCATCTGCTAATCTGATGACATCTCTTACAAGGACGAGGGGCAGGTGCAATCGACGTAGAGCACTTATTATTTCGGCAATAATGTCGCTCGTGGTTTTCTATCCACTAGCTTTGGAGGAGGTCGATGAGACTAGAATATCAGAAGATATTTTGAAGTTTGCCACCGGTATGGTGGATCCCTGGGAGGATGGAGACCAGCCATGGCCCCAACCAGGGAGAACCCCAGGAAGAATGTCTTCTAGTCCTGTGCACGACCCAATGGGTAGCGTAAACTCGCTTTCATCCATTATTGATCCCGTGATTAACTGGGAGTATGGCAACTATGACATTGGTACTGATTCTCTTGGAACTCCAATTGGCGATTTTAGTGGATCGCTTCAAGTCGATTCAGAATCTCATGAAAGATGTGGAGGGAGCTCACTATACACAGTTATCGTTCAGACCGATACTTCCTCGGGAGATAGCTATCTGAGGATAATCGAAGGAGAAGACTCCGACTTGGCATGGGAGGTTAATCTTGGTCAAACTGAGACAGTCAAAGCGTCTCCAATGATAATCGATATCGATGGTTCTGCAGGTCCGGAAATTCTGGTTGTATATGATTTAGTGGTGGGAAGTGATGTCACACTACGAGTAGATGCATGGTCACCCAGACTAGTTTGTGATGTTACTGGATGGTCACCGAGTGGCTCGCACGACAGTCAGTTACTCTGGAATTGGGAGGAGCCTGATCTGATGATAAGCAGCGAGGAGGGGCCATATACTGGAAGTATCTGGGGCGGACATAAGCCAACCTCACAACCATTACTCGCTGATTTGGACTTAGATGGCGATGCAGAACTAGTGATATCCGCCATAAGAGAGAGTGATAATTCCCCGCAGGTCGTTGCAATCAACCTACCTTCTTCTGGCTCACCTGCGAAGATTTGGGATAAGAGCTTGAGATATGGAAGTCATGGATCCGACCCCGTTTTTGTTCAGACTGATGATAACACGGCTTATGTAATGCTGACAACAACTGAATCGACAAATGGTGCGATGTGGCTTTGGAAGCTTGACTCATCGAGTGGCGATCCGAGTTGGGATGGAAAGTCACTTGGCAACCTAGATGGGGACTCGAATGTCCCTCATATCAGGTTACCCGGGCCGGTCGTGGCTAATCTGGATCGGGATAGTAGTCCTGAGATTATTGTCACCATTCCAACCGATAGTGACTCATCGGGAGCTCTTGATGGGGCTGAATTTAGAGGCCTGGAAGTCGCCAATGGATCTGAAATATGGAGTTACAGCTCTCCCAATGGGTATGCTGATTCTCCACCTCTGCCGATTGATACTGATGGTGACGGAGACCATGATAGGATGTGCTGGATTACGTGGTGGCAGACCACTACCGCCAGACATGGAATAACTGGGTGTGTGGATGATACGGATACATCAAGTCCGAATGAAGCGTGGTATCGAGATTTGGAACAGAGTAGCGGTACGCCTAATGATGAAATTGCTGTATCGCAACCAATTTGGATGGATATCGACGGAACAGATGAGCCTGAATTACTAGTTGCTTATGGAAGATCACTATGGGGATTTGATGGTTCAGAAGGCACTGGTTCGGCCATTGGAACAGAATGGTCGAATGATTTGGAGTTGAATCAGAGGACTTGGTCTTCGCCGTCATTAGCAGATATTGATGGCGACAATACGCTAGATGTGGTCATTGGAGCGACAGTAGTTTCCCTAGAGAGTCCTGATATCAGACCTCTACTTGATGGAAGAGGGATTGAGTTCGACCCAACTTCTCCTAATCCGGGTCAAAATGTACAGATTTCAGCATTCATTGAGAATTCTGGGACAGGGAATCCAGATTCCGATGTTGACGCAGTTTTGTATGCTGATGGAATTGAGATAGGAAGGGAGAGGTTTTCATCGATGCAACCTGTTTCTCCTTCTGGAACGGGGTCTTTCGAGTCTTTCTCTGTCGAATGGTCAGGACCATTAGGGGACCACGAGTTTACATTAGAGATCGACCCATTTTCCAATCTGACTCAGACTAGAACAGATAATGATGTTTTCTCCAAGACTTTGTCAATAATTCCTACATACAATGTCACATTTGAAATTTCATCAGAGCCATTGAGAGTCACTCCTGGAGATTCGATGGAGGCCCTCCCGATAGTAAGATCTACCGGGAGGTTATCAGGTACTTGGTCATTGGAAATAGACGGTTCACAACTTCCTTCGGGCTGGACCTGGGATGATGTTACGCCCGGAGGGAGTAGTGGGATTCAGATAGCAACAGGTGATTCTTGGTCACCAGTAATCGAGATAGTCGCCCCCTCCTCGGCCCTAGGCTCGGATTCAGGATTCCTTGGCTTGACGATGTCCCTAGATAGTGACTCCAACGTTAGTGTTTCATCTATACTTCCTATTGAGGCGAATAGGACTAGGGGATTATCAATTAGGGGCCCTGAGGGCGCATCATACAGCTCTGGATATGGATTAATCGGAGATTCTGCTAGAGCATGGATAGTTGTGGAAAATATTGGGAATGCTGTGGAAAATCAAATCTCATTGGATTGGGGGAATACGCTGTGGGGGAGTGATTTACGATTAATTGACAGTGATGGGGATGAGAGGTTTGCATTGGTTCTTGACCCGGGGGAGAGACTAGTTTTGGAAGCCAACCTTGATGTTCCAGTTGTCGATGAAAATCAACAGACGGTATTAATTGGTGATCAAGTAGAGACGTCTTTGACGCTATGTGTGGATGGAGATGAGGGCTGTCAAACTGTAGATTTGACTTTCATTGCTTCAGGGGTAGTCAGTAGGAGTCATATCAGAAGTGTCCCTTCAACTGGCCTAGAATGGATAATACAAGCTGACCGTCCTACAGGTGAAGATTTACTATCATGGTCATTGTCATCTGCTGGAATGGCAAAAACTGGTTGGTCATGGACGGCATCGGGTGATTTACAGATAAATGGAGACAACCTTTCCATGGATGTTTCTAGCGGAACTGGAATGGGTTTTCTGTCTCTAAGTCTTCCGAGTAATGCGGCCCCTGCATATCACTACTTCGAAGATTCTAGTGAAGAGTCAACATCTCATTCTCTTAGATTATCAATAGAGATACTCCAAATATTCCGATCATCGATGATGATCTCATCGCCTAGTGAACAGCCGTTCCTTGTAGAGGTTGAAGATGAGTCCCTGGTAGTATTGAGGTTAGAAAATCCCGGAAATGGAGATGATTCATTCAATCTAGGCTATTCGTTAATACTAGATGAAAATATCACAGAAGATCCCGGAGTTGATGTCTCCTTTTCTAGAGATATGGTTTCTCTTTCAGCGGGTAGCCTCACGACTGTTCCTGTAAGTGTAACGCTCCCTGAGAATACCCCTGCCAGAGTCCCAATGAAGATTTCATTCTCAATGCAGTCGGAAGGAGATTCTACTATCCTATCCACGGTCGAAATAGTATTTGAGGCTAGGCAGGACCATCAGTGGAATGTCTATCCATTCCTTTCTAGTGAGTCGGGGAATATAGATGCTGATGGGGAAACATTCCAAGCCAATCCTGGAGAGTCTGTTTCATTGGACGTAATGGTGACAAATGTTGGAAATCTGGTGGATGAATTAACACTACTAACATCCGTGATTACCTCGCTTCAGAGTGGGGATTCATCAACGGAATGGATTTCTAGCGGGAGTGCTATTTCTAACTTAGGAGTGAATGAAACCGGGATGATGTCAGTCGATACTATCATTCCTCTTGACGCATGGAGTGGGTCCTCGGCAGAAGTAACTGTTACCGCTATAGCGCAAGGTCAAGAGATCACATCATTCTCTTTCTCGGTAGTCTCAGGACATGTTCCGTCTTGGAATGCAGTAATTGATCAAGCAAACTTGGAAGTTGCGACCCATGGATCAGAAATCACACTATCCGTATTACAGATGGGTAATTCTCCGAGTCGTCCTTACATCTCCATGTTTGTTTCGGGAGAGCAGGGATGGGAAATTGGTAATGTTTCGGACATGCCGATAATAAACCCAGGAGAAAGTGCTCCTCTATCGCTAAATGTAACTCCCCCTGAAAATGCCGTATACGGAAGGGCAGTTGAGTTGACTATAAGAATCAAAGAAGGAGATTCAAGCGGACTTTCAGAGATTGTGTTCCCACTGAGAGTTGCGGTAACACATGATTTCTCTTTGTCCGGACAAGGAGACTGGATTGTTAGCCGGGATGGGGGGTACCCTCTAGCATTTATCGAAAATCAGGGGAATGCACCAAGCACCATTTCAATTCAGATACTCAGCCTGCCACTTGGTTGGGAGATCTCTGGTAATCAAAATGTGATATTGGGGGTTGGGGAGATCTCTGGCGTTCCGATTGAGCTACTGCCAGATGAGAGCTGGGATGGAAATGTCAAGACAATTAGAATACTAGCTGAGGACTCTGAAGGCAATCAAAGAGAAATATCGATGGACACTAGGAAAGAGAGTCATTCATGGTCCTCTAGTCCGGTAATCATCTCAACTTCGGGCGATAGCTATATCTTGGAAATTCATGGGACCAGTTCAGATAGTACAGTGATTGATTCCGCTGGTGGACCGCTCCCGTGGAGCGATGCGGGAGGATGGCTATGGGGCTCCTACACGGGAGGAAATGGAAGTCTGAATGTTAATCCATCTACAATACTCGAGTATAGATCTTGGGTTTCAGAACCGTCTACTAGACAGGGTAGTTGCTCCATAGGTGGAGATGTAGATGCCGTTGAAGCTAGTTGTACAATAATGAATGGGAGTGAAAAATTTGGTTACACCGTTATCCTATCAGATGACCGAGGCAATATGCTAGATTCAATTTCAGGATTGCTGGGACAGGGAGAATCCTCGGGGATGATCAATCTAAGTGCGGATGGATGGAGCCCAATGCCTGGAAGGAGTGAGCTGACAATTAGGGCCATTGATTCCAGAGGAGTCGAATTTTCATCTGATAGTAATACATTTGAAGTTAGAAGGACTGATTGGAATGTCGGATTGGTAGGATTGGAGATTATCGGTACTGGTCAAGAACAAGAGGTATCCATACTCACAAAGAGAGATAATCATCAGATTTTAGATGGTTCAGTTTGTACAATTACCATCCAAGCCGGAAACGCCTTCTCTGCAGAATACATAGTCGATATGTCAGAATCCAGTGCCTTAGCTCCTAGGCCTGTCATCGATAGACCTGATGTCGCAGATGGAGTAGAGTTAGTAGCTACGATAAGTTGCGAATTCCCTTGGGACATTGATTCTGACCCTTCAGACGATGAAGCCAGAATTATTCTGTCGGGCTCAGGAGAGTCTGAAGGAGGCTTCAGTGACTCAAGTACTGCGATTGCATCGGCCAGCTTAGTAATTGGAATTTCTATTGCTTTCGCATGGATGGCTAAAAACTTCCGAGAGAGTAGGGAAATGATGGAGAGAACTAGGATTGCAGTAGAGAAAAAGGCACTGGAGAAGAAGGCTAATATGGCTAAGAAGGAGGAGGCTCCGAATCAGAGATTAGTACAAGAAGAGAGTGTGGTCGACAATCTGCAAAATGTCCCAGAAGTTCCAACTGAAGGAGTATCAAATGATGTAGAAGATAGCCCAATGGATAGCTTTGAAGAGCGTCTTAATCGCCTAAGGTCTGACAAGTAGTGGTGAGTGTATGCCCATGAATTCAAATCTACCAAACTTCCACACATTTGACCCCATAGTTAGGGATCCTCTGGACATTATCCCTGCAGTACTTTCTTCCATGGGGGGAGATCATCAAGAATTGAAGAGAGAGAGTCCATTTTCAATTGACATTCAGAATCTAAAAGAAGGCATTGAGCCAACTTTTGACCCTGCCACAATGCTATATCTCTCCATAGGAGAATTAGATTCAGAGGGAAGAAGGACTGAGCCTATTGACTCCAGTTCTGGCAAGGAAAGGCTGGGACGATTTCCCTACGGAGACGGAAATATCGTAACATATCTCCTGGAAAATACCAAGCAGAAAGGAGATATGACAGTTCTACATGATCTTCTATCGAAACTTTCTGACGGATTATCTGAAGATAATCTTGGAGAGTTAGGATTCAGACATGGTTTTGGAGGATTAACACTACTTGGATGGTTGAATATAGAGGAGGTATCAGAATTGAGTAGCGCTATTCGGTCTGGACGTTGGAAAGTCCTTTCCGAAGAGCCCCTAGATGGTGGCGTTGATTATGCTTTCAGACTTTTACTTGCAATGCTAAGGACTGCGCAAAGAAGAAGATGTGGAGTTCTAATGAGAAGGCACTCTTAGCTAGAATTTTTCACCAGTTAGACGTTCGAACATTCCTGCATAAAGATCAGCGGTTTGATCGATGATTTTACTCGGAAGAGCTGGGATGGGAGGTTCTTCTGAACCTGCCTCTCTGGCTTCATAGAGTTGCTCATAGTGGCCGGTTGAGAGATAATGCTCCCTGACAAACTCCTTAGATAGAGACACTATATTTCCATTTTCATAATCATCAGCCGCCCACCACCTATCTTCGTCTAGAGTCCCGAATGAGTCAACTAGAACAGGTACTCGACCGGGGCCAAGGGCGAATTCTTTCTTTCCGTCAACATGTATAAGTCCCCTCTTGGATGCTTCAGTATGTATAATTTCGTCTATCTTAACAACGATATCAAGAATACTATCGAACTCCTCATCGGTTAAGTTAGAAATCTCTAATGCTTCTTTACGATCTAGTAACCTGTCGAATTTCTCAAATTTAGTGGAGACTTCCAGATATGGAGACGGTAATTTAACACCTTCATGTAATACAGTTCCGGGCTCGAATCCAAATTCCTCTGGCCCTACTTCGCCCCTGTCATACCTTCTCCAACCTCCACCTGCGAGGTAGTGTCTACAAATGACCTCAAGAGGAACGAAAACATTCTCCATATCGCGGGGAATCGCTCCAGGCTCTCTGATTACTTCGAACCTTCGCGCCAGAACCCTATCTGGAGCATTCATTTCGATAATGTGAGTTTCACATATTTCGGCTTCTTCAACGAGTTTGAACCAATGGCATGAAGTCCTGTTTAGGCTCTCTCCCTTTCTAGGGACCAAGCTTGGTATGATCTGATCGAAGACACTGATCTGATCCGTATACCTAAATTCTATGATATCTGGATCATCCGTACTCCATACTTCCTTTACTTTGCCCTTGTATAGCATGTCTACCATGGTGCAAGGAGGGGAAAGATGATGATGAACATTACTGAAAGACATTCAGATTTTCGAGTACCGCCGGGACTATATCCGAAGAACCTCGCCAAGCAATGGGGAGCGGATGATTGAAACAATGAAATCTGAGGGTCGGAGAAGATATCCCTTTGCATTTCCAAGCTTTTTCTCGATCGTATTAATGTCATTACTAGTACTTTCCATCCCAGCTAATGCACAGGAGTACAGAAGTGGCTGGGACATTATTGACAGTGGCACCACAGAAGACCTCTATGCTGTAGAGTCACAAGGAAGTGAGATTTGGGCATTTGGAGAAAATGGGATAATGATAATGAGTTTAGATGGGGGACTGACTTGGGAAGTTAGCGAATCTCTAACATCATCTGATTTGACAATATCGAGCTCTGGCTATGGATCGTTCCTAACAGCTAGTAGTGACGGTACAATTTTACTTAAGTCGGCCAATGATTCAGTATGGTCAGACATTACAAACGACTTCGGAAATGAGGGGATTCATGGTGCCTGCCTTACTGGTGTGTCTGAGTTGGTAATCGTTGGCGGAAATGGGACCATATGGACTTATGAGATGCAGGAGTGGACCAATCGTTCGGTTTCAGGATGGGATTTGTTAGACGTATCTTTCTTGGATTCAGAAAGAGGAATTGCTGTCGGAGAACAGGGGACAATTCTATTCTCAGACGATGGCGGAGAATCCTGGGATTACAGAGATGCACCTTCAGAGGCTTCATCTTCAAGGATCACTGATATAGAGTTCTTCAGTGAAATTAGGGCATATGCTATTACAGACGAGGGAGGAGTCATCAAGTCTTCGAGAGAAATTAACACTGCAGTGGGATTTCTCTGGAATATGCAATATTTTGAGTCTGAGGGCAACTCAGATAATCTTGGAGAAAATCTAACATCGATAGAGATAGCAACGACAAATAAATTTCTTCTTTCTGGCAAAGAGGGATACCTCTCTATGAGTAAAGACGGGGGCAATATAGTCACCAGACAGACCATACCCCTACATAATTCTACATCATTCAATGACATAACAATGATGGATAGTTTCAACGGTGTAGCAGTAGGCAGTAATGGATCCTTACTTCTGACGGAGAGATCTGGAGAGGACGAGCAGATTGGTTTTGAGGTTATGGACTTCTCAGAATTTGGAAACTTTGTAGACTACTCTAAGGGGATGTTGATTGATGGTTTGTTCGCTACAGTTAACATAGTAATGTTCGGAATTTTCCTCGGATTCTTCCTAGGTGTATCACTCTCAATGATGAAGACATCACCCACTACTTTGAAGGAAATTTCTCAGAAGAGAAGCCTAACAGTTGTAAGGGTCGCTGGAATCATCTTTACGGTTATTGGAGTATCCCTTCTGAGGCACCTAGTTCCCATAATTAGAAATCTAGGATTGGATGGTTGGGAATATATTTACGCCCCGATTGGAATCATTAACCCTGATGGAATAACAGGGGATCTACAATTCGAAAACTTCCTATTTCTGATACTAGGAATTAGTCTCTTACTTTTGGGAATACTCTTCGCTTCGGCGAATGGCGAGTATAAGAAATCCCATTTCAATATCATAGGCAGGGATATTATTTGGAATCCCTGGGGAGTCAGGCCTCTAAATTTCGTTGCAACTATTTATACAGATATTTTTAGAAATACTCCATTGATTGTACAGTTTTTATTCATACATTTCGGAGTCCAGATAGGTGCGTTAATCGGAGACCCTGGTGCAGAGATGTTAGAAGATTCAAGTAACTTTATTCTATCATTCTTGAGAGATGATATTCTTTCTAACAGGGCATGTGTTAGTGCTATTTTTGCGTTAGGACTGAACTCTGGAGCGTATCAATGTGAGACCATTAGAGGAGCTATCTCGGCTATACCTTCTGGACAGATGGAAGCGGGAAGAAGTATAGGTCTGAATTATATGCAGACAATGAGACTTGTAATAATGCCTCAAGCCATTAGGATATGCATTCCTCCGATGGGTAACGAGATGGTAAATCTAGTACTAAACTCGTCACTTGCCATGGTTATAGGCTATTCCGAGCTTACTCGAAAGGCCAAGCTAATCAACGCTGTGACTTTCCAGGTATTCTGGTCTTATGGAATGGTCTTAGTTTCCTACTTTATCGTTACATGGACACTAGCATTATTCCTAAGATACTTGGAGAATAAAACTAGGATTCCTGGACTTGGAATATCCGGAGGAAGCTGAATGAGCAATGTACTAACAATTGTAGATATGCACAAGACATATGCTGGTGGAGTTCATGCAGTACGAGGGGTTTCATTTGATGTTAATCAGGGCGAATCAGTAGCCATAATTGGTTCGTCGGGAAGTGGCAAGTCTACGGTATTAAGATGTATTAACAGGCTAATTGAGCCGACTGAGGGAGAAGTAAGACTTCGTGGGAACCTGATTAATACTCCCTCAGCAGATATTAATGATGTAAGATCTAGAATTGGGATGGTCTTCCAGTCATTCGAGCTATTTTCTCACCTTAGAGTCATTGATAATATCACTCTTGGACTAAGGCATGTTAAGAAAATGAGCAAAAGAGAAGCTGAGGCTGAGGCTCTTGAGGTTCTGGAAAAGGTAGACATGCTAGACAGAAAGGATGCTTTTCCGGGAAATCTATCTGGAGGGCAGAAGCAACGTGTCGCTATTGCTAGAGCGCTTGCAATGAAGCCTGAAGTAATGTTATTTGATGAGCCCACGAGTGCTTTGGATCCAGAATTGATTGGCTCGGTTCTGAAAACTATCAGAGGACTGGCCGATGAAGGCATGACAATGATAGTCGTAACACACGAGATAGGCTTCGCTAGAGACGTGGCAGACAGAGTGATCTACATGGACAAGGGGCTAATAGCGGAATCTGGGAAGTCATCAATCATAGATAATCCAAAAACCGAACGTCTGAAGAGGTTCTTGTCTTCCATCACAGAGGAAGACTAGATCATTCCCTGTGAGGTCATAGCTTCTGCGACCTTTAGGAATCCAGCAATATTCGCTCCAGCAACATAGTTACCAGGCATTCCGAATCTTTCAGCAGTTTCATATGCATTCTTGTGGATATCGACCATTATGGCATCTAGCCTAGAGTCGACCTCTTCACGAGTCCATGATAATCTGAGACTGTTCTGACTCATTTCAAGTCCAGAAGTGGCGACTCCCCCCGCGTTAGATGCCTTTCCTGGGGCAAAAAGAATTCCATTCTTGAGGAATACTTCGACAGCTTCTGGAGTGCAAGGCATATTCGCCCCTTCTGCAACAGCGATTACCTTGTTTGCGACCAGCATTTCCGCTTCAGAGCCGTTCAGCTCATTTTGAGTGGCACAAGGAAGAGCAACGTCAACATTCACCCCCCATAGGCCATTAGGAGTTGGCTCGGGCTCAGAAGGGTTAAACTGGACGCCATCGAAATTATCTGCATACTCAGAAATTCTTCCTCTTCGGTTATTCTTTAGATCCATAATCCAATCTAACTTCTCTCGATCGATTCCTGAAGGATCATGAATCCATCCGCTGGAGTCAGACATTGTAACCGGCTTACCTCCAAGATCGAGAACCTTCTCACAAGCAAACTGCGCTACATTTCCAGAGCCTGAAATTGACACTGTTGCTCCTTCGAAAGATCTTCCAGTCGTCGCCAGCATCTCACGTGCGAAGTAAACTAATCCATATCCAGTAGCTTCTGGCCTAATTAGGGAGCCTCCGTAAGATCTTCCCTTTCCGGTTAAAACGCCCGTGAACTCGTTGGCTAGTTTCTTGTACATTCCAAACATGTAACCTATCTCTCGTCCTCCGACACCAATATCTCCAGCTGGCACATCTAAATCAGCACCGATATGCCTCCATAATTCCATCATAAAGGATTGACAGAATCTCATTACTTCAGAGTCCGACTTACCCTTTGGATTGAAATCAGAGCCTCCCTTTCCTCCTCCCATAGGCAATCCAGTAAGGCTATTTTTGAAGACCTGCTCAAAGGCTAAGAATTTCAATATGGACTGATTTACACTTGGGTGAAACCTAAGGCCACCTTTGTAAGGTCCGATTGAGCTACTCATTTGAATTCTGTACCCCCTGTTTACATTGAGGTTTCCATTATCATCATACCAAGGGACTCTGAACTGAATAATTCTTTCAGCCTCGACCATCGCCTCTATCACTGGCATATATTCGGGATATTCCTCAATTACTGGAGAAAGGCTCTCGAGAACCTCTTCTACTGCCTGATGAAACTCAGGTTGGTTCGGGTCTCTTGCAATTACGCTGTCGTATACTGATTTAATTCTGCTATCCATAGCACTCACCGGCGGTTGAAGATTCCTTTTTTAGGTACCAGCCGCCTTTGCGAGCGGTCTTACCCTTTTGAATCATATCCCAGCAGGGCATGCATGAATGTATCAATTAAGAGAATAGGATGTTCTCGGATACTTGTGAAACCTTGCCTTCATATCCAGGCAGGGTCATGACATAGAATACGGCCTGACTAACCTGTCTATTTCTGAGTGCCTCAGCGATTGGAGTGTGTTCCCTCAACCATCTAGTTCTCCCATCATCTCCAATAATTCTAATATCCACCTGAGACATCCTTGGCTCAGCGAGTAAGAGCTTGATATTTGGTACGTCTATGGCAACGTAACCAGGTTCCAGTCCAGATCTACTAGCTATCTCGTCTTCAAATTCTCTCCTCTTATTGGAATTAGAAGCAAGTTCTGCCAGTAAATTGATGTCTTCCTCACTTAGGTCTTGCCTTCTTCTGGATAAACATACTTTCAGCAGTTGTCTATACTTGAGTCTCCTGATCATATCTCTAGCGAAGTCACCCGCCTCATGCATTACTTGCCAAATCTCTGCATCCACTCTCCTCTGTAAATCAAAAGAGTCGGGAATATTTTCTTCACTTCGCTCTACTGCCCTCGACAGCATTACCTCTGTAACTCTGGTGACCCGATGGAAATATACTGCACTGTACATCAAACCTCTGGCTACAAGCATTCCTTCTAGCGCTGGGAGGCCTCCTTCTTCCACTGAGATATCGCCTCCATGTCTTTCTAGGCACATTATTAGCCTTCTATGATCTATTACACCATGCTTTACGCCAGTAAAGTGTGAGTCCCTAAGTAGGTAGTCAATTTGATCGCAGTCTACAGGGCCATGAATCAGGTGAGCCATGGTCTTGTCGTTTTGAACAAAATTTGTTCTCCCTTCGGACCAAGAGAGGAGATTTCTCTCTGATCCCCTGGCATCTGGACCTCTGATTAGGCCAGCGACCTCCTTAGGATCTATGCCATGATTCTCAAGAATCTCAGGAACGCTAATTCTATTCTGAATTGAAGATTCTTCGCCATCCCTCAATACATCATAATCGCCAACAATTATTCCCTCTGTAATTGACATATGGTCTAAACCTCCCCTCTCATGTAAGATATGCTCCAAAGTATGAGAATATGGTCCATGACCTACATCATGCAGTAGCGCAGCTACGCTAACAGTATCAGTCTCATAACTATCGAGTCCGATAGACTCTGCCATCATACCAGAAACATGTGATACACCGAGGGAGTGCTCAAAACGGGTATGGTGCGCTCCTGGGAATACTAAATGTGCTAGTCCTAGTTGTTTGATGTGGCTTAACTTATTCATCTCAGGGGTTTTGAGAAGCTCCTCTCTGACTCCGTCAATCCTGAACTGTCCATGGATTGCGTCATTGATTGTTTTCATTGCAAGCCCGGTGTATGCGAGAGTGTGCTCCCCATTAATGGAACTGATGTGGTATGTTACAAATAATTGCAATTCAATTGCATTTCATTTGAGATACAATTAATACCCCCCTCCCCTTTCGACGGTCTAGAAGGTAGCCAGTATGTCCGGTCACAGCCCAATGGTTTCGCTGAGAATACCCGAAGATCATCTTCTGGAGCTAGATCAATTAGTAGGGCTGGATGGAATGAGAAATCGTTCCGATGTTATTCGAACGGCGGTTAGAAAATACCTCACTGATGAGCATCACATTAGTGGAGACAGGGTAGAAGTTAACCTGGGACCAGATCTAAGTTCTAGGATGGAAGATTTCTGTAAGTTGCATGGTGAAAAACCTGACTCAGTTTTGAGGCAGGCGGCCAGGGAACATATCAGGAACGTTACTCTTGAAGATACTAAGGTTACAGATTTAATTAACTCTAGAATGAATGAACTTAGGGAAAGAAGTAATGATGATTCAAACGCTATATGAGGTGGCGAGGGAAATGTGTGAGGATGGGATGCACGGAACCACCGCGGGGGGGCCTGATGGCCCCCTCGCACCCAAATATAACGGTCTAAGTGGACTCAGAGATAGGGCCATGAAAGCTCTAGGAAACGGTTTCTAGTAATCAATGTCTACCCAATCTTCTTGGCCGTCCTTTTCACGGTAAAGGTATGAGTGAGCATGCCGTGCGTAATTCTGGAATATTTTTCGCTCATAAAGTAGCCAGAAAATCTCAGTTCGAGATGATTTCAGATGGAATTGATACTCTTACCGAGGGAGGATTCCTCCTAGCAGCCGCCCCGACTGGAATCGGAAAAACAGCGGCTGCACTAGCTTCAGCTCTCCAAGCCTCATTTGATAATAATATGGCTACTGAAAAACCTAAGATTATTTTCATGACGGGGAGGCAGTCTCAACATAGAATCGTAGTCGATACTGTTCGTCAGATTAACTCTAGAATACCAGATGGGATTCGAAAAATATCACTGGTAGATATTATCGGCAGGGAAGGGATGTGCGAATACGTAGATCGTTCTACTGGAAAATGTAGTTGCGAAGGGGACGTAGTTGAGGAAACTCGTAAGGCTAGACGCTCAGACCTGAGAAAGAAGTTACTTGAACAGCCTCGACATGTTGACTGGAATGTAAAATATGGCAGATCTAGAAAGGTTTGCTCTTGGGCCACTGCCAGAATGGCTGCAGGACACGCTGACATTCTTGTATGCGACTACAATCATGTTTTCGTAGAAGGGGTGAGAGAGGCATCCCTACCTGCGATGGGCATTGAATTGGAAAACTCGATTCTAATTGTAGATGAGGCTCACAACCTACCGGACAGGATTAGGAGTGGATTGGAGAGGAGGGTTACCGATGATGTTTTCAGAAGGGCGCTGGATAATATAGAGGAATATAAGGGAAATTTAGAGAAGATTGATTCTGAACTAGACTTACCCGAATCAGGACAGCTTCGAGATGTGAGGCAACTGGAAATGCAGGTTAAGTCGCTCCAAGCCCCTATGATCAATTGGTTGGAAAAAAAGAAGAAGGAGAACGAGGCAACCAAAGGAGATGATATGAGAGTATCTACTCAAGATTTCCTAGATGTATTCTCCAAGGCAACTGAAGGAGTACTTGAGGATGATGAGGGTGACGATATATCTAGAATTTTGTTGATGGTTAGGCGATTATTCTCAGTGACAATAGACGAGGAAGAAGATTCGGATGACGAGGAGCAGAATGATTGTACCAGAATAGCTGAGATGCTAGAAATTTGTATAAGGTTCAGAAACAGTTCCGCTTTGTCTTTGGTATTTGATGAGCTTCTCGATATCCCACGTATTACATGCCACCTTCTTGACCCGAGTGTAGTGGGAAAATCGGTGTTTGAGAGTTGTCGTGGTTCGATTCTGATGTCTGGGACGCTCTTCCCTCCTATGATGTATTCAGAGATACTAGGTATACCTGCGAAGAGGACTGTATCTAAGATATATTCATCGGACTTTCCAGTTGAAAATAGGCCGGTGCTAATCGCAAGTGATGTTACTAGTAAGTTCACTGAGCGTGAAAGAAGTATCCCGATAATAGGGCAACATGTCAGAGCAGTTATTGAGAATACAAATGGGAATGTAGCTATCTTCGCACCCAGCTATTCTATGATGGAAAGAATACATTCAGATTTCGTAAATTTAGGATGGAGTAGTAAAAAAATTCTCAAGGAAGAGCAAAGAATGAGTAAAGGGGGCGTAGAATCTATGATTTCAAAGCTCTATGAACAGAAAGAAATGGGAGGAGCTGTAATCTTTGGAGTTCTTAATGGTAAGCTTTCAGAGGGTGTTGACTATTCAGATAACGTCCTGGATTCATTAGTTTGTATAGGACTTCCACTTCCTCCTCCTAGTTCCAAACAGGATTCATTGATAGATTACTTTACTAAGAAATTTGATAGAAATAGAGCTTGGAAGTATGCCAGCCTTCAACCTGCCGTTAATAGTGTTCTTCAAGCCCTAGGAAGACCGATAAGGAAGAAGGAAGATAGAGCAATAATTGTATTATTAGAGAGTCGAATATTAGAGCGCAGGGTGAGTGATTGTATGCCTCCAATGATGAAGATCCAAACCTCAAGTCCCTCCAGAACTGCAGAGAGAGTTAAGGCATTCTTTGAGATCTAGTGAGCAATGGGTTCATGCCAGACCGTCTCTTCCGAAGGTCATGGAATGGGTCAAAGTTTCGATAGGGGAAAAGGATAGTGACGTTCCTAAGATGCCTACACTTTCAGGATCATACGATGGCTTGGACTCTGATGCCTCGTCCTCGCATCAAAAATTCTTTACAAATATTCCTCACATGACAGAAGTGATTGAAAATCATGAAAGGTCTACAGGAAAAGTATTGCTTCCCGGGAATGACTCAATGGGCGGTTATGAATCGATTAAATCATTTGAAGAGAGAGTCACTGTAATCGGTGCTGAGTCTCTGGGGGATGGATTACAGATACCTCTATCTAAATCTGTCAGAGAAGAGGTGCTTCTTCAAGAGGCAACTACTGAATCAGGGCAGTTAATCAGATTGGTTGCTCCGGAAAAATTTGGAGGCAGGGTAGAGTCATTCAAGCTACCAACTGGAACTACCTTGAATGAGGCTTTCTGGGATGGAGATAGGTTGAAAATCACCTTCAACTACTAATCCTCGATTATTTTTCCTTTGGACCTTAGTGGAACTTCCTCTAATTGATCAATTTCTTGTAATACCGAGTTAAGAGCCATTTGCGCACTTTCCCTATGTTGGTTTCCTAGAACGTGACTTGAGTACCTCGCTTCTTCGAATATCCTATCAAGGGATAGTAACGCCTGTTCGCTTATTGGAAGTGCGCTTCTGATTGCCATTTCGAATTCTCTTACGGTTTCGAAATCTCTTCTGAGGAATCCTCTGCTCATTAGTATCTTACAAAGTCCTTCATAGCAATTGAATATCGCTTCCCTAACTTCGTCTCCAGCCGCTAGAAGTTCTGCAGTGTAGCTAAAGACACCAGCCAATTCATCAATAGCGGCCTTCTTTCTATTTCTTATGGTGACTACTAGAGCGGAAACTCCGATCATAAATACGACCAGAAGAATTGATATTATTGCCGGCCTCAGTAGGGAGTCGGAAGCTTCTGCTTGATAGTTTATGTTGACCTCACTAAACTGGGCAAGTTGAGTTGCATTGACTGGGTCAATAATATCCGAGTCAGAGCTAAACTCAATTTTCAACTCGCCCCAGAAATCCCTATCCCAAAATGAGTGGTCATCATGGAATGATTCGAACTGATAGTTGAAAATTCCATTCATATCAGTCATCCCAACGACGGTAAAGAGAGTATCCGTATCATTAGTTAGTCTGGCAGTAATTGAGACTCCCTCAACAGGAGGGGCACGATTATCATCAGAAGCAGTTACGTTGATTTTTCCAGAAATCTTAGACTGTCCTCTTTCGATGAAGATTTTATCGGGAATGAATTCGAAGTCTACACTAACTAGAATCTGTAGATCAAATTCAATTGATGCCCCATTCAGGAACCTCTCAGCATCTGGTTCAACATCAATTGTGAAGATAGAATTACCAGGAGGCATGTATGTCTTTGCATTGGAAGTAATCAGGAACTGTCCTGTAGCTTGATCCCATGAAATAATTGCATTGGGCTCAAGAGATCCCTCCCACAGGAGTGACATTTCCATCTCTTCCATAGTATTTCCGTCTCCCCCAATTTCTAGTACTCTGCCTCTGACCCTGATTGGCCTAGATTCATCGCTTCTAACTACCTCATCAGAGATTAGGAGTATTTCCACATTGATATCCGCTCTTGAGAAAACAGTAGTATTTGTTGAATCGGATAGATATAGTTCCTCTCCGTAGAAATTGACTGAAACTAGGTGAGCTCCGCGAGATATAGAGTATCCTAGTTCGTGCGTGAATGAGAAAGTCCCATCCGCTCCAGTAGTCACCACTAGTATCTCAATGCCATCCAATAGGAATGAGACCTCCCTATTCTCTAATCCAGGGGTACCGGGAGTATCAGAATCATATAGCCTTCCAGAGAAGTTCCACGTACCGCCCCTAGTTGCTACACTATTCTCGACATTCAGGGTAATCGTAGTATGATACGCAATTGTGAGATTTGTTTCTACAGAGGTCTGACGATAGTAACCTTGGTCAGGAGATATTACAGTTACAGGGTGGACTCCCACATCGAGGAATTCGGAGACTACCCAAGAAAGATGCCAACTACCATCTTCTTCGGTCACTGTAGTCCCTATCAATATACCATCAACAAATATCTGTAGTGAGTGATTTGAAAGCCAACCATCGGGAAGATTATCCCTGACGTTCCCCCTTAGATTCAGTACGTCTCCAACCGCGACTGGCATTGGATCTTCCACGGTCAGGGTTGTTGGAGAGAACACAGTGAATATTGTTGTTGAGTTTGAGCCAAGAATAAATTCCTCTCCCTGGAATAATAACGTAACTTCCCTTGGTCCGAGAAGCATATCGGAAGGAACGGGGAAGAATAGGCTGAATGAGCCGTTTCCATCTACATTGAGTGATGTCAGCATTTGACCATTCATGTAAGCTTCAAGGGCCCTATTTGGAAGAGGTCTTCCGGCTCCATCGGTTAAAATTCCTTCAATCAGCAAGAGTTCATTTCTATCTATTTCTCCCTGAGGAGTAGTTAGGACCACCTGTGAAGTCTGCGTTACATTGAATGGAGAGGTAATGATTGAAGATAGGTAATACTCTGGATTCAGCGAGTCTCCTTGCCCCATTGGATCCACCCATGTAAAGCCACCTAGGAACTCAATACTGAATGTATGCTGACCATAGTCCATGTCAAGTGGAAGATCGTATGTGATTTGCCATGTCCCAGATGTGGAGTTTGAAACGTCAATATACAGTGGACCTACATCGATTCCATCTATGTAAAGATGGACAACTCCCCCCTTTGGAGAACCGTCCTCTACTAAGGGTAATCCGCGCTCATCTAAGAGAGTGCCACTGAATATCACACGCTCCCCTGCTACGGCAGAGCCAGAGATATTCGACACTTCTATGACAGTTGGAGCCAGGATGATTATCCTAGTCCATGTTTGGTCTCCGGATAAGCCAGTAGTTCCATTGATTCCATCAAAAACTGCCGTCACAGTCATCGGACCTGGAACTCTATTTGGGTCCGTTGACAGGTTTGTATTAATTAGGCCATTTGAATCTGTAAATCCTGACCAAGTCTCGATTCCATCCACTAGGATTTTGACTTCCACATTACCAACATTTTCTCCAGCATTGTCCATTATCGAAATATTGAGATTTAATGGGTCTCCTCTGATAGTTCTTGCATCGGGATCCAAATCGGTTGGATCAATGATAGAAATCATTGAGAAGCCCCTACTATCGAAGGTTCCATTGCTCGAGCTTGAGCTGTAGTAGTTTACAGTGGGCGTGTAAGTTGCCGAGATGTTGTGAGTCCCTCTCGGGAATGTCATATCCAAGAAAATCCTGGCTGACCAACTACCGTTAGAATCAACAGCTCCACCAGATACTGAGAATCCAGTAGAAACATTATCGATCATGAAGGTAAGACTCGGCGAGAGTGGATTTCCTGACCTATCAACAATTCCGCTACCGTTACTCGAAGTTAGATTTCCAGATACATCAAGGAAATCACCTGCAGTCGGGTTGGCGGTGATGGGACTAAATGATATAGAGGTCGGAGATCTAACAATGATCGTGTTAATGTACGTGAATGAAGTATGCAGAGTCTCAGTTCCATTCGATCCATTAAACATGAGCATGACTGAAATCGCCCCCAAAGGATGAGAGTGCGGGACATCGAATGAGAAATTTACGTATCCACCAGAATTGGAAGAAATCTCAGATGTCATCCAGGTATCATGGAATTTGGCGGATACGTTCATTCCGGCGATTTCTCTATCATTATTAGATGACTCTGCGAGCTTGGCCCCGAAGGAAACCGAGGACCCTCGATCCACTATTGTATTTATCAGTGGGACCCGATCAATGAATTGAACAACCCCCCTTACCAAAATTGAATCAGAACCTGTCCCAGTCAAGTAGAAAGGACTACTCCCATTTTCAACGCTAACTACGACCGTCTTGAGTCCGTTTGAAACCCCGTCTCCTAATGGATCGGTCGGTACAGAAATTGAAAATGTCCCATTAGGAGAAGTTGCGAAACCGGTTACTAGCTTCTCACTAGGATCATTGAGGAAGAATATCTCTATTGAGACTGGTCCACTAACTGTCCTATTGATGTCGAAGGAATCCATTACTTTACCTGTTACTAGGAATGACTGCCCTGCAGTTACTTCGGGAAGAGGGGAGTTATCTATCCGGACGTTGCTAACAACCTGAACTGTCAGGTTCATGTAGCTCTCATTGGCAAGCCATCTGCCTGCATCTTGAGATTCTAGTGAGTCGGTTAAGTCGTCTGGAGCCAGGATAAGAACGTCATAGTACCCAGGAGGAGCATCGCTGGGTATCGTTGACTGGAATTCAACAACACCATCATTTCCAGTGACAGAGGTATTCAATAACTGCTGAAGAGGACCACCCCAATCGAAGTATATTTCCACAGTAGCGTTAGATAGCCTCTCGTTGCTCTCAATATCCCTGACTGTAGCTGAAGCGGACAGATTTTCTCCTGCGACCACTATTGCGCTAGTATTGGTAGATTGAACATCGAACATTGTCTGTATCCCAATATCGAGAGAGTTTTCGGTAGCAGGATCGAAGAAGTAGGGTATTCCGCCCGGTGAGTTCTTTTCGAAGTCTAAGACCAGAATCGCCTGATATACTCCAGAGCCAATCCCACTAGGCATCGAGAACGATATGTTGTATTCTCCAGTGGTAGTATCTAACCACTCTGATCCCAATGTATACCTATCTGGAGGAAGAGGGTTGCCATCTGGTCCAGCAGGTAGGCTTGATGGGACATCCAAGAACAGGGAGACAGAGGTATTGTTGCCTAAGACAGTGGAATTCAAATCGGAATCGATTACTGATCCTGAGATCCATGTAGTGTTGCCCATTGGTACCCACTCGGTACCAAGATTGAAAATCGGCGAAGCCCTACCTTGAATCCTGACATTGTCGGTTGTTTGGTTAGGACTAATCCAAGTAGAACCATTGTAGCTCAATACCCAAGGATAGTCACCTGCAGGAGTTGTCAACGATGGAGACCAAGAAGGTACTATTTTGGGAACATCCGGATCCGAGATATTCCAAACTTCGGTTTCATTGACAGACAGGGAGAAGAAGCCTGGGAAGGTGGTGATTTCTGCTCCAGTGTGATCGGATAGGGAGACTAAGATATCAGATGTGGATCCTTTAGGGGCTGGAATCATAGTGTAATTGAACACGATGTAGCTCTTTATGCCATGTTGGTCAACTACAGTGGTTTCATCCTTTGCGAAAAGCTGATCGGCCAGATATTGATACCTTATCTCAACAAGTCCCGCGGGAATAGGGACATCAGAATCAAGGAAAGTCCAATTCACGGCGAATTGTCCAGGATTAGAGAGCCAGTCACTATCATTAAGATACCAGGAGTTGAGGGTCTGGAAAGGAGCATTAGTACCAGATCTCCTCATCTGTAATGTCAATGTCCCATTCAGAGACTCTGGGATCTCAGATTTGCTGAGGGCGGTACCGTTGAGGTAAATTCTGTTATTAATCTCAAGTACTGTATTGTTCAATCCCTGACCTTCAAGTGAAACAGTCAGGTTTGGAGCCTGTGTAAGATTCAGATTGATTGTTTCTGAGTATGGCCTGATGTGGAAAACAGGACCAGATGCATTGTTTAGATCGAACTGATGCCAACCGGTGTAATCAAGTGTGGCTGGAATAAGTCCTTCTTGCTCGCTTTCGTTGATAGAAACTGTGAACTCGAAATATCCCCCTGGTCCGATACTGGATATCAGGCTGACTGGACCATCTTGAGAAGTAGTATAATTCATCAGTATCTGCATGCTATCAATAAGCGAAATATCATTGTAAGGTATATTCTCGAGAGAGACTGAACCAGTAATGGTAGTATTGACACCTATTCCTATTTTTGGCTCTGTGATTGGCCGAGGCTCACTTAAAGAGAGGGTGATATCATCGGTAATATTTACGTTCCAACCTGAGAAAATACCTTGTGAGCCCACATAATCAAGTGTCTTAGTCATTATAACCAATGAGGAATTTCCCGGATTAACCGCTTCAGTGGGCATACCCGTGATATTGAATGAGCCATTGGAGTCAGTTACAGCCGTGCCTACAAGATGCTGAGAAACTGCCGCCAAGCCTGGTATTTGATTGGTCATATTTGATTCAACGAGATACATCTCAACGCCTACTCCTGCGACGGATGTCTGATTATCTGTGAACCTTAGAGTGCCGTTCATCCATATCGACTGGCCAGATAGGTCTCTGTCCAACCATAGTGGGCCCCAAGACTCATCTGTTACCTCAACTAGTGACATTGCAGGACAGGCCTCGAATGGAATCCATCCCAAATCTGCATTTCCAAGATTTTGGTTTGTTTGTAAGTGAACCTCTACCCACGAAGAGAAGTCTTTTCCATAAACCTCGAAAGCTTCACCGTTCCAATAACCTCCAGAGAACCCCGTTACCTTCCTCACAGGGATATCAGCAGTTCTTAGCATGACGGCAAAGAGCGAAGTAAATTGGTCACAGCTTCCCTCAAATGAATTATTGAGAATCCAATATGCCATATCAGACTCTTCTCCTAAACCAGTTATTTCCCCTAATGATGGAATATTGGTTCCATTGTTATTTCTCAGGAATGTAATTGTGTCATTACCTTCTGTGATGAAGTCAGCTATGGCAGATACTTTATCCCATGCCGATAACGCTCCGGATTCATTGATTATCGATTGTGTTATTCCGGAGACGAATTCATTCATATTGCCCCTTGAAGTAAAGATTGGAGGAAGATCTGTAGCATAGTCAGATCCAGTAAACACAGTAGAGTTATCTCTGATTGCCTGAGTGATGTTTACTTGTGGAGTAGTGATAAACATTGTATCAATCGGAGAACTGTCTACGATTATATCCCTTGTGAAATTAGAAAAATTCAGCCCTGCAGTTGGATCAGTCCAACCTGTGAAATTTACCGTATTGTGGGGCAGAATAAGCTCCTCCCCGATATCAGCCACTCCCGGTCCTCTGTAACTAATCTCCCAGCCCATTAGGGTTGAGTTATCCCAGAATTGCTGATCTGAGACCCCTTGTGTAGTAGAGAATCCGGGCACCATTTCAGTATTGCCTACAAGAGAGGTATTTACGCCCCATGATATCCCAGTGTATTGATCGTACGTGTGCCATCTCCAGTAAATTGTATTCTCAGGGTTTAGTATAGATGATTGATTTGTGGCATAGAGGTAAATGGAATTAGGGGAAATATCATCTGACGGATCCCAGGGATTGTTCGGAGAGTCTTCACACTGGCCGTCCCAGTAGTCCGAGGTACACTCCTGTCCGTCTGGGACACCCCCTCCATCAGTATCGGGATCTCTCCAGTCAGTTCCAGTAGAGTTTTCGATTGTATCTGGGATTCCATCTCCATCCGTGTCTACCGGATTTCTATCATCATTAGGGTTATCTTGAGGATTTGTACCATCAATATATTCTTGGAAATCTGTCACACCTCCATTATCGGTATCTGACAAATTCCACAGGGTGAAGTAAGTATCGTTAGTGAAGTTCCCCCCCATGCCAGGAAACAATACTACGCATCCTGTTGTATTTTCAAAGTAATTATTCAATCCATCCCCATCGGAGTCAAGTAGGTTTTCACACGGGTCCAGAGGGTCAGTACCGTTTAGGATTTCATCTAAATCCTCTACTCCGTCCGAATCGGTATCCACAAGATTTGGATTGGTGGGGAATCCCCATGTGGACAGGTACTCTTCCCAGTCGGCGAGTCCGTCACCATCTGAATCGGAGTAATCATCGTCACAAATTGGATCATTAACTGCCCCTACAGTAGCATCCCAACACCACGAAAAGTTAGTGAAGAGGACTGTGGAAGTATTGGCCGGCAGGTCAACGTTAACGCTTCTTAGTACGTCTGAATCTATACTTTCATATCTGAACTCTACTAGAGTCCCATTAGATTGAACATAATACGCCATTGGAGCATCTGTCTGTCTCCAATCCAGAGGTGATTGATCCAATTCAGAAGTCGAGTTGAGAGTCAGAGAAGATGTGACTGCATCCCAACCAACTATTTGGAGAGTAAGTTCCTCTTCTGATAAGCAGGGATCAGAGTTATGGAAAGGTAGAATCTCATCACCGTCGGATACCCCTCCACCATCTGTATCGAAAACGTTCCAAAGTGTGCATGTCATATTCTCCTCCCAATTTTGAATACCATCCCCATCAAAATCTCCTGCATCCTCTATCCTAGTTGGATCAGTTTCGTTCATATCCACTATGCCATTGCCATTGAGATCCTCCTCCCCATCGTCAAATTGATCCCCGTCTGTATTGTTATTCCTAGGGTCGCTAGCTTGTGGCGGATCTCCATACTGACCATTGACCTCAACTCCATCTTCTATGCCATCAGAGTCAGTATCGACAGAGGTAGGGTCTGTTAAGAGAATTAATGCCTCATACGAGTCATTAAGTCCGTCTCCATCAGTATCGTTTGACTGAGGATCAGTGGACGTAATGCCATCTACCTCCGCAGTTAGAAATTGACATCCCCCTGGTCCCAGTGACAATACCGGATTACAAGGCGATTCGGTTGCAGTCATGGCTAGTGGACCGGGTCTGAAATACTGAGTAGGAGGAGTTGTAGAGCCATTTCTAGTCCCCCAAGCCGGATTGACATATTCCTTCAGATTGATTAGTCCATCGCCATCTGGATCCCCAAATGTACCATCCATATTACTGTTAGATGTCGGATCTAATCCATTAGCGGCTTCCCATCCATCGGGCATTCCATCTCCATCAGTGTCCCATCCATCTGGGTCCTCGTCGGCGATACCATCCCCGTCATCATCATCACTAGAGCAGTTAGCATCACCATCCCCATCTCCATCAAAGTTATCCACCATTCCATCTTTATCGTCGTCAAATGTGTTGAAGCAAATATTTCCCCTAGGATCTTCATCTGCACCATCAGAATTTAGACCTTGAATGAGTTGCATGGCACTTTCTTCATCCCAATCCCTGACTGGAACGGTTCCATTCCACCATACTCCATTATCTAGAACGTTTGGAGTAGATGGCAAATCCCAGCCAGAGGGCATAGAGTATTGATACTCATTGAGATTGGTAAATGCATCTCCATCCGGATCTCCAGTAGATCCATTATCTCCGTTTTGAGATAGAGGATTTAGTCCATACTGCCACTCCCACCCGTCTGGAAGTCCGTCGTTATCAGAGTCCCAGTCTTGAGGTTGTGTATTGATGTAGAATTCGAGACCGTAGGATAGTCCGTCTCCATCCTGATCTGAAGACGCTAAAGCCTCCCAAGCACTGAACTCCAACGCAGAATAGGAAGACAGTAGCATCAAGAGTGAGAATGTAATTGCTGAGCGGTGTTTTCTGGCCGACTTCGCATCTTTTGAAAGATTCACAATAGAGCCCACGCTACTCACCTCTAACCTAGGGCGGAAAGTAGGGCTCTTAAGAGGAATGGAGCGTCGTTCGGACGTTGCCTCAATCTATTAGACGAGTTCAATGTCGTCATCGTCGTAGACGTCATCCTCATCTTCTTCCTCTTCTTCGAGAGAAAACACCGGCGCGGGTATGTCATCAACTTCTTCTACATCTTCTTCTGAGTCATCCGAAATAGCTTCCAAATAAGCCATATGAGACTTCCATCTTCGACGATTCAATGCTGATTGGGTGCCGGCAATAAGAAGCATAATGGCGATAATCCCAACTACATATGTCGACAGTCTTGGATGAGTGAACTCATTCACTAAACGTTCTATCAGGGAGTCAATACCAACAGTCATTACAACCGTTGCCTTAGCAGTTGAGTCATCAGGCCAGCTTTGGTCGGTATCGAAGGGCGTTGCACTAACCATTATGCTAGAAGAGTCCCCATTATTGGATGACTCCGGGACAGAGACCTCTAGGACGAATGTCGCCTCCTCGAATGCCTCTAGAACAACTAGAACTGATCCGGATGGCCCGTCAATCTCTACGCTCCATGAAGAGGAGTCAGATTCGGCCTCGAGAAGAATCGTAAGCGGACTATTTCCGAGATTCTTCACTTTCATCTGAATCTCTACTGTGTCTCCTGGGGATAGTAGCCTATTTGGGGAAACCTGTACGATTTCTAGTGTTGGCTCATCAGAGTCTATTTCGAAGACCATCGGGAGATCAAAATATCTTGGGTCTTCATCGGGAGTATCCTCTACAACCCTAAGGTATACGGTGTGATTCCCAAACTCAACCTGGCTAGTGAGGGTGATGGTCACAAAAACTTCGGTCTCATCGCCAGGTGCTAGAGAGACTCTTGGAACAGCATTCCCAGAGTCATCTTCGATTCTGAACTGCCATTGCCCATATGCGGCATTCCTATCTTTATTCTCCTCTAGTGAAGCGGGATTCTGAATCCTCCACCATGTGGCCGACTCTCCAGATGTCATTGTATTCGTGATTTTAGCCCTTAGGGAGACTTCAGCATTTCCAGAACCGGGAGAACATAGAGATACTGTAATGTGCCCAAGTGGAGATCCATCGCAGTCATAGGAAACCTCTGCTCTGATTCCGAATGTCCTCTGAATTGTGAATTCAATTGTAGATGACAGGTTACTCTGGCCGGTGCTGACTACTTCTAATTCAACAGTGCCGATATCCGGATCCAGCCTATCAGATGAAGGTTTGACCAGGATTCTGAGAGTTTGTGTCTCATGCCTGTCAAGGAGGGCGGTGTGGAAAGTCCCGTCTCCATCATCCTCTAGAATTCTCTCGCCAGTGTCATTATCATATACCTGAATAATGGCTTTAGCTCTTTGGAGAACATCAATCTTGAACTCATCTGCATCAAAACCCGTATTGAAAATCTCCATCAAGAAAGGAGTGAACTGATCATAGTCAACATAGCTGTTTGCAGAAGCTTCGAAGTCGTCTGGTCTTGAAGAATTAGCTACAGCAACCTCATGATCTTCTGACCATATTGAAACTTGGGGAGGCTGGAAAACATCCATCTTCTTTAGGTCCAATTGTAATGTATCTTGATGCACTACCTGCAACACCCCATCTACCTCTGCCTCAGCTACAGCCCTGATGTCAATCGAGCTTGGGGCACCAGTGAGATCCTCAGGCGCTGTTAAGGTAAGGATAGGATTGAGTATGTCCCCTCCCGAGTTTAACGTGTATCCCCCGGGAGAGTCGAACTCTATAAGCCAAGAGCTAGGGAAATTTGTCAATACTTCTAGCTCTACATCCATTGATTTAGTCGAATCTCCCCTATGCACCATCTGGAGAGAGATAGGCGTTGTCTGCTCGGGGGCTATGTATTCAGTTGACCTATCTTGCCGATGATTTAATGCAACCCCCCACTGTTCCATATTCACAGGTTCATGCTCGACTATCACGCTGTTTCCCTGAATATCAGATACTTCGAGCTCGACGGAGTATTCGCCTGAAGGAATCCCACTTGGGTATGACCAGAGATACTCTCCGAAAATGCCTTGGCTTGTATCCTCAATATCCTCATCATCCTCGTCGATAACATGATCAATTCTGTAAATACCATTGGGGTCTCTCATCAACAATCTTACCGAATCAACATCATATCTACCGAAGCTACTTTTGACATCGAATGAAAATTGCATTACTCTTTCAGAGAGGATATCGTTAGGATACCAATCCAACTCAGCCCCTTCGGCTAGCTCCGCTCCCTCTCTTTGTAGTAGAACCAAGCTGTTAGCGATTGCATTGGCTTCAATTTCCAGAGTACTGAATCTTTCATCACCATCAATTTCGTTCCATGCCACTTCTGCTTCACAGCTCGATGATCCCCCCCATGGACTCCCGCCTCCACTGTCACATCCGGACATGTCAGCATCGATTATTAGTTCCAAGCGTTCATCCTTGTCTATTGTGAATGTCTCATCACTTCCAATATCGATTTCAAATGTCTCATGATCAAAACTACAGCTTTGAGTAAGTCCGGGATTGCAGGCTTCTGAAGACCAAGACGCCGAACCAACCTGAGATCCAGATGCTTTTAGAGTGAGAGTCCAGTCAACAGTAGCGGTATCTGGGCCTGTGGATCTAAGAAATATTCCGATTGGCAGGTAATAAGAGCCAGAACCCGAACCGTGGTTAGGTCTACCTGCTATCTCAAGACTTGAGAGCATCGGACTTGTCTTGAATTCGATGCTACTGCTTAATGCGCTCATGGACTCCTGACCCCCGGACTCAGGAACTTGTGTGGTGATGTATCCATCTCCCCCTGCAGATGAATTCTGAGATGCGATGTACATCGTGTAGAGGTTCATCTGAACATCACTCGAAGCGTTGAAATTAGTGGTTTCGTTTAGCTCACTATTGGAAACTGTAGAAGCCCCGTATGGTATGAGAAGGACCAAGCAAAGAGCCAATGCCATAGCCCTGCTCTTACGAACGTAGTTCGCTGTACTCCTCCCTTGCACGTTTTACCGCCCATGCAAGTGGCGTTAAAGCGTTCGTGCGCCTTGGGCCACTGATACGTCAATTATGGGGGTCGGCAATATGACTCATTCTGAGACTTCGAAGCGCTCGATTCAAGGAGTATGACCCCTTCCTAGTAACCTGCAGAGGTACCCGAGCTGGTCAAAGGGGCCGGACTTAAGCTCCGGTGCATAGTGCTTCGCAGGTTCAAATCCTGCCCTCTGCACCATTACCTCTTCCTAGACATCTTACAGCCGAATTTTGCATCTCCTTCGAGAATATCCATCTTGGTGATTTTTATTGATGCCTCGGAAACTTGGAGCGGGATCATTAGCTTGTCCAATATTCTTGAGCCTAAGGACTCAAGCAGTGAGAGTCTGGTTCCACTAATTGAATCCTCTATTGATTCCAGCAAATACTCATAATTCACTACATCAGTGATCTTATCTGATTTAGGAGGTTCTGAACCGGGTATCGATACTTCGATATCAAAACGTAACCTTTGGGGGAGACCTATCTCATGAGCGTGAATTCCGATATCAACTTCCCTGAATAGTTCGCTTAGAAAAATCACCGTCCTTCCAGGCCCCTTATCAACTGTAAAATGACTCGGTCCATCTGAATAGTGGTCCATCTTATTCCTCCGTCTCAAAGACGACGTCCCTACTCCTAGATAAGAATCGTTCACCGGAATCTGCATAAATTATCTGTCCAGTTACTGACTTGGCCGATATGAGGTATACCACGGCCTCTGCAATATCTGTTGCCGAGGGTCCGGATTGCAAAGGGGACTGGGATTGTGCCTTCTCAAAGCCCTCCATTGTTTGCTCCGGACTTGGTAGTGTATGGCCGGGAGCCACTGCATTTACCCTAATCGAAGGAGCCAGTCCCCTAGCAAGTGTTTCAGTCAATCCAGCCATAGCGAAACGCGAGGCGGTATACGACAGATAATCCGGGTTTGGCTGGGAAATCTTTTGATCGAGGATGTTGACCACAGAACCTACCTTGCCTGGAGGAAGGTTTCGACTTAGCTCTGAAATAAGTAAAGTGGGAGATAGGGCGTTGACGTGCATATGACGATTCCATGATTCTAGTGAAACGTTGGAAATATCATCGAAGTTGAATAACGAAGCATTATTGACAACTCCTAATACTGGGCCCATTTCTTGTTTGATTTCCTCGAATAATTTAGCCGGCATGGATTGATCAAGTAAGTCTCCAGAAAAACAGGCGGCTCTACCTCCTCTGGAATTGATTATATCTGCTAAATTGGACGCCTCATTTTCCGAAGAATTGTAGTGTATTGCAATGGCATATCCACAATCGGAAAGGCGCAAGCAAATCTCTCTTCCAATCCTAACTGCGCCTCCTGTGACCAGTATAACAGCCGCGTCCATGGGCATGGGAAGAGTTTCACTCCTATTACGGGTTGTATTGGACGACCCCAAAGGGGTCGATGAGAACGATTAACTCCGTACCACTATGCGGAACATATGATGGCGACGCGACTACCGACCGTTGACTCATCTCAAATTACTACAAATTCCTGTTCTGGAAATCTTGTTGAGAGCAATAAAGTTAGGGTATCAAGGGAGAGGAAAAGACTTCCAAAATGGTTCAAGACCAGTCTTCCAATTGGGAAGTCCCAGTCCGTTTACAATAGTACCATGGCTAGCGTCAAGGATAATCACCTGAACACTGTTTGCGTTGAGGCGAGGTGTCCCAATATCCATGATTGCTGGGGAAGGGGGACTGCAACTTTCATGATTGCTGGAGATGTTTGTACGAGGGGTTGTAGATTCTGTGCCGTTAATACTGCAAAAACCCCTCCTCCATTGAACCCTGATGAGCCAGAAGATTTAGCGACTGCAATTGAGAGTATGGGAATAAATCATGCAGTGATTACTGTTGTAAATAGGGACGACCTGCCCGATGGAGGAGCGAGTCACTACAGAAAATGTATAATGGCAGTTCACGATAGATGTCCAGATGTAGGGATTGAGTTACTTTGCTCGGACCTCGATGGTAACTTGGAATCTCTGAAAATACTGTTGAATGGATTGCCTATTCGTGTTTTTGCTCATAATGTTGAGTGTGTGCCAAGGCTAGACAAGATTGTTAGGGACAGAAGGGCCTCGTTCACACAATCTTTGAAGATTCTCTCTGAGGCAAAGAATTTGCGTCCAGATTTGAAGACTAAGACCAGTATCATGGTGGGCATAGGGGAGACCGACTCTGAGGTTATTGAAGCGATGGAGATGATTAGATCCTCGGAAGTTGATATGATTACTCTGGGTCAGTATCTCCAACCTGGTGAGCGCCATTTGCCTGTCGATAGATTCCCTGAGCCTTCTCAATTCGCTGATTGGGACAAGGAAGCTAGAGAGATGGGCTTCTCAGCCGTTGCTAGTGGCCCCCTTGTGAGGTCCAGCTATCGTGCTGGACTTCTGTGGGAAGAAGCCATGGGCTTGGAGCCAGTAGTTACTAGAGAGTCAACTGGTTCCGCGGTTAGTCACCTTACGTTTTCACCGGCTGAAGGAGGCCAAAAGATATGAGTGTTGAGAGGGTGTATGTACCATGAGCGAGGGGCACGGGGCGGATCCACTTCATGTTCCTGATGCGCCACATAGGCCTGGGGATGAGGCTGGTTTCGTCGAATGGCCATGGTCTCCAGAGGATTTGGAAAGGCCAAGTGTCGATTGTGATGCTCCTGAAACTTCCTCACTCGCAGAGGGCCTAGTGAGGGTTCTTGGGGATGACAATAAGTCTTCAGGGAATTGGGACCCAAAGCTCTCCGCAGAAGAGATGATATCCGGCCTTGAGCATATGATGAGGCTTCGGATATTTGATGACAGAATGATGAAAATGCAGAGAACTGGTAAGCTCTCATTCTACATGCGATCTTACGGAGAAGAGGCGGTTGCTATAGCTCAGACAATGGCTTTGAAAGATCAAGACTGGCTATTCCCTACTTACAGGCAGCCAGGTGCCCAATTCGTCAGAGGTAGGGATATGGTCAGTATGATTTGCCATTGCATTGGTAACGAAATGGATAATGTCAAAGGTAGACAAATGCCTGTTCACTACACTTACAGAGACGGACGATTCATTTCTGTTTCAAGTCCTGTTGGGACACAGTTTAGCCAGGCAGTTGGAGTAGCTTTGGCTTCAGACTACAAGGGTCTTGATGAAGTCACGATTACATGGATCGGCGATGGCGCTAGTGCGGAAGGGGACTATCATTACGCGTTGAATTTCGCCAGTATATTTCAAGCTCCGGTGATACTAAACGTTGTCAATAATCAGTGGGCAATTTCCACACACAAAAATTTCGCAAGTAAAAATGGTAATTTTGCCGTCAGGGGACTGCCATATGGAATTCCCAGTATACGTGTTGACGGAAATGATTTCTTGGCCCTGTATTCTGTTACTTCCTGGGCTAGGGAAAGAGCATCTGCAGGACTAGGCCCCACACACATAGAGGTCTTGACATATCGCGCAGGAGCGCATAGCAGTAGCGATGACCCATCTAGGTATAGGCCGTCCGATATTCATTCATTCTGGCCTGGAGGAGATCCCATATATCGCCTTAGAGACCATCTCAAAGAGATAGGGGAATGGTCAGACGAGGAACATCAGAAGCTTTCTGAAAGAATAGACTCAGAGGTGATGGCGGCATACAAAGAAGCCGTCAAATTCGGAGATTTAGCTAATGGCCCGTATCCATCATCTGACGCGATTTTCACAGAAGTTTACGAGAACCCCCCATGGCATCTAGAAGAACAGTGGGATGAAATGAAGAGATGGAGGGATTCATGATGCCTAACATGAATATGGTAGAATCAGTAAATAATGCCCTTGATACAATGCTCTCAAAGGATAAGGATGTCATAATGTTCGGCGAAGATATTGGATACTTTGGCGGTGTTTTCAGAACTTGTGATGGCCTGCAAGAGAAGTACGGAAAACATAGGGTCTTTGACTCTCCACTTTCCGAGGGAGGAATTGCGGCTACAGCTTTCGGGATGGGAATCAATGGACTTAGGCCTGTGGTTGAGATTCAATTCGCCGACTATATTTTCCCAGCTTACGATCAGATAGTTAACGAGATGGCCAAGGTCAGACATCGCTCTGGGGGAGAGTTCTGGTGTCCTGTAACCATAAGGACCCCTGCAGGAGGGGGAATCAGAGGAGGCCATCATCACTCGCAATCACCCGAGGCCCAGTTTACTCATACGCCAGGACTCAAAGTTGTCTATTGCTCAACCCCTTACAACGCCAAGGGGCTATTGATAAGCGCCATAGAGGATAATGATCCGGTTATTTTCTTCGAGCCTAAGAGGTGCTACAGAGGACCTTTCTATGGGGACCCACACAATGTGCCGACTTGGTCTGGCCATCCTGAGGCAGAGGTGCCTGAATCCCATTATTCGATTCCCTTGGGCGAGGCGCGATTGGCCATGGAGGGCGACAGATGTACGGTGATCTCTTGGGGTGCGATGGTTCATGTGTGCGAGCAGGCAATCAGGGATAGCGGGATATCTTGTGATCTCATTGATCTCCAAACTCTAGTCCCTTGGGATAGAGAAGCTGTAGTAACATCGATTCAAAAGACTGGTAGGTGCGTAATCGTTCATGAGGCTCCAAAAACCAGTGGATTCGGAGCTGAAATGGCAGCTTCTATCCAAGAGCGATGCTTTTGGAGTCTGGAATCCCCAATAGAGAGAGTGACTGGATGGGACACTCCTTTTCCCCATACTACTGAATGGGATTACATGCCCGGACCAGACAGAGTGGCCGCGGCTATAGCGAAAACACAGGAGGATTAACATGGCGAAATATGATTTCAAATTACCCGATATTGGAGAAGGAGTCGTGGAGGGAGAAGTAGTCACTTGGCACGTATCCGTAGGGGATTCAGTTTCTGAGGATGACCCCATTGTTGATGTGATGACTGATAAGGCCACTGTAACTATTCCTTCCCCGACAGATGGTACTGTCCTGTCCCTCAATGGGGAGGTGGGCGATATGATTGCTGTTGGGTCGGTTCTGATAGAATTCGATACCGATGGGACTGGTCTTGAAACTCCCAATGAAGATGAAGGGCCTCAAGTGGTTGAAGAAAAGAAGCCAGATGAAGAAAAGAAGGCCTCCGCGGAAATCGAAAAGAAAGTAGAGGTAAAAGCACCCGAAATTTCGAAACCTATTGAAATTTCGGCTCCCGAAATACCTGTTTCTAGTTCCAAAACAGTACTAGCCAGCCCGGCTGTCAGAAGAAGGGCCAGAGAATCGGGAATAGATCTTTCATCATTGAATGGCAGTGGTCCTGCTGGAAGAATTAGACATGCGGACATAGATGCCTTCGTAGCTGGAGGAGGAGCCATAATGGGAGCTCCCCCTGTGGCGTACTCTACGAAGAGAAGCGGCATTAACGAGGTCAAAATTGTTGGCCTCAGGAGGAAGATTTCCGAGCAGATGGTCAAGAGTGCTTTTTCCATACCTCATTTCTCATATTTTGAGGAGGTTGATGTTACGGAGCTTGAAGGATTGAGGCAGGCACTGAACGCTAGTCGTGGAGAGGATCAGCCAAAACTTACCTACTTGCCTTTCATCATGCTAGCCCTAGCTAAAATTATGCCAGAACATCCAGAATGTAATGGGTATTTCTATGATGAAGAAGGATTAGTCCACCGGCATGAGGCTGTAAACTTGGGAATAGCCACACAGACAGATAGGGGACTATACGTACCAGTCGTCAAGAATGTCGAGGCCATGGACGTCTGGCAAGCGGCGAGCGACCTGATCCGTGTTTCGGGAGCAGCGAGATCGGGTACGGCTAGTCTTGATGACTTAACAGGTTCCACTTTCACAATTACCAGTCTTGGAAGAGAAGGGGGTCTTGGTGCGACACCAATAATTAATCATCCAGAGATGGCTATATTGGGAGTGCATAAAGCTAGGGAAATGCCAGTTGTCAGAAGTGGAAATATCGAAGTCAGGAGAATCATGAATCTTTCCAGCTCCTTCGATCATAGAGTAATCGATGGAGCAGATGGAGCTAGTCTGGTTCAGCATCTGAAAAGAATGCTAGAGCATCCTGCTATGATATTCATGTGAGGTGGCATAATGACTGAAATTAGAAAATGTCAAGTCTTGATAGTTGGCGCAGGTCCTGGTGGATATGTAGCTGGAATTAGATCTGGTCAGCTCGGCCTTGATACCATTGTTGTAGAAGGGGATAAATCAGGAGGAACCTGTCTGATTAGAGGGTGCATTCCAAGTAAGGCAATGATACATGCGGCTGAGAGATTTGAGTCACTTTCGAAGCATAGTTCTGAGAATGGACATATGGGTATTTCGATATCATCTGAACCAGTGCTAGATATGCCATCACTGATTTCTTGGAAGGACTCAATTGTAGACCGTTTGAACAAAGGCGTAGAATCTCTGTTGAAGGGAGCTGGTGTAGACTTAGTAAAAGGATGGGCAACTTTCACTGGCCCTAAGAGGTGTACTGTAAAAACCTCTGAAGGCAATATAGAAATTGAGGCAGAAAATGTAATCATTGCAACTGGATCTAGTCACATAGACCTTCCTTTCATGCCTTGTGATGAAGAGTTCGTACTCTCTTCAACGGGAGCTCTTGAGTTAGATTCCTTGCCCTCAAAAGTCGCCATAGTTGGAGGCGGTTATATTGGATTAGAGCTCGGGTGCGCACTTTCTAAATTGGGGTCAGAGGTAACGGTAATAGAGGGGATGGACAGTATATTAGGAATATTTGACAAGGAGCTCCGAAGACCTCTCGAGATATGGCTGAAGAAGCATGGAGTCTCAATCCATACTGGCTCTCTAGCCAAGGGTGCAGAGGTCAAGGGGAGAGGCGCCTCGAAGAAAGTCGAGCTCTCTTTCGAGAAGGAGGGGGAGCTTCAATCAATTAAGGTCGACAAGGTATTGGTAACTGTTGGAAGGAAGCCGAATACCAAGGATTGGGGATTAGAGACCATGGGGGTAAGGATGGATCACTCCGGACGATTCATCAGAATTGACAGACAATGCAGGACAAATGTCCCAGGTGTCTTCGCTATCGGTGATGTTTCAGGAGAGCCAATGCTGGCACACAAGGCTAGTTCACAGGGAGAGATGGTAGCTGAGATTATTTCAGGATTAAACAGAGAGTTTGACAAGGTTGCTATCCCTGCTATTGTTTTCACCGAACCTGAGATAGTTTCTGTGGGTTTGATGCCTGATGAAGCTAAAGAAAGGGGCGAGGAGATAATTGTCGGGAAGTTTCCACTAGCTGCGAATGGCAGAGCTCTAACTCTTGAAGCCGAGAAAACAGGCGGATTTATCAGAGTTGTAGCTCGAGATTCTGATCACGTTATCCTAGGAATACAGGCAGTAGGAAGTCATGTAGCTGAACTCCATGGAGAGTTTGTACTAGCTCTTGAGATGGGTGCCCTCTTGGAGGATATTGCCGATACGGTGCACGCTCATCCGACCATGACAGAGGCCTTCCACGAAAGCGTTCTAAAATCTCTAGGTCACGCTATCCATTCAGCATGAGGTGGATTCTTGTCAGAGATAAAAATACTCCATCTCGGAGTAGAGGAGTATTCTACAGTTTTTGAGAAGATGAAAAAATTACAGGAAAGAAGAATCGAGGATGAAATTACTGATACTCTGATTTTCGTTACTCATCCAGAAGTTGTCACCTTGGGGCCCAAGGCAGTTAGGGATGGAGTGGAGATTGAAGATTATCAGGTATTCGAGACAGATAGAGGAGGTGGGGCAACATGGCATGGACCTGGACAACTAGTTGTCTATCCAATAATTAAGTGGGAAGGAGAGTTACAAAGTGTCAGAGCAGTGATATCTCTGTTGGAGGATTGGACAATATCGGCTTTCGAAGTATGTGGCATTGAGTCATACAAAGACGAAGCGATGCAAGGAGTATGGGTCGATGGGCACAAAATTTGCTCCATTGGGCTTTCTTTCTTCAAATGGGTCAGTAGGCATGGGATGTCAATAAATGTGAATACACCGGGTTCCAGGGTAGAGAGAGTCTCTGGATGTGGCATGCAGGAAGGAACCCATACTTGTCTACACAAGCTTGGATATCGTTTCGATAGGGAAGGGAATGAGATTGATATCAAAAGAATTGAAGATGCATTGTTTGAGACATGTCAGAGAATTCTAGGGAGAGTCCCTAGTAACAATATGGGCGAGGATATGAGGGCTTAGAATGATTCCAGAGAAAGGGCCACTTGCCAGACTGTGGGGATTAGACCCCAATACAGTCTTCCTAAACCATGGATCATTCGGTGCGTCCCCCCTTGCTGTTCGTGAGGAGCAGGATAGAATCAGAAATGAAATGGAAGAAGATCCGGTATATTTTGTGGAGAGGAGAATGAAAAATCTATGGGAAGAGTCCATTTTTGAGCTATCCAGATTTCTTAATGCAGATCCAGAAGGTATGGTCTTCGTTACAAATGCGACAATGGGAGTAAATACTGTACTCAGATCTCTAAAACTTTCACCGGGAGATGAAATTATTGTTCCAGATCACGCATATCAGGCTTGTAAGAATGCGATTGATTTCGTTACTGGAAGAACTGGCGCGAGGACAGTAATTATTCAGGTTCCTTTCAGGGTGGACGATGATTCCGAAATCATTGAGCCGATATTATCTGCAGTGACGAGCAGAACGGTATTAGCAATGATAGATACTGTTTCCAGCCCTACGGGCATAAGGATGCCATTTGAGAAACTAGTATATCAACTACAGAACAGGGGTGTTGATGTCCTAGTTGATGCTGCTCACGGCCCTGGAATTGTTCCTCTGGATATTACTAAATTGAATCCAGCCTATATTACTGGAAATTGTCACAAGTGGCTATGTACCCCAAAGGGCTCTGCTTTCCTTCATATTAGGGAAGATAAGAGGACGGAGATTTGCCCATTAAACATAGGTCATGGCTATTCAAGTGATTTACCTGTAGCAGAGAAATTCCGATTTGAATTTGACTGGTCGGGTACACGAGACCCCAGTCCATGGTTGTGTATTCCGTTCTCTATTGGGTACTTGGGAAGTCAGATTAAAGGAGGTTGGGAAGGGATAATGACGAAGAACAAGGAGATGATACTTCAAGGTAGAGAGCTTCTTTGTGAGGCTCTGGGGACCACACCTCCAACTCCAGATTCCATGATTTCTTCGATGTCATCAGTTGAGTTCCCCTGGGAGGGCGAAGTCCCCCCCTCTCCGCCGGATGGTGAACCCACTCACAATTTACTTTATGATGAGTACAGGATTCAAGTACCGGTGATTTCATGGCCTGTTCACAACACCAAATATATCAGGATTTCAGCTCATATTTACAACACTAAAGAGGAGTTTGAATATCTCTCAGAATCGCTAAAATCAATTTTAGGGAGTTAGGCAACCATTCAAGGCATGTAGCATTGCCGGCACATCATGCCTAGTGCAGTAGTAGCGATAACTGGGGCCTCGGGTGCCCGCTATGGAGTTAGGTTAGTTGAGCAACTAAGTCTAGCTGGATGGGAAATTGATCTCATAGTGAGTAAAGCCGGTGAAATCAATCTCAAACTAGAGTGTGGCATAGGGGCTGCGGAGCTGGATGAAATTGAGGGCGTCTCCATACACAATAATGCGAATCTTGCTGCCAGACCGGCTTCTGGATCAGCATTGTATGACGCCTATGTAATCTGTCCAGCTAGTGGAACAACCATAGGAAAAATTGGAGCAGGAATATCTGATAATCTATCAACTAGAAGCGCTCTTGTTGCAATCAAGGAGAGAAGGAAGCTGATCATTGTACCAAGGGAAACTCCTTCGCCTACGCCTCACCTTGAGGCTATGGCAAAGATGTCTTCGTGGGGAGTTGTCATATTACCAGCTAATCCGGGATTCTATAATTCACCAGAGTCAATTGATGACTTAATTGACTTCGTCGTAGCCAGAATTTTGGATCAGATGGGGGTGTCACACACTCTTGGTAAGAGATGGACCGGTGATGAAGTAACACTTGAGTAAACGAGTTATTTCAGATAATCTCCAGAATGGGTTCAATAGTCAGCGTGATTTAACTCTGCTGTGAGCGAATCCTCTGATTGGTCTGATCTGTCAGTATCTGAACTCAAAGACTCCCTCAGGGAAAGAGGGATGCCCGTTTCTGGGAGGAAGGAGGAGCTAGTTAGAAGACTGGAAGAAAATTCTATTTTTCAGGCTGAAATTGCTGATATTCCATCTCATAATAAGGGATTCAGAAGATTATTAGATAGGATTAGAGATTTACCATTTTCCACATTGGTTGTGATTTCGATACTAATTGTTGGCGGGTCTGGAGGAGCTGTTGTATATGGTGATGAAATACTAGATTTTATCCAAGGGGATACAGAATATGTACTCCTTGATTTTGATACTGACAAGACCAGAGAATTCGCTCAGACGTTGGTTGATTTGGGACATCCTGAATGGGAAGGGAGAATGTCTGGAACCGTAGAAGAGGAAAATACGGCTAATGCGATTAAGAGTAATTTTACATCCATGGGGATACCATCTACAATGGATGAATTTGATGTTAATATGTTTGAAATTGGAGAAGAGCCGGATTTATCCATATGTGTGCCAGGAGATATCGGGAATATTTTCGGAGGACCAACACCCTGCTCAGCCGCTGATGTAAACAGGCAGATAACTCAATTCACCCATAGAGAAGACTATGTGATTCAGGGATACAGCGGATCCGTAGATATTTTTCATACTGAAAATGCTGATATTGTTGATCTAGGAAATGGTAGCGAAGACTCTGATTGGGCATCAGCTGCTAGTAAAATTGCCATGGTCTGGATAGAGACAGGGACTGACGGGAATACTGATTTATTGGAGAGGGCCTTATCCAATGACGTTAATTCGATAATTACCGTAAACTCTCTGACTAATTGTAATGAGCTGGTGATGGATGATTGTGTCCCTTACTTCAAGGGCATAGATCTGACGAGATTTGATTTCATTCCAGACTCATTTGGATTCATAATGGTCTCCAAGAGCGTAGGTACCGCGATATCCGATAGTGTCATCAATGGAGATGGGCGAATCCAGATGAGGATAGATGTGGATAATCAGGCTGTTTCAACCATATACGTCCCATGCGGAATTATCGAAGGTAAGACTGATTCAATTATAGTTCTGGGAGCCCATCATGATACAGTATACAATGGACAAGGAGCAGTTGATGATAGTTCAGGAGTGGCGACATTACAGGAAATCGCCAGACAGTTTTCGATTCTTGAATCTAGTCTGGGAGAGCCTGAATATACGATTTACTTCTGTACATGGGGAGGGGAAGAAGAAGGGCTTTGGGGGTCCAAGGAATGGGTCGATAAGTATCGTAACATGCTCTCAGAAAACTTGCGTTTGACTATCAACCTAGATATGAATCATGTAGACTTGGAAAGGAATAACGGTCTGACTATCTATGGAAACAGTCCCAAGGATACGAAGATAGTCAGAGGAATCGCGGCGAAGTTTTCTGATGTTCATACTGACTTGTCATCAAAGTACAGCGTAAATGTGAATGAAATCCCGTCTACGGCTATGCCTTACAACTCGGATCACGCCCCCTTCGTCTATGAGATAGACAATCAACCAGACGATGGTATGGAATACGGAAAGGCCCTAGTGTGCTATGGCTCTGGTTCCAGTGAGTACCACACTTATCTGGACACCATGGACCGATTCAATGAGGAAAGCTTGGCAGTCTCTGGGATAATATTAGGGTCATTCATCAGGTATCTTTCATACGGAGAGAGAGTCTAACAGTATTGAAGGAGATAAAAAATAACAAATGATTACTGGATATTTTGCCATAATTATTCCGTGTAAGTATCACAATCTCAAATCAAATAAAACGAAACCGATATACGCTATCGATTGTCGGCATAGTTTATGGTCAAAATAGGAGAAACCGCCCCTGCCTTCACTTTGAAAACAACTGACAAGAGTGATGTCAGCCTGTCTGATTACAAGGGCGAGAAAGTAATTTTAGCATTCTACCCTGGTGCCTTTACAGGAGTTTGTGACAAGGAAATGTGTGCCTTTCAGGATAATATCGTGAAGTTGAACGAAGCCGGTACTACGGTTCTTGGAATTAGTGTCGACTCTCCATGGGCCAACAGTGCGTTTTCACAGAAATATAATCTTGGATTCCCATTACTTTCTGATGTAGATAGAAAGGTCGTAAAAAGCTATGACGCCTCATTTGTAGGCTTGGGTGGAATTGAGGGATATGTTAGTGCCGACAGGGTCGTCATAGTGATAGATGGAGAGGGAATAGTAAGATATCGCTGGGACGCAGAGAATCCCGGAGTAGAGCCAGATTATGATTCAGTGGTCAACTTTGCTTCTACTTTGTGAGCTGTGTCATTTTACTTCCAGGAAGACGTATAGATAATAGTTACATCATTTCAGGCGATTGAATTCCCAATAGTTCCAATCCGGTTGAAATGACTCTCGCTGTCAAGTCACATAGTGCCAACCTACTTGTCATAATCTCTTCATTCTCAGCCTTTAGTATTGGACAGGCCTCATAGAATGTCGCAAATGCGGAAGAGGTTGCGTGGATGTGTGTGCAGAGTTTATGAGGTTGCATACTAGAGATTGATTTATCGAATGATTCTGCAAAATTAACGATGCACCTAGCTAACGTCTCCTCTTCTTCGGTAAATAGCTCTATGGAGGAATCTACCATTGACTTTCGACTGACGGGGGAAAGAGAAAAAATACGTGATATCCTTGCATGAGAATACTGGAGATATGGAGCCGTATTTCCTTCAAAGGAGAGCATCTTATCCCAGTCAAAGACGTAATCTTTGGTTCTATCAGTGGAAAGATCAGCATACTTTACGGCACCTATCCCTATCATCTTTGAGATCCTATCCTTATCTTTTCCTGTAAGTCCGGGATTCTTCTCAGAGATGGCATTATCAGCTCTCTTTATTGATTCCTTCAAGAGATCAACAAGTTTTACCGATTGTCCAGCCCTACTTTTCAGCATCTGTCCATTAGAATCTAGAACTGATCCGAAGTTTATGTGTTTAGCCGTATGTCTCTCATCCATGAATCCTGCCCTTGAAGCGACTTCGAAAACCATCTCAAAATGTTGTTTCTGTGGAGTTCCCACAACATAAATTAGTTCGTCACATGAAATCCTTTCAACCCTGTCAATTATACAAGCTAGATCAGAAGTGGAGTAGTTGAAACCACCATCACCTTTCCTAATGATGACTGGGAAAGGGTCCCCCTCCCTATTCACCCACTTACCTCCCAAATAGACTACGCTAGCACCCTCGCTTTCTTCTAACATTCCCGATTCATGTAATCTCTCAACGACGGTTGGCAGTAGATGTCTGTAAGCAGATTCTCCCATAATATCCCCATCATCCAGAAGTACCCCTAGCATATCGTACACTTCATTGAAGTAGCCGGTCGATACATCAACCAAGACTTTCCAGAGTCTAAGTGTATCAGAATCCTCGCCTTGTAATAGAACAACTCTAGATCTGGCCCTTTCAGCGAACATATCATTCTGATCAAACTTTACTCTGGCCTCTTTGTAAAACTGATCAAAATCTGAGATTCCCTTTCTTGATGTGAAGCTCTCCTCTCCTAAATCTATAAGATGCTCTATTAGCATGCCAAATGGAGTGCCCCAATCTCCGATATGATTCTCCCTAATCACTTCATGGCCCTTGAAAACTAGCATTCGAACTATTGCATCGCCTATTACGGTTGATCTTAGATGTCCGACATGCATCTCTTTAGCCACATTAGGTGCTGAATAATCAACAACAATTTTTCTAGAAGCATCTTTCTTTATGCCCATCATTTTATCAGCTAATAGTTCCATAGTTTTGTTAGCTAACCATTCAGGATGGGCCTTCAGATTGACAAACCCATTCATGGAAGATGTCAGGGCCAGTCCCTGTAAATGAGGAGAGATCGCAGTAGAAATCTGCTCTGAAACCTCAACAGGGGATTTCTTTAGTATTCTGGATAATGAATGACAAGGGATTGCAACATCAGCCATAGTCCCAACAGTTGAAGGCCCGATTAGATTAGAGATATCCTCTTCATTGATGCCCAATTCAGTGACAGAATCGTAAATCAAAGGAGTGCAGGCTTCTATTAGATCCCTCATATTACACCTCAAGAAATTGGGTACCTCAATAGTGCCGCTATACCCCCAAATGCATCGAATAAGGTGGCACCCTCTTCCGTATCCATAGAAATCAAGGTCACGGAAGCCGAGGTATGGCCTGCCAACTGAGTCAATTCATCAATCAAATCCATAGATCTGTCTGAATCCTCAACAACATCTTCTGACGAGCACTTGGAACATACTGGGATTTCTGATCTTCTGCTTTGGGTACCTTCCCATTCAGACTTACACTGCCTACAAACCCACATTACTCTCCTTTTCCTAACATTTTCTGACAGTAATAGCCTCTCAACTGCACCTTGGTCGAGAGCACTTCTAATCATCATCTCGCCATATGTGGCCTTTGGATGGGCTTGCATTACTTCTCTCAAAAATCTATCAACAAGTTTTCTCTCGGTATCTAGTTCTATTTGGTCCATAAGACCACCCGCTCTTTGAACCAATTCTCTTAGGCCACTTTCATTGGAGTATCCTACATCAAAGAAGGGTTCCCTGATTAATTTCTTAATCTCGTGGTGAAAATAATCATTTTTCACAACATAATCTTTGGTTGCTCCCGGACCTCCAATAATTATGCCCTGTAAATTTTCTATCATGGGGAGCCAATATGATGATGCCCTTTCTGCTGATTTCTTGAAGAATTTGTCTGCCGCCTCTTCGATTAATCTCTCGAATCTCTGTGCAGACTGTCCCCCTCTGCCATGCTTTGAAGGAACTAATGAGGTCACATGCTCTTGGCAGTGTAATCTCTTTCCACTAGCTAGTCCATACGCTGCCTCTGACCTGTCTATAACGAAAAGGCCATATGCAGTCCTGTCAATTAGCATCTCCTCGAGCTGACTAATCTCGAATGTAGATCCACATCTGTACCTGTACGAAGTAAAAGCCTCAGGAGGATCATCGATGACTATGGACATTAGTCTAGTTTTATTATTTCCAACAATAACATGTCCTACGAATAAGGCCATTCCTCTTTCCCCAGGGGTCTTATATCGGTTTAACGTAGCTATTGCTGATTCGATAGCATCGGAAACGTGCTTCCTAGTCAACTTAGACTTGATATTTGCGGCTTGACCAGCTTCGTTGGAAAGTTGATGTCTAACATCGCTTATCATCCGATCAGGAGGGACAACAACCGAAACTAGCTCAGTACCCATCCCCTTCATCGTAGACAAGTCCTCTACTGCCTTCTTGAGGCGTAATCTCCTCTGCTGGACTTCAATCTCGTCGGATATGGCACTACCCCCAGTTAAAGGCCGGAGGGGCAGCATTTCAACCCTTAGACTCAGCTAGGGCAAAGGAATTGAAAGGGGCGTCCCAGCTCGATAGTCGATGACGACCGTGATTGTCGCACTCGGAGGGAGTCTGCTCCGTCCTGAGATTGAAGAAAGACATAGCTGGCTGGAGGGACTAGTATCGGTAATTAGGGACAGGGTCTCTATGAACGACAGGATTGGTATTGTGGTCGGGGGTGGCGCGCCAGCTAGGGAGGGTATTGAGCTCGCTAGACCGATGATTACAGATGAGTCGCACCTCGATAAAATTGGCATAGCGGCAACTAGACTAAATGCCACTATTGTCAGAGAGTCACTATCAGATTCTGGAATTCCAGTTTCTGGTACGATTCCGAAGAGTATTGATGAGGCGGTTCTTCTCCTTGAGACTCGTCATGTAGTCGTTATGGGAGGGACCAATCCCGGACATACCACAGATGCAGTCGCGATACGTTTTGCAATATCTTCCGGTGCAGATAAGTGCATAATAGCAACCAATGTACCGAAAGTTTTCGATAGTGACCCAAAATCGAATCCAGATGCAATTCCATTTGATTCCTTGACCCATGGCCAATTACTGGAGATAATAGGCTCTTCTGAACACACGAAGGCTGGAAATTCGCAGATAGTTGACCCGATTGGAGCTATTGATGCATCTGAGTCTGGGCTAACCTTGAATATCCTCGATGGAAGAAATGTAGATCTCATCAGACAGGCAATTGTTGGCGGAGATTTTCAAGGAACAGAAGTAAGAGGAGGATAAAACTTGAGTAGGGCCGATAGAATTGCCAATGCTGGTAGGAGAACAGCAAAGGAAGCGAGAGAAGCGGCTAGTAAAAGAAGGCAATCTGAAAGACGAAAGATTACGAATAAGTCCATAGATATCAGACCTCACAGGCACTGTGTTGTGTGTTGGAAGCCTATTTCACTAGAGATAGAGCCTGCGGTTTGTGATAATGAGGATTGTATTGATAATAACAAGAAGAGAGAATCTTCCAGAAAGAGGTTGACAATAATGCTATATTTATTTCCAGGGATTGCCATCCTACTGATTTTCTTACAGTTGATGTCCGGAGGGGCATAGGAGGAGATTCATATGAACATGGTTAGGATATTGTCGATACTTCCTGGTCTTGTGGGTAGCCTCTGCATACTGATAGTTCTGGGTAGCCTAGTTGGAATAAATGTGGAGAATTCACGTACAGACGTGCCCATCGTGCCTTGTACGGATGATTCGGTTGGCTGTCCTGTTGGAATGACCGGTGAAGACTTAGAAGTGCCTCCCGCATTCATGCTACTAGAAATAAGCATGAAGTTGGAATGGGACGAGCCAGACAGAAGCTGGATCGGTGTTGTAGATGCGAAGTATCAGGAAGATTGTCCTCCAGATTCTAACGGCCTAACATCTTGTACTTCTGATGATTTTGTTTTCATTGCAGGAGGTCCTGATTCACCGGATGGAAGTCTGGAGTTTGTACTAGAACCTGGCAAATATCGTTTTGTAACCGCTGGAAAGGATGGCTCCACTCTTGATGAACAATTGGTCACTATTGAGCCTGAAATACATCTAGCTGGATTTGTCGAAATACTACTTGCCGCTATTGGATTGGCCCTGCTTCTAGGTGCAAGTGAGATGGCCTTTCCTCTCAGAGAAATGTGGAAGCGCTTTAGGGAAGCGTGAATTTAGCATAGATTGCTTGAATAACCTATTCCTATTCGCAGTGTTATGGCTGACAGGTGTCCGGGGTGTGGTTCGAAAATGGATATCGGGGGCCTGCCTATCTCAATTGGTGGCTTCGATATGTATTGCACAACGTGCGGACATATTTGGCACATAAACTAGGCCATATCGTTTCTAGGCCAGTCCTCGGGAAGGTTAAGAGGGTCAGATATTTCATCGGCAGCTATCATTTCAACGAGTCTTTCCCTCAGATGTTCCAGTCCTTCTCCAGTAATGGAGCTGATGGCAATTTTATCCTCTATTTCTGTAGATTTGTGCAAGTCAGATTTACTATGGACGACTAGAATTGCTCTCTCTGACATCAAGCCGCTTACTTCTTCGAGGAGATTCATTTGTTCTTCCAAACTAGTTGTTGCTTCTGGCGTTGGGTCTATCAAAAATAATAGTACATCGCCAACATTCTCTAAGGCCGCTATTGCCTGCATCTCGATATTATTTCTCTCAACCATTGGCCTATCCAGAAGACCGGGTGTGTCGACCATCTGGTATTTTCTTCTACGATGCATAAAATGACCCAGATGCAATTGCTTAGTTGTGAATGGATAAGCCGCTACCTCGGGCTCTCCACTTGATAGTGAAGTAATCAAGGCTGATTTACCAACATTGGGAGATCCGGCCACCACTATGCATGGTTCATTGGAATCTATGGAAGGTAACTTCCTTAGTATATCTCGTGCCTCTCCCAGCCATTCTATTTCAGGAGAAATTTGCTCTATAATAGATGAGAATCTACCATATGCAGATCTTCTTGCCTGATGAAATCCGTCAATGTCTCTTAGTCTCAGAATTTTTCTTTGTGTATCGGCGGCTATCGATCTTACTCTCTCAGCACCCCATTGAATAGCTCCCAGACTCTTTCTGTAATTGTCATTCCCAACCGCGGCATCTACAAGGGCTTGGTCAAATTCTGAAAGTGCATTCAGACTTGGCCATCTCTCAACATATGCTATGAGTGTGGTATCAATTACTGATGCGGCTGACTGTACCATCTTGTTCATCTGTTTGCGAACTCTATGGTACTTGTCGGGATCTTCTACGGTATCCGACTGTTTACTGGCCTTTCTGAAAGCCTTATCAAGAATCTCATCTGTTTTTAGAACAGTCGGGATTTTCCTCCATTCGATAGATGCCATGTGTCTTCCTGACTCTACGACCAGCCCATTCCTATTCAAGACAGTAGCCAGAAATTGTATGGATTTTCAAATCATGCACTTTTTCTATATGGACCTCGCCGTTAGCTCATGCCTGACATATCCAGTACACTGCCCGATTGGGCGATTAAGATTCATCAAGCCCATGGCTCTCCTAAATTAGATGATATTCAGGACGTGTTTCATGGACCTCTTTCTAGCCGAAGCGCGGGCCTGAGGAAAGATGATATCATTGAGATAATAATCGATTCAAGGGCAATTTCCTCAGATAGTGAAAGTATCGCCAGGGGGATGTTAATTGGAACTACCAGGAATGCCGTAGAAATTATGGATGAAAACGGAGTTTTCAGATCTATAGCTCGAGATGTGATCGTAGAGGTAAGATTAATCGCGCACATGAGGGTTCCTTATCTGGAAGATAGGGAGATGATGACTTTCGAGAAAGAGGATATGAGGCGTAGATCGAGTATGCAGGAAAAGGCAGAGCAGATGGCTGATGGCGGAATGGATAGTCACTTGTGGGGATGAAAAAATGGGTGGCTTAGAAAATAGAGAATGTGTGCCTTGTAGAGGAGGAGTCCCTCCTCTGAATGAAGAAGATGCGATGAAGTTGTTGGAGCAAATAGATGAGAATTGGGCGATAATTGATAATCGTCATATCGAGAGGTCTTGGACCTTCGAAGATTTCATGGGAGCATTAGAATTTGTAAATTCTGCCGGCGCAATATGTGAGAATGAAGATCATCATGCTGACTTTGAGTTTGGCTGGGGGAGAGTCAAGGTACTAATTTGGACTCACAAGATTAACGGTCTGACCGAGTCAGATTTCATTTTGGCTGCTAAGTTAGACCTTCTGGACTAGGAATTTTCATGACTTCTGTGCAAGATATTCTGAATAGTAGAAGGACTGTTTACAGATTCACCGAGAGAGTTGTAGAAGAGTCAAACCTTGAGATAGCGTTTGAGGCCGCTAGTAATGCCCCTTGCCATAAGCAAACACACCCCTGGAATTACTACGTATTGGGCCTAGAGACGAGGCGAAAGCTTCTACCAACGGTAATCTCAATGGCCAAAGAGAAGGCAAGTAAGGCAGGTGGTGACGGAGCTAATCAATCTGTCAACAGAGCAGTTTCGAAGATTATGGATACCCCTGCCCTAATTGCAGTCACAACGAAACTAAGTCCTAAAGATTCATTCAGAGAGGAAGAGGACTATGCGGCAACTGTTTGTTCTTTGCATAATCTAGTACTTTCGCTTTGGGGCATGGGCATTGGAGCTCAGTGGAGTACTGGAAGCTTAACAAGGCACCCCTCCACTTACAGTGTACTAGGGATTGACGGAGAAAAGGAGAGGGTTGTGGGATTTCTGAAGGCTGGCTATCCAGAATCTATACCCAAAATAGAAAAGAAGAGCTCTTCAGATATTAGGAAGTACCTTCCCTAGAAAATGGTGTTAATATGAAGAAGGTAATTTACCCAAAGATTGGAGGCGTTGATTCTATAGAAATAATCGAGGCAGAGGAGCCACTGGCTACCAAAGGGGGGGTGGTAGTCAGAATTCACAGAGCGGGCATAAATTTTGCAGATTTGATGATGAGGCAAGGACTATACGGATCAAATCCAGATTTTCCATTTACCCCTGGCTATGAGGCATCTGGAGTAATAACGAGTATAGGTGAAGGAGTTGATGAGTTTGAGGTTGGAGAAAGGGTTCTAGCCATGACTGGATTTGGAGGTTATTCTGAGAAGGTCTCAATCCCCAGTACCAGAGTATTCAAGTTACCAGATTCTGTAACTTTCGATCAGGCCGCCGCGATTCCCGTTACATATGGTACCGCATACCATATGCTATTCCACCTAGGAAGGATATCTCCTGGAGATTCAGTTCTAATCCATCATGCCGCTGGAGGCGTCGGAACTGCAGTTGCTCAATTGTGTAAAGTCGCGGGAGCCTCGATAGTAATAGGAACGGCCTCCAAATCTAAGAAAGATTTTGTAGAGTCTATAGGAGTCAAGTTTGTAGACAGGGAATCAGAAGATTTTGTCAAGATTTGCAAAGAGATGACTGACGGAAAGGGCGTTCATCACGCCATTGATCCTGTTGGGGGGAGTAATCTAATGAGATCTTACAAGGCTACTAGAAGAGGCGGGAAGGTATACTTCTTTGGTGCTTCATCTGCAGTTAAGGGAGATAGGAGATCACTTATCGCAGCTGTTAGGATGTGGTTTAATACTCCTAAATTTGATCCAATTAAGATGATGTCATCAAATAAGGCTGTTTTCGGGGTACATATGGGACTTTTGGATGATGACAAGATTTTCGCGGGCCATCTAAACGCACTTTCTAAGATGCTAGAAAATAACGAAATTAATCCCGTCATAGATAGTATTTGGAGATTTGAAAACGTTGCCGAGGCCCAGATGCACATGCATGATCGCAAGAACCGTGGGAAAATACTTCTTGATTTCGCCCCAGAGTAATCATAGCCTAACAGGTCTTGTGGCGCCACAAGCTTGGCATTTCAACAGAGTGGTTCTGTCCTCTTTGATGAATCTCGTATCAGGTGCTCTACATTGATTACAAAGTATGTACGTCTTGACATAACTCACCAGTTTTTCCTTGATTCTCTTAGGTGGGACTCTTCCCTTGAGCATTATTCTTGATTGCTCCCTAGTTCCTGAAGTTCCTAGTTCATTGAGAAGATACTGATAGACATGATTTGCGTCCCTATCCATCGCATCTACAACGTCTGAGAAGTTTCTCAGAATAGTCTGACTACCCTCAATCAATATTTCTGGCTCCGGCATAGTCCATCTAGACCTCTGACTAATTCCTTCTGGAATTCTTTCACGAGCTCTGTCAAGAAGATCTTCGTAGTCGAAACCACCCATAATGTTCCGAACATACCACTCCTTTTCACCCCACCGGGAGATACGGGTATCGGGCAAGGTAAAATCTTGATACCTCTGGGGGGGGTCATGGATGAGTCGTTAGAGGTCATGGTTGCTCGGATGGATGACGGTGCGAGACTGCCTACTAGAGGTAGTGAATACGCTGCTGGATGGGATCTTTATGCCTTAGAGGAGTATGTAGTTCCATTTAGGAAGAGTGTCAAACTACGTACCGGACTAAGAGTGGCAATCCCTGTAGGATATGAGGGGCAAGTTAGAGCTAGATCGTCCTTGGGTTCCAAGGGCCTTATTCTGCCCCATAGCATAGGAACTATTGATGCGGACTACAGAGGGGAGTTGTTTGTCCTCATGACTTGGATTGGAGAAGGAGAGTCATATAGAGTAAAGGCAGGAGAGAGAATCGCCCAGCTGTTGATCTCCCCCATACCTGAAGTATCGTTCAAGGAGGTTTCAGTCGAGCAACTTGGAGATACCAAGAGAGGAGATGGGGGATTCGGCAGTACCGGTCGTTTCTAGATATCTGTAACTAGTTAATTTCTATACTGTATTCTCAATAGGTTCATAGGAAGCGGATAGTGTCCCAGTATGATGACAAGTAGCGTGGATGATTTACGGGCCACTGTTGAAGAATTACGTTCTAAGGGACTCAATACCCAGCAGATAGCTGATGAGATGTCTCTTTCCCAGACCACTATTAAGTGGCTTTCCTCAGGAGGGGTGGGCTCTGAAGATAGACCAGATGATATCAGAGTTGGTTGGAGGTCGATTGCAGTTAAGGCTGGAAGGATAGAGGCAATTTCGTACGTCTTCTGCGATATTTTAGAAGAGGAAATTGGAGATGATGTGGATACCATAGTCGGTATCAGCATTAATGGAATCGCGTTTGCTCAAGCCATAGGTGGACAGTTAGATCTTGACTTAGCCGTCAGCAGGAGTATTAGTGAAGATGGAGGAGGACATATTTCCGAAGTTTTCGCCGATGTTGAAGGCAAGAGATGTGTCGTAGTTGATGACGTACTCTCTGGAGGTACGACAATGACCAAGACAGTGAATAATCTAAGAGCTGCTGGTGCTGACGTGAAGTTATGCATGGTTCTTGCCAATAAGTCCCACAGGAATGAAATCGAGGGAGTACCTCTGCGTGGACTTGTCAGAGTAGTGACTGTCTGAGGAAGAGAAATGCACTGGGCAGATTTCAGAGCTCAGAGATTATCTGAGAGGGACGTACCACAGGTAATTGTCTCCGGCATAACTCCCTCGGGAGAATTCCATATTGGCCATCTTAGAGAAATTCTTACTGCTGAGATGATACATAGGGCATGTCTAGATGCTGGACTTGATTCCAGATATGTCTTCATAGTTGATTCTATGGATCCATTACGAAGAGTGTATGACTTTCTATCTCCTGAATATGAGAAATATATTGGTGTTCCTCTTGCTTACATCCCATCCCCTAATCCTGATGGGACGCCGAGTACCGGTTCAGTAAGCTATGCTGAATACTTCTTGAATCCATTTTTAGAATCCCTGAGAGAGATAGGGGTATTTCCAGAGATAGAGATGAATCATGAGGCTTACGAAGATGGAAGATTCTCAGAAAAGATTGATCAGGCCATCTGTAATAGAAAGGAAATTAGGGAGATAATAATGACAGTATCCGGGAGAGAGCTTCCTGAAGACTGGTTCCCCTATAGCCCTCGTGGGCCAAACGGAAGTATGGATGGGGTCAAAGTAACTGATTACGAATATCCCTTTGTTTCCTGGGTGAATGAAGACGGAGTCACAGGGACCGCAGATATCAGGAAGGCCGATGGGAAAATGCCATGGAGGATTGATTGGGCGGCCCGCTGGATAATCCATCAAGTAACCTGTGAGCCGGCTGGTAAAGATCATGGCGCGGCTGGAGGTAGTTTTGATACTGGGATACCGATTTGTGAGGTTCTTGGTGGGATTCCTCCTGAGAAGATAGTTTACGAGTGGATTCAACTCAAGGGAATGGGGCCGATGTCTAGCTCATCAGGAGTCACAATAGGGCCGATGGAAGCCCTCTCTCTAGTACCTCCTGAAATCCTTCGATATGTTATAGCCAGGAGTAAGATTGGGAGACATATTGAGTTCGATACAGGATCGGCCTTGTTTGAGATGGCAGATGAGTACGAGCGCCTCCTTTCTAGGGTTGAAACTGGAGAGATATCAAAGCGTATGCAGACAAGAATCGATACTAGGAAAGGAGCCCTTAGGTTGAGTCAGGTAGTAAGGAACTCCGACCCGTCTGACTCCATCGCAGGTGTTTCTTTCAGGCATCTATCAATGCTTGCACAGATCAAGTCTTCTGATGAGGAGGTCTGGGAATCTCTGAGAAATAGTGGGCATCTGTCTGGAAATCCCAGTGATTCATTAGTAGTCAGATTAACTAAGATGAGAAATTGGATAGGTGGAAGTCACTTTCCAGAAGATGCCCGGATAATAATCCAGTCAGTAATTGGAGATGATTTCAGAGAAAATACCTCAGAGGAACAGAAGATCTTCCTTAGAAGGTTGAGTAAATCTCTGGAGGATTGCGAGTGGAACCAGGATTCCATTAGAGAGGTTATTAGGGAGTGTACTAGTATTTGTGAACTGGTTCCTAGAGATGGTTTCTCATCACTATACTGGGCACTACTTGGCAGGGGCCACGGACCTAGGGCATCGGCCTTAATTTCAGAAATGGACAAGAGAGTATTGATTGATCTTCTGTCTGGAGTGTGAAGGGCTTAACCATGAGATCTGATCATCTACCATTCCCAATGCCTGAACGTCCTCATTCTTTGGTTCAGGAGTGGAAGAATCTCACATTCATGCACTGGGAGGTTGACCCAGTGAAGCTAGCCAAGTATATTCCAGATGGCTTGGAAATAGATTTATTCGAGGGCAGAGCATTCATCGGAACAATTCCATTCATAATGGCCAATGTCAGACCTAGAATGACTTTTCCTATACCGGGAGTCTCCACCTTTCCTGAGATTAATATCAGAACCTACGTGAGAAATGGGAGTCGTGCTGGTGTTCTTTTCTTGACACTTGAAGCTCAGAGTCTGATTACTTGCTCCTATGCGACAAGAGCCTACGGGCTACCATATAGGTACTCAATAGCAAATGTTCGGTCACAAGATGGGAAATACAGGTGGAACGCCTGTAGAAAGGATGGCAGTCACGAGATTATCGGTGAATGTACGTGGGATGAGCAGGAGGAAGTAGCTGAGAAGGGGACACTGGAAGAATTTCTCTTTGAGAGGTATTGCTTGTACACCATACACAGGGGAAATTTGTGTATAGCTTACACACAGCATGAGCCTTGGAAATTTGGTACTGGCGAAGTAAAGTTGGAGTCTAACACACTTACCGATGAGTTCGACTTGGGCATAGGTAATGTGCTATTACCTGACTTAGTACATGTTTCGGAAGGGGTGTATGTGAAGACTTGGTCGACAGAGGTGGTCTAGTGGTTCTTGATGAGAGTCGTGATGTATTAATTCTAGACGGGGACTGTGGCCTATGCCATCGCCTGGCAGAATTCGTCGATAAACGAATTATGGATAGGGAACTGTTGGCATTCAGACCTGGTAATTCTGAAGATGCTGAATTACTGTTTTCTAAGATGCGTGAGTCAATAAGAAGTGCAGATACGGTATATCTAGTCAGAGAGGGAAGGACATACATCCGTTCCGCCGCTGCGATACGCTGTCTTCTTTACATGAGAGCACACTGGAGATTATTATTTCCGGTATTATGGATTATACCCCTTCCAATTAGAGACCTAGTATATCGAATAGTTGCTAGATACAGGCATCTTTTCTTCGAGCGCCCTGAGTACTGTAGTTTTAGAATAGACTAGGTGAAGTAGATGAAAATAAGGCTACATCAGTTTCTATCAAGGACAGGTCATTTCAGTTCTAAAAGTAAAGTCAAGAAGGCCGTATGGGACGGATCAATATCGGTTGGCGGGAGAATAGTGAAAAATATTTCATATGAGTTCAATCCGGATAAAAGGGAGGTAATTTACAATGGCATTAGATTGAGTCTTCCTATTAATTATCGCTACTTCATACTGAATAAGCCCAAGGGAGTAATATGCTCAAGGATAAATAAACATGAGAGGGCCCTAAACAAGAAATCTGTCTTTTCATTGTTTGAAAATCTTGTTGACCCGAATGTCTTGGACTCTTTGGTCACGGTGGGAAGGCTAGACGAAGGTACCACTGGACTTCTGATATTGACCAATGATGGCTCATTAGTAAATGACATCGCTAATCCGTCAAAAAATATTGGAAAGACCTATACTCTGAAAGTCTCTAAGAGGATAACTTCCGAATTTATCGATTCTATTAGAAAAGGAGTTACCATAGATATAGTCAGGGATGGCGTTACTGAGGAATATACCACTATGCCCGCCCAAGTAACAAAGATTAGTGACTACAGTATCGAAGTAACCATCTTCGAAGGGAAAAAGAGACAGATCCGAAGAATGGTCGACGTACTTGGGAATAGGGTACTGCAATTGCATAGGGCCTCAATCGGAAGTTTGGATTTAGAATCCTATTCATTAGATCCCGGTCAGTACAAAGAGGAGTCAAGAGAAGAAATTGTACAAAGGATAGCCACTTAGATTTCATTCTAGAGTTGAGATATCCAATAAACGCGGTTCTGGCGTTCCTAGTTGCATTTCAGCTATTGCTTCCACTTCCATCTTAGCCCCTGCCATTGTGGTTACAAAAGGGATATTGAGCTCTACGGCTAGTCTCCTCATCATATTACCGTCTAATACTGCCCCACCAGTAGCAGTAGGGGTGTTAATTACTAGCTGTATCATACCCCTCCTCATTAAATCAAGAGCATCGGGGGATTTTCTTTCTTCGATTCTATAGCATGTCTCTACTTCCAGTGATCCAATCTCTCTGAGGGCGGATGCGGTACCTGGTGTAGCATGAATCTTGAAGCCCATCTCTTGCAGACGTTTTGCTAGCTCAATTGTACCACTCTTGTCCTCATCCTTGACAGTAATATAGACCCCACCAGATGTAGGAACGGGTAACTCTGTAGCCATTCTAGCTTTGAGATACGCAGCTGCTGGCCTTACGTGTGAGCCCATTACCTCCCCTGTCGACTTCATCTCGGGACCAGGTGCGGGATCTAGGCCCCTTAGTTTTATGAATGGGAAAACTGGAGCCTTTACAGATACTGCCTCAGTCTGTGGCTTGGGTATATCAAGAGAGGAAAGTTTCTCCCCGAGAGCCACTCTTGCAGCTATTCTAGCAAGAGGGACCCCAGTAGCTTTGGCAACAAAGGGGAATGTTCTTGATCCTCTTGGATTCACCTCTAAAACGTATAGTTCCTCGTCCCTAATGGCGAATTGAATATTGTAACAACCTCTAATTCCTAGTTCTAGGCCAATAGTAGTGGTCCATTCCTCGACCTTTGAGAGTACACCTTGAGAGATATTCTGAGGTGGAATGAAGCAAGTGGAGTCACCTGAATGGATTCCAGCTTCTTCTAAATGCTCCATGATTGCCCCAATCAGAACTTCTTCTCCATCGCAGACAGCATCGACATCAAGCTCTATGGCATTACCTAGATACTCGTCAATTAGTAACGGCCTATCGGGAGAAAGGAAAGCCTCGCCCATGTATGCCTCCAATTGCCTATCATTCGATAGTATCTCCATCCCTCTTCCCCCTAAGACATAGGATGGTCGAATTAGAACTGGGTATCCAATGGAAGAAACCGCCTTCCTGACTCCTTCTGAATCTATGGCAGTCATACCTCTTGGCATATCCAATTGACACCTCTCAGCAAAATCTTCGAATCTCTGCCTATCACTAGCCTCATCCACAGCTTCAGGGGTAGTACCTTCAATTACCAAATTTAGACCTAATTTTTCGAGATGGGATAGATTATCTGAAAGTGGTAAAGCCAGATTGATTGCAGTCTGGCCGCCGAACTGAAGGAGTATTCCATGAGCTTTCTCTCGGAGTAAAATCTCGGAAACTGATTCCAGATTTAGTGGATCGAAATATAGCCTGTCACTAGTATCGAAATCAGTTGAAACGGTTTCAGGATTATTATTGATAATAATTGCCTCATGCCCCATTTCCCTTATCGCTCCTACGGCATGGACACAACCATAATCAAACTCTATGCCTTGACCAATTCTGATGGGCCCAGAACCAATAACGACTATTCTTTGCCTGGACTTAGTCTCCAAACCTGGAACTAAATCAACACCATTTTCCCCAGTTCCCCCCTCATATGTTGAGTAATAGTAAGGAGTGACAGCGGCGAACTCTGCCGCACAAGAGTCAACCATTCTAAATCGTGGATGGATGCCCAATTGATGTCTTCTGATTGTAACCGATGCCTCCCCCCTTCCCGATGGTAGATTCTTGAATCCAGAGGGAGGGAACCCACATAGTGCATCTGCAATATGTAAATCTGTAAATCCTACTCCTTTCCAAGATCTCATCTCGGACTCGGGGATTTCAGAAGGACGAAGTCCCATCTCACCAGCGGCCCTAATCTCAGTCTCAACAGCGGCCATTTTCTCGAATCTGTGTAAGAACCACCTGGTTACTCCTCCAGTTAAGTCCCTAACATCCTCTAGCGAATACCCTCTTCTGAATGCCTCCATAATTGCAGACATTCTCCTATCTGTGGGCACCCTAAGCCAATCTTCTAAAATTGCAGTAGGGAGTTCCTCGGAAGACCTCTCATCCATAGACTCGCCTCCTGAAGAATCGGCCATCGTGAGGGGTCTTGGATGTGGTTTGCCATACTCTAGACTTGCCCATGCCTTGAGGAAAGCCTCTTCGAAACACCTTCCAATTGCCATTACTTCTCCTGTCGACTTCATGGAGGTTCCAATTGTTCTATCAGCTGTCCTAAATTTATCGAATGGCCATCTTGGTATTTTCACTACACAGTAGTCCAATGTAGGTTCGAAAGCTGCAGTTGTCCCCTCACCGGTGATTGGATTAGGTAGCTCATCTAGAGTATATCCTACAGCAATCAGGGCAGCCATTCTAGCAATTGGGTAGCCTGTTGCCTTAGATGCCAAAGCCGACGAGCGTGATACTCTCGGATTGACCTCGATAACTCGATACTGCCCTGTGGACTGCTCTACTGCAAACTGAACATTGCAACCACCTTTGATATTGAGTCTTCTAATAAGTTTCAAGGCCGCGTCTCTCAACATCTGATGATCTCTATCTGAAAGAGTCTGTTGGGGTGCAACGACAACAGATTCACCCGTATGTACGCCCATTGGGTCTAGATTCTCCATAGTGCAGACGATAATCGCGTTATCCGCGGCGTCCCTCATCACCTCGTACTCATGTTCTTGCCATCCCAAGATGCTGACCTCAATGAGTACTTGACCTATGGCCGATTGCAGAAGTCCCTGGCTGGCAATCTCAACTAGCTCCCCTTTGTTGAATGCAGTTCCCCCTCCTAGTCCACCTAGTGTGAAAGCTGGACGAATAAGAAGAGGGTATTTTCCAATCTTATCTGCGGCATCTAGCACCTCATTGATTGACGAGCAGGCTACTGCTTCGCATACTGGAAGATCGATACCCTCGCAGACTCTTTTGAAGAGATCTCTATCTTCGGCCTCGTCTATAGAGGCTAAATCACAGCCTATCAATTCTACTCCTAACTCGTCCAATGAGCCATCCTTGGCCAGAGCGGAGGCGATATTTAGTGCCGTTTGACCGCCCATGCCTGCTAGAATAGCATCTGGTTTCTCTAGCTCGAGTATTCTCTTGACAACCTCAGGGAGAAGGGGCTCAATGTATATCCTATCTGCCATTTCTGGGTCATTCTGAATTGTCGCTGGATTAGAATTGATCAATATTACTTCGTATCCATCATCTCTCAAAGCCCTACATGCCTGAGAGCCAGAAAAATCAAACTCAGCCGCCTGACCGATTCTAATGGGTCCGCTCCCAAGTATTACTATTCTTGAGAGATCGTTCCTTCGGGGCACTAATTCCCACCTCCTCCAATGATGGCTGGTTGTGGGTCTCCTGAAAGGTGGTCAGCAACTATATCAGCAAATCTATCGAACAGTGGGGAAGCGTCATGTGGCCCAGGACAGGCCTCGGGATGGAACTGGATGGTGAATGCTGGCTTCCCAACTAAATCTAGGCCCTCGACAGTCCTGTCATTGGCATTTACATGTCTGACTGTAAATTCGGCCTCTAAGATATTACTTCCGGCAACGGAGCATGTTCCTGAGGGATGGGGGGCGAGCATTCCTTTACTGGGGTCTTCTACTGCAAACCCATGATTCTGACTTGTAATGTCAACCTTGCCGGTGACCAGATCAAGAACGGGCTGATTTGATCCCCTATGGCCGTACCTGAGCTTGTATGTCCTGAGTCCCGCTGCTAGGCCCATGAGTTGGTGCCCCAGGCAAATCCCCATCACCGGCATATCTGATCTGACGGCAGCGGCGAGAGTGTCACGGGCCGTTGTAGCTGTCCCGGGGTGAGCTGGATCTCCGGGACCATTAGATGCGAAAAGAGCGTCCGGCTTCCAATCCTCCATTATTTCTTGGAATGGCATTGAAGCAGGGCACCAGACTACCTCAAATCTACTACAAAGCTCTCTGATGATATTATACTTTATTCCACAGTCTAATACTGCCAATCTGGGAAGCTTCTGGCCATTTTCACCTATAGCTCCCGGATTAGCAATAACAGGCTTGTCAACAGTCACTGATTTTACCAGATCTTCGTGATCTGGAGGAGTCATTTTTGACAATATTCTTTCCATTTCTCTCGCCTTGTCGACAGGTCCGAAAACACACAAGAGAGTCCCATATTCCCTTACTCTTCTGGTTAGGTCCCTTGTATCAACTCCTTGGATTCCTGGAACGCCGTGCAATAAAAGTAAATCATGAACGCTACCGACGGAATCCCTGTGGTCAGGAATAGGCATCATTTGTTTACATACTACTCCCCTAGGGTGGACCCTTGAGGACTCTGATATTTGAGGAATTATGCCATAATTTCCCAACAGAGGCCAGGTGAATGTCAGTACTTGGCCAGCGAACGAAGGGTCTGTCAGGCTCTCTTGATATCCAGCCATCCCGGTTGTGAAAACTAGTTCTCCTTGAGCAATAGTTTCAGCTCCAAATAGAACTCCATTGTATCTGGTACCGTCTGCCAGAATCAACAATCCAGGCGCCTCACCAGGTGGATTTCTACTCTGTGAACCAACAAGTCCATCTGCGGCATCTGGGAAAGTTGGTGCGTCTGAAACTCCGGGAATATCTGCGCCGGGAATGAATCCGCGTTGCAGTCCCGACCCCGACATCAGCGAAGCTGCACAAATACGTCACTTAATCATTGATGAAGAATTATGCCTTTTCACTCACTGGTCCTCGTTAGTAACAAGTATCTTTCCATCATCACTGGGGACTACAGAAACTGATCCTCCTGGAAAGTCACCAGGTTCCCGTGGCCCTAGGTATGAATTTAGGAATACAGCAAGTGCGGCCACCTCTGAATGAGGTTGGTTCCCTACTGCGACATTGTAGTTGGCTAACCCGAATAGTTCCCCTGGGACCTTTGTCCCCCCTACAACGACTGCTACCTCCCCTTCTAATGGGATTTTATCTGTAATTTCATTCCAAGACTTCCCGTACATTGTGAGATGGACTATAGTCCCTCCTGATTTTGAAAATGACCTGAGCCATTTCATTGGCTTCCCCTCGTATCTGCAACTTAACTGACCACCGAATCTGGACGTAACAGATTTCCAAGTCTCAATAGGAGTAGGGTCGTCATCTCCTGAAAGTATTACCTCGTCAGCACCGAATGCTCTGGCAGTTAGTCCAAGGTGAGAGGTCATTCTCTTATCTCGGTCTACTCTATGCCCTAGCCTCAAAACCGAGACTTTCAGAGTAGAGTCATCCGTCATAGTCATCCCAGAGGAGGAGTTCCTTCTTCATTTACAATTGGGTTATCTTGCATAGTAGTCTGAGGAAATAAATCCACTCCCATGTTCATCATCGTACTTCTGACCCATTGAAGAAGTATGGCATCCCAAAAGAACGTGGTTGCCATGCCGACCATTATCGCCATCGCAACAAGTCGACCTGAGGCGAATATTGCCACTTGCATCTCTATTTCTGGACCTATTATTGCATTGCCCAAAGGCTCTAGGATGTAGAACATAATTATCACAATTAGGATACCTCCAATATTATTCAGAATAGCGTTTCCAGTCTCCCTTCCTACTGACATTATGAAAGTAGCCATTAGAGCTAAAACAGGGATAATGATACTTATTTCTCTGAAGGTAAATTCCCCGATTAGAGATATTGGTATATCGGCATCTCCAAGTGAAGAGCCTCCTTTATCCACAGATATCCACCAGAAAACCGCAGTCATCGAGGCAAGAGCTCCGGATACTAACCCCCTGAAGCTTATCATTTCCCTGATATCATGACGATCGGAGGGCTGGAGTCTCTGGATTATGGACTCCATTAATTCAAGAGATTCGCTAGTTGGACCGTCGGGTCCGCTAGATTGATTCATATTGCCCATATGGGCGTTTAGAGGCTCTTCAGAACCCTGGTCTCCCATCACCATCGCTATAATGCGACTCGGTCACATCATAAAGCATGCGTCGAATGGCGTGCCGAACATGCCCGACTGGCGACCTAAACTCAGAAGCCGCGCCGATGGAAATCCGAGGATAATGGGTATTCTCAATATTACTCCAGATTCATTTCACGGTCAATCCAGATACGAAACAGTAGAGTCTGCAACTAAGGAGGCAATTGCTATGGCCGAGAATGGTGCAGATTGGATAGATGTAGGCGGGGAGTCGACAAGGCCGGGTTCGCGGGCTGTACCTCCTCGGGAGGAAGAGTCCAGAGTAGTACCTGTGATTCAATCCATTAGAGACGAGTTGCCGGACATAGGGATCTCAATAGATACCAGGAGGTCCGCTGTGGCATCGGCATCATTACAGGCTGGTGCGGATATGATTAACGATGTTTCATCTCTCGGGGATTCCGGTATGGCGGGCGTCATAGTTGAATATGGATGTCCTGTTTGTCTCATGCACATGAAAGGAACTCCCGAAAATATGCAAAAAAATCCACAATACTCTGATGTAGTATCTGAAGTCAGGAAGAGTTTGGCAGATTCTACTTCTAAGTTAAATCTCCTAGGAGTGGATAATTCCAGGATTATTGTCGATCCAGGGATTGGTTTCGGGAAGCTCCTACAGCATAATCTGTCCTTGTTGTCATCAGGTAGAGATGTTTTACCCGAGGAAGACATGGGCTTGATGTGGGGAGTAAGCAGAAAAAGTATGTTTGCTGATCTTCTCGGTAGAAATTCTACTGAGGACAGGCTAGCAGGAAGTCTGGGAGTTGCTTCAAAAGCTCGTAGCTATGGTGTTGATATTATCAGGGTCCATGATGTCGCAGAGCACGAGGACCTGTTTTCCACAATCAACTCCCTGAGGTGAATATTGACTATGGATACAGATAACATTGTTGACTTCTCTCCTAGTCTTAGACTGGTAGGGACTGCACATGTCAGTAGTAAATCTGTAGAGATGGTCAGAAAGGAGATTTCTGAATATGAACCAGATATCGTCGCAGTTGAACTATGCAAATCTAGGCTTTCATCTCTTAAAGAGCCTGAATCTCTGGACTCTGAAGATCTATTGAAGATAATCAAAGAAGGAAAATCTCCAATGATTCTTCTACAATCTGCCTTGGCCGCTCAACAGAGAAAAATGGGACTGACTACTGGGGAGAAGCCCGGAGCTGAGCTTCTAGAAGCGGTACAAAGTGCAGAGGAGTCTAATATCCCTGTTGAAATGATAGACAGAGATGTAGTGGTTACCCTTAGAAGAGCTTGGCGCGGGATGGGAATTATTGAGAAGTGGAGAGTTCTCAGCACCCTCCTCCTAGATGAGGAGGAGGAGGAGGAGCTTTCCATAGATGAGATATTGGGGGACTCCGATATGTTGAGTAAGATGATGGAGGATGCTAGAGATGTTGCACCAGGTGCGGGAGAAGTCCTTATCGATGAGAGAGATGCTTTCCTGGCTGGAAGAATCCAACAAATAAGTGGCAATGGAAAGGTACTGGCAGTGGTTGGTGCTGGACATCTGGAAGGGATTGTAGACAATCTCAATAATCCACCGATGGATATTAATTCTAGACTAGCTGAACTCAGTACAGAACCATCGAAGAAGATATGGCCCAAGGTAATAATGGCGGCAGTACCACTTTTCCTGTTTGGATCGGTAGGCTATATGGCATACAATGGAGATATGGAAGAAATATGGCAGACTGCGGAGACATGGTTGGTACTCAATGCGGTACTTGCGGGACTAGGGGTATTGATAGTTAGAGGCCATCCTTTGTCCATTTTAGCAGGGGCTTTGGCTTCGCCGATTACCTCTCTCAACCCAGCTCTCGCTGCAGGATGGTTCGCTGGATATGCCCAGATTAAGGTAGACGGACCAACGGGGGGCGATGCTCAAGAATTTCTCGTTCTGGATGATTTCTCACTATTATGGAGAAATCGAGTTGGGAAGGTTCTGATGGTCACCATGATGGGGAACATGGGCTCATCTATAGGAGCGTGGTTGGCTGGCGGAGCTATTTTTATGCAACTATTCGGCTAATCCTCTTGACCCCATTCAAGGGAGCTCCATCCTCTTTCATGCACATAGTAAAGTATCAACTTGGTCACTACCTCTAACCCTGCAATTGACGCTGCAATTACTTCATCAGAGGTGAATAACCAAGCTAGAATGAAGGTGTCGGTAGTGGCTATAACTCTCCATGTAATGGTCTTGGCCAAACTACGCTTTTTACTAGCGGCCATTATTCACCTCTATCATCTGTAAATAATTCAGATTGCCTCAATAACAACAGCAATACCTTGGCCTCCACCTATGCATGCAGTTGCTACACCGTACCTACCGCCCCTCCTCCTGAGCTCTAATGAGAGAGTCAATAGCAGCCTAGTTCCAGTGGCTGCAAGAGGATGTCCGAGTCCTACTGCTCCTCCGTTAACATTTACTTTCGATGGGTCGATACCTAGGTCCTTGATACAGGCTACACACTGTCCGGCAAAGGCCTCATTGATCTCCCAAAGATCGATATCTTCGACTTTCAGACCGGCTTTCTGGAGAGCCAGATTACTACTGGGAACAGGTCCATGGGCCATTATTTTAGGGTCCAACCCTACAATTCCCCAAGATACTATTCGTGAAAGTGGCGAATCCCCGTCTGATTTAGCTCTCGCACCCGACTTAACAACGATTGCCGCCGCACCATCGACTACACCAGATGCATTTCCAGCTGTCACAAGAGAGTCAGGGCCAAAGTGCGTCCTAAGTCCTGAGAGTGACTCCATGGTAGTCCCTAAAACAACGTGATCATCATGGGACGAGTCCAAGACTCCTTCGGGGGTAATAACCTCCACAATTTCATCTTCCCAAATGCCATTTCTGATGCTATTCTCAGTCCTCTGATGGCTCAATGCAGCGAAACTATCTGCGTCTTCTCTAGAAACATCAAGCATCTTACATAGCTCGTCACTGGTCTGAGCCATGAAATATCCACACACATCATCCCTCAGATTTGTGAAGAAGTAATCCTCCATATCACGGGGAATCTCCTCACCTTTTCTTGGAGATCTACCGAGCTTGTATGTAGTTCTCTCATCTCTGAGGACATGAGGAGATTGGCTTAGGTTCTCCATTCCTCCAGCCACCACTGTCTCCGCCTCTCCAAGCATTATCATCTGTGCCGCTGAAACCACTGATTGGGCACCGCTTCCACAGAGTCTGTTTATGGTCAACATGGGAACCTGATGAGGAATTCCAGACAATATTCCAGCTCTTCTGGCTCCGAAAATTGCCTGTGATGAGGTTTGAAGGGCGTGCCCCATAATCACATGATCTACTTCGGAAGGTTCAGTACCGGTCTTCTCGAGAGCTCCTTTAATTGCTATTGATCCCAATTCCTCAGCACTTATCGAAGCCAGTCTTCCCCCTTGTCCTCCGTCTCCTCTTTTTCCACCTAGCCACTCACAGAAAGGCGTCCTAGCCCCTCCTACAATGACTATATCGTTATCCTCCATGCATAACGCATGGGGATACTGCTCAAGAGCCTGACGATTGGCAGGTCTATGACTGATCGTCCTCAGTCATGGAGCCAAGATAGTCTGGCAACTCCACTCCTGACATCTTTGCAACGTCGTGTATTGGAGGTAGGCTCTGTACTAGGCTACTCACAAAGTTACTGGTAGCTGACGATCCTTCTGAGTTATTGCCACTGTCCCAAACAGTAATCTTGTCAATCTTCAAGTTCCTGATAGCCTCGGTTTGAGCGGCTACCATGTTCTCGATTTTCTCGACCATCAGTAGTGTGGCAGCCGCCTTTGGATCTCCTGAAGCGCTGGACACCAGATTGCTGTAACCTTGTGCCTTCGCATCGAGAACCTTCTGTATTCCTTCAGCTTCTGCTTCGTACTTCGCCAGTATTGCATCCGCCTCTCCCTTGGCGACTCTCCTCTGCCTCTCGGCTTCTGCATCTGCCTGTATCTCTATTTGCTGTTTCTGGATAGTGACCTGTACGATCTCACTTGCCTTCAATCTCTCCTCTTCCTCGGAGTAGAAAGCCTTCTGAATCTCTGCTTCAGCTTTAGCCTTGGCTACATCGGCCCTTTGCTTGGCGGACGCTTCTGCTTCCGCCAAATCTGCGTTTGCCCTGGCTATTTCGGCTTGGGCTGAGTTCTCTCCAGAAATTGCCATAGCCTCCTGCTGTTCTACGAATACACGCTGATCGGCCTCTGCGGCTTTTCTTCCCTTCTCTGCTGCGGCCATATTCTCAGCTACGGTGATTTCCCTCTCCTTGCTTGCGATAGCGGCGCCTATAGCTCCGTCCCTCTCTGCGTTGGCCACGTCCACTCTAGCATTCTCAACAGCAGTTGCCGCCGCCTTCTTACCAATACTCTCGATATAGTCAGACTCGTCTGTAATGTCGACAATGTTGACGTTTAGCTGGGTTAATCCGAACTTCCTAAGCTCCTGATCGACGTTCTGAGTGATTAGGGATAGGAAAGCATCTCGATCTTGATTAATCTGCTCAATTGTTAGGGAGGCTACAGTAAGACGCAACTGACCCAGAATTATCTCCTCGGCTAGTTTCTCTATCTCTGGAATTTTGAATCCTAGAAGTCTCTCAGCTGCATTGGCCATGATGGAGGGTTCCTTGCTAACACCAACTGTAAATGTACTTGGAACGTTTATTCTGATATTCTGAAGGGATAGGGCACCTTTCAAATCGATATTAATTGGCATTGGCTTTAGAGATATATACGCATAATCCTGAATTAATGGCCAAACTAGTGCCGCTCCTCCGTGGACTACACGAGAAGGTTTAGCCTTTCCATCCGCTGCCTTAGCGGTTCTTCCATAGATTACCATCACCTGATCTGGCGGACATCTCTTGTATCTCTGAGCAAAGAATATTACGGCAGCCACCAAAACCAATATGATTGCGAAAATCATTATTGTTCCTATAGTTCCACCATCTGCTCCGTCTGCTTGCCTGAGCGTTGTCATTAACATCCTGTTCACTCCTGACTCTATGAGGCAGGCACAGGTCATGAACTCTTTCCCGAAAATTGAGAAAAATTAGGCTGGGGTGCGAAATCATATTCTCTTTACTAGGAGAACTTCGCCCATTGTACCGACCACTTCAATTAGCCTTCCTGTTCCAATTTCTTGCTTGTCTTCGGACCTTGCATTGTAGGTACTGAGAGAACCATTGGTCTCGATCTGAACTTGACCAACACCCTCATGAGGTATCACCAGGTATACCTGACCTTTACAACCGATGGTATCTACAATATCCACATTTCCGGAAGATTGCATTGCCATAAAAACCTCGAATAGTTTTGCAGTTCCATACATTGATGCAGTTCCAGCTATTCCTCCCGCTGCCACAGCGACTGGATCTGTCCCGTCTGATTTCAATACCCAGAGTCCGGCCAGGCCGAAGAACATGAGGAAAGCCATCACCCCTTGGAAAGTCAGAGCCTTGAATGATGCATCTGAGCTCATAACATCTATTTCCATTCCGAATAGACCCTCGAAAACTCCCTCAGCGACACCACCTACAAGCATAAGTACGAACCATAGAAGAAATAGAATTCCCCCTAGAAGGGCAGAAATCCCAAAAATCCACTCTAATCCAGTTGCATCTCCTAGCCCTACGAGGTCAAAGAGGTTGAAATCATTGATATCCACCATAACCCCTCCTAGGGGATAGGGCATTTGACACATTCGGCGTTTTTGGTTCCGAACTAGTAGTTGGGAACTCCTTCGCAGCACGCCTCGACCACTCTGTAGCATCTAGGGCATTCCATGTGTTGCCTCCTAGGAACTGCATCTCCCCTGAAACCACAGATGCAACTCATGGATTTACAGTGGTCGGAGTCCATGATTAGTGAAAGACGAAACTAGGATTTATTCTTCTCGGTGTTTTTTCCTACTTTTTGTTGTTCCTGATGGCCAGATATCTCTCTGCGGCTAGAATAGGCCCAAGAGACGAGCCAGTCACAATTGACGTTATTACGAGGTTCCAACTGCTACTGATATATTGATCCAGAGTAGTATATACAAAAAGTGCGATTAGAATCATTATCACAGGGATGGCGAATCTTCTCAGGAAAATCTGATACCCTCCCATTTGATCATAGGCTGGGTTATCGATAATGCGGTCTATCATATCGTCCAGACCGGGATTCTTGGCTGACATGATCTCAGCCTATTAGCCACGCTAGTGCGCCTAGGAATGTCATTAGTGCCGGAATTGCGTACCAAACTGCCCTAATTGCCCTAGGTGTCTTATCTGCAACATCAATAATTCTCCCGGTCTCGTCCCTGACGAACTCAGTCTTTTCCATTTTTGAATAAACTTCAGAGAACTCTTTCTCGTGTCGTGCCAGGAATATTAGGAAGTATATCCCGAGCATTAGAGAGCTTCCTCCAGAAACATTGAGGAGAATACTGAGTAATTCTAGCAGGGCACCCGATGAGCCCAGTTGCGATCCTATCAGTAACTGTCCTATTCCTAGCATGAACCAGAGCAACGAGTCCACTCTTGCCATGGCCGAGGGAGGGGGGAGTGATTCATCAAGGTGTTCCCGGCGGTATCATACTAAGTGGACTTGGCATGGTTATCCCAGATTGCCCATGTACCCTTAGCCGTGGCTATCAGAATTCCTGAAGAGTCCTTCAGTTCCCCTTCCATATGGGCTATGTTCTTCCCCCTTTTTACAACCCGGCCGCTGGCAGTGAGTTTCATCCCCTCATGAGCGGGCCTGATGTATGAGATTATGATCTCAGCTGTGGCGCACCACTCATTCGGGGATATCAGTGACAGAAGTGCACCTCCAAGAGCAGTATCTAGTATTGATGCATGTAATCCTCCATGAGCGACCCCTCCGGCATTCAGATGAGTTTTCAGAACATTGACCTCCACTACACACTTCCCTTCTCCGAAAGATACTGGCCTGAGTCCTATCATCTTTCCAAAGCCCGGGAACGTTGGTGGAAATTCTTGACCGTCTTCCATGAGCTCGCGAGAGAGTTTCTTCTAATTACTCCTAAGGTGTGTTTCATCATTCACCTGTCTGTACGGCCCAGAGTCGGGAGTAAATTCCATCTTCCTCCAACAGAGATTCGTGAGTTCCCGTTTCAGAGATTTCTCCCTTGTGCAGTACAGCGATGATGTCTGCATTTCTTACCGTTGAAAGTCTGTGGGCAATGATTAGAGTTGTCCTATCTTTCGATATCTGGGAGATAGATCTCTTCAGTGCGGCCTCTGTCTCGTTATCCACATTACTCGTGGCCTCATCTAGGACTAACACCGGGGCGTCTTTGAGAACAGCCCTGGCGATTGCAATTCTCTGTCTCTGACCTCCTGAAAGCCTGTGTCCTCCTTCTCCAATATCAGTATGCCAACCATTGGGCAGTAATGCGATGAATTCTGTAGCCTCTGCTATGCGGGCTGCCTCTTCTACCGAATCGAGAGGGGCTTCGGGATTTCCATATCTGATATTTTCAAGAACGGACCCCGGGAATAGTGTGGTGTTCTGACTTACTAAGGAAATGGAACCTCTGAGTGAATTGAGAGTCAAATCGCAAACTTGGTGACCATCCAGGGAGACGGTCCCTGATTGAGGATCATGGAACCTCATCAATAGTCTGATCAATGTGGTCTTTCCTGAGCCGGTTGACCCTACTAAGCCTACAGTTCGACCAGCTGGAACCAGTAGATTAAGGCCTTGGAGGACTTCTTCCCTATCTGGATATGAAAACTCGACATCTCTAAATTCTAACTCGCCGCTGACATCTTTCAGTTTTACATCCCCCTCCACTATTCCTACTTCTGTGTCTAACAGATCTAGTACACGGGTAGTTGATGCCATGGCTCTCTGGTAGAGATCGAATGTCTCACCAAGTCTGGTTAGTGGCCATAGAAGTCTTTGGGTAATGAATACAATAACTGAGTAGGCCCCTAAACTAATCCTTCCGTCAAGTGCCATCCATCCCCCTACCAGCATATTGGCAGAGAATGCGAACAAGATAGCCATCCTGATTATTGGGACGAAGGATGCGGACAGTCTGATTGCCTCCTTATTTGCCTCCCTGTAAGACTCCGATGCCTCACTGACCCTAGCAGCCTCTCTACCTTCAGCGGTGAATGATTTGATTGTGGTAATACCTTGCAGATTGTTATTCAGAAGAGCGTTCAAATCTGCTACTTGTGACCTGACTTTGGAATATCTCACTCCTATTCTCCTCTGATACATGAATGACCCCGCTACAATAACAGGTATTGGTACAATGGCCCACAATGCGACTTCAGGAGCCACGGAAAACATGATTCCTCCTACGACAATTATTGTTGTGGCTACCTGAAGAAGATCCGTTGCACCTTGATCGAGAAATCTTTCAAGTTGATTGACATCATCATTCATTATTGCCATTAGTCCGCCGGTTGATTGCTGAGAGAACCACTGCATCTCCAGATCTTGAATATGAGAGTAAGCAGACATACGTAGCTCATGTTGGGCCGTCTGTGCAAGATTTCTCCAAAGAACTGCATAGAAGTACTGGAAAAGTGACTCAAGAACCCATATTACGACAGTTATACCAGTCAGGATGTATAGCTGAAGATGGACATCCTCGTAGCCCATATCGGCTAGAAATGAGTTCTCTCTTGCGGAAACTACATCGATTGCCATGCCTATTAGAACGGGAGGTGCCAGATCCCAAACCTTGTTCAATATTGAGCAGATTGAAGCTAGGATCACTACTGATCTGTGTTCCTCGAGCTGGGAAAGAAGCCTGGCTAGCGGGTGCCTTACTTCTGACATAACCCCGCCCCTGCAACTAGGAGTATGAAGATGCCGAACTCATATAGATGCAAGAGGACCGCCCGTCCAAGAGTCGGCCCATAAGTCAAAGGCGGCTATGGAGGGGTCGCCGGTTGCGTTGGTCCTTACTGCATATAGATCCCCTGCTGAAACTAGATCGTCTGCGTCCCTATCATCCCACTGGAATTCCCACCATGCTCCATCCGATGCAGTGACATTGGAGTAATTTGAGTCCATCCTCAGTGAGGCCATTGTGGTTGCCTCTTCATCGTTACTGGAAAGGCCCCTAATCTCGATCTCTTCTGGAAATGCCTCGGATACCAGATTATCAGGGACCTCACCTGCCCACACGGATATTTCGCCGAAATCTGTTGGCTCCCGATGTGGATTGAAGCCTATTGGCGCTCTAGTCATCCCCTGGTTGACCTGCAAATCAACATCATCCCCGAACCTCACCGTCAATACGAATTGCTCTTCCTCTCCGGAATAAGTCTCAATAGCCATTATCATCGGAGGAGTTCCCCTTAGTTCGATAACTATTGAGTGTGTGGAATTTGAGCTAGTGGCAACTTGCTGTCTGGAGTCCTCATCACCTGTGATTCTCCACTCCAGATCTGAAATTGTAGTTGTATCGAAACCGAATGGAGGGATATTATCCGTTTGACCCTGTAAAGAGAGAATGGCAAACTCGGCAAAGGGGTCGATATATTCCGGGTTTGCATCCCTTCCCTCAAACCAGACACTGCCAACTCTGATGTTAGTGATGTGCCCTCCGTCAATTACCTCATTATTGGAAGTGTAAGAACCAATAGTAACTCTAGTGGAGATGGATCTCAATTCCTTGTTATCGTCTTTGGAGACGCCCCAGTATATTTCTCCAAATTGACCTTGTAATGTTGAAGAGGATGTTGTTTCGATACTAAGTCTGTCATAGTAGTTCGCATAATCAATAACATTGAATGAATCCTTGTCAGACAGAATCTCATTAAGCATGTCCGAGGTCAAGGGAAAGCAGTCTTCTTCCGGACATTCGTTGACTTGATCCGAGAGGCAACCCGTTACGCCAGAGAGCAGCATGAGAACTACCACTAGTCCCACGCGAGCCATGATGTTGGGGAGCGGATTACATAGATGAGGGTATGCAAATATGGTCATTAGTACGAAATGAGGTATGCGAGCCCCCTATATGGGGCAATACCTTGGGAGGTACTGTTGAGGAGGGATTCCATGCATACCAACATACTTGTCGTTTACAAGAAGAACTTCGAAGAGGTACATGATATGGCTTTAGCAACCATTAGGCAAGCCTTGGATGAGCTCGTCTCAGAGAATAGAGTACGTGTTGATTATACGGCTAGAGAGACCGTAAGGAGGGCCGATTTCGATGGTCCCGATCTGGTTATCGTTCTAGGAGGGGATGGAACTCTTACTTCAATAGCCCATTCCATAGATGATTCGACTCCGATAATGGGCGTCAACAGTCATCCTAGGATGAATGATTCCGATGGCTCCTATGGCTTCTACATGGGAAGTGACCCGGAGAATTTCAAGAGTGATATCCATGCTGTAATGGAAGGCAGAGGAATCATCAATGTACTCCCACGTTTACAGGCAGAGATTGTGACTACCAGTGGCAACAAGATTGTCACTGATCCTGCTCTGAACGACTTGCTAGTAGCCAATACTCACCAATATCAGCCCTCGAAGTACAGGCTACAGAGGCTGTCAGAGGGAATCGACGTCATCCAGCACTCTTCTGGGTGTCTTTTCTCGACCTTCCTAGGACAGGGAGCTTGGTTCAGGCATGTTGCAAATATTGAGGGTTCAGTGTTTCCGTTGGATGAGATGGATAGCAAGTACCTGTTCGTGGCTAGAGATCTACCTAGGGACTATCGCGTCGATGATGGCTCTTACTGGGCTTGGACGGGAGAACCCACAGTGATGACTAGTGACATGCACAGGGGCTATGTTGTGGCTGATGGCTGGGACGAGTTTCACTTCACGAGAGGGGCTACAGTGACAGTAGACCTCAATGGTCCAACACTACAGCTCCTAACCTTCCGTAGCACCATACATGACAGGATAGCCCACTGGATCAGCCAGCAATAATCGTCATTGTAAGGACTCAATCACAGAATCTGCTCCAAGAATAGCTTTGTCCTGTCGTGCTTAGGGTTGTCGAAGAACTCATCTGGAGTATTCTCCTCTATCAGGAGTCCCTCGTCAAAGAGTATGACTCTGTCTGCAACTTCCTTGGCGAAGCCCATCTCATGGGTTACCACTATCATGGTCACATCCTCCTTTGCGAGGTCTACCATCACATCAAGAACTTCCTTAATCATCTCCGGGTCGAGAGCTGAGGTGGGCTCGTCGAATAGCATGATCTTGGGGTCCATGGCCAAAGCACGAGCTATGGCAACCCGCTGCTGCTGACCACCTGAAAGCTCTGATGGGTACTTGTAAGCCTGCTCAGGTATGCCTACTCTCTCCAGAAGCTCAAGAGCTCTTGATTCTGAGTCAGACTTGGACATTCCCTTGACCTTCATTGGAGCCAAGGTGATATTCTCCATTATTGTCAGATGAGGGAATAGATTGAATTGCTGAAAGACGAATCCTACCTCTGATCTGACATACTTCAAATCCTTGATGGAAGTGTCTTCATCAATAGTAATTCCATCTATCTCAATTGTCCCTCCGCTATGAGGCTGAAGCCTATTCAGAGTTCTAATGAATGTAGATTTCCCAGATCCGGAAGGCCCTAGAATTACTATTATCTCTCCTCTTGTTACTTCAATGTCAATTCCATTAAGGGCCCAGAAATCTCCAAAGTTAACTTTCACTCCTTCTGTCCTAATTATCAATTCGTTGCTAGTGGTCATGCTACGTCTCCTCCTCCTTCCTTAACCAGCCCAAGGCTCCTCTCCACGTTCATGGAGACCCTGGAAAGGTAGAATGCGAAAACCCAGAATATTAGGGCTGTAAAGTAGACTGGTTCTAGGAAATCCCCTAGGAACCTAAGATCGGTATTTGCCATTGTCTTGGCGATTCTGAAGAAATCAATAATCTCGATGATGAATAGTAGCGTAGTGTCCTTCCAGAGGCCTATGAAAACACTGACGATCGACGGTAGAGTAGTCCTGACCGCATTTGGTAGCTCGACTTGTAGCTTAATCTGCATGGGACTAAGGCCCAGTGCGAGAGCGGCTTCCTTCTGACCGCTATCCACTGCTTGTAAGCCCCCTCTGATGACCTCGGCTATGTAACAGCCTCCGAACAGACTGAATATCGCCATCATCCTCACAATATTATCGAAATCCTCGGGGTTAGTGAAGAGAGGGTCTGCGACATCTGGTAAGAGATACATAGCGAAATAAAGCCAGCAAATCAGTGGACCCGATCTGACTATCTCGATGACTGCGATTCCTGGCCACTTGAGGATAGGGAGATCGCTCTGCCTTGAGAATGCCAGGAAGACCCCTATGGCGAAACCCAGGACACAGCCAGCGGCTGCGACGACCAAGTTGATTAGTAGTCCTCCCCATCTAGCTGGGGGGACTCCGTCTCTGGTAATGAGCTCCAACTGGGCCTCAAGAATACCGAAACCTGCTAGTGTGCCGGCAATGTCCTTGATGAATTCCGGCGGATCGAGTAGTATGATCGTCAGGAAGAATGTAGAAACCGCCATCAGTCCAATATTCTTCTTAGCACGATTAACCCTGTACTCCTCCACTCGTTGAGAGTAGATTCTCATTGTGGTGAAGCAGGCTAATGAAATCACAGATGCTAATACGAGCCGGAAAAGGACTCTGTCGATATTATAATTGGCCTCTAGTGGGTTGCCAGCGAATAGAAGAACCACTGCTGTCACTGAGCCAAATCCGAGAAGGAATGATCTTACAGAGGTATTGGAGGCACCATAGGCCGCGCCTGCTAGCGCCCATACCAGGAATATTATTGGCCATATCCTCCAATTCTCGGAGACCAAGTAGTCCTGAGTCATAGCCTCAGTTAGATTGGGGCCTAACATCACAGAGACCCTGTTGGCCCATACGATATCCCATCTCATGCTGATTACCAGTATATCGAAGATCCACTCGACCAAGAATAGCATGATGAATGACGATACTATTCCAAGAAGTGCCGTCGAGCCGAACCAAGGCAATCTGATACGGCCATTGAAGGCTGGAGCCATTCTAGTGCGTTTAACAACTGAAATCAGTATTATCCACGAGACCGCTAACCATGAGAGTGCAACGGCCAACGAATAAATCCAGATATCTGCTGTACTTACTTCCCCTCCGATATCGATTGAAGATTCAGTACTGAGTAACATAGAGAACGAGAATACGCCAGATAGAACCATACACAGAAGTGAAAGATTGGTATCCATTCTGGAATCCAAATCCCATCTAGATCTCCCTGCAACTCCTCGCTCTAATTCGAGAATTCTCCTCATGGAGGATTCGAAGAAACCGTTATTCTGACTCATATCTTCACCCTCGTAACCCTTGCATTGTAGAAGTTCATTATACCTGAGATGAGCAGGCTACCTGCCTGATAGATAACCAGAAGAAGCAGGAATAGAGGTATTAATTTCCCCACATTGTTCATCATGACGAATATGACATAGAAGATATCGCTATATGCCACAATAATGGCGAGACTGGAATTCTTCCAGACGTTCATGTATTGACTATTGAGCAGGGGTATCATGCTCCTGAGGGCCTGCGGGAGAATTACGAGCCGGAGTCTCTGATACGGAGATAGGCCCAGTGAAACTGCGGCCTCAACCTGTCCTCTCGGGAGGGCCTGTATACTACCCCTGACAATCTCAGCGACAACAGATGCAGTGAAGAGAGTGAGCCCTATTATCAGAGCCATGAAAGCTTTTGTAATTTCGAAGGCCGATCCTTCCTCGATAGTCCAGGTACCTGGTATGTTGGGATTCGTCTTAACGTAATTAGGGAGGGACATGTCGCCGGTCAGTAGAATCCCTAGACATGCTACTAGCGCCATAGACCAAATTAGAGATTTTCTGGTCAGTGCCTCTGGCGAGTCATCAATTCCGTCTCTATCTCTGTAACGTCCCCCTGCCCACAGAGAGAAGACTATTGCTAGTGCGATAATTATTCTGAGGGTCTCAGGGCGTGGAAGGAAAAGTCCTTGATTACTGTAGTATATCCAACCAGCGATATTAGCCTCTTCACTGAATAAAGGCAGGGTTTCTCCAAGCTGTAGCATCACCAAGAAGAGTAGAACTGCTAAAGGCATATTCCTGAATACCTCTACATAAACGGTAGCCAATCCAGATGCGAGCTTATTGCTTGAAAGTCTTGTGACTCCGATAATTACGCCAAGAATGGTACAAAGAATGATGCTCAGTAGAGTTGCTCTTGCGGAATTCAATATAGCGCCGAAGAGGAACTGCCACCTGGTATCTTCTGGGAAATCAGGCTGTATGGGCCACGCATTAATCTCGAAGGTGTTCTTCATATCCATGAAAGACCATGAGAGATCCCATCTCTCCCTTGTTACGGAATCGGGGTTATGCAGAAGGAAGAGTAGTCTAGTACTGAGATAAATAATCAGAGGCAGACCAATGATCAGTATCATCGTTGATGATCTACGATCATGAGTGAGGGGATTGCCCGACTCTGAAGATATCTGATAGTACACGGATAAAGCCATTAGAATTAGTATTATAGAGAAGAAAGAGGATATTTCTGAGGAAATAATCGGAGGTAAAAATGAGATATTAAATGCCATTCCGATGAAAACTGAGAATACAATCACTGTATTGATAATTCTTGAATTACTTCTGGATAGTCTCTTGAGAGGTAAAATATCTGAATCATCCACTACCAGCAGGGACGCTAATACGATTGGAGTCCCAATTAGTAGGAACGGCATCCCCTTTGCTGGAGAGAAGTCACCCACAACCGCTAGGGCAATGACCAGGATCGAGATTATCAGAGATGATAGAGTCAGAGAGATTGAGGTAATTTGAAAATTCTTAGATCTGATAGCGGGAACTATCTCGTTCCTAGCTAGCATCATGAATATCAGGAATATGAAAATTATTACACTTGATAGTGAAAGTGGATCATAATAAGCTGGATTTTGTTGAACGCCCCCTACCACGAAGGACCTAGACATACTAGAGACTGCCTCGATAGAAGGCGAGAGCATCTTGTTGTTGTAAGCCCACAGAACTACAACAGCCAGCAAAACTTTCACAGATGAAAAAATATTAGCTCTGTTTTGGAGAGATTTGAAATCCATACAAATTCTTCCGTAGTAATGAGATTGATTGAGGCCCCCGAGGGAGATGATTCCCCCCCGAGGGCTTTCGTTTACCTATTTGCTATCGACTAAACGATCAGCGCATTGGTGGTGCGAACTGCAGGCCACCCTCAGAAACGAGAGCGTTTGCAGTTCCTACACGGGAAAGGACGCATCCTTCCATAGCGGCTGAGCCACTGGTCCCATCATAGGTCCCATCGCAGAATGAGTTGTCCCATGCCTCTCCGTAGTTTCCGGAGGTGGATAGAACGCTCTGCATCCATGTTGCTGGTAGCGGGTTAGCGTCAGTACCTAGACCTAGGTTCTGGTTCAGAAGCCTGTCAACCGATGGATTGGTCATATCTGCGTCCATGTAGTTCTCAGAGTCGATTCCCATCTCTTCAGCGGTAACCATTCCGAACCATACCCATGTCACGACATCCTTCCAGTCGGAGTCCATATCACGAACTGCTGCGCCTAGAGGTTCCTTGGACAGTAGCTCAGGTGCAATCCATAGATCGCAGTCAGAGCAGTCTCCAGCAGCCTCAAGGGTGTACTTCTTTGCAACCATTGCTGACATGTCGCCAGTGAAAGCGTCACATGAGCCAGAAACTAGCTCTGCAGTTGCCTCAGCGGCATCAGCGACAGGAACTATTTCCATACCAACGCTGTTTACTGTGTTCCAGTCAGCGATGTTACCTTCAGTGGTTGTTCCTGTTCCTACACAGACCTTGGCGTTCTCCAAGTTGTGCGCTGTGTTATCCATTGCATCCTGCGGGTATGCATCTCCTCTGATCAGGATTCCCTGACCATCGAAGAAGTTCATTCCTGCGAAGTCAGCATTCAGTCCTACGTCACGGCTTGTTGTCCATGTGGTAGTCCTGATTAGGACATCGATCTCTCCGGAAGCAAGCTTCTCGAATCGGTCTCCAGCACTCGCTAGGATGTACTCGATCTGAGTATCTGGGTTCAGTCCGATTGCAGCGGCTACAGCCCTGCAGTACTCGATATCGAGTCCGGATCGAACACCATCAGCATCAGCGAAGCCCATGCCCCACTGGGAGTCCTTGACTCCACACTTCATCATACCACGGTCGTGGATAGTGTCCAGGGTGCTGACTGGTGTTGCTTCGGCAATACCGGCTAGTCTTCCCTCTTCTCTCGCGGCATCCACGTCCTCATCAGTAAGGTCGGAACCCGCACAGCCCGCAAGGGCCGCAGTCGTCATTAACATCATCATTGTCATAGCGAGCATGCGTCGCATGACCTCGCTACGACCTATAGATGGTATATACCTTCTCCAAGATGTGACTTAATCTACCGATTAGAGAGGTTGTAAATATTCTAAATTAGATTGTTTGAGGTGATTTGAGGTTGGGAGAAGGGGTGGCCGAAGCCACCCCAACCCCCGTTTTCCGAGTTTCGTAGGAGGTGATCCATCTGCAGGTTCCCCTACAGATACCTTGTTACGACTTAACCCTCCTTGTCGAAGGCAGGCTCGAATACCCCATTATCAAGGTAGCCTCACCCACCCACAACTAAGATGGTTTGACGGGCGGTGTGTGCAAGGAGCAGGGGCATATTCACCGCGCCTTGTTGAGACGCGATTACTACCTAATCCAGCTTCATGGGGGCGGGTTACAGCCCCCAATCCGAACTACGAACGGGTTTCGGGATAGCTTCTTCCTCTCGGAGTAGCAGCCCATTGTCCCGTCCTTTGTATTGCGCGTGTAGCCCATGGCATTCGGATCATACTGACCTACCGTTGCCCTCGCCTTCCTCTGACTTCGCGCCAGCGGTCTCCCTATAGTCCCGTGGTCTGCGGACAGACCTTGGCAAATAGGGATGAGGGTCTCGTTCGTTATCTGACTTAACAGAACGCCTTGCGGTACGAACTGACGGCGGCCATGCAATACCTCTCGAACAATCCAGCAAGCTCGTTACACTGGCTTTCATATGTCCGTCGGCCATGGTGAGTTTTCCGGCGTTGAATCCAATTAAACCGCACAATCCTCAGGTTGCGGTGCTCCCCCGCCAATTCCTTTAAGTTTCAGCCTTGCGACCGTACTCCCCAGGCAGTGGACTTATCACCTTCGCTTCGACACTGAGAACGCTCGGAGCGTCCCCAACATCAAGTCCACAGCGTTTACACCTAGGACTACCCGGGTATCTAATCCGGTTCGTGCCCCTAGGCTTCGTCCCTGACCGTCGGATCCGTTCTAGTGTGGAGCCTTCGCAACAGGTGGTCCTCTCAGGATGACAGGATTTTACCCCTACCCTGAGAGTACCCCACACCTCTCCCGGTCCCAAGTCTGGCCGTCCTCGCAGAATTCAACTCGTTGAGCGAGTTGATTTACCCACGAATGTACCAGACCGGCTACGGACGTTTTAGGCCCAATAAAAGCGACTACCACTTGAGGCGCCGGTATTACCGCGGCGGCTGGCACCGTCCTTACCCACCCCTTATTCGCCGACCTATTTAGAGTCGGAAAAAGACAGGGTCTTACCCCTGCCACTTGGAGTTCCCTGGTCACGATTTCTCGCATTGCCAAGTTTTCGCGCCTGCTGCACCCCGTAGGGTCTGGATTCGTGTCTCAGAATCCATCTCCGGGCAATGTCTCCCAACACCCGTACGCGTGGATGGCTAGAGGGTACATTACACCCCCTACAACCTGATACGCCGCAGGCCCATCCTATGCCGCCGGAGCTTTGATCCACTCACCGTTCCAGGCGTAGTGGACTATGGGGTATTATTCTCAGTTTCCCGAGCTTATTCCCCAGCATAGGGTAGGTTACCCACGTGTTACTGAGCGGTACGCCGAGGCTAGGCCTCTAGACTCGCATGGCTTAATCGAACTCCAATAGCGGTAGCCTCCGGCAGGATCAACCGGATTTCGCGTGAAGCGTAATCACCGATCCTTTCGGAAGTTATGTTAGTTTGTTGTCGCAATTTTAGGCTTTCACTTATTGGTTGGCGCAGAAACACCATTCATTGTTGAATGTGATATCTGCTCTTGCACCCCCTAATCGGGGGTCAAGTCGTTTCTTGTGGTTCACCTCTAAGCCCAGAACTCAGTTCTGGGCTGCACGTCCTCGGCAACGTTCAGCCTGAAGGAAGACGTCATAGCACTATGTGCTCAATCTCCAACGCCAGCTCAACGTAGCAACCCGGCGACCAACATTCGGTATATCAACGTGACGTGTGGCTACAGATAGCCATTGGCTAGCAGTGTAACGATTTGCATCATTCTGCTCCGAAGAAGTCTCTCAGTACTGGGTGCATCTCCATAGCCTGCTCTTTCTGGATTTGTTCATATGTTCTAAGAATAATCCCAACGGCTAGTAGAAGACCCGTTCCTGTAGCGTTACCAACGGTGCCCAGAAGATCTGCCCCCGCCGCTAGCAATCCTACGAATGCTCCGGAGAAAAGAGTGACAGGAGGGATGTATCTCTCTAGAATTCTCTCGAGTACAACTGGATTCTTCCTGAATCCAGGAATCTGCATTCCTGTTCTCTCTATCTGCTTCGCAACGTCTTTGGCACTCATATTAGTGGTCTCAATCCAGAACTTAGCAAATATGGTAGAACCTGCAGTCATTACGAAAACATATGTGAGTACATGAATCATAATCTGAGTGAGACTATGGCCATAAGCGTCTCCTGTCTGATTCAGTAACGGCAGGAGCCAATCTCCAACACCGTTTACCATAGACGAGTACCATGCGAAACCGTCGGAAGGGGTGGTGGCCCCTACCTCATAAGATCCAAACCAGTGTGCTTTGGAATTCCAACCATTACGTCCCAATATCGGAACTGTGGAAAGGGTTGGATGACTCCAGAATAGGAGAGTGAACATATTGATATTTGCTAGGAGAGCGGCCATCAAGATTACTGGGATATTACTGGCATATACCAGCCTAATAGGGTATTGGCCCCTATGCCCCCTGACTTTTCCATGGGTCAGTGGGAGCTCTAATTTGCTCGATTCTGCATATGCGACAACAAGGAATACGATAATTGAAGATACCAGGGCCGCTATGGGATTGGCATGGTTAAGTAAAATTAGCTCGAAGCCGTTATCTGAAACTAATTGTGAGTTGGAGGCGGTTCTGAGAGTGTAGAAGATCATCGGTAAAGTACCAGACGGGGGATTGTCCAGAGACATTGGGAAATCTTGACTGACTGGAAGAGGTGAGAGTGTCCCAACGAAAGTAGATTGAGCGACTCCAGCGGCAATGAAAAGTGAGATTCCGGACCCTATTCCCCATTTGCTTACTAGTTCGTCAAGTAAGAAAACCAGATACGAACCAAGGAAAAGTTGTGAAACGATAACAACATTCGCCCATCCGACCCCATAGTCGTAGATCATTGTCTCATGAGGATCCAAGAAGCCGTAAACCTGAGGTATGGACTCTACAGGAATCATGAACAACACAAGGAGTTTTTGAATTCCCTGATACAGCTGCTTATCTGCAGAATCTTGGAGATCTAACTGGATTATCTTAGCACCTGCGAACAGTTGCATGATGATTGAACCTGTAACTATCGGGCCAATCCCTAGGTGCATTATTGAACCAGATGCACCAGCCATGATTGACCTGAAAGATGAGAAAATATCCAAAGTAGAATCCGATAATCCATAAATCATGACATTGGTCATCATGAAGTAAATTATCAGGACGAGAGTGGTAGTCCACAGCTTCTGATTGAATCTAACGTGACCTTCCGGCTTAGTGATGCTTGGATATACGTCCACTAGTCTAGACAATGCATAAAGTCTGCTAGACTCGCTTCCAGTGTACAGGGAAACAGAGATTCCCAGCCCTGCTCCGAATCCGAGTAGTGCGACACCTACAAGCAAGAATCCGACAGTTGCGGTATCGACCCATCCCCACCAAGCCAATGCGAGCACGAAAAGGAGCCATATAGTGGGTTTCGTAGCCTTTCCATAGGGCATCTCCCTGAGTCTTTCCGGTAGATCGCTTATTGTCCCCCAAACGACGTATAGGACGTAAATGATAGCTGTGACATACATCTGCAAAGCACGAGTCTGAACTTCACCAGTTGCGTTGAGAAGGTCGTCCTGAATCCAGTAGAAAAGTCCACCGAAGTATAGCCCAGAAATAATCAGGAGCCATGGGTATGAGACCTTTCTTTCGACCATGATATCGCCTACCTAGGTGTCTATTCCTCTTCCCATTCTCCCCAGTCTTCGCCATCTTCGGAGCTTGTTGAAACTGTTCCTCCAGCGGCTTCGACCTTGGCTATTGCCCTGGGGCTTGCTTCATCGACTACTATTTTCAGTGGCTTAGATATTGGCCCCTTGCCTAGAAGCTTGTCGTATCCCATCTCGGTTAGATTCACCTCATCTCCATCGGTCAATCCTGACAGTTCGCTTACATTGATGGATACGTTGACTTTCCTAAGACTTGGGTGTCTGTTGAAACCATGCATGCCCCAATGGCCGGGGAGGTACTTATTCCTGAACATAACTTTGTGCTTGCCTATTCCAGCTCTTCCTCTTCCGCCTCTCTTTCCAGCGCCCCTTCCAGCCTTCTTTCCTCGACCGTGGTAGCGACTCCTTCCTCGAAATTTGTTAGTCCTTGAAACCATCTAATCACCTCAGATCATCCTATCGGCTAAGTCGCCAATTGCATCTCCTCTGAAACCAAGAGCACCGCCTACGGTGTAGGCCCTCTTGATTCCGCCCCATCCTTTGCTCCCCCTGGGAGGGTGTAATCTGAAAATCGGTTTGAGCCCCTCTACATCCTTCATTGTGGCCTCACCAGAGGCGATGGCCTCCGAAAGTTGCTTGATTCCATTGAAATTACTGAATTCTTTGACTGTTGAGTCGGTTACTGGCTTATCGCCTGACATCCTTCCCCTCTCCTTGATCAGCTTCTCTATGGTCTTTGCATCTACTTCACCCCAAGTGATGTAATCCTTGGACTTCTGTAGCATTCCACGGTAAGAGGGGTTGTCCATAACTATGGTAGCGTGGTTTACCCTGGTAAGATTTAGCATGGCCATGGTTTCACGGATTTTTCGGGTTACCCCGCGATCACTTCTGGCCCTTATTACAAGAAAACTCAACTCAACTCCCTCCCTCTGATAATACTGAGGCGCCTATTAACTCCCTCGGAAAGCCTTGTCCTGTTTAGTTGTACTAGGGCGTTGAAAGTCGCCTTAGCGAAATTAATCGTAGTACGAGTCTGTCCCGAGGATCGTGACCAAACATCAGTGACACCAGCAAGTGTGAGAACTCTTCTACCGTAGTCTCCAATGACAAGCCCCTTTCCTGCAGGAGCTGGCATGAGGGTGATTCTAGTTGATCCGGACCTTCCTGTCACCATGAAAGGAACACTAGTACCAGGGCCCTCTGAAGACTCCCAAGAGCCGTTTCCTCTCATGACTGGGATCATGTTGAGCTTTGCCTTATCGATGGCCTTTCTTATTGTACTAGCGACTTCCTTTCCTTTACAGACAGATAGTCCCACATATCCATCGCCATTTCCTACAGCGCACAATACATTGAATCTGACCCTTCTACCGGAATCTGTCATTCTCTGAATCATATTGACGGCTAGTACATCGTCGGTGATATCTGGAAGAAGCGCATCTACAATTTCTACTTCTCTAATTGGAAGTCCTGAAGAAAGTGCTTCTTCATAAGTCAGTATTTGACCGTTCATGACCATTCTACCTAGTCTAGTCCTTGGTTGCCATGTCCTTAGTGCCGCGAGTGGATCTGGACCTCCTCTTCTCCTTCCCCTCTCTCCAACGCCATCGTCAGATGACTCGAATGCCTTGGCTAGTCCTGGGGCGAGTGTGATTTCCTCGGACGTGACAGATTCTTGGATATCTTCTTCGCTCATTTGTGTGCCCCCTCTATTGCTTCAATGGATGCTTCCACTGATGATGATAGTGAGTCGTCTATGTGTTTGCCATTCAGCCTCTCCTCACTAGGGAGGACGGAAGTTCCATGAGGGATGTCAAGACCTGCATCAATCATACCTTTTAGAGCGGAGAAAACTCTACTTCCTGGGGAAGATGCTGCTAATCCTATGTCTAGAACAGCTTCATGGTTGCCCGCAGATATTGCCTTCTTACCGAGTGCATAACCTGCAACGTAGCAAGCCGGTATTGACTTCTTGGAAGCATCTTCAGGCCATGAGTAGGAATCAGTAAGCGACTTTCCATTTACCGACTGTAAGATTGCATCCCCACTAGGATTGTAAGAAACTAGTTGACAAATTACCTGGGTGTTGGAAACTCTGACGACTGCTCTAGGGGCCCCGCTCCTGAGTAGCCTCAATCTCCTGTGGTAATCCGTTTTTCCTTGGCGACGACGCTTGGGCCTCAATCTCTGACTTTTACCATATGCCATCAGTTTTCACCCCCGATTTCAATACCATCGAGTTCCATATTTGTCTTCATGTGGGCTATGGATCGGTAAGAGCCTCCCTTAGCCTTTCTGTAGTAGTATCTGTATTGGGATCTAGTTAGTGTCCCGTCCTCTCGGAATTCTTTAAGCTCCCTCCTCTGGGATCTAATTAGCCTCATCCATCTCTCTTTCTTTGGTGCCCTAGCATTTGAGCTGCCTTTCCTAGATCCGTGTCCCTTTCTTCTTCCCTTGGACTTCTGTAAAGCTGCCTTCCTAGCTCTAGTCCGGCTAGTTCCCTTGATAGGCCTAGCCTTGATTATGCCATCGGAAATTAGTCTTCTGACATCATCCTTCTGGACTGCTGAGATGACCTCGTCTAGGTAGTCTGGGTCGATCCAAATCCTGTGAACCCCTACCGGTCGTCCTTCCTTCTGAGAAAGAATTGCAGCGGCCATTCTCCTCTGATTCGTAATTATCATGTCAGAGGTCCCCCTTTCTCTCGATTCTTCTTTGATTGAGTATCCTTAGTCCGAGTGAGTTTGCTCTGTCGTGTATGTCTAATCTCTTTCTGTTTCCAACTCTAGCGCCGATTCTGACTGCTTGTGTTTCTGGATCTAATCCATCTAAGTCACTGGATTTGTGAACCATTACTTCTTCGAAACCTGAGGGGTGAAGTCCTCTCACAGAGGAAATCTTGCGATATCCTATTCGTGCCATTGGAGGCCTATATTTCCTATTTAGCCTGACTTTAGACTGGAGTCCGCTTGGCTTTCTCCAGCTAGACCTTGACAGCCTCTTGTATCTGTACCATTCTTGTCTTTTGAAAGCTGGTTGCTTCTTCTTCTGCTTGGCTCTGAAAGACAGGGCCGCTGCCGTCTCCTCATCAAGGACCGGCTTTTGGCGCGCAGTGTGGAGGTCGTCCCAATCATCATCTTCGTCGAAGAAGTCGTCCTCGAAGTCTTCATCATCATCCATGAAGTCTGATTCCTCCAAGTCATCTACTGAATCAGAGTCCGAGTTGTCGATTAGATCTTCCTTTACGGTGGAGCTCTCAGATAGTCTTTCAATTAGCTCTGACTTCTTCCCTCCTACCTTTAGTCCCTTCTCCCTAAGTAGTTCCTTCAATTCAGGAACAGTCATTGTTTCGAATTCTTCAGTCATTCTATGCCCCCTTTGAAACTATGTAAATACCGTCTTGGAATACCCTTCTGTCTCTCTTTTTGATTTTACAGGCGCGCTCGATATTTGCCGCGGTTTGACCAACCTTCTCCCTGTCGGCTCCGCTGACAGTTACATCGGTTTTATTCTCAACCTTGACCTCGACATCTGAAGGACTCCAGGGGAGTTTTGCTACTCTAGGCACCTTCTCTCCAAAGAGATTGTTGATTACCATCTTGTTCCCTTCGACCTTCAGAGTCATAGGGAAGTGACTGTAGACTGCTTGCAGCTTGTATTCGAATCCTTCTTCCACTCCCCTAACCATATTCTTGAGGTGTGCGGCCCATGTTCCAGCTATGGCCTTGTCAGCTCTGCGTGGAAGATCACAGGCGACTAGGATTCCTGATTCGGAGCTACTCACTGTAACCTTTGGGTGCCTGAATTCTCGTGTAATTGTTTTACCTCCACTAGATATTGTTACTGAATTGTCTTCAATACTTACGCTGGAACCCTCCGAGAGAGCGATATTATGGATTATCTGATCTAACTTTGGCATGAAAATCAACTCCTCAGAAAATGTATGCTAGAAGACGTCCTCCGACACGTTCCTTCTTTGCGGCATAGTGATCCATTATGCCTTGATTAGTAGTGACGATTAGTAGGCCAAAATCTCTGGCTGGGAGATATCTTGACTCCCACTTATCGAAATCGGCCCTCTTTACAGAATGACGTGGCTTAATTACTCCGCACCTGTTTATGGCGCCTATTAGCTCAACTCTGAATGAGCCTGCTCTTCCGTCTTCGATTCGCTCGAATTCTCCTACATATCCGGACTTCTGCATGATTTGCAACATCTGTCCAAGTAGTTTGCTTGCTGGTTTCACTGAAACCTCATAGTGTCCTGCCTGCTCCGCATTGAAAATGCGTGTGAAGGCGTCGTTTAGTGGGTCGTACTGCATCTTTTCACCTCATGAATACTTCTTGAATCCTATTTCTGGGGCCATATCTCTGAAGCACTGCCTGCAAAGTCTAAGCCCGTGGCGCCTAATCATTCCTCTCTTTCTTCCGCATTTCCTGCATCCGACAGATCTACCGATTCTCTCACCGTGATCTTTTGCCATCTCAATCACTCCTCCTCTTCCTCAAGCTCTACTTCCAATACTTCTCCGTCCTTGGAAACTTCAACCTCAAACTCCTTTCCGTCTTTCTCGACAGTGACCTCGTAGATTTGCTGGCCGTCTTCCATCTCAAGCTCAGCTTCTGTTATTTTGCCACCGGGTACAGCGGATTCAACCGCTTGCTTGATGTTGTCTGGAAGTTCATCCACGGGGACATCGATTTCGTCATCTTCAGCTTCCTCCCCATATCCTACTATATTCAGATTATAGCTAGCCGAGAACCAAGCCCTAGCTTCTTCAGGACCAACACGATGGCTAGCTGAAACTCTTCGTGATCTCTTCCTTCTCCTGGAAACTCTGTGACCTGGTCTTTCTAGGACTACATTGACGTCCATTCCGAAGATTCCCACATCAGGGTCATACTTCTGACCTGGGAAGTCTGTATAATCGGAGATTCCGAATGACAGGTTTCCTGATGCATCGAAATTGTATGTTGGCAAAGTGTGCTGGCGAACCCAGAATGCGTCTTTGAGGAAGGCATTGATTGTTTCTTCATCCCTGATAGTTACTTTGCACCCGATCGGGGCCCCTTTCCTAGTTCCTAAGTCTCTATTGGTGCTAGTAGACAGTGTCCTAACAGGTACCATTCCGGTCACCATCTCTAGTGCTTTCTCAGCTAGTTGTAGCCTTTGTCCACCTTCTCCGACACCAATATTTACTGTGACCTTGGTGATTCTGGGGGCACGCATTGGGTTTACTGACTGGCTCATGAGTTGTCCCCCATTGGAATATCTGATTCGCTTGAGATGATGAAAACATAATCTGAGATTGTACCGAAGTCATCGAATTGGACCTCGTTAGCCTTGGATGATCTCTTGATGTCTTGGCCCCTGACAGTAGCTAGTTCTCCGATGTGGTTACCACCGGTAAGGTATGCAATTGATCCTTCCTCGAACTTGTGGTATGATTTTACTTCTTGATCTGGCAAGGAGATTACAAGGGAGTCTCCAGTCTTATATTCGGGGTTCTCATTGAATAGCAAATTTCTGCCATCATGAAGATGAACTTGCGTCTTAGCCCCCTTGATTGTGGTCTTCCCCATCACCCTACATATCTTAGTCGATGCTTCCTTGGCTGGTATCGTTCTGTATCTAAGCTTGCCATTGGTGTCCAAGACGCATTTGTAGCTAACATCTCCGACAGTTAGGACATCCATTAGCCCCACTCCCCTTCCGATGTCGGTTTCAATGGCTCCATCGACCTTGACCAGTTTTGAGTGTAGTATTTTCTTAGCTTCACGTCTATTCTGAGCCACGCCGAGAACGTCTCTGAGGATTACTCCCATGGGCATACAAAGATCGAGAGGATGCCCGCAAGGATTTGGCTTCTGAATCCAAACTGAGGACTTTCTTGGAAGAGGCCAGCTCCTTGGCATGGTTAGTCTCTTCATGTGGCTACTGCTCATTCTGTGTCGCCTCCACTAGTTCTCTCGATGAGTCTCTTAAGTCTGAGCGTATCTCCCTCGAATAGCTTGGTAACTATCACGTTAGAAGGATGGATTGGGACTGCTTCTTCCTTTCCGTCAGCGGTAGCCATCGTGAGGCCGTCTACGAAAATCATGCCACTGCCAGTATCCACTCTAGCGACCTTTGCCGCGATACCAGCCCTTCCCCTGGGCTGTCCGAGTCTCTTTCCTTTAGTATCTGCTTTGGCGCTGTTTGGGTGGCCGAAATCTCCCCTTACAATCTCTATCTCGTCTCCGACTCTGACAGTAACAGTTCTGATATTGATTAAATCTGGATCGTCTGTGACGAGCCTGGCTCTCATTCTCTTCCTCTTGACATGTGTAGGAGCGTCAGATTGACTGAGGCGCTGTTTGCTTGCTTTGCTGCTTCTTGTCATAATCATTCACCTCTCTACACTATCTGTTTCGCAGTCGCGGCTATCCTTGGCCATCTCTCGGCCGCCTCTCTGCTTACAGGGCCCTTGATATCTGAACCCTGAACTTCACCACGTTCGTTGGTAATAACACAGGCATTATCCTCAAACTGGACCCATGTTCCATCTACTCTTCTGAATGGCCTGGACTGCCTGATTACTACTGCATTGAACATCTGCCTTCGTGTCTCCGGAGTACCTCTTTTCACGGTGACTTTTGTCATGTCTCCGACGCCTGCGGCTGGGTACCTCCTAGCAACTCCGCCCTTGTTTAGAACCGTAATTAGCTGGACTACCTTTGCACCTGTATTATCAGCACATTCAAGCTTCGCTTGCGAAGGTAGAGCCTTTGTCACTCTACCAGGAATTCCCTTCATATCGGTGCCCCCTTCTCTATGACGCAGAAATTGACCGTCTTGGAAAGAGGCCTGCACTCCATTATGCGTACTCTGTCTCCTACCTCGACTCCTCCAATACATGATGGGAGGTGGGCTGGGTACCTTCTTGTTCTCTTCTCATACCTCTCATATTTTTTCATGTATCTTGTAATCTCTCTTTCGACAACTATTGATCCTGCCATGCCAGTAGTAGAGACCGAGCCCTCGATAATCTGGCCCCTGACTCTTAGACTTCCGTAGAAAGGACAGTTATCGTCCCCATCCCATTCTCCTGTTGGGGCAATCACATCAACTCCGATATCTCTGATTCCGGTCATCTAGTATCTCCTCCCAATCCTGTCCTCTGCTCTCTGTGCGACTCTGGATCCATCGATGGCCTCTCCTGAGTCAATAGTGAATGTAATTACTTCTTTTGCCAATGTCAAGTCACCGGATTCAGTACGAACTAGTATTGTCTTCTTGGTCTCGTCTAGTACTGTTCCCGAGACCCCTATGAGGGTTGGGTCATCTGAATTGACGACACTCAATGTATGAGATATCCAAGGGAGATTAATCATTCTAGACATCATCTTACCTCCACCTTGTATCCATTCTGTTCCAAGACTTTGGACGCTCTCTTCTTGTGATCTCCTTGAAGCTCTATGGTACGATCTTTGACTGTCCCGCCACTCGCGCATGCCCCTTTGAGAATCTTGGCTAACTGCCCCAAATCTATTGCCGAGTCGTCTATTCCCTCCACTATGGTCACCATTTTCCCATAACGTCTGCGAACTACCGAGATGACTGCCTTCTGTTGCTCTTTGGCAATCTCCTGGCATATGCATACCTCTTGTGGAAGGCCACACGTATTGCATATCCCAGATATCTACTCGCCCCCCTTGTTTTCCTGATTGATTTTAGTGAGTATCCTAGCAATACTCCTTCGAGTTTGCTTGTAAGATCCGGAGTTTGATGATGAGCCCCCAAGTGCTTGTTGTGCTCGGAGTTGCAAAAGCTCGTCTTTTAAATCGTCCAATGTCCTCAGAAGTTGCTCTGAGCTCATCGTTTCGATATCTCGGGGACTGACGTGTGACATTCACTCTTCCTCCTTGCTGGGGTCTGACTCGATCTCCGCCATCTTTTCCAGAGCGGAGTCAATCACTTCCTCGGTGTCGGCGACTGGTTCTGATGATTCGTCCACAACTGGCTCTTCTTCTTCGGGAATAATGTATGCGACATCCTCAAGAGGAGGGAGTCCTACTTCGTGCCTATCCAGGATAGTTACTTCATGGGGTAGCTTAACACCGGGCCTCATTATCCTTACTGAACATCCAACAGTTCCCAGCTTCTTTACTGCTACAGAGTACCCGACATCCATGAACTGAAGAGCGGTTTCTCCACAGAATTTGATGTGCCCTTGCTGGAACTTTTCGACTCTGTGTCTAGCGCCTGTGATCTTTCCACTCAATGTGACTAAGCATCCTCTTGCGCCAGCGTCCATTATGCTCTGTGCTGTGCTATGGCCTGCTCTACGGAAGAACCAGCCTCTTTCAAGTGAGCTGGCCATTCTGCTTGCCATAACCTGAGCGTTGAGTCTTGGCTCGGTAATCTCCTCGACCTCGAGTTTTGGCTCTTGAAGCTTGAAATCATACTTCAGACGTGTTTCGAGTTCTCGTATAACTTTGCCCTTTCTCCCAATTACTCGGCCAACCTGCTCTGCTTGAAGGGTGACTTTGGTGCCCTCTGGAGTCCTCTGGAAGTGTAAGCCCCCAAACCCTGCTCTCTCGGTCTCCTTGAGCAGGTACTCTCTGACTAGTTGTCTCTCGACGTTCCTATGAATGAAGGTTCTAACTGTATTTTGAGACATCAGAAATCATCCCCTTCATCTTCGTCACCGAAATACTCCAAAAATATCTCGAGGTTTACTTGATAGTGATTCTTGGGGGTGGCACGACCTTGTGCTCTTGGCCTCCAGTGTCTAGCTATCTGTCCCCTGTGTGCGGCTAAATGTGTAATTGTCATATCCTCGGGATCGATGGTATCGAATCTCTGTCTGGCATTCTCCATGGCGCTATTGATTAGCTTGATGAATTCCTTTGAGGCCTTGTTTGGATACTTTCCTGGGCCCATCTTGCCCTTTCTGTGTCCAGCCATGGTATTTCCGCCCCTTCCTCTTCTAGATCTCCTGACGTAAGGTATTGCCCTCTTCTTTTCTATAACGTCCTCGAGATAGGAAATTGCATCTGCCGCGTTCATTCCGCGTAGTGCCTTGGCTATGTGATAGCAGTGCTTGTGATGCATGTCAACATTGACTGCCCTAGCAGTGACAAGATTTGAACCCTCAAGCAGCTGGGTGTATCCGCTCTGCGAGTTTCCTGATCTCCTACTCATTTTTTCACCTACTTCAATGCTACATGGGTCGAGGATCTAGTTGCCCCAACACCTGGTCCTGTGTGTGTTACCGACTTCCTCGTTATTGCGAATTCTCCAAGGGAGTGCCCGATCATCTCAGGGACGACCTCGATATTGACGAATTCTCTACCATTGTGTACCCCAATGTTCTTTCCAACCATTTCAGGTAGAATGTACAGACCTCTACAGTGAGTCTTGATGATCTTATTGCCCTCACTTGATCTTATTTTTTCTAGGAGCTTCTCAGATTCGGGATTTAGCCCCTCGTACATCCTTACGATGGACCTTTTCGCCCTTGATGGCATTAGAGAAGCAATACTGATGGCCTCGAAGTCATCTTCAGGAGGCATCAGTGGCATCTCAAGAAGCTGGTCTAACGTGTAACCTCTCCAGAGGAATTCTTTCTTCCTCCTCTCGCTAATCTTGGATCTCCTCTTCCTAGCTTGCCTCCTGGCAAGTTTTGGTGACCTGAATGCCTTCTTGGAACGACGGGCCATATCACTCGACCTCCTGTTGCCTTACTCTTCCACGGCCGGTTCTGCGAGGTGCGATATTTCCTACCTTCTTACCAGGGGGAGTATTTCTACTGACCGAGTTAGGACCATGGACAGCCTGATGATTACCGCCACCATGAGGGTGATCTACTGGATTCATGGCCACACCAGATACAGTCGGGTACAGCTTTCCTCTGGCCTTGGCCCTGTAATGAGCAGCCCCTGCCTTCATCAGTGGTTTTTCTGTTCTACCGTGACCTCCAAGTACGCCTATTGTTGCTCTGCAAGTGGAAAGTAGTTCCTTGATTCTGCCACTGGGCAATCTAATTCTGACTCTGTCGCCAGTCCTACTTTCGACTATTGCTGAATTCCCCCCTGATCTGGCGAATTTGCCACCATCTCCAGGCCTTGACTCGACATTAGACACCGGCGTACCTTCTGGGATACTACCGAGAATTGTAACATTACCTGGCCTCAGCTCAACATTTTCTCCAAATGAAACTGGTTGACCTACTGAAATTCCCTCTGGAGCTGCCATATGACCCTCTGTACCGTCTTCAAACTTGATTTTGGCCAGTGGGGCTGTATGGGCAGGACTATGGATCAGGCCAACTACCTCTCCAATCTTATCCTTCACCCTTGGGAGGGTATTCGATGCTGGGAATCTATGACTTGAGACCCTATTCTTAGGACTCGAACCTCGGCGTTGTGAACGTGTTCTCTTACCCATATTATCACCTCATCAGAAAGCACCAAGCTTGAGTGCCGCCTCCTCTGCATCGTAACCTTCGGCCAAACGCACAGAAGCGTGCTTGCCGGTGATTGTGATTCTTGTATTTACCTTGGCTACTTTGACCTCAAACAGCTCTTCAACCGCCATTTTAATCTGAGCTTTAGTAGCGTCCCTGTGTACTATGAATTCTATTCTGTTGTTGTTCTGAAGGAATCCGATATCTGGATCTGAGACCCTTCTAGCTTCAAGGGTCTTCTCGGTAATCCAAGGCATCAGGATAATATCGAATGGATCTGTCATATATTCACCTCATTGCCTCTATTGCTTGCTTGGTCCAAACTGTCAGCCTTCCAGGGTCCCCCCCTGGAGCTAGGTCTTCTGCACAAAGATCCTTAGCAACAACAACATCTACCCCTGGAACGTTTGAAGCGGCCTTGTGGAGGCCATCTCTGTTGGAAACCACCAGAAGGATAGACTTCGGTGTTCTTGTCTTTCTTCCCCTCATGGTCCCCTTTCCAGCTCTGATAGTTTTTCCAGACTTGGCTCTGATTAAGTCCTCTCCGAGGCCTATGCCCTCCATCATTGCGATGAACTTCCTAGTGGAGTACTGAAGTGGAAGAGATTCAACATCATACTTCTCGTCAGATCCCTGTCTAGACTCGACATAGCCATCGATGATTATGGGGAAATTAGTACCTTCATCGAATCTATGCCCCCTAGCTGCGACAATATCAGGGTCTGCAGAAGCTGCAATTGCGGAATCTCTCGCGACCGCTCTTTGCTTGGAGTTTAGTTTCTGTGTCCAGTCTTTGTCGACTTTTGGGCCGTGCGCACGACGTCCACCACGCGTATGTGGATTTTGAGCACCGGTTCTTTGGCCGGTCTTCCTCATAATCCTAGATACACCTCTTCCCTTGCCCCACCATTCCACGGAGTGTTTCATACCTGGTTGTGGTGCTTTCTTCCCGTTGTGCTCCCTGTGCCCGTAAGGCTGGCGTCGATTGGCCCTAGAGGAGTGTACGGCAGAGCGGATGAGGTCCATTCGGATGTCTGATGAGAAGGCATCTGGCAGGCTGACTGCCTTCCCTTGCTTGGCCTCTACGGAGAAAGACTCAGCTAGTAATCCGGCATCCAGCTCCTCTTGGTCGACGGAGTTGACTAAATCGTAAACCTTTACCTTCAACTTCAGACCCCCTGTTTGCTTGATGTACTGACATATGTAAGTACGACTTCTTGACTATCTGATCTTGGCCTTATTGGATCTCTAAATCTAAGCATCCTCTTAGAGGGGCCGGGAAGACTTCCCTGGAATAGGACATATGGATTAGTGACCTCACCGTAGTTCAAGAAACCTCCTGCAGGAGTGATTTCAGATTCCTCTGGATTGGATATCCTCAGTATTCTCTTGTTGAGCTCGGTTCTTTGGTGGTACCCCATCTGTCCTGCCTGAGGTACAGTCTTTCTAACGTATCCAGTACCGAAGTCACCGAGGTTACCAGCTTGACGCCTTCTCTTGCTATTCTTGTGGCTCAGGATTTTCACACCCCACCTCTTGACTGCTCCTTGCCATCCCTTGCCCTTGGTAACGCCGACTACATCTACGTCTTGACCGGGGTTCCAAACATCTGCAACAGAAATTTCTCCCCCTAGTTTCTCGGAGGCCCATTCTAGTTTGGCGGAGTTATCACTTCCAGTGAGTCCGACCTCCATAATCTCTGGAGTCTTTCCCGGGATACTCTTAACGAGGGAGGGCTGGGTAGCGACTATCAGTCTAACTTCGCACAAATCCTGATCTTTGAGGGAGTCTAGAGCACCTTCGGCAGAGCCACTTCTTGAAGGAATTCTACCGCCTCTCTTTGCTGGTTTCCTGCCTTGCTCTGCGTCCCTCTCTCCACGAGTCTGGTTTGCTAGTCTCGGCATTAGTCCATCTGGGCTTGAGTCTGTCAGGTCTGCCCAAGCCTCACCGGCTGTCTGCATACCATAGGGAGTCATCTTGTACCCCCTAACTGCTAGAACCTTCATTGGTGGTGATTCCACTACAGTAACCGCTTTTCGGACCTCTTGTCCAGCGGAAGTCGAGTTTGGATTGGTGTCCCTCATCAGTACATGGGTCATTCCTGCTTTCCAGCCCGCGAAACCCAGTACTCTGATCTCGGAGTCGGAATTTTCAGGCCATGCTTGAATTCTACCAAACTTTCTGAGTGCCCTCTTCCGTGGGCTAAAGCCCATGCTACCTCGGCGGGGTCTACTCTTGTCGGCCATTCTAATCCTCCTTTGCAATAACCGGAATATTGCCGTAAACGGCGTTTTTCCGGGCTAACCACGTCAGGGAGGTACCGTGACACCATTCCAGCTTTCCGAGTGGTCGGCTGGTTCTGAGGATGCTTTTGCAGAGCCTTCAGGTGTCTGGTACCTCACGTAGTGAGCAGCCTTCCGACAAACATGCCCTATATGAACGAATCGGGATAGAGAAAACATCACTGCAAACAAACAATCCCACTGAAACTATTTTCAACCCCTGCGATAATGGAAGCATCCGTGTCACCCTATGTGAGCCATGCTTTGCTCAGTGAAGGTCTTGTTGAAGCTAGGGCTTACCAGCTAGAGGCGGTTGACGAGGCACTCACCACTTCCATGCTCTTGGTAATGCCAACGGCAGCAGGTAAGACCGCGGTGATATGGATGGCGATCGCCAATAAGCTGTCTGAAGAAAATGGTCGCGTAATATTGATTGCTCCAACCGTTGGCCTTGTTGATCAGCACCTCAGGTCAATACGAGAGATGCTTTCACTTGAGGAAGAGGCTGTTTCAATTACTGGTCAGATTCCTCCTTCCAATAGAGTTGGCTTGTGGGGATCTTCTAGACTAATCATAGCTACTCCAAAAGTGGTTGTTAATGATGTCAAGAATGATGTTCTGAAACTATCGGAATTCTCACTTCTAGTTATTGATGAGGCACACCACTGTACTGGGGAGCATGCAATGGCAATGGTGTGTGATTACTACATCTCATCAAGTAGCTCACCTCACATTCTTGGAGCGACAGCTAGTCCCGGTCACAGACCAGACACTGTGAGGGAAATTTGTACTAGGACTGGGGCCAGTAGAATACACATTAGAAATTCTGATGAGGAGATGCTTAAGGGATATCTATCAGAGTTGGAGATTAGAGAGATTACGGTTAGAGTTCCTGAGGAAATGAAGGAACTGGCCCAACCATTCGTAATTTGGCAACAAGGCATTGTGGACAGGCAGAGACGTCTTGGAAGATACATTTTACCTGGAATGATTAGTTTCGCGGGACTATCCAGTGCGATGGATAGATCAAGATCCGCAATTGGGAGAGGAGAAGTTAGTGGATATCAATCAGTCTCCCAGATTGCAATTGCTATGAGATTGCATCATCTTATCAATTGTCTTTTGAGCCAAGGAGTATCGGCATCTAGAGAATACTTGGACAGATTGGAAAATGGTGATGATTCAAGTAAGAAAACAGTCCGAGATTTCCTCAGAGATCCTCGTGTCAGGGACCTTTCAGATAAGCTAGAGGGAATGGCCGAGATACACTCTAAAATTGGTGCGGTCAGGAGGATGATAAGAGAAAGATTACGACGGGATCCGAATAGTAGAGTAATTGTTTTCGCTAACTACAGAGACACAGTAGCATCGTTAGAGTCCTCTCTGGAGGGACTAGATAGTGTGAAAGCAGTACGTTTTGTTGGACAATCTGCTAGAGGGGGGAGGCAGGGTCTTTCTCCAAAAGATCAGGTGAGTGTTCTCGATGAGTTTAGAAGCGGTGGGGCAAATGTACTTTTGGCGACCTCGATAGGGGAGGAGGGCCTCGATATACCGTCTGCTGACCTGGTAATATTCTATGAACCGGTTTCTAGTGAGATACGTACAATACAGAGAAGGGGTAGAACAGGAAGACGGCGTCTTGGGGAGGTCATCGTTCTGATTGCTGAGGGTACAAGAGACGAAGGGGCCAAGGCCGCGGCGGTGAGGAGGGAGGAGAATATGCAGAGGGCTGTACATCGAGTAAGGAGAAGTCTTCCTCGCGTACATCACTCAGACCTATCCAACTTGGGTAGGTTTTCAGTCGTTGACGAAGGATTCTTACTACCGGCCAATGAATTTGTAATATCGGAGAGGGAGAAGAGAAGGAGTCAAATTTCCAAAACTGATTTGACTCCTGCAGATATTGATGATAAATCGAACAAGAACCTTCCCTCTGAGAAAATACGACCTAGGGGCCAGTACGGTCTTGATGAGTTCTAGAGACTAGTCTCCGATTACTGCTATCCTAGTCCTTAGTTGAGCGAATCTGGTATTGTGATTGCCGAAGGCGAAAGAAAGTAGCTCGGTCAGATGTATCACTGGGATATTAGTAATAATTCCAGTTGCCCTAGATGCCTTTCCCTGGTATATATCCAGTATTGAGTGGGAGAGATTGCACGCACTGACGATTATATCTGCTCCTTCTTCCTTGGCTTCGGAGATTACAGCTGCTGATTGCCTTAGTACGGTCGGTTCCTCTGAGAATATGCCTGGGGCGCCGACACTGAGAACCCTACCCTCCCATTCGATTGGCCTTCCTCCCAGGGATTGAACCAATTGCTCGAAATATTCTGGATCATTAACACTATCTCCTCCGCACGCCCCTTCCATTTGGAAATAGGGGCTGTAATAGGGTGCCACCCTGAAGTCGAACTTATTTACAGCCAGTTTCTCGACCTTATCAAGTCCTATTTCATCAACTAAGACGTGCAAGAGATGGTGAACCTCGGTATTTCCTGTGAATTCCATGCCACATGTTTTGATTAGGACATCATTAATTTCCTTCATCAGAATATTGTCAGAGCGTAGCTTTTCTAAATCCTGTTTCAGATTTCCAGCTGTTGCTGCACAGGGAGTAAGGATTTCTAGACCTAGTGACTCTGACATTGCGAATGTTCTGGCATTGAGTGCTAATTGAAGTCGTTGATTGGCCTGCTTGATGATCCCTGCTCCGCAGGATGTTGCGCCCTCCAAGGGCGTAAGTTCGAGACCGAGATTTCTAGCAACTGCATCCATGGTATCTGCTACTTCCGGCGAACCACTGTGAGCTACATTTCCCGGGTGATAGGCATACTTTAGAGGCATCAGAACCTACCATCCATTTCGTTGTAGATGGCGATCACCTGATGGTGATTGGCGACAGAAGAATTGAGTTGTCTGGGCATTTTTCCTATTCCTGCAGGAGGAGCTACCATTCCCTGTAAACTATTGAGGACATTTCCTCCAGTCCTGGTGAATCCGAGAAACATTCTTGCCGTAACTCCTGAGAATAGATTTCCTAGGAGTCCTATTGGGCCCAGAACTTGTCTGTAGAGTACTGTATCGTTTACCTTACCACTACTCTTGACTGTCCAACAGTACCACCAAACATGCTTACCGAGCTTACCATTGAATGAGTCGTTTTCAATCGCGCTAGTTCTGGCTTCTAGAAGGCCCTCGGATACTGATTTTGAGTACCCTTTTCTCCTGAATATAGGGGCCAAGTCAGTTTCTGCCTTGATACCGTTGCTTGACCCAAGAATAGCGTCCAGTTCTACTACTCTCTCGGGGGCCGTCCTAGGGTCGTTGCGTCGGGCCCATGTACTTGCCAAGACTGCAGGTCCGAGGAAGCCATTAGCATAAGGAACAGCATCGGAACTAGAATGTAGAAGTGGAGCACTGTCATAATCAGCAAGAGAGTGAATCCTGAGAGCAGTGGACTGATTCATTGAGCCGAAGACCCCTTGTGGGGTCTGGATCCCCTCTCTGGTGGCGGCCACCATCCAAGGCCTGGAAGACTCCCTCTTCCTTTCTAGGGCCCAGTGATCGACTATGAGGTCCCTGATTACTTCGGACCCAGGTATTGGGTCGATCCTTAGTTTCATTGAGTCCCCTCTAGATGTAACTACACTATCGAGTCTCGCTCTTCCAGGAATTATAAGTCTCCCATTGACTGAGATGGCTGTTGTTGGATCATCATCGTTTCCATCCCTGAATGATAAGGTTCCATCATGGGTTTCTTTGATAGCTCTCAAGGCTTCTAAAACAGAAAGATGACCAGGTATCGAACATGCCCAAGAATCTCTACCAGTAGTATTATCCGACGGATCGAATCTGAATATGGAAATCTCGACTTGGATCGGTTCGGCTTCGATTACTGGGACTGTGAAACCATCTTCGCCCCCTGCACCGACTGAAGAGCCACTGGCGAATTGTACGATATCATCCACCATGTCTTCAAAGAACTGCCCTGTACTATCAACAGCTGCGAGAGCGGGAAGAGCCTTGAGAGTCCATTCAGACGCGGGAGCGTCGTAATCCACATCGCAGTCTATACGTTCGACTATTCTTGTAGCGCCTAACTTTTCGAATAATCCGTCCCATTCCTTTCCTGATTCACAAAATAGTTCGTAACTAGTGTCTCCTAAAGCGCAGACAGCGAAATGGGTCCCTTCAAGTCTAGTTGCGGCACCTGAGTTAGCAAATTTCCAGAGCTCCTCTGCGTTATCTGGTTGCTCTCCCTCTCCCCATGTTGAGCAAACTATGATTACTCTCTTTTTTGAGGACAGGGAGTTGAAATCAAATCCATCCATATCGTGCACATTACCTTGAAGACCGTAAGACTTGGCAATCTTAGCTATCTTCGAGGCTAGACCTTCCGCATTTCCTGACTGGGAACCGAATAGGACCTCCAATGATCTATCACCGGAATTAAGGAAGTCTTCGAGACCACCCTCTGCAGAACCACCGTCTTCTGACACACAATCACCATACCAGCCGTAGGCTGGATAATGTTTCCAGTGGACGCCGATTATTGAATATGATGCTTCAGACTTCTCGGAAGGACTTCTTAAATCTCAGAAAATCGGGACTACATGTCTAATCCATCGAATTCGCCTGCTCCCCCGGGAGAAGCTCCCCTACTGGAAATGACATCATCTATCCTTAGGATCATTACTGCAGTCTCAGATGCACTCTGAATAGCCTGTTCGACTACCCTACTTGGCTCGAGAACTTGGGATTTGCTCATATCGGCGACCCCACCCTCGTACACATTAACTCCAAAGTGGCTTTTACCTTCAGAGTGGGCTTTTCTTAGGTCAATTATTGTATTCACAGGATCAAGTCCAGCATTTTCAGAAAGAGTCCTGGGAATTACTTCTAGAGCTCCTGCAAATGCTTCCACTGCCATCTGCTCCCTTCCCCCTATTCTTTCGGCGTATGACCTAAGGTCTCTACTAATTGCAGCCAGGACTGAGCCACCTCCAGTCAGTACGGATCCATCTTCATGGGCGACAGCTACAACGCCGACTGCATCATCAAAAGCTCTTTTTATTTCATCGACAACATGCTCGGTCCCGCCTCTGATTAAGACAGAGACACTCTTGGCCTCGGGGCATCCTTCTATGAATACCATGTCAGAATCGCCAATCTTCTTCTCCTCAACATTTGCAGCAGAGCCTAAATCATCTGAAGTTAGATCATCTATATTGGTGACTATTCTCGCGCCTGTGGCCTTGGAAAGAGCTCCCATATCGCTCTTCTTCGCCCTTCTGATAGCGAAAATTCCCTCTTTAGACATGTAGTGCTGGGCAAGATCGTCTATTCCTTTCTGACAAATTACTGTATTTGCTCCCACTGACTGGAATTTCTCAACTAAAGATTTGAGATATTGCTCTTCTTCATCAAGGAACTGTGATAGCATATTTGGATCGGTGATCTGAATCTTTGCATCTACCTCTGTCTTCTTAACTTCAATAGCCGAGTTTATCAATGCTATTTTAGCTTCCGAGATTGATTTTGGCATTCCGCTGTGTACCCTCTCCTTGTCCAAAACGATTCCATCGATTAGGGCACTATCTCTTATTGAGCCGCCTTGCTTCTTCTGAATTTTGATATCGTCTACATCGACTATATTTCCTTCTGCGTCTGACTGAGAAACAGCAATAACCGCTTCAACACTAATGTCTGCAAGGAAGTCCTTGACGGCGCCTGCGCTCTTACCTGTTAAGGCAGTCTTAGCCACTTCCTTGAGAATCTCCTCATTGACCTTCAAAGCGTGTGATTCTATCAAATCGGAAGCCTTCTCAGATGCCAGTCTGAATCCTTCACAGATTACAGTAGGATGAACGTTTTGCTCGATTAAATCCTCGCTTCTCTTGAGCAGTTCTCCAGCTATAACCACGGCGCTAGTTGTGCCATCATAGCAATGTTGTTCCTGTGTTTTTGCAATTTCTATGATCATCTTTGCTGCTGGATGTTCTATGTCCATCTCCTTTAGGATTGTAGCGCCGTCATTGGTGATTACTACATCCCCCATGCTATCAACTAGCATCTTATCCATGCCCTTGGGCCCTAATGTAGATCTTACTGCATCTGCCACTGCCTTAGCCGCGGCAATGTTGTTACTCTGAGCGGACTTGCCACTAGTTCTCTCAGTACCCTCTTTTAATATGAAAATTGGTTGCTGACCGCCATACATCTGCTTAGACTCCTTATTCTTGGAGACAGCCCACCTAAGGGGGGGTCATAAGGGCTCGCACTGGACTAACTAGTGGTTTTCTACCGCTAGTCGTTTTGCTGATCTAGCCATCT
>DAPJ01000028.1:135091-138000 GCA_002502095.1 Euryarchaeota archaeon UBA62
ACCTCTTCTGAAATGTTCTCAGGCTCTGGTTCCGTGACCTGTTCAACATTCTGCTTCACTGGAATTGGAGGAGGGGGCTGTTCAAAGATTTCCTTAGTACCCCCATACATTGAGTTTGCAACCTCATCTGAGGAAGGCAGAGGAGGGACTGCCGGAGGATCGCCAGAGGACCAGCCGCTTCCTGCTACACTCATCTCGTAGTCATCTAGTGATGAAATCTCCTCAAGGGGGCCTGTTGCAGACCTCATTGTCCTCAGAGTCACAGCAAGAAGAGCCATGACTACAACTACACCAGCCAGTAGGAAAAGGATATTTCCTCCAAACCACGCCGCCTCTTCTGCGGTGGGTCCTTCGTCGATTGGAACGGGCCTGAGCAGAGTTATCATGACCGTTCTGGATATCTTGTCTATATCGGAATCAACATCTAGAGTCAGTTCGAAAGTCATTGAGTTATCTGATAGTGAGTCAAGATTTTCGTCGGTGACTTCGAGAGTGACTACAATCAATCTAGTTGTATTTACATCCAGAACAAAATCCCTATCCTCTTGCTCTATTCTAGCATTTACTATATTGAAGAATAGATCCGAGTCCCTATCTACATCGGTCCTGACTAGTTGTGCATCAGTAGGATGGTCATTCTTGACAGAGAATGTTAGTTCAATATCATTGTCTGGCTCTGAGATGGTAACATCATTTGGAGGTAACAAAACAATCCAACCCTGATCCCCAACGTGGAATTCAGCTATACCAGTTCCCGATACGGATGGAGAGTCGTTGGGGGATGACTTGCTTGTAGCTATCATTGAGATTGTCCTATCTCCGAAAGCTTCGTCATCGAATGAGTAAGTAACTGTGACATTGTATGACTCACCTGAAGCGATAAATGGTGTCCTGAGTCCATTTGAGTCCGAAACTAGATTCATGGCTTCCGCTGAAACATCAGAGAGGTGATCAAAATCGATATAGAAAGCGTCATCGATGTTACCATTATTCGTTACTTCCCAGTTTACCGTCCTTGGTGCATCCCCTCCCCTGAAGACTTCTTGCAACATGTCTAAGTCTTCCACCTCAACTAAATGAGTCTCGGGGATTGTAAGATACACTCTTTTAGTCTGTTCGAATGTTGGGTCGGATACACTCCTGGCAATTATCTTAATTTCGTAAGTCTCTGGCTCTAGACCGTATGGCATTGGAAGCATCAGGAAGAAGGTTGAGTCGCCTCCAAAAGGTGTGATTCCCAAAGTTCTATCCGTATTGAGAGATGCCCCTAGTCTCCAGTTTGCATCCAGATACAGGTCAAAGGCCTCTTCAGAGTTACCATTGTTAACCAACAATACCTCTACTGACCTGAACACTCCATCTGCTGGAGCGTCAAACTGTGTCACGAACGGCATTACATCAATATCATACTGAACTGGAACTTCTATCTCAATCATTGGCGTAGACATAAATTGGGCTGGAGCCCTTCCGCTGGCGATCAATGTGATTTGGTATATACCGGGTGGAATTTGATCGGGAGTCAGAATCTTAGCGAATAAATCGAGCTCCTCATTAATGGCCAGGTCTAAGCTGGTCACCAAGTCTCCTTCTACATCATACCACTCGACATTTTCTGGCCCCCAGCTAGTATCTGCGAAAGATGCGCCCAGATTCCATGTTGCGATTTGATTGCCGGTATTCTTGAATTTCATTGGAATTGTGGCGTTTTCCCCGGGTAGAATAGTGGCATCGGGATAAGCTAGAGTCTCAGGTTCCAGTTTACAGGAGTAGGCTGCTTGAACGGAAAGTGGTATGCCCCTTACTTCAGGTAGTCCAAGCGTTGCCTTAGTTGAGTTTGTAGTGCCATCATTGATATCCACAAACCACATCATCTCCTGAACAATAGCACCATCAGGGATAGTGATATTAAACCAGACATCTGTAGTTTCGAGAGCCTTGACAACATCTGTCACAACGAAATTATCATGATCAACAGGATTATTTGAGTCGATTCTAATCGGATAACCATACATCCAAGATTGGTTGGTTACCTCGGTATAAAGCCTCAATGTGACATCGACGTATCCATTATTCGTTATCCTACAGTAGAGAGACTCAACCTCGGCTGGTACAACTAAGTACGCGTTAGGGAGAGGATCGTCACAATCAACATCCACAGTATACTGCGGAACCCTCTCTATGGCAAATATTAGGAAAGAGTCGATCGCTATTCCCCCGGATGCTTGAGAGCTATCCGAATCGAATTTGAATGCAAGATTGTACTCGCCGGTTTGGTGCAATCCCGTCATATTCCAGACGCTCATTGACCAGTCATAGTCGATAGGAGAAAGTCCTAGACCGGTGTAATTGAATGATTCAACAGAGGAAGATGCATCTGCTTCAATACTTACGGAATCACCCGGACCCATCTCCCCCCAAGCATAGGTGACCATCTGCATTGTTAGATAGTCAAATCCTCGTAGATTCATCTTACAGAACCTCGAACCATACTGTTCAGACAAGGATAGGTCCTGTATCCCATATCCAAGACCGTGTCCCGGGTCATCGCAATTCTGGAAAGGAGTAAACCATCCCCACCAAAGTCTGTCATGCCTGTTACTGGCATAATCAGAATCCTCTCTTGCAACTCTCCAATGTTTATCCCCCTCAGCAGAATCGTCTGAGTCAATCATCCTCCAATGGCCGTACGTATCCGGATCAGAAGATAATGAGCCATCTGCCTCATAGCCACCTCCGACCCAAACGGGCTCATTTGCATAAGGAACATTTGGACAGTCATTTACGCCATCTCCGTCTGTGTCTCCACAAAATCCGTTATCCATTGAGTCATGCCAAATTGCAACTGGCATCAATCTAGTTAACTGGTTGTTATCTTGGTTATCATCTGCTAGGCCACCATCTACCATGCC